>NZ_JWTB01000005.1 GCF_000813845.1 Pseudarthrobacter phenanthrenivorans
TCTTCCGGCCTTCAGGTGCCAATGTCACAGTAGAGCTCCTTCAGGGCTCGAAACCAATGCTTCTTCATGCTTGCGGAATTCCTCCACAAAACGGTCCACGATGTCCGCCGGCCGGATGTCCCGGCCGGTTTCCTGGGACATGGTGGTCACCCCGGCATCGGTGATGCCGCAGGCGATGATCTGGCCGTAAGGGGCCAAATCGTTGCTGCAGTTGATGGCGATGCCGTGCATGGTGACCCCGTTCAGGACGCGGATGCCGATGGCGGCAATCTTGCGGTCCGGGCCCTTGGCATCGGCCTTGAGCCACACGCCGGCGCGCCCCTTGATGCGTTCGGCCTTGATGCCGTAGTCCGCCATGACCGCAATCATGATCTCTTCCAGGCGTTCCACGTAGTCCCGGATGCCGGACCGGTTTTTCAGCTTCAGGATGGGGTAGGCCACCAGCTGTCCGGGACCGTGCCAGGTAAGTTTGCCGCCACGGTCCACTGCAACGACAGGTGTGCCGTCGAACGGCCGCTCGTGGTCCTCCGTGAGCTTGCCGGCGGTGTAGACGGCGGCATGCTCCAGAAGCAGGACAGTGCTGGGGGCATCCCCGGCGACAACCTTGTCATGGAGTTCGCGCTGGGCGTCCCAGCCGTCCATGTAATCAACGAAGTCGGGGGCAAGACCCAGCTGTGAAAACTCAAGAGTCATGCCATCCAGCTTAGACCCGGAATCTGCGCCGGCCCCGTTTAGTGTCCAAGCTCACCGGCGGCACCCATTGTGACTGCTGCGGCCGGCCGGCGCCTGTGGATAACTTCTGCGGCCATTCCGAATCTCCGCTAGACATGGACCATGGACGATGCACAGGCTCCAAACGTTCCCGGATACGACGTCGGCCGCCTGCTCGGCCGGGGCGGCAGCGCGGACGTGTGGCTGGCCCGGGAACAGCGGAGCGGCCGGCAGTACGCACTCAAGTGTTTCCGCGCCGGCGGCGGCACGGGGGACGGGCACGGGACTTCGCGGACCGGTGGGGCCCCCACCGACGAGGACGTCCGGCGGGAAATCCGGATTCTGTCGGTCCTGGACCACCAGCACCTCATCCGGGCCCATGATGCGGTGCGCACGGCAGCACCCACGGGCGGCCCGGCCTTAACCATGGATTACGCCGCCGGAGGTTCGCTGGCGCAGCTGCTGGCAGCCCGCGGCAGGCTCAGCGTGGGGGAGACGGTCACCGTCCTGACGCCCATAGCCCAGGCCCTGGGCTACCTGCACGGCAAGGGCTTCACGCATTCGGACGTGGCACCGGGAAATATCCTGTTCACCGGACAAGGCAAACCCATGCTGTCCGACCTGGGTGTTGCACGCATGCTCGGCGATCCGGGCACCGCCGGCGCCGGGACGGCCGGCTTCACGGACCCTATGCCGGTCGATGCCGTGCGCGCCGGCCTGCAGCCGGAGCGGGATGTGTATTCCGCAGCCGCCCTCGGCTGGTACTGCCTGACCGGGGAAGCGCCGGGCAGGACTTCCCACCGCCCGCCATTGTCCCTGCTGGTCCGCGGTGTCCCCACGGACCTTGCGGTGGCCCTGGAAGCCGGCCTGAACGAGGACCGGCGGCTGCGGCCGAATGCGCTGGCGTTTGCCGCTGCGATCTACCGCAGCGCCGAACCCCAGCCGGTGGACCTGTCTACCGCCGTTCATCCCACCGTGCTGCCTGAGCTGCTGACGCGCCGGGCCGCTCCCGCCGCGGGGAAGGGCGGCCGCTTGCGCGCGAAAGTGCAGGGCCTGCGGCGGCGGGCGGCCACGGCGCGCTGGGACGGCCGGCCGGCGGCCGCACCGGGCCGGGGCCTGGCCCGGGAACTACCGGCAGGGGTACCGCGCAAAATGCCGGCGCCGCATGGCAAACATGCCGGACCGCACCCTCCCGGCCGGGGAAGGCAGTTGCTGCTGCGGTCCCTCCTGCCCGCGGCAGCTGCCGTTACGGCGGGAGGGTGGATGCTGCTTGGACCGGCCGGGCAGGAGCTATGGTCCGGCCACGCCGCCGCAAGGCCGGAAGCACCAGCGGCCGCCGTGCCGCCTGCCGCTGCAGCCCCGGAACCTCCCGCCGCCGGAGGCAAGGGAGATACGGTGGCGCTGGCCGCGGCAAGGGAACGGGCCAACGCCGCCGACCCCGTTACTGCCGTGCGGGGCCTCTCCGTGATGCGGGACACCGCCTTCAGTACCGGAGACCTGGACCTCCTGGCAGCCGTGAACGCCCCCGGCTCATCTGCGGCAGCCGCGGATGGGCGCATCGCCGGGCAGATGGCCGGCTCCGCCCAGCGGCTGGCCGGATTCACTACCCTTCTCTCGGACGTTGCCCCGGAGGGGACGCAGACCGCCACGCAGGTGGTCGTCAGGCTGACCTCCTCCACCTCCGGCTACCGGACGCTCGATGCCGGGGGCAAAGAGCTGGCCGAAGGACCGCCCGGCCCGGCCCGGCCGCTGAGGCTGGTCCTGGTATCGGTGGACGGGCGATGGATGATCAGCGACATCCTGCCGGGTGAATAGACCGCGGAAGGTGTCGGGTTCACAAAGCCGTGCCTGGCCCTGCCCTGCAACCTGCCGTGGGCGCAGCTAAGCTTTGCGGTCCCGGCCAACCACCCATTGTGCGGCCTCGTCCAGGCGCGCGTACTGCCAGGGATAGCCGGCGGCTGCAAGGACTGCCGGCTCCATCCGCTGGCTGTGCAGCAGGAGCTCTTCGCCCAGCCCGGGCATGACGGTGCGCAGTACGGGGGCCGGAACCCGAAGGGCCGCAGGACGGTGCAGGGCGCCGGCCAGCGCGGCAACGATGGTGTTGACATCCGCCTGCTCCGGCGCGGCGACGTTGACGGGGCCTGATACATCGCTGTCCAGGAGGAAAAGGAAAGCGGCTGAAACATCCGGAAGTGCCACCCAGGGCCAGAACTGGCGGCCATTGCCAAAGGGGCCGCCAAGGCCAAGGCGAAGCAACGGAAGCAGCTTGCCCAGGGCTCCGCCCGACCGGCTGAACACCACACCGGTGCGGGGTGTCACCACCCGCACGCCTGCCGGTGCCGCCAGGGCAGCCTGCTCCCACTCAACGCAGATCTGCGCCAGGGTCCCCGTGCCGGGAGGGGCGTCCTCGCGCAGGACGGTGTTGCCGGCGTCGCCGTAATACCCCGATGCCGACTGGCTGATGAACGTTGCCGGCGGGGCATCCAGCTTCGCCATGGCCTGGACGAGTGTCCGCGTCGGTTCCAGCCGGGAACTGAAGAGCTCCGCAACCCGCTTCCGAGTCCAGGGCTTGTCGCCGATGCCGGCGCCGGACAGATTGACTACGGCGCCGGCGCCGGCAAGTGCCCCCGGATCGAGGGTGTGGGACGCCGGGTCCCAGCGGACCTCGCCGGGCCCGGCGGGTGGCCGTCGGACCAGGGTCACCACCGTGTGGCCGGCATTGCGGAAGGCTGCGGACATGGAGGTGCCGATAAGCCCTGAGGCGCCGGCCATGACGATATGCATGGTCCATCTCACCACGGCAGCGCCCGTTGTGTGCCTCCCGCAGCGCAGCGGAGGGGTTGACTATGATCGAACGATGACCTTTTCGAGCTACTTCCGTTTCCCGCATGTGCACGGTGACCTGGTTACTTTCGTGGCCGAGGACGACGTGTGGATTGCGCCCCTGGACGGCGGCCGGGCCTGGCGTGTCTCGTCGCTCCAGCTTCCTGCCCGCAATCCCCGTTTCACCCCCGACGGGAAGCGGCTGGTGTGGACAGTGGTGCAGGGAACGGCCCCGGAGGTCGTGTCGGCAGAGGTCGACGGCGGCGGGTACCGGCAGCTCACCTACTTTGGGCACAGCACCACGAAGGTGAAGGGCTTCACCGCTACCGGTTCGGCCGTGGTCACCAGCGCCTTCCGGCAGGCGGAAAGCCGCCACACCTACGCGTACAGCGTGCCCCTCGAGGGCGGCTGGGCCCAGGAACTTCCGTATGGCCCGGTGGAATCAGTTGCCTACGGCCCCGAGGTGGGCGACGAACGTCCCGTGGTCCTGGCCAGCGTCCTGTCCCGTGAACCTGCATGGTGGAAGCGGTACCGCGGCGGAACCGCCGGCAAGCTCTGGATCGACCGCGATGGCAACGGCGAGTTCGAGCGGCTGGTGCCGGACCTCGACGGCAACCTCACCGATCCCCTGTGGGTGGACGGCCGGATCGCCTTCCTCTCAGACCACGAAGGCTACGGCAACCTGTACTCCGTCCTTCCTGACGGAACCGGCCTGCGCCGGCACACCGACCACCAGGACTTCTACGTCCGGCATGCTTCCACCGACGGGAAACGGGTCATCTTCGAATCCGCCGGTGAACTCTGGGTCCTCCACGACCTTGGCTCGGAGGCCGTGAAGCTGGACATCACCCTTGGCTCCGCCTCGCAGACGAGGCGTCCCGCGCTGCTCGATGCCGTCAAGCACCTGGGAGCCGCAGCACCCGATGCCACCGCCTCCGCCAGTGCCGTGGAGTCACATGGAACCATCCACTGGCTGCGGCACAAGGATGGGCCCTCCCGCATCATCGAGGCCACCCCCGGCGTCCGGGCCCGGCTGCCCCGGCCCCTCGGCGACGGCCGGATCGCCTACATCGCCGACCACGACGGCGTGGAGGGATTGCACATCAAGGACATCGCCGCGCCGGTTCCCTACGGCGCCGGGCCGGTGGAGGCACCGGCCGGCAGCGGCGCAGCAGCGTCCGAAACTCCCGGTTCCGGGAACCCTGACGGGGGCACGCCCGACGGGCAGGACGCCATCCGCCTGCCCCAGCCGGTGCCCGCCGCCGGCGCGGCAATGCTGGCAGGCGGCCACATCCACGTTCCGGCGGACGACGAGCAGCAGGCGGATGTGGCGCCGCAGGCTGAAACTGCCCCGGCTGAGGCCCCGGCAATTGCCGCAGAGGACCACCTCACGGTCCCGACGCCGTCGCGCGCCAGCTCGCTGGAAGCAAGCCCGGATGGCCGGTGGGTTGCCCTGGGCACGTCGTTCGGCGACGTGTACGTGGTGGATACCCGCACCGGGGACCTGACCCGGGTTGCCAGCATCGGCGAAGGCAGCATCTCCGAGCTGGCCTGGTCGGCGGACTCGCGCTGGCTCGCCTGGTCGGAACCGGTCACCTCCTTCGGTTCCCGCAGCCGGCTGCGCCTGGCCACCGTGGACCGGCTCGATGCCGCGCCCGTGGAGGTCACGGACGGCCGCTTCCGCGACGCCTCCCCCGCCTTCACCCCGGACGGCAAGTTCCTCGCCTTCCTCTCCAACCGCAGCTTCGACCCCGTCTACGACGGGCACTCGTTCGACCTGTCCTTCCCCAGTCCCATCAAGCCGTACATGGTGGCTCTCGCCGCGGAGACGCCGTCGCCCTTTGGCCCGTCGGTTGATCCGGCGGGCGGTGAGGAGCAGGACGAAGCCTCCGGCGCTGGGGCAGCCGACACCGCTGCCGTTGCGGCGCCTGCCGTCACGGTGGATGCGGAGGGCCTGGCGCACCGCGTGATCACTGTCCCCGTGCCGCAGGGCAATTACAGCTCGCTGGCCGCCGTGGACGGCGGACTCCTTTGGCTGGACTCCGTCCTGTCCGGCGTGACCGGCGACGGCAAGGCCAGCCAGGAGGACAAGGACGCACGCCCCAGCCTGGTCCGCTACGACATTGCCCGGCGCCGGCAAACCACCCTGTCCGACTCCGTGGACAGCTACCGCCTGTCCGGCGACCGGAGCAAGGCAGTGCTGGTGTCCGACAAACAGGTCACGGTGATCCCATCCGACGCCAAGGCGGACGAGGAGTCCGGCAAGCTGGTCAAGGTGGACCTGAGCCGGATCCGTGTGGTGATGGACCCCTTGAGCGTCTGGGGACAGGCCTTCGACGAGGCCTGGCGCCTGCAGCGCGACTTCTTCTGGACCGAGGACATGGCCGGCCAGGACTGGGACTCCATCCACGCGCGCTACCGCCCCCTGGTGGAGCGCCTGGGCTCGCATGACGACCTGGTGGACCTGCTGTGGGAACTGCACGGCGAACTGGGGACATCCCACGCCTACGTGCGCCCCGCTGCCGTCACCGAACGCGGAAGCCGGGGCCAGGGGCGGCTCGGCGCCGATCTGGCACACACCCCCCGCGGATGGGAAATCACCCGGATCCTCGCCGGTGAGTCATCCGATCCGTTGGCCACCTCTCCGCTGACGCGGCCCGGCGTCGGGGCGAAGGCGGGCGACATCCTGCTGGCCATCGACGGCGTCCCGCTGTCCGCCGGCGTCACACCCGCCATGCAGCTGGTGGGGGCCGCCGGCCGCGCCGTGGAGCTGACCCTCCTCAACGGCCCCGGCCACGGTGCCGGCGAAGGCACCCAGCGCCGCGTCGCCGTCGTGCCCGTGAAGGATGAGGAGCGCCTGCGCTACCAGGAATGGGTAGCCGGCAACCGGCGGACCGTCCGGGAAGCCTCCAACGGCACCTTCGGTTACCTGCACATCCCGGACATGATGGCCAACGGCTGGGCCCAGCTGCACCGCGACCTGGACACCGAAACGGCGCTCGACGGCCTGATCGTGGATGTGCGCCGCAACCGCGGCGGCCACACGTCCCAGCTCGTCGCGGAACTGATCGGCCGCAAGGTGACCGGCTGGAGCATGCCGCGGGGTGAGAAGCCGCGCACCTACCCCCACCACGCACCGAGGGGACCGGTCATCATCCTTGCAGATGAGTTTGCGGGGTCCGACGGCGACATCATCACCCAGGTCTCGAAGCTGCGGGGCATCGGCCCGGTGATCGGAACCCGGACGTGGGGCGGTGTGGTGGGCATCGACAACCGCTTCGCGCTGGCTGACGGTACCGGTGTCACCCAGCCCCGCTATGCCAACTGGTTCAGTGGAGGGGTGGGCTGGAGCGTGGAGAACTACGGCGTTGATCCGGACATCGAGGTGGCCTATCCGCCGCACGCCTACGCTGCAGGACGTGATCCGCAGCTGGAGTACGGCATCGGCGCACTAAAGGAAATGATCCAGGAACTGCCCACCGACCGGCCGCCGGCGCGCTCAGGCTACCGCCGCCTGAAGCCCGAACCGCTGCCGGCCCGCCAGGAAAACTAGCAACGGCAAAGGCCCTGTTCCTTCCCGGAAGACCGGGAGGAACAGGGCCTTTGCATGTTTCAGGCCGACTTGTCAGGACCGGCGGCGCGCGCCTAGGACTGGAGCGTGGCGTCGAGGGTGATATCGATGCCGGCGAGGGCCTGGGACACCGGGCAGCCCTTCTTCGCGGCCTCGGCGATGCGCTGGAAGTCCTCTTCCGAAATGCCGGGGATGCGGGCGTTGAGGGTCAGGTGGCTGCCGGTGATGCCGGTGCCGGGCTGGAAGCCAACCTCAGCCTTGGTGTTGACCTCTTCCGGGGTGAAGCCGGCCTGGCTGAGTTCATGGCTGAAGGCCATGGAGAAGCAGGCCGAGTGCGCCGCGGCGATCAGCTCTTCCGGGCTGGTCTTTCCGCCGGCAGCCTCCGTGCGTGCCTTCCAGGTGACATCGAAGGTGCCCAGTCCCGAGCTGTCCAGGGTGGTGTTGCCTGAGCCTTCGGTCAGGCTGCCGGTCCATACGGTGTGGGCGTTGCGTGTTGTAGCCATGTCTCTCCTCAACGTCGGTTCGATCCGGGTCCGGTGCGTTCGCTGCCGGGCCCACCGTTGTCCATCCTAGGGACCACGCACCTCCGGTGCACGGGTTGTCCGCTCTCAGAGGATTGTGACCGCTGCTGCGGCCGGTGTGGCTACTGCCAGATGGTGGCGATCGCGATATTGAGCAGGGCAAGGCCGCCGACGCCGTGGGCGAGGCCGGTGGAAACTGGCTGTCCGTTCTTGACCCTGCGGGAGCCAATGACCGCCAGGACGGCAACCACGACGGCGATGACGAACTTGATGCCCAGTTTGGCGTAGTTGGGATCCTTGTCCGGCAGGAACGGAAGGATGCCCATCATGGCGATGCCGGTGAGGAGCTGCAGGAAAGCGCCGTCACGCTGGCGCGGGTGGACGGTGGGCGTGCGCATCGTGGCGATCCAGTACCCCACGATCATGGCGGCGCCCACCACGTGCAGGAAGACCAGGATGTTGAACAGAATAGTCATGGCCCTAGCTTAGCCAGTCAGTTCTACGGCCCGTAGCAAAGCCACGCTGGCCACCCGTGCCGGGTGGCCGTTAAACAACGACGGCGGTGCGCCTCGCCGGTGGTTATCCCACCTTTGGCACCCGCCGCCGTCGTGTGCTTGCCTGTTGCTACAGTCCCAGGTCTGCTTCGAAGGCGCCTTCTTCGAGGCGTGCCTTCAGGGTCTGGAGGAAGCGGCCGGCGTCTGCACCGTCCACGAGGCGGTGGTCGTACGTCAGCGACAGGTACATCATGGAGCGGATGGCGATCGAGTCGTCACCGTTCTCGTCGGCAACCACGACGGGACGCTTGACGATGGCACCGGTGCCCAGGATGCCAACCTGCGGCTGGTTGATGATGGGGGTGTCGAACAGGGCCCCCACCGAACCGATGTTGGTGATGCTGAACGTGCCGCCGGACAGTTCGTCCGGGCCGATCTTGCCATCGCGGGTGCGGGAGGCAACGTCGGCGATCTTGCCGGCAAGACCGGCGAGGTTCAGGTTGCCGGCGTCGGCGATGACCGGGACCAGCAGGCCCTTGTCGGTGTCGACGGCGATCGCCAGGTGTTCGGCGTTGTGGTACGTGATTTCCTGCTTTTCCTCGTCGTAGGCAGCGTTGAGCTTGGGGTGCTGCTTGAGGGCCTCGGCGACCGCCTTGGCGATGAAGGGCAGGAAGGTCAGCTTGGTGCCGTTCTGCGCCTGGAACGAGTTCTTGGCGCGGGCACGGAGCTTGGCAACCTTGGTCATGTCCACCTCGTGGACCTGAGTCAGCTGGGTGGAGATTTCCAGCGACTCGCGCATGCGGCGGGCGATGACCTGGCGGATGCGCGGAGCCTTCTGGGTGGTGCCGCGCAGCGACGAGGCGGCCGCACCCGAGGCAGCCGGAGCTGAGGCAGCCGGGGTAGCAGCCGGAGCGGCTGCGGGAGCGGCCTTCGCTTCAGCGGCGGCAAGGACGTCCTGCTTGCGGATGCGGCCGCCGACGCCGGTGCCGGAGAGCGAGGAGATGTCCACGCCGTGCTGGTTGGCCAGCTTGCGGACCAGGGGAGTGACGTAGCCGGACTCGGAACCGCCGGCGGACGGCGCTTCCTGGGCTGCCGGCGCAGGTGCGGCGGCTGCTGCGGGTGCAGCCTGGGGCGCGGGAGCCGGAGCGGCTGCGGGGGCGGGTGCCTCCTGCTTGGGGGCTTCCTGCTTCGGCGCCTCCTGCTGGGGAGCGGCAGGTGCAGCCTGGGGTGCCGCGGCAGCGGGTGCGCCGGAACCGATGACGGCCAGTACAGACCCTACCTCGGCGGTCTCGTCCTCGTTGACCCGGATTTCCTGGAGGGTGCCGGCCACCGGGGACGGGATCTCGGTGTCAACCTTGTCGGTGGAGACTTCCAGCAGCGGCTCGTCCACCTCGACGGAGTCGCCGACGGCCTTGAGCCAGCGGGTCACGGTACCTTCGGTGACGCTCTCGCCCAGTGCGGGGAGGGTGACCTCGTGGCCTTCGCCGCCGCCGGCAGCCGGAGCTTCCTGGGCGGGGGCTGCTTCGGCAGGGGCCTCCTGGGCGGGAGCTTCCTCAGCCGGTGCTGCTTCGGCAGGGGCTTCCTGGGCGGGGGCTGCTTCGGCCGGGGCTTCTGCGGGTGCGGAGCCGCCGCCGGAGCCGTCGCCGATGCGCACCAGCGGCGCGCCTACTTCAGCGGTCTCATCTTCAGCGACCAGGATTTCTTCAATCACGCCAGCTACAGGAGAGGGGATTTCAGTGTCTACTTTGTCGGTGGAGACTTCGAGCAGCGGCTCGTCCACCTCTACCCGGTCACCTACCTGCTTGAGCCAGCGGGTGACGGTTCCTTCGGTGACACTCTCACCGAGGGCGGGCAAGTTAACGGATTCAGACATGTCGTCCCCGTTCTCCTTATTGATCTTTAGTGCGAATGGTTGCTGCCTTGTTGGAAGCCTGGTGCACCCGGCCTGCGCGGCCGGGTGCACCTGGCCTGGTAATGCTGTTGAAAATTAGCCGTGCAGCGGCTTTCCGGCCAGCGCCAGGTGGGCTTCGCCGAGGGCTTCGTTCTGGGTGGGGTGGGCGTGCACCAGCTGCGCCACATCCTCCGGGTAGGCTTCCCAGTTCACGATCAGCTGGGCCTCGCCCACCTGCTCGCCCATGCGGGCACCGATCATGTGGACGCCCACCACGGGGCCGTCCTTCTGGCGGACCAGCTTGACCAGGCCGGAGGTGCCCAGGATGGAGCTCTTGCCGTTGCCGGCCAGGTTGTATTCCTGGGTCTGCACCTGGTCTTCGCCGAACTTTTCCTTGGCAGCCTTCTCGGTGTAGCCGACCGTGGCGATCTCGGGTTCGGAGTAGGTGACCTTGGGGATGTTGATGTCCTCGACAACCACCGGCTTCAGGCCGGCGATCTCCTCGGCCACGAAAATGCCCTGCTGGTAGCCGCGGTGGGCCAGCTGCACGCCGGGAACGATGTCGCCGACGGCGTAGATGTTGCCCACGCCCGTGTGCAGGCGCTCGTTGGTGATGACGAAGCCGCGGTCGATGGTGATGCCTGCTTCCTCGTAGCCGAGGTTGGCGGTGACGGGGCCGCGGCCAACAGCGACCAGGAGGAGGTCGGCCTCGAACGTCTTGCCGTCCACCAGGGTGACCTTCACGCCGTCGTCATTCTGCTCGACGCCCTGGAAGAAGACGCCGGTGGAGAACTTGATGCCGCGCTTCTTGAAGGCGCGCTCGAAGTTCTTGATGATGGTGGCGTCCTCGTTGGGAACGAGGGAGGGCAGGCCTTCAACGATGGTGACGTCCACGCCGAACGACTTCCAGACGGAGGCGAATTCGACGCCGATGACGCCGCCGCCGAGGATGATGGCGCTCTTCGGGATGAGGTCCATGGTCAGAGCCTGGTCGGAAGTAATGACCTTGCCGCCGATTTCCAGGCCCGGGAGGGTGCGGGAGTAGGAGCCGGTGGCCAGCACGATGTTCTTGCCCTTGTAGGCGGTGCCGTTCACCACGACGGTGTCGGTGCCCTGGAGCTTGCCTTCACCTTCGATAACGGTGATGCCCTTGGACTTGATCAGGCCCTGCAGGCCCTTGTACTTGCCGGCAATGATGCCGTCCTTGTAGGCGTTGACGGCGTTGATGTCGATGCCGTCGAGGGTGACGTTCACGCCGTACTTGGCGGAATCACGGGCGTGGTCGGCCAGCTCTGCGGAGTGCAGCAGGGCCTTGGTGGGGATGCAGCCGTTGTGGAGGCAGGTGCCGCCCAGCTTGCCTTTCTCCACGAGGCCGACGGTGAGGCCGAGCTGTACTGCACGCAGCGCCGCAGCGTATCCGCCGCTGCCGCCACCGAGTACCAGGATGTCGAATTCTTGCGCAGTTGCCTGATCGGCCACTTAAACGCTCCCTCGCGTGAACGATGACGCGATCAGCGCGCATCATCTGGTCTTGGAACTTGCACTGCCGTGATTATGTCAGCAGGGCAACTCTCTTGCATTTGTGACTACCGTGGTTCACCTTAGCGAACCACCTATCCATGCTCCACCTTGGCGCTGCGTTTGTGGAGCGCTTGTGTCCAGTGTCACGCGGCTTTGTGGCACAGGGATCACTTGCGCCGCAAGGCCGCGTGACACGGCCCGTGGCCCCGCCGGGGCGTAGGCTCAGGCCGCGGCCAGGAGGTCCTCGACGTACGCAACCAGGGTGCGGACGGTGCATCCGGTGCCCTGCTTGTGGGTGTAGCCGTAGGGGCTGCCGTTGTTGAAGGACGGACCCGCGATGTCGATGTGCGCCCAGGGGATCTGTTCGCCCGCCTTGTCCTTACCCACAAACTCGCGCAGGAACACGGCGGCGGTCATCATGCCGCCGTGTCGTTCGCCGATGTTGGCCAGGTCCGCCACCTGCGAGTCCAGGCTGGGACGCAGTTCCTCGGGCAGCGGCATGGGCCAGACCAGCTCCCCCGCGCGGTCGGCTGCTGCCTTGAGCGGCCCGGTGACCGTTTCGGATCCCATGATGCCGGCGGTGCGGTTGCCCAGGGCGATGAGCTGTGCCCCCGTCAGGGTGGCGACGTCGATGATGGCGTCCGGGTATTCGCGGCTTGCGGCGACGATGCCGTCCGCCATGACCAGCCGGCCTTCGGCATCGGTGTTGAGGACTTCCACCGTTTTGCCGCCGAACATGGTCAGGACGTCGGCCGGGCGCGACGCCCCGCCGCCGGGCATGTTCTCCGCGATGCAGAGCCAGGCGGTGGCCTTGACCGGGAGGCCGAGGCCGGCGAGGGCCAGGACAGTGTTAAGGACGACGGCGGCGCCCGCCATGTCGCTCTTCATGTCGCCCATGTTCAGGGCCGGCTTGAGGGAGATGCCGCCGGTGTCGAACGTGATGCCCTTGCCCACCAGGGCGATCTTGGCGGTGGCTTTGGCAGGGGAGTACTCGACCTTGACCAGGCGCGGCTGGCGGCTGGAGCCCTTGCCGACGCCCATGATGCCGCCGAAGCCTTCCTTCTCAAGGCGCTTCTCGTCCCAAACGGTGACCTTGACGGGCAGGCCCTTGGCGAGGTCCTTGGCGGCCTCCGCAAACGATTCGGGGTAGAGGTGGCTCGGCGGTGTGTTGACCAGGGAACGGGTGGCGTTCACGGCCTTGGCCACCAGGCCGGCACGCTTCAGGGCAGCGTCCAGGTCCCCGGTGCCTGGGAGCTCCGTGAAGATCACGGCGTTGCGGACCGGGTCTTTGAGCCCGTCCGTGGAGGACCGGAACTCAGTGAAGGAGTAGGCGCCCAGCGCGGCACCCTCGGCCACTGCCGCGACGTCCTGGACGGTCGCCGTCGGGAATGCCAGGGTGACCGTGGCGAGGCCTGCCAGCTGCCGGACTGCCGATCCCGCTGCCCTGCGCAGCGACTCGCCCGCGGGCTGCTCTGACGCGGAAACCTTGCCCACGCCGGCAAGGGCCAGGATGCCGGCGCCGGTTTCGGGCAGTCCCGGGAGGCGGACCAGCTGGTCCGCGGCGCCCGTCACGCCGAGTCCCTTGAGCGAGTCGGCGAGGGCCTCTGCGGACTTCGCCGTCAGCGGGTTGTCCAGCAGGACGGGCCCGTCGCTTCCCTGCCCCACCCCGATGACCACTGCGTCGCTGGGGTTCCTCTTAAGGTCCCGCGAGACGGTACTAAAGTTGATTTCAGTATTCTTGACCACAGGGATGAGTCCTCGATTCTCGAAACGTTCGGGGCAGGGATGCATGTTGGGCGCTCTGCCAAGGGTGTCCCGGATCCGGCCGTTCCGGACGGTTCCCGGTGCGTGCAGGCCCGCTTGGCAGGCCAGTTCCGATCGTAGCCCTTCCCCGGCGCAGCGGGAGAATTTCCTGAGATGTGCACCACACCGCGCCGCGGAATGCCGGCCGCCCCTGCCGCGTTATGAATGATGTCCGCCCGTACCCCTGAAAGGAACATGCCGTGCTTGAACGGATTTCCGGCTCCCTGCTGGACCCCGACGCGCTCTATGCCAGCAACATCGAGCTGTTCCACAGCTCCGAACTGCGCGGGCTGAACATGGTCATGGGCTTCACCGGGTTCGCCGACGCCGGCCACGTGGTCAAGCAGATCAACGCCGAACTGCTGGACACCCTCGACGCCCAGCCGGTCGCGGTTTTCGACGCCGACCAGCTCATCGACTACCGGTCCCGCCGGCCGCACCTGACCTTCGTCGAGGACCACGTCCAGGACTACCAGGAGCCCCGGCTGGCCCTCTACCGCCTGGTGGACGGACTCGGCAAGCCATTCCTCCTGCTGGCCGGGTTCGAGCCGGACCTGCAGTGGGAACGGTTTGCGCGCGCCGTGGTGAACATTGTGGAGAAGCTCGACGTCAACCTGGTCACCTGGATCCACTCCATCCCCATGCCCGTTCCGCACACGCGGCCCGTGGGAGTCACGGTGCATGGCAACCGGCCCGAGCTGATCGAGGGCATCTCGGTGTGGAAGCCCACCGTCGAGGTTCCTGCCGCCGTCGGACACATCCTGGAGCTCCGGCTGGTGGAAGCCGGGCGCAACGTGGCCGGCTACGTGATCCACGTTCCGCACTACCTGGCCGAAGCGGAGTACCCCACCGCGGCCGTTGCCGGGCTCGAATACCTGGGCGCAGCCACCTCCCTGATGCTCCCCACCGACCGGCTCCGTGAATCGGGCCGGGAAGTCAGCCGCCAGATCGCGGAACAGATCGAGGCCTCCGAGGAGGTCCAGCAGGTGGTGGCGCGCCTCGAAACCCGGTACGACGAGAAGGCGGACGGCATGGTCCGCCGGTCCCTCCTGGCGAACGAAAACGATGAACTCCCGGACGCTGACGATCTGGGCGCCGCCGTGGAGGCCTACCTGGCCAGGGAAAACCCGGGGCAGTAAGACCGGTCACAGCCGCAGGGTACGCGGGGAAGCGCCGGGCATAATGAAGGGGTGACTGCACCCCGCGCCTGGCTTATCTGGACCATTGGAATTTTCGGGTACCTGGTGGCCGTGGCGCAGCGGACCTCGTTCGGCGTGGTGGGACTCGAAGCCACCGAGCGGTTCCACGCCACCGCGTCTGCGATCTCCTTCTTCACCGTCCTGCAGCTGCTGGTCTACGCAGGCCTCCAGATCCCCGTGGGCCTGCTGGTGGACCGGTTCGGCTCACGTGCCATGATCGCCGGCGGCGCCGTCCTGATGGGACTGGGACAGCTGCAGCTGGCCTTCGCCGAAAGCATCCCAGGCGGGGTGCTGGGCCGTGTGCTGGTAGGGGCCGGCGACGCGATGACCTTCATCTCGGTGATCCGGCTCATCCCGCTGTGGTTCGCGCCCGCCCGGGTCCCGCTGGTCACCCAGCTGACCGGCATGTCGGGCCAGCTGGGGCAGCTGTTCAGTGTCCTGCCCTTCGCGCTCGTGCTGCACCTGTCAGGCTGGACCCCCGCATTCCTGATGCTTGCTGGAATGTCCGCCCTCGCCGTCGTCCTGGTCCTCCTCCTGCTACAGGATGCTCCCCCCGGCACCGAACGTCCGCATGCCCGGCAGGGGCTCCGGGCCACCGGCGCCTCGCTGGCCCGCGCGTGGCGCCAGCCCGGCACCAGGCTGGGCATGTGGAGCCACTTCACCATCCAGTTCAGCGGCACCGTGTTCGCCATGACCTGGGGCTATCCGTTCCTGATCTCGGGCCAGGGCCTGGACGCCGGCACTGTCGCCGCCCTCATGGCCCTGTACGTCGCGGCGGCCATGGCGGTGGGACCCTTCATCGGACGCTTTGTGTCACGCCATCCGCTGCGCCGCTCCACCATGGTCCTGCTGATCGCCGGCGCGACCGCCGCAGCCTGGGCTGCGGTGCTGCTGCTGCCCGGACGTGCCCCGCTGTGGCTGCTGGCCGGCCTGGTGGTGGTCCTCGCGGTGGGCGGCCCCGGTTCGATGATCGGCTTCGATTTCGCCCGGACCTTCAATCCCGCACACCGGATCGGCACTGCCACCGGGATTGTCAACGTTGGCGGCTTCATCGCGGCGCTGGTGTCCATCTTCCTCATTGGCCTGGTCCTCGACGTGCTGTATGCCACCGGGTTCTCGCAGGGGGTGCTGTACGGACTGGATCCCTTCCGGCTGGCCCTGAGCGTCCAGTTCCTCCTGCTTGCCTTTGGCGCCGTCGCCATCCTTGCCTCCCGGCGGAAGGTGCGCCGGCAGATGGCAGCCCAAGGGATCGTGGTGCCGCCGCTGCGCAGCGCCCTCGCCCGGCAGCGCCGCGAAAGCCTGGCCCGCCGCCGCCAGAAGATCTCCCCGGGCGACTGACTGCTCCTCCACAGGGCCGCCCGGCGCGGATTCCAGCCGGCTGTCTCCGGACTTGTCCACTTACACGCCGTGCTGCCTTCTGCGCGCAGGACCCTGGGCCGATGCTGGAGCCATGACAGCTCCCGAACGATTGACAGTCCGCGGCCCGGAAGACATCCTCGGCTTCATTCCCCATTCCCTGGGGTACTGGCCGGACTCAAGCCTGGTGGCCATGACACTGCACGGCACGACACTGGGCGCCACGCTGCGGCTCGACCTCCCCGGGCCCGATGGACTGGCCGACCCCTCCGCTTTCGCCTGTGCCGTCCGCCGCTACCTGGAGTCGGACCGGGAAGCGGACGGCGCGCTGCTGGCCGTCTTCACCAGTGACGCGGACATGGGTCCGCCATCGCCCTATGACCTCCTGGTGTCCGTAGTGGAGTCCGTCCTGGACCAGGCCGGGATGCCCGTCCGCGATGCCTGGTACGTCGGTGACGCCTACTGGCGGGACGCGTGGTGCACCGATGCCTCCTGCTGCCCTCCCCAGGGGCGGCCCGTCCAGGCCATCAGGGACAGCACGCTTAACACGGAGATGGTGTACCGGGGCAGCAGCGTGGGTCCGGCGCCCCGTGCCAACAGCAGGCCCGCAGCAGCAGTCCCCGCCATGCACCTGGCAGCCGTCCGTGAGGCCCAGGCCCGCTGGGAACAGGTCCTGGCCGGGCGGTCCAGGAACCGGGCACAGTTCAATGCGGTGCTCGATTTCTGGCTTATGCTGCTGACCGGGGCCACAGACCAGGCCTGGACAGCGGATGTCGAGCGCGATGCCTTCCTTCGCGCCACACTGCTTGTGCCTGCCTGGCGCGACGCCGTGATGGTGATGGCAGCCGCCGGCAGGCAGGCTGCCCTCTCCGGCGCCGAACAGTTCGGGATCTTTGTGCACGGGGACGCGGAGACGGGCAATGCCCCAGCGGTGGTGCCGCCGCTGCTCCCCGCCAAACGGCCGGGCCGGCGGCTTCCGGCGGAACAAGGGTGGTCCAAGGCCATGCGGAAATCCGCACCCGGGGCGGCGAACGGTGTGCCTGGCGCCGGCGCTGTTTCCAGCCGGGCTCCCGCCGGCTATGGCGAGGTCCTGATGGGCGCGGCACCCGACGTTCCGGACTGGGTGGCCCTGGGCGCCCTGGACCGGACCCTCGGCGAACTTGCGGTCTTTGGCGGGCCCGCGGCTGCAGCGGCGTTGACACTCCGCGGGTGGGTGGCATGGTGCCGTGGCCGGGGCTCCTACGCAGCCGCGTACCTGGGCGGGGCCCTTGAGCTGGAGCCCGGATGCCGCCTTGCCGAGCTCCTGCTGGAACTGGTGGGCCGGGGAACGCTCTGCGGCTGGGCTGCACGCAAGGACTCGGCCTGGCAAAAATTCCAGGCCGGCCCTGCAGGGGCGGCGGGAGAGGAGGAGGTGTTCTAGCCGGACGGCAACCGGCCTGGGCAGTGCAGCCAGCGGGCACCGGAGCACCCTGGCGGAGCGGGAAAGGGGGCGGCGGCGGGAACGGATGACGGATGGGGAGGCCGGATCCGGGCAAATCATGAGACAATGGATGCCGAGACCCGGTTGGGTCCGTGTATCGAGTGCTTGTAAACGGCCCGCAAGGGAACATTACAGCCGCTCCGGGAGTTGTCTTAAGTGACTCTGCCGGCCGTGGTGGCGCTTGGTTTTCACCACGGACTTGACAGGGTCATAGTGGTGTTGCCCGTATGGCGATTCCACAGACCACCGCTAGAAAGGTTTTCTGTGACCCCGTCTTCCACGAAGAAGGATTCCGCCGCCCAGGACGTCTTGTCCCCTGAGGAGAAGCAGGCCGCGACCAATGCCAAGCGGGCAGCCACGCGTGCCGCCAACAAGGCCTCGGCCGGCAAGGCTGCAGCGGACGGCACGCGCGAGCCCAAGAAGCGTGGGCCCAAGCCCGGTGCCAAGGCCGCAGCCGAAGCTGCCGGGAAGTCTGCCACCGATGTTGATCCGGACGAGGTCGAGGACGTCGAGGAGGACCTCGACGACATCGTCCTGGAAGAAGGCCCGGAGGCAACCGAGGACGCCGACGCCGACGCCGATCCCGTCAAGGGTGCCGCCGGCAGCGGCAAGGGCTTCGTCTACTCGGACGCAGACGATGACGACGCCCCCGTTCAGCAGGTCATGTCGGCCGGCGCCACGGCCGACCCCGTCAAGGACTACCTCAAGCAGATCGGTAAGGTCGCGCTGCTCAACGCCGAGCAGGAAGTCGACCTTGCACTTCGGATCGAGGCCGGCCTGTTCGCCGAGGAGAAGATCGCGGCCGACGACGGTTCCATGGATCCGAAGTACAAGCGCGAACTCGAATTCATCATCCACGACGGCAAGCGCGCCAAGAACCACCTGCTGGAAGCCAACCTCCGCCTGGTGGTTTCACTGGCCAAGCGCTACACCGGCCGCGGCATGCTCTTCCTGGACCTGATCCAGGAAGGCAACCTGGGCTTGATCCGCGCCGTCGAGAAGTTCGACTACACCAAGGGCTTCAAGTTCTCCACCTACGCCACCTGGTGGATCCGGCAGGCCATCACCCGTGCCATGGCCGACCAGGCCCGCACGATCCGTATCCCGGTCCACATGGTCGAGGTCATCAACAAGCTGGCCCGCGTCCAGCGGCAGATGCTGCAGGACCTCGGCCGCGAACCCACGCCCGAAGAGCTGGCGCTGGAACTCGACATGACCCCGGAAAAGGTCGTCGAGGTCCAGAAGTACGGCCGCGAGCCGATTTCGCTGCACACGCCCCTGGGCGAGGACGGCGATTCCGAGTTCGGCGACCTGATCGAGGATTCGGAGGCCGTTGTTCCGGCCGACGCCGTGAGCTTCACCCTCCTGCAGGAGCAGTTGCACTCCGTGCTGGACACCCTCTCCGAACGCGAAGCCGGCGTGGTTGCCATGCGTTTTGGCCTGACCGACGGACAGCCGAAGACTTTAGACGAAATCGGAAAGGTCTACGGCGTGACCCGCGAACGCATCCGCCAGATCGAATCGAAGACCATGTCCAAGCTGCGCCACCCCTCCAGGTCGCAGGTGCTGCGGGACTACCTGGACTAATCGCGGGGACGGGGCAACAAGCACTGCTTTAGAGGCAGGACTCGTTGAAGGGCCGTTCCGGAACCACCGTGGGGTGGTTCCGGAACGGCCCTTTGTTATCCACGGAAATCGCCTGCAGTCCCTTAAACGCCCGCGGGACCCCTCCGTAATGGAGAGGTCCCGCGGGATCGTTGGTTACCGATGCCTCATCTAGTCGATCTCGACGGCAGCTTTCTCGTGAAGCTTTCCCGTCTCGTCGTGCCAGCCGGAGCTCAAGGGCTTGAGCGTCGCCTCGACTGCACGCGCGTGGTGGCCGCAGAACAGCAGCTCACCGCCGGAGGACTCGAGTACAACCCGGACATATGCCTGAGCTCCGCAACGGTCGCACCGGTCGAGTGCGTTTAGTGTGCGGTCTGCCACTGCTGTTGTCATGTCGGCCTCCTTAGTAGATCAGTACATCTATATAACCAGCATTCGTATCCAAACCATCGCAAGGATGGGGCAAGTTCGCTGTGCGCGTATCCACAAGGTTCGGTCAAGAATTGCACAGTTCCGCACATCACGGCCCCTGGTGGCGTGGCGCACACGCGCCGGAGGGTGTGGCAGGCGGCCGCCCGGGCTGCCGCCGACTACCCTAGAAGATGCGGTCCAGCACCGTTTCGACGTCCCTGAAGGAGTTCATCACCAGTGGCACCCAGCTCTGAGTACACCGCGCGGCACCTTTCCGTCCTGGAAGGCCTCGAAGCCGTCCGCAAGCGCCCGGGCATGTACATCGGCTCAACCGATTCGCGCGGACTCATGCACTGCCTCTGGGAAATCATCGACAACTCCGTGGACGAGGCCCTGGCCGGCTTCGGGCACGACATCCGGATCATCCTGCACGCGGACAACTCCGTGGAGATCCATGACGACGGCCGCGGCATTCCCATCGACAAGGAGCCCAAGACCGGCCTCACCGGCGTCGAAGTGGTCTTCACCAAGCTGCACGCCGGCGGCAAGTTCGGCGGCGGCTCCTACACCGCCTCCGGCGGCCTCCACGGCGTCGGCGCGTCCGTGGTGAACGCCCTTTCCGCCCGGCTGGACGTCGAGGTGGACCGTGGCGGCAAGACCTACCGGATGTCCTTCCGCCGCGGCGAACCCGGACGGTTCAAGGACACCGGGTCCAAGCTGGACCCGGCCGCGCCGTTCACGCCGTTCGTCGATGACTCCGTGCTGGACGTCGTGGGCAAGGCCAAGCGCGGAGTGACCGGCACCAGGATCCGGTACTGGGCCGACCGGCAGATCTTCACCCCGGACGCGAAGTTCTCCTATGACGACCTGGTGGCCCGCGCGCGGCAGACGTCCTTCCTGGTGCCCGGCCTCAAGCTCACTGTCCGGGACGAGCGCAGGCTCGCGGGCACGCCAGGTGAGGGCGGCCCGCATGAGGAGGTCTTCCACCACGACGGCGGCATCTCCGAGTTCGTCGAGTTCCTTGCCGTGGATCCTGCGGTCACCGACGTATGGCGGCTGCACGGCTCCGGCAAGTTCAAGGAGACCGTCCCGGTCCTTGACGAGCGGGGGCACAGCCAGCTCGCCGAGGTGGAGCGTGACTGCGAGGTGGATGTGGCCCTCCGCTGGGGCATCGGCTACGACAGCACCGTGCGCAGCTTCGTCAACATCATCTCCACCCCCAAGGGCGGAACGCACCAGTCGGGGTTCGAGCAGGCCCTGGTCAAGACGTTCCGGAAAGCCGTGGAGGCCAACGCCCGCAAGCTCAAGGCCGGCAACGACAAAATCGAAAAGGACGACATCTTCGCGGGCCTGACGGCCGTGCTGACCGTGCGGCTCGCCGAACCGCAGTTCGAGGGCCAGACCAAGGAAATCCTTGGCACCAGCGCTGTCCGCGCCATCGTGGCCCGCGTAGTGGAGCGGGAAATCACCGCCAAGCTGTCCTCCAGCAACAAGAACGACAAGTCCCAGTCGTCCCTGCTGCTGGAAAAGATCGTCAACGAGATGAAGTCCCGCATCTCGGCACGCGTGCACAAGGAGACGCAACGGCGCAAGAATGCACTGGAAACGTCCTCGATGCCCACCAAGCTGGCTGACTGCCGGACGGACGACGTCGACCGTTCCGAACTGTTCATCGTGGAAGGTGACTCCGCGCTGGGCACGGCCAAGCTGGCCCGTTCCTCCGATTTCCAGGCGCTGCTGCCCATCCGGGGCAAGATCCTGAACGTCCAGAAGGCGTCGGTGGGGGACATGCTCTCCAACGCCGAATGCGCGGCGCTCATCCAGGTGGTGGGCGCCGGGTCCGGCCGCAGCTTCGACATCAGCGCGGCCCGCTACGGCAAGGTGATCCTCATGACGGACGCCGACGTTGACGGTGCCCACATCCGCACCCTGCTGCTGACCCTCTTCTTCCGGTACATGCGGCCCATGATCCTCGAGGGCAGGGTGTTTGCCGCGGTTCCGCCGCTGCACCGGGTGGAGGTCATCAACGCGGGCCAGAAGGCCAACGAGATGATCTACACCTACTCCGAGGCCGAACTGCACGTGCTCCTGGCGCGCCTGGCCAAGGAAGGCAAGCGGTACAAGGAGCCGATCCAGCGTTACAAGGGCCTCGGCGAGATGGATGCCGAGCAGCTCGCCGAGACCACCATGGACCCGCGGCACCGCACCCTGCGCAAGGTGGGAATCGAGAACGCCCAGCAGGCGGAGGAGATCTTCGACCTGCTGATGGGCTCGGACGTGTCCCCGCGCAAGGACTTCATCATCGCCGGTGCCTCGAGCCTGGACCGGGAGCGCATCGACGCCTGACGGCGTCAGCCCAGCAGGCCCGGAACCACCAGGAGTGCGGTGGGCAGCGCCAGCAGCAGGACGGACCCTGCCAGGACGGCGCTGCGGATGGCGGCCGGGAGCTGGGGCTGCGGCGTCAGGAGCCGGCTGACCCGCGTTGCCGCTGTCCGGACGGCATCGGAGCCCGGGCCGCCCGAAGCGGCCTCGAGCCCGGACAGGGCCAGGCTGGGGGAGGAGGGCCGGATGTCGCCGCCGCCCGTACCCGCCGAACCGCTGGCAACAATGGCGATGGCCTTGATGAGGGTCGCTTTGCTCTCGGTCCGGAGGGCCACGTCATCGGCCAGCATCTCGATCAGCGAGTTGACCGATTCCTGCGCGAGCCGGGTGGTGGGCAGCCAGGGGAGTGCCTGGCGCCAGGCGGCGAAGGCCCAGAGCAGCAGGTGGTGCCGCTGGCTCAAATGCGCATTCTCGTGAATCAGCACGGCACGCAGTTCGGCCGGTTCCAGGGCTGCCATCAGGCCGTCGGAGAGGACCGTCACCGAGCGGGCGCCGCCCGGGAGGCAGTAGGCAACGGGGGAGTCATGGCTGATGACCAGGGTTCCCGCGTCCTGGCCGGACGGTGATGCCAGGAGCGCCAGCAGTTCGCGGTGCCGGCGCCGCTGCCGCTGGATCTTGTAGTAGGTCAGCAGCAGCGTGAAGACCAGGTGGGCCGTGAGCAGGGCTGCCGCGGAGAGGGCGAAGATGTGCCAGAATCCCAGGGCCGTGGTGGGCGCATTGAAAAGCACCATGCCGGCCAGGGCGCGGAGCCCCGCGATGAGGTTGTCACCGATGGGTTCCAGGCCGTACACCAGCATGGCGCCGATCATGGACAATCCACCGGCGAGGGCGATGGCCTGCCACAGCAGCATCGCGGTGAACGGCGACCTGGCAGGCCATTGCGCCCGTGAGAGCAGGACCGGCACCGGCCAGGCCAGGATGATCGCCAGGACCGCCAGCAGGTACGAGGCCCAGAACATGGTGGGCTAGAGGTGACCCAGCAGTTTGCGCAGCGTCTCGGCTTCACCTTCGGACACTGACCCGATGAAGCGGGCCAGGACGGCCTCGCGGTCGGGTGCCGAGCCGAGGACCTCATGCATGAGTTCGGCGGTATGGTCCGCGCGGCTGGACACTGCCTGGTAGCGGTGCGGGCGCGTTCCACGCTCGCGCTCCACGAGGCCCTTCTTTTCCAGGCGGGAGAGAACGGTCAGTACCGTTGTGACGGCCAGTTCCTTGCCTTCATGGCCCGGCCCGCCCTGCGCCGCCGACGTACGCGCCAGCTGGTCACGCAGGGTATTTGCCGTAGCCGCTTCCTGGCCCGCCCAGAGCAGATCCATCACTGCCCGTTCCAGTTCACCAAGACTAGCCATTGCACTTTTCCTTTATTTCCCCGCACCGGACGCTGATTGCGCCGGTGACATCACGCGGTGTTCAACTACACAACAAATCTACCCCGAAACCGGCCAACCTTCTACACCGGGTAGAACATGTGGCGCGTCGGGCGCTGCCGCGCCATCCTTATGAAGGGAGCTGGTTTTCGCCCACGGGACCTCTTGTTCTACACTTTGTAGAAGTTAGAGTTCTACGGTTTGTAGAAGAACTGCATTGGCTCACAGTAGGGACCGCCATGGACGCCTTGGAAATCGCACGCTGGCAATTCGGCATCACCACCGTCTACCACTTCATGATGGTGCCGCTGACCATCGGCCTGGGCCTGGTGGTGGCGGTCATCCAGACCGCCTGGTACCGCACCGGCAAGCCCGAATACCTGCGCATGACCAAGTTCTGGGGAAAGCTGTTCCTCATCAACTTCATCATGGGCGTGGCCACCGGCATCGTGCAGGAATTCCAGTTCGGCATGGCCTGGAGCGAATACAGCCGCTTCGTGGGCGATGTCTTTGGTGCTCCACTGGCCCTCGAGGCCCTCCTGGCCTTCTTTGTCGAATCAACCTTCCTGGGCCTGTGGATCTTCGGCTGGAAGCAGCTCAAGCCCGCCATCCACCTCGCCTGCCTCTGGGTGGCCGTCATCGGATCGGCGCTCTCCGCCTACTTCATCATCGTGGCAAACAGCTGGATGCAGCACCCGGTAGGCGTGGAAATGATCAACGGCCGGCCGGTAATGACTGATGCCTGGGCCGTCTTCACCAACAACACCGCCCTGGTGGCAGTCCCGCACACCCTGTTC
Source organism: Pseudarthrobacter phenanthrenivorans (assembly GCF_000813845.1). Classification (GTDB taxonomy): domain Bacteria; phylum Actinomycetota; class Actinomycetes; order Actinomycetales; family Micrococcaceae; genus Arthrobacter; species Arthrobacter phenanthrenivorans_B. The sequence goes on from NZ_JWTB01000005.1 coordinate 23,933, forward strand.
GGCGCCCTCGCCGTGGCCGGCGGCTTCCTGCTCGGCATCGCCTGGTACCACCTGTGGCGGAGGCGGCACGACGGCGTCGACACGGTGGGTGCCGAGGGCCGGGTCATCCCGGGTGAAGACGTTCGCATCCCGGGGCGCGACCGGGTGGACCACAGCGTGTGGATCCGGTCCCTGCGGATCGGCGCCGTGGTGGCCATGATCTCCTTCGCCGGCACCGCGGTGACCGGCGACCTGCAGGGCAAGCTCATGTTCCAGCAGCAGCCCATGAAGATGGCCGCCGCCGAAGCCGCCTGCCATGACGGCACCGGCTTCTCGGTCCTGAGCATCGGCAACGTGGGCTCCAGGAACTGCGACGACGTCGTGGCAGTGATCGAGGTCCCCGGCATCCTGTCCTTCCTTGCCAAGGGTGATTTCACCACCGAGGTCAAGGGCGTCAACAGCCTCCTGCCCGAGTACAAGGCCAACTACGGCACCAACCTGCCGGACAACCCCATCTACGGTGAACGCGCGGGCCAGGAAATCGAATACGTGCCCGTCATGGAGGTCACCTACTGGGGATTCCGGATGATGATCGGCTTCGGCGGACTGGCCGCCCTGGCGGCCCTGGTGGCACTCTGGCTTACCCGCAAGGGCACCGTGCCGGAGTCGCGGTGGCTGATGCGCCTGGCCGTCTTCGGGATCATGGCGCCCTTCGGTGCCAACGCTGCGGGCTGGATCTTCACCGAGATGGGCCGCCAGCCCTTCGTCGTGGCACCCAACCCGGATCCCAGCGGCATCGACCAGGTGTTCATGTTCACCGCAGCCGCCGTATCCCCGGGTGTGTCCGCAGGTGAACTCATCGCCTCGCTGGTGGCGTTGACCGCCGTGTACGCCGTCCTGCTGGTGGTCGAAGTGAAGCTGCTGGTGAAGTACGTCCGCGGCGGCGTGGTCTCCGCCATGCCCGAACTCGGCCACGCACCGGCGGACGAAAACGAGGACGAAACGCCGGGCTCCGGCGACACCAAACCCGCCGACGACGTCCTGGCCTTCGCCTACTAGCAGAGGAACAAACCAATGGAACTGCTTCCCACCATATGGTTCATCGCCATCGCGGTGCTGTGGACCGGCTACCTCTTCCTGGAGGGCTTCGACCTGGGCGTCGGAATGCTGATGAAACTCTTCGCCCGGAACAACACCGAGCGGCGGGTGCTGCTGAACACCATCGGACCCGTCTGGGACGGCAATGAAGTCTGGCTGCTGACGGCCGGCGGCGCCACGTTCGCGGCGTTCCCGCTCTGGTACGCGTCGCTGTTCTCCGCGCTCTACCTGCCGCTGCTGGTGGTCCTGCTGGCCCTGATCTTCCGTGCTGTGGCCTTCGAATACCGCGGCAAGGTGGACACGGACACGTGGCGGAACCGGTGGGACTGGGCCATTGCCCTGGGTTCCTTCTTCGCCGCCTTCGGCGTGGGCGCGGCACTGGCCCTCACCACCACCGGCCTGCCCTTGAATGCCAATGGCGACCGTGAAGGCGGCCCCATGGCCTGGTTCAGCGGCTACGCCCTCCTGGGCGGCGTGGCAGTGGTGGGCTTCTCGCTCCTGCACGCCCTCGCCTTCCTGGCCCTCAAGACGGACGGGGACGTGCGGCACCGCGCCCGCCGGTGGTTCGTGCGGCTCCTGCCGGTCCTGCTCCTGCCCATCGCGGCATGGGCCCTCGCCATCCAGTTCATGGACGGCAAGCCCTGGACCTGGGCCGCCGTCGTCCTGGCCGTTGCTGCCGCCGTCACCGCCTGGCTGCTGGCCCGCAATGGCTCCGAAGGCCGGTCCTTCCTGGCCCTGGGCGCCTTCTTGGTGCTGGGCACCGCGTCCATCTTCGGGGCTGTGTTCCCGGTGGTGCTGCCCTCCACGCTGGACAGCACGTTTGACCTGACCATCTCCAACGCCTCCTCCTCGGATTACACGCTGGGACTGATGAGCATCGTGGCCGCCTTTGGGCTTCCCCTGGTGATCGCGTACCAGGCCTGGACCTACTGGGTGTTCCGCCGCCGCGTCAGCGCAGCGCACATCCCGGAAGCCCACAGCTTCCTCCCTGCGGTGGCCGCCAAGGCGTTCACCACCAAGGGCTGACATGCGGCCAACCTTCCCCGCAGGCCCGGCCACCCGTTCAGCCACCTACTGGCTGGGGTTCCTCGCCGCGCTCAAGGCCCTGTCCCTGGTCCTGATCGGCCAGGCCGTGGCCTCCGTCCTGGCCGGACTGGCGGCCGGCAACCCGGCCTGGGACGCGCAGCTGACCGCCGGACTCGCCGGCGTCGTGCTCCGCTCCCTGACTGTCTGGGGCCAGGCCGTGGCCGCCCGCAGGGCAGCCCTGGGAGTCAAGGAGGAACTCCGGGCGGAACTGCTGGAAAGGGCACTGCGTACCGGCGTCCGGACTACCGGTCCCGGCGACGGTGGCCTGGCGGTCCTGGCAACCCGCGGCCTGGACGCGCTGGACAGCTACTACACCCAGTTCCTCCCGGCCCTGGTCAACTGTGCTGCCGTTCCGCTGCTGCTGGGTGCGCGGATCCTTTTCGCCGACTGGGTGAGTGCGGTGGTCATTGTGCTTACGGTGCCGCTGATCCCGGTGTTCATGGTGCTGATCGGCCGGCACACCGAGGACAGCGTCAGCCAGGCACAGGCTTCGCTGGCACGGCTGTCGGCGCATATGCTCGAGCTCGCCAAGGGCCTTCCCGTGCTGGTGGGGCTGGGCCGGGCAACTGCCCAGCGCAAGGCCCTTGAAGAGATCTCCGAGGAATACCGGTCACGCACCATGGGCACCCTGCGGACCGCCTTCCTGTCCGCGCTGGCCCTGGAACTCATCGCCACCATCTCCGTGGCCGTCGTGGCCGTCTTCATCGGAGTCAGGTTGGTCCACGGGGACATGCCGCTGGAAGCAGGCCTGCTGGCGCTCCTCCTGGCGCCGGACTGCTACCTGCCGCTGCGCGAGCTGGGCACCGCGCACCACGCCAGCGACGACGGCAGGGTGGCCCTTGCAGCAACCACCGCCGTCACTAGTGCGCCGCACCCGGTGCCGCTGCCCGCAGCCAAGGCCGGACGGCCTGGTGCTCCGCTTGAGGTCACGGCACTCACGGTGACCTATGCCGGGCGGTCCACTGCCGCGGTCGGACCCCTGACCTTCACCGCGCCGCAGGACAGGATTACTGCCCTGGACGGCCCCAGCGGCGCCGGCAAAAGCACGGTCCTCGGCGTCCTGGCCGGGACCATCGGCGCCGGCGGCGGGACCGGCATCACCGGATCCATCCGCGGCCTGGACCGGCGCGGCGTGGCCTGGGTGCCGCAGCATCCCGTCATGGTGGCACCCACCGTCCTGGACGAGGTGCTGCTTTATCTCTCGCCGGACTCCAGCCACGGACCGGACCGGTTCGCCGCCGAAGAAGCCGCGCGCCGCTGCCTGGAGCGTGCCGGTGCCGGGCACCTGGCCGGGAAGCACCAGGCCGAGCTGAGCCCGGGCGAACTGCGTCGGGTGGCCTTGGCGCGGGGGCTGGCAAGGATCGACGCCGGGGCCACGCTCCTGCTGCTCGATGAACCCACCGCCCACCTGGACGAGGCCTCCGCCGCCGTCGTGGAGGATGCCATCCGGCGGCTGCGCGGCCGGGTGACCGTGATCCTGGTGGCCCACAACCAGCGGACCCGGGACCTCGCGGACCAGCTGGTGCCGGTAGTGCCGGTGGTGGCGTCCGGCACAGTGGCGGCAGCGCAGCACGGCCGCAGCGTCGGCCTGCCCGTAGGTGCCGCATCCTCCACGGATGGCGGCAGCGATGACCCGGGCGTGCCCGATCGCGCCGCCAGCACCGAAAGTGCCCCCGGCACTCCGCCCGCGGGCACCCGGTCCGGGACCGGCACTGTCCGGCTCCTGGCCGCCCTCCTGGGTCCGGTCCGCAGCAAGTTCGCGGCGGCAGCGTTCGTCGGCACCCTGGCGGCCGTCTTCGCCGTCGCGCTGTCCGGTCTGTCCGGCTGGCTCATCATCCGGGCCAGTGAGCAGCCGCCCATTCTCTACCTCCTGACCGCCATCGTCGGCGTCCGGTTCTTCGGCATCGGCCGGGCCGTGTTCCGGTACTGGGAGCGGCTGCTGCTGCACGACGCCGTCTTCGCCGCGTTGACCCGCCTGCGCGGCCGGCTCTGGGAGACCCTGAGCCGCCGGGCGCTGTCGTTACGCCGGCTCCTGCAGGGCGGCAACGTCCTGGGCACCGTGATCGACGACGTCGACACGGTCCGTGACCTGCTGCCCCGCGTGGTCCTGCCGCCCGTCACGGCGCTCGCAGTGTCCGTCCTTGCCGTGGCCGCAACGGCCGTCCTGGTGCCTGCCGCCGTTCCCGCTGTTTTGGCCGCCGTCGCGTGTGGCCTGCTGCTGGCGCCAGCCGCCGCGCTGTGGGGCGACCGCAAGTCCGCCAGCGTGGAGCAGTCCCTGCGGTCCGGCGTCCTGCGCCGAGTCGCTGCGGCACTGGACGCACGCGCCGAACTGCACGCCAACGGGGTGGCACCCCTGGTGCTCGAAGCGCTGCTGGCGGAGGACCGCGGCGCCACCCGCGCCTCCCAGCGCTCTGCGTGGGCCGAGGGGCTGGGTCATGCCGTTGCCACCGCCGGCTGCGGCACCGCAGCCCTGGCCGCCGCTTGGCTGGCCGGTCCCGGGGTCCTGGGTGACCGGGTGGCGCCGGCCACTGCGGCGGTGGTGGTCCTCCTCCTGCTTGCGCTGGTGGAGCCCTTCGCGGCCATGACGACGGCGGTGCGCCAGTTCCCTGCACTCCGCGCCGTGATGCGCAAAGTGGGGGAGTCCGGTGCCCTTGACGGCGCTGCGTCCAGCGGGGCCGACGGGCCCGGCGGCCTGCAGCCTGTTCCGGGCCGTGACGGCGGCGTCCCCGGTGTTGAGCTGGTGGACCTGGCTGCGGCGTGGCCCGGGGGCGGTCCGGTCTTCACCGGCCTGGAGGCCGTGTCGGAGCCCGGACGCTGGCTGGCGGTCACCGGTCCATCGGGGTCCGGCAAATCCACGCTGCTCTCCGTGCTCCTGGGCTTCCTGCCGCCGGCCGCGGGCCGTGCCATGGTCACCGGCCGGGCTGCATGGTGCCCGCAGGAGGCGCACCTGTTCGATTCCACGATCCGCGGAAACCTGCTGCTGGGCCGCCCGTCCCAAGTAAATGCGGGCCAGGCCAATGGGGTCCAGGCCACCGCCGGCCAAGCCAACGCGGGCCAAGCCGGGACGTCCCAGGCCGGGACGTCCGCGGATGGTGACTCAGTGACCGGTGACAGCGAGCTCAAAGCCGTGCTGGCCGCCGTCGGGCTTAATCACCTGGTGGGCCGGTTGCCGGCGGGGCTGGACACCCGGATCGGCCCGGGCGGTGCTTTCCTCAGCGGCGGCGAGCGCCAGCGCCTGGCCGTGGCGCGGACCCTGCTGACCGGCGCCGAGGTGATTCTCCTGGATGAGCCCACGGCACACCTGGACGCGGAGGCCGCCGCCCTCATGCTGGCGGACCTGCGGGCGGGGCTGCGGGACCGCACCGTGGTCCTGGTGACCCACAACCCGGCGGACATCCACCCAGGCGACGCCCGGCTGGACCTTGGAATTTCCTCGGGCCGGCCGCGGGGACCGCTGGCACGTTCCCGGTAAAAGCTTGCTACCCGGGTGACGCTGCCCCTTCCCGCTGACGGCTTGCCTGCCGGCCCCGCGGGTCAGCAGCGCTAGCCGTTGACGTCGTGCAGGTGGTGGACCACGTCGTGGAGGAAGTACTGGGCGAGCGTCAGGACGGTGAACTCCGAGCCGTTGCTGCGCAGGCCGCGGCGTTCCCAGTCCTCCTCACGCACCCGGGCAAATGAGTCGGCGGCCTGGTGCCCTTCCGCTGCCAGTTCCGCGCCCACCACGGCGGGGTCGGCGTTGCCGTAGTCCTTCTCCTCCGCGGTGGCGTCCTGGTCCCAGTTGTCGAACCGCGCGTCGTCCGATTCCAGCATCAGGTTCAGCCGCTGGTCGAAGAGGGCGAAGACGTCCCGCACGTGGCAGGCGTACTCCAGCGCCGACCACGTGTGGTCGTTGGGGCGCTGTGCCACACCCGGCCGGCGCAGGACGGCCCGCCACCGGGGGAGCATGCTCTCGATGCTTCCCGGAACCGTCGCCGGAGTGACGGTGGAGGCGTCGAAGGAGCATTCCGGGCAGGGGCGGGACAGGACCCAGGTCCAGTCCTTCTCATCAGGCACGATAGGCATGGGAGCAGTCTAGTTCTCCGGCCCGTCCGTCCACGCCATGGCCGGACCCACCGCTTCCACCGCCTGCGAGAGCGGGACGCCGGAGCCGTCGCGGCGGCCGTGCTCCTGCGGCAGTGACCGTGCCACCCCGGCAGCCGAGGATGCCTTGGCCGGGCCATGCCCCGCCCACGCAAGCAGCAGCGTGTCCTCGCCCTTCAGGAACCGGTGCGACCGGACCCCTGCCGTGGCGCGGCCCTTGGCCGGGTATTCGGAGAAGGCCGTCACCTTGGCGGTGCCCGGAGCGGTGCCGGGGAGGGCGCCGTTGGTGCCGGCAATGGTGACCACGACGGCGGACTCGTCCTTGGGCTGGACTGCACCGAAGAAAATCACCTGGTCACCGGCGGCGAGTTTGATGCCCGCCATCCCGCCGGCCGTGCGTCCCTGGGGGCGCACCGCGGAGGCGGGGAACTTCAGCAGCTGCGCTTCGCGGGTGACAAACACCAGTTCGGCGTCGTCCTCACCCGCGGGGGCCACACCCACCACGGTGTCCTTGTCCTTGAGGGTGATGACTTCCCAGTCTTCCCGGTTCAGGGGGTAGTCAGGCTGGACGCGCTTCACCACGCCCTGGGCCGTGCCGATGGCCAGGACCTCGTCCAGCCGCACGAAGGCCACCAGGGATTCGCCCTTGACCAGCGTTAGGAATTCCTTCGCCGGAACACCGCCGGCCAGGTTAGGCAGGCCGGTCACAGGCGGCAGTACGGGCATGTCCATGACCTGCAGGCGGAGCATGCGTCCCAGTGAGGTGATGGCAGCGATCTCGCCCCGGGCCGAGGTCTTCACCACGGAGGTGTAGACGTCGTGCTTGCTGCGGGGTCCCGCCTCGGCCAGCGGCTCCTGGTTGCTGGTGCGCGCCACTTGTCCGGATGCGGTGAGGATGGCCCAGCAGGGGTCGTCGGCGATTTCCAGGGCCAGCGGCGCGGCTTTAGTCTTCCGGCCGTTCGCTCCTGCAAGCTCCGCGGCAACGGTGGGGGAGACGGCCTCGGATTCCAGCAGTACCGTGCGGCGCGGGGTGCCGTGTTCTTCGGCGATGGCGCCCAGTTCGTCGGAGACCACCGTGCGGAGCAGTTCCTCGGAGTCCAGGATGGCCTGCAGTTCGGCGATCTCGCGGCGGAGCTCGTCCTGCTCCTTCTCGAGTTCGATCCGGGAGTACTTGGTGAGCTGGCGGAGCCGCAGTTCCAGGATGTAGTTGGCCTGGATCTCGGTGAGGTCGTAGATGGACATCAACCGCTCGCGGGCGGCGGCGGCCTCGTCCGATGACCGGATGATCTGGATGACCTCGTCGATGTCCACGATGGCGATAAGGAGGCCCTCCACCAGGTGCAGGCGGTCCTTCTTCTTGCCCAGGCGGAAGACGGTGCGGCGCCGGACCACGTTGATCCGGTGGTTGACGTACACGGACAGGAGGTCCACCAGGCCCAGCGTCTGCGGCTGGCCGTCCACCAGGGTGACGTTGTTGATGCCGAAGGAGTCCTCCATCGGCGTATAGCGGTAGAGCTGCTGCAGCACCGCGGTGGGGTTGAAGCCGTTTTTGAGCTCGATGACCAGCCGCAGCCCGTGCTTCCGGTCGGTCAGGTCCACGATGTCGCTGATGCCGGTCAGCTTCTTGGCGTTGACGGCATCCTTGATCTTTTCGATCACCTTTTCCGGGCCCACCATGTACGGCAGTTCCGTGACTACCAGCCCGGTGCGGCGCGCGGTGAGCTGTTCGATCTCCACCTTGGCCCTGGTCTTGAACGAGCCGCGGCCGGTGGCGTAGGCGTCGCGGATACCGTCCAGGCCCACGATCCGGCCGCCGCTGGGCAGGTCCGGGCCCGGAACGAACCGCATAAGGTCATCCAGGGTGGCGTCCGGGTTGGCGATCAGGTGCCGGGCGGCGGAAATGACCTCCACCAGATTGTGCGGGGCCATGTTGGTGGCCATGCCGACGGCGATGCCCGTGGCGCCGTTGACCAGCAGGTTGGGGAAAGCGGCGGGAAGGACGTCCGGCTGGGTCAGCTGGTTGTCGTAGTTGGGGACGAAATCCACCACGTCTTCGTCGAGGTGGTTGGTGAGCGTGAGGGCGGCCGCCGCCAGCCGGGCCTCGGTGTACCGCGGTGCTGCCGGGCCGTCGTCGAGCGATCCGAAGTTGCCGTGCCCGTCGATCAGGGGCAGCCGCAGCGAGAAGTCCTGCGCCATGCGGACCATGGCGTCGTAGATGGCGGCGTCACCGTGCGGGTGCAGCTTGCCCATGACTTCGCCCACCACGCGAGCACTCTTGACGTGGCCCCGGTCAGGGCGCAGGCCCATGTCGCTCATCATGTACAGGATGCGGCGTTGTACCGGCTTCAGGCCGTCCCGGGCGTCAGGCAGGGCGCGGGAGTAGATCACCGAGTAGGCGTACTCCAGGAACGAACCCTGCATCTCGGACGTGACGTCGATATCGACGATGTTCTCCGTGTAGCTGTCGTCCGCGATGGGCGTTGAATTCTGGCGGCGGGCCATGGGTCTTGGTAAATCCTTCTGGGGTTACTGCGCAGCCTTGCAGGCGTGCTGCGATAGTTTGTGGCTAGGCTAAGCCTATGGTGGATCAGCCCGGGGACGGCGAATATCCGGAACATTGGGAAGCCGATGTCGTCCTGCGCGACGGCGGAACGGCGCACCTGCGGCCCATCCACCCCTCGGACGCAGACGCCGTCCAGGCCTTCCACACCGGGCAGTCGCAGAATTCAATCTACATGCGCTTCTTCGCCTTCAAGGCAAGGTTGTCCGCCAAGGAGCTGAAGCGCTTCACGGAAGTGGACTACAAGGACCGGGTGGCGTTCGTCATCACCATCCACGACGAAATCATCGGCATCGGCCGCTACGACCGGCTGCCCGACCCCACCGAAGCCGAGGTCGCCTTCAACATCGCCGACGCCCATCAGGGCAGGGGCATCGGCTCCATCCTCCTGGAGCACCTGGCCGCCGCCGCCCACGAAAACGGGATCCGGAAGTTCACCGCGGAAGTCCTGCCGGAGAACCGCAAGATGCTGATGGTCTTCTCCGACGCCGGCTACGACGTCAAAAGGCATTTCGATGACGGCGTCGTGAGCCTCGAGTTCAACATCGACCCCACCGAAAAGTCGCGGGCCGTGATGGAATCCCGCGAGCACCGCGCCGAGGCGAGGAGCGTCCGGGAGCTGCTGGCGCCGTCGTCCGTTGCCGTCATCGGTGCCAGCCGCAAATGGGGCACCGTGGGCTACCAGCTGCTGGAACACATCATCGAAGGCGGCTTCCACGGCACCGTCTACGCCATCAACCCCGAGGCGCTGGAGCTGGCGGGCATGATGTCCTACGGCAAGCTCTCGGAGGTTCCCGAACCCGTGCAACTGGCCATCGTCGCCGTGCCGTACGAGGAAGTCCCCGGCGTGGTGGCGGACTGCGCGGCGGCCGGCGTCAAGGGCGTGGTCATCGCCTCCGCGGGCTTTGCGGACGACGGCGAACGCGGGCTTTTGCGGCAACGCGCCCTGGTGCGCCAGGCCAGGGCGAACGGGATGAGGGTGATTGGCCCGGCCTCGCTGGGTATTGCCAACACCCACCCGGATGTGTCCCTGAATGCTTCCATGGCGCCCGCCATGCCGCTGCGCGGCAGCCTGGGCCTGTTCAGCCAGTCCGCCGCGATCGGCGTCGCGCTGTACGCCGCGTCCAGCCGGCGACGGCTGGGACTGTCCAGCCTCCTTTCCGCCGGCAACCGCGCGGACGTCTCCGGCAACGACATGATGCAGTACTGGGAGGACGACGCCGACACCTCCGCGGTGGGCCTGTACCTGGAATCGATCGGCAACCCCCGCAAGTTCTCCCGAATCGCCCGGCGCCTGGCACGCACCAAGCCGGTCATCGTGGCCAAGTCGGACACCATGGGGCTGCGCCTTCCTCCCGGCCATGCCGTCCGGACCACGCAGGCGCCGGCCGGCGCGCTGGACGCCATGCTGCGCCAGTCGGGCGTCATCCGGGTGGAAACCATCGAACAGCTGGTGGACGTCGCGCAGGTGGTGTCAGGCCAGCCGCTTCCCGCCGGACCTGACGTTGCCGTCTTCAGCAACTCACAGGCGCTGGGCAACGTGGTGGCGGACAGCGCTGTCGCGCACGGCCTGGGGGTGGCGCAGGTGGTCTCCGGACTCGACCTTGACTCCGGCCAGTCGGTGGCCTTGCCGGCGCTGCGGAAGGCCCTCCTGGACGCCCTCGCCTCGGACGACGTGCACGCCGCCGTCGCCGCACTTCTCCCTGCCCGCGGCCTCACCGCCGACGCCGTGGCGCAGGTCCTGGCGGAATGTTCCGCCAGCGCGGGGAAGCCGGTGGTTGCAGCGTTCACCGGCATCCTGGACCCGGCCATCCACGTGGAGGGACTGGTGGGCGCCGACGGGTGCACCGTCCCCTGCTTCTCCAACCCCGGAGCCGCCGTCGCCGCGCTCGCGGCCGTAGTCCGCTACGCCGAGTGGGCCGCGCGCGACCAGGGACAGTTCGTGGAGCCGGCCGGGTGCGACCCCCGGCAGGCCGAGGCCGAACTCGACGCCCTGCTTCAAGACGTGAAGGGGGAGCAGCTCAAGCAGCTGGACCCCACGGCCACTGCCTCCCTGCTGGGGCATTACGGCATTTCCGTCCTGCCCTCGGCGCCGTTCACCACCCCGGACGAGGCCGTGGCGGCAGCAGACTCGCTGGGCTGGCCCGTGGTGCTCAAGACCACCGACCCGGCTCTGCGGCACCGGCTTGACCTGGGCGGCGTGCGCCTTGGCATTGAGGATGCGGAGTCGCTGCGGCTCAACATCGAGCAGATGCGGCGGGCGCTCGCAGCCTACGGCAGCCCCGCGCTTGAGGTGCAGGCGATGGCGCCGGTGGGGCAGGCCTGTACCTTCCGGGCCATCGAGGATCCGTTGCTGGGCCCCGTTATTTCCTTCGGGCTGGCCGGGGATGCCGTCAACCTGCTGGACGACTGGGCACACCGGGTGCCGCCGCTCTCCGCGGCGGACGTGCACGACTTCATCCGGTCGCCCCGCGCCTCCCTCAAACTCTTCGGCTACCAGGGCCTGCCCGCCGTTGACGTGCAGGCGCTGGAGGATCTTGCCGGCCGGCTGGCGTGGATGAAGGACAACCATCCCGAGATCGCGCTGGTGGAATTCAACCCTGTTCTGTGCGGCCCCGCAGGGGTGACCATCCTGGCCGCGGACGTGCGGATCGGCAATGCCGCGCAACGCACGGACAGCGCGCGCCGGGCCATGCTGGGCTGACGCGGTTAGCAAGTGACCGGACGATCTGTGAAAATGGGGGCATGAGCTTTCCTCCCGCTTCGGCGCCCGAAACGCCCGGCAACGAAAACCAGGCAGTCCGCCAGCACAGCTCACACAACCACGGGATCCAGGGCCAGAGCCTGGAAGACGCTTTGCAGAAGGCGGGGTTCTACCCGCGCCTGGTCTCGGATGTCGTCGATGACGCACTGGATGGCCGGGACTGCGTGGCCCATCTGGTGCACCTGGAAACCCACTTCGACCGCGCCGAAGTCCGCCGCCACATCACCGTGCTGGTCCTCACCGCCGACATGCTGGTCATTACCCACGTGGATGACCAGCAGCTTGACGAGGCGGGGGAGCAGATCGTCGCCCAGATCTCCACCGAGTCCGTTCCCGTGGCGCAGATCCGCTCCGTGGTCCTGAGCTACATGTACGCGCAGCCGCAGAACTACAAGCCCTCGGACCCGGTGCGTGAACTCACCCTGTCCATCGCCTGGTCGGGCGGCCAGCGGCTGGACATGGGCCCCGCCAGCTGCGGCGACCCGCAGTGCGAGGCCGACCACGGCTACACCGGGACCATCGCCCAGGAAGACATCGTGCTGCGCATCAGCGCCGAGGCGGACGGGCTGCAGGCCGTGCAGGACGCCAAGCTCTTCGCCAGGGCCCTGCGTGCGGTCAACACCGGCTCCCCGGCGCCCGTGTCCCACGCCCAGTCCATGGCGCCCCGGCCGCGGTCCGGGGTGTTCGGCAACCGGCTCAGCCGCGGGCACCAGCAGCGCTGAGATGCCGGAAGACCGCGCCAACGCCGTACCAGCCGCCACCATCGCAGGACGTACTCCGGACCTTCCACCCGCACCCGCCTACGGGCACCGCTCCATTGCCGAAGTCCTCACCAGCGCTGCTGCGTGCCTGGGGGTGGAGGACTTCACCAACACTCTGGGACTCCCGGCCGCAGCGCGCGTCTGCATCGTCCTGGCGGACGGACTGGGCAGGAACCTGCTCAAGCAAAAAGCCGCGCACACACCGTTCCTGCGGTCCGTGATGCAGGCCGGGCAGGGCGACATTCCGGTCTGGCTGGACTCCGCTTTCCCCTCCACCACGGCAGCGGCGTTGTCCAGCTTCGGAACCGGGCTCCCCGCAGGGCAGCACGGCATGGTGGGCTACGACGTCCTGGACCCCGACCAGGACAAGGTGGTCAACCTGCTGGGGAACTGGGACCCAGGCGTGGACCCCGCTGCCTGGCAGCCGTTCCCCACCGTGTTTGAACGCATCGACGGCCACGTGGCGGTGAACACCGTGAGCTTGTCCCAGTTCGACGGCTCGCCCATGACCCGGGCCGCGCTGCGGGGCGGCAGTTTCATCTCCGGCACCACCTCCCACGCCCGCACCGCCGCAGCCGCCGAGGCCATGGCAGCCTCCGGGCCGGCCCTCATGTACTTCTACGTCAACGAACTGGACAAGGCAGGCCACCGTTATGGCTGCCGTTCGGAACAGTGGGAACATCAGCTCGAGGAGCTCGATGCCACGGTCAAGCGGCTCAATGCCTCGCTTCCGGCCGGGACCCTCATCCTGCTGACCGCCGACCACGGCATGCTGGACGTTGCGGAATCACAGCGGATCGACTTCTCCGCCTACCCCGAGCTGGTGGACGGTGTGCGTCACACCGCGGGGGAGCCGCGGATGGTGCACCTGTACCTTGACGGGGCGGAGGCGGGGACTGCAGGTGTCCGGGAGCGGCTGCTGGGCGCCTGGAAGGCACGCTTCGGTGACCGTGTCTGGGCTTTCACCCGCGAGGAGGCTGTGGCCGGGGGACTTTTTGGTGACGTGCGGCCTGCTGTGGAAGGCAGGATCGGTGACGTCATGATCGCGGCGCGCGACGCCGTCGCGCTTTACGACGGGCGGCGCATGCGGCCCACCGCCATGGAGGTGGTGGGCCAGCACGGCTCGCTGACCAAGGCCGAGCGGGAAGTTCCGCTGCTGTGCTTCACCGCCGAAGGAAGGACCAAGCGGCGTGGCTGAGCTGATTTTCTTTTCCGGCACCATGGACTGCGGCAAGTCCACCCTGGCCCTGCAGATGGACTACAACCACCGGGCCCGCGGCCGCGGCGGCGTCCGCTTCAGCCGGAACGACCGCGCCGGGGAGTCCCGGATCTCCAGCCGCCTCGGCCTGGAGACGGACGCCGTGGAGGTCCTGGACTCCACGGACTTCTGGGAGGAAGTCATGCTCCGCCGCACCCGGGGCCAGAGGGTTGACTACCTGATCTGCGACGAGGCCCAGTTCTACACCCCGGAGCAGGTTGAGCAGTTGGCCAAGGTGGTGGACGAGATCGACGTCGACGTGTTTGCCTTCGGGATCACCGCCGACTTCCGGACGCGCCTGTTCCCGGGGTCGCAGCGTCTTATCGAGCTTGCCGACCGGGTGCAGGTGCTGCAGGTGGAGGCGCTGTGCTGGTGTGGCCGCCGCGCCACGCACAATGCCAGGACTGTCGACGGCGTCATGGTCACCGAGGGTGCACAGGTGGTGGTGGGTGACGTGGACATGGTCGTGGACGCTGCCGCCGCTCCCGAAGCGGAGCATGTGCCCGTGGTGGGTTACGAGACATTGTGCCGGCGCCACTTCATGCGCAGGGTGACCGCGCACGGCGCCTCCTTGATGGCGCAGCAGGACCAGTTGCTGCCGTTCGACGTGGATGCCTGCCTATGGCAGGGGTCGGGCGGGCCGGGCGAGAGCCGCAAGCCGGGTGGTAAAGCGTGAGCGACCGAGGGTTCGCTCTTGAGGTAGTTGGTGCAAGGCGCCCTATTTGCTGTGGCTCCTGGTGTCCCGTAAGGGGATCCTTAACCGGGCAGTCGAGCCGCAGCAGGGGTAGGTGCTGTAGACGTGCAAGGATGTGACCAACCCTAAGAGGAGAGCCCAATGAACGTCACCGTCCATGCCCCGTTGCCTAACGCGATCTTCCTCGTGCTGGGTTCTCAAGAAGCGACGCTTCCCGATGTCACCGCTGAAGGTCTAGTTTGGGCGAGCGACGACGCTCTCATCATCGGTGGGACTCATGAGATGGACGGCGACACCACAATTCATCTGTCTGGGCAGGAACCCTCACAGGAGCTCATACTGCTTGCGTCGAAAGTGATTGGTTGCCCGGCAGGAGAATTGACCCTAGAAACTGTTGATGGTGAAGAGCTGTCGCAGTACAAAGTTCCAGCAGGAACAGCACGGATTGGCATTTGGGTAGATGACCTTCGCGAACCAGGAAATGTGCACCTACAGGTGGTAAGCGCCTAAATCCACGAGTCACTCTGTAACTACTGCCCCTACAACGCATATTGCTGCCCGCTCAGGGAGCCTTTACCGGACAGCCCGTCATCGGTCTCTTCGGTATCCCCGCCTGCGCCGGTATACAGCTCTAACTAAACCGGCTGCGAAGCCTGTCACTAGCAAGAGGGAGACCGCCGTTATTGTCCACGTCGCAGCGTACCCAGCCGGTGGCCCAACGTAGCAGGATGTGTCCCCTGCGTAATCCTCCGTGTTGTATTGGGAGCAGCTTCCGACCGGCCACCACAGCCATCCAGTGAAGAGGACGATCGGGGTTATAAAGAACACCCACGGCCATGCCCTGTTCCACGGCCACTCATCGATTTTTTTCGTCATCGTGCCCCCCTTCACGAGTGTATCCGCGGCAAGAAGGTCAAACGCCGCTTCATCACTGGAAGATCTCTCGTAAAACCGTTGCCAGCGAACGGGCGTCGTTTCGAGCTCGACCGCAAGTCGACCCGTTGGCCGCTGCCTCAGCGGAGGCTCTGCTGCCCGCTGGGGGATCCCTGACCGGACGCCTCGACGGTCTACCCGAGCAGCGGCCGCCAGCACGAAAACTATGCCTTCACCCATTCGCTGCCGCCAAGGACGGCATCTAGAGATCAGTTCCCATTTTCGGACGTTGAACTGACCGAATGAGCCTATAGGCGAGGTAAGACGCAAACACCGCTACGACAGTCATAAACGCCGGGCGAATATCGGGGGGAATGAGATAAAAGTCTCGACAGACGCTCGTACCGCCGGCCGTGCTGGCACTGCAGCCCTGACTCGCGATACTGAGCGCAAAAGTGGTAACAGCAGACAGCAAGACAAGAGCGATGGCCCAGGGCCACCATTCTGTCCATGGCCACGATGCTGATCGTCGCGGTTGTCCCTGGTCCGTCATAGGCAGAGCCTAGACAGCTTTCCGGGAACGGTAAACAACCCTTCGTGATGGATCTACCGGGCCGGGGCTACAGTTGGTCGGGACATTCGCATGAACCGAGCAATTCTTCGTCGAGTTCTGCACAGAAAATTGTGTTTCATGAGGCATCCCTATTCGTCCGTAGCTAGCACGAGGCTCAGCGGAGATCTTCGAAGTACTGTGCCACGTCGTAGTTGCCGATCAATCTGGCGAGTCCCACGGGGGTCTGCCCTGCATCGTTCGGATGCAGTGGATTTGCACCGCGTGATCGCAGCAGATCGATCATCTCCGGCCGGCCGCGCGAGCTGAAGACTGCGACGAACAGCGGTGTGTTACCGAAGGAGTTGGCTGGATCGACCATCGCGTCGAGGTTGAGCAGCGCAGTCGCCGCGGCAAGGGCGTGTTCCTGGGACGCAAGGTGAAGCGGGGTGAATCCCTGGCTGTCGGACGAATCGGGAGCCTCGCCTTCTGCAATCAGCCGTGTCACCTCCGCGGCATCATTGGTGAGTGCTGCGTAATGAAGCGGAGACCGACCGGCGCGATCCATAGATACCTCAATTCTTGGTGCTGGAGACACTGCACCATAACCGATCCTTCAGCGGGCGCCATTGCATCCGATGAGCGACCGGCTCCCGGGTGCCGCCGAAGGCGGTAGAGTGCGTTTCATGACATTGGGGGATGTGCAACCCACTCCTGCCCGCCGCCCCTGGACGATCGTCGCAGTGTGCGTCATGGTCGTCGCGATAGGACTACTCCTGTTCGGCCTATCGCAGGTGCCCCCGATCCAGCTGCTGCCCGGGTACACCACTGCATACCTAGTCATCGGAGCGTGCATCTTCGGCCCGCTCAGAAAGCTTCCATCGCCGCGGCAGGCCGTGGCGTTCCTGCTGCCCGGAGCCCTGCTTGCCGTCTTAGCAGTGCTGAACCTGGGCTTCTGGGCCGGCGGCTGGCTGCTTGGCCTGCCAGCTTGGGGGCTGCTGCTAAGTCAATGGACGCCGGAGAACCCACTCCGGGTGCTTCAGGTTCTCAAGTTTTTGGGCCTTCTCGTGCTCGGTGTCGCGATCTTCACTTTCAATGTGATTTACCCGTTCCCCAGCCTGGGCCTGTTCCTGCTCCCGGTTATTCCCTTCATCCGCCTCGCCTACCCCGAGCATCCAGTCAGGCCGCTGCAAATCGCCGTGGAAGTTCTCGTGGGCGTCGCCACCATTGCGGCGGCTTTGGCGATTCCCACACCGGAAGGGTCATGGTCCTCACCTTGGTCCCTTGCTGGCGGGGGCGCCACCGTCGGACTAATGATCGCGTTATGGGCACGTGGTCTTACCCGCCGCTCCCACCGTCCCCAGCTCAACGACGCTGTGAAGGTCCAGCCCTAGCGGGAGAATATCCTCGCCGGCGCCCTGTAGAAAATCCTTCGCCGAACATCTCGGCGGCCTACCCGAGCATGGTGTGAAGAACTATCAACAACACACCTGCAACAAAGAGCAGCGCGCAGAACAGCGTGCCCAGCAGTTCCATGCCCCGCAGCTGCTCAGCTTTGTCTCGAACGGGAATGATTTTGATCTTCTCCGTAATCAGGAATATCTGATAAGCCGCTATCCGCTTACGGAAGACAAACCAAGCAGCGGCCACCAGCACGAAGACTACGCCTTCACCCATTCGCACCCCCAAGATGATTAGCAGGTTCGGCCAGGCCAGAGCCGGACCCTCCCACTGATCCACCCAGTGTTGCAGACCTCGTGTTTAGAAGGCGTACGCTTGCCGATCCTTCACCGGCCGCCGGTGATGTAGTCAGCTCGGCGAGTCAGGCGTCTCGGTACGCGCAGTTGCGGTTTCGTCCGCTGATGGCTTTCTCCACCGTTGGATTTGGAAAACCAGCCATGCGGTGGCGGCAATCGCCACCAGCGGGAAGACGGGCCTCCCGCTGAATGCAACTACGGCAAAGGCGATCCAAAGAACACCAGTGAGGACGCCCATGGAGATCAATGACTTGCGGGTAACCGGATAGGAAGGCAGTTCAATCCCTTCGGCGCGGAGCTGTCGGGCCTCCGAAGCTGCGGCCCGGATTAAGGGAACAAACATTGCAGCCAATACGGCGGCTATAAGCGTGGACCGCCACGGTTCCGGAACGCCGAATGCCTCAAGGGCGGACCCCAGCAGTGATCCCAGGATAATGAACCAAAAAATTGCCCAGCCGGCCAAGCGCCTCCGCTTAGGCGGCATTCCCTCTAGGGAATCCGGTGGCCATGATTGCCACTCATATCTGTTATCGCTCTTGCCTGCCCCCATGGCCATGTCCACAGGATACGCCCCGCTGGGTGCGGGGGCGTATGTGTTCACCGTTGAGATACCTTGCCGGGGTCGTGCCCGTATGGCGGTCCTTTACCGCTCCAACCCGGCTCTGACGTGCGGTGTTGTAGCCGCGCAGATTGGGGTGTCCCCTATACCCCGCCCGCAAAAATGCCCGGTGACGGTGCCCTAACGCTACACACCATTCAATGGTCTGGTCCCCCTCGAGACCCGTTAGCAGTTCCACGATGGACCCGTCGATGTTTGCTGGGAGCCGCTTCGATGCACCTGTGGATTCTGCCCCGTCTACATGCCGGCGGGCCCTGGATGAGGCGCTCAACATGGATTCCCTGCTGCGGATAGCGGCGCCAGGACCCATCTATCACGGTTGGTATTGATCTAGGGAAGCAGACCCAGAAAGCCGTAGGACTGTCCGGTGAAGTCGAAATACAGGTTTAAGGTACCCACCTCACCCCCGTGAACCCGCTGACTGAATTGCTCCCGATGATGCCCGTGTGATTGTCGTACCCCCTTGTCATGATGGGTTTATGGGGAAGGCAGCGGTGGTGAAGGCGTTCGGGGAAATCCAGGCTGCCCTTGCTGTGCTGAATGCTGAGGTGGATGGGGCCGGGTTGGTGCCGTTTTCAGTGTCTGATCCGTTGGCTGGGTTGGCGGATGGTTGCCTGGATATTTTGGCTGGTGCGCGGGAGGTGGAGGCCGGGTTCGCGGGGTTGAAGGCGAAGGCTGCGGTGACGTACACGGAGGCTGCTTGTGCTGTTGCGGGCCCCGACGTGCCGGTGGTGGCGCAGGAGATAGCGGTCGCCGCCGAGATCGGCTGCGTGCTGGCCCTGGGGCCGCGGGCCGCAGGCACGTTCCTGGCCACCTCCCACGCCCTGACCACCGGTTTGCCGCGGACCTTGGAGGCTTTGCAGGCCGGGTCCCTGTCGTGGCAGCACGCGGTGGTGATGGCCGATGAAACCGCCGGCCTGGATGCCGCGGGGGCTGCCGCGCTGGAAGCCCATTTCCTGGACCCGGACGCCCCAGACCCGGCGCGGGGGTGCCCGGTGGGGCAGTTGCCGGCGCACCGGTTCCGGGCCAAGGCCCGGTCCTGGCGGGAACGCCACCACGCCGAGAGCATCGAAAAACGCCACGCCAAAGGGGCGGCGGAGCGGCGGGTGGAGTCCCGGCCGGACCAGGACGGGATGGCCTGGCTGTCCGCGTACCTGCCCGCGGACCAGGCGGTGGCGGGCTGGAACCGGCTCACCGCCGTCGCCCGGTCCCTGCAGGGCCCGGACGAGCGCCGGACCCTGACCCAGCTCCGCGCGGACCTCTTCGCGTCCGCGGTTCTGGGCAGCACGACTCCTGCCAGCCCGGACGTCCACGGGACGTCCGCCAGCAGGGATCCCAGGACGACTTCCGCCGGCATGCAAGCTCGGGAGAGCGCAGCCGGAAGCGTTGAAGAAACAGATGTCCCGCCGACATCAATAAGGGCGCAGGTGCTGGTCACCGTTCCCGTGTTCTCGTTGCTGGGTCTGACCGAGGAACCGGCAATGCTGGACGGGTACGGTCCCATCCCGCCGTCAATGGCCCGGGACCTCGTTGCGAACGGAGCCGGGTCCTTCCACCGGGTGTTGGTGGACCCGCGGGACGGGGCGCCGCTGGAGATCGGCAGGACCAGCTACCGCCTCACGAAAGCCATGCGGGCCTGGCTGCGGATGCGGGACGGCAAATGCCCGTTCCCCGGCTGCAGCAACCACTCCCTGGACAACGAGGCCGACCACCTCCTCGCCTGGGCCAACGGCGGCACCACCGGGATCAGCAACCTGGGCCAGCCCTGCCCGCAACACCACAGACTCCGGCACACCACCGGCTGGACACCCACCCCCGCGACCAAGAACGAGCCACCGGGCTGGACCTCACCCACCGGCCGGCACTACGCCAGCGAACACCAGGACTGGGAACCAGCGCACTGGCCGGAGGGGATAAGGCCGGGCGCCGTTGACTTCTTCCACCGCGGGCTGTCGCCCGGAGAAGATGCCCTTGAACGGTTCCTGCGCGTCCAGGCCTGACCACCGGGGGCCACTACTGGGGAAGCCCTCCTTCGACACCTGGCCCGATAATCCGGCAAACCTCAGGACACCCGCTGGTTGCACAAAGCCACGTTTTGCCGCTGAGCATGTCGATGCGGCGGCTGGTTCTGCTGTGTGGCGGCTGGTTCTCCTGAACGGCGTTCTTCTGCCGCGGAAAAGACTCCACGGCGCGACGTTCTTGGGCCGGGCGGAGCGTTCCAGGCGTTCATGTACCGGGCCCGGCGTTCTTCGACCGGTAAAGGTCTCCTACTGGGAGACCCGGCGGTAGCGGATGTGGGTGGCCAGGGGAGAATGGAGCACCTCAACGGGTTCGAAATCGAAGGATGCAATCCCGTCGAAGATCCGCTCACCTGATCCGAGCAGGACTGGCGCGATGTCGAGGGTCAGTTCGTCAACCACCCCGGCGGCCAGTGCCTGCCGGACCGTGGACGCCCCTCCTGCGATGTCCACGCCCTTGCCGGCGGCAGCTTCCACAGCGGCGGCGTACGCAGCATCGAAACCCCCGGTGACGAAGTGGAACGTTGTCCCACCCTCCATGGGGATCGGGTCATGCGGGTAGTGGGTCAGGACGAACACCGGCGCGTGGTACGGCGGTTCCGGACCCCACCAGCCGTTCCACTCCTCATCCCAGCCGCCCCGGATAGGCCCAAACATGTTCCGGCCCATCACATAGGCGCCCCGTGGACGCATCAGCCATTCGGCGGCCACTTTGTCGGCATCGTTGGCACGGGGATCGCCAATATGCCAGCCGTGCAGTTCCAGCCCGCGCTTGCCCAGCGGGTTCTCCCGGCTTTGATCAGGACCGGCGACAAAGCCGTCCAGCGACATTGACATGTGGCAGGTAGTGTCCGGCACGGCGAACCTCCATGGTGGGCTGGTCAGGGCCTACACGGCCCATGGTGACGGATCGTAGCAGTTGGGTGCCGCGGTGCCCATGGAAAAGAGCCGGCTCTTAGTCGCTGCGCGTTCCGAAGACGATCTCGTCCCAGGAGGGAACGCTGGAGCGCTTGGGCCGTGCAGGCCGTTCCGGCGCTTCGGTTTCGGGCAGCTGGCCGGTCGTGGGAGACGCATCATCCTGTTTGGCCGGGCGGCGGGGATTACTGCCCAGCAGCTCGTCCAACCCCGCGCCGGAACTGCCGGCTCCGGAACCGGGTGTGGCACCGGAGGGCTTGGCCGGGGACGCCGCGATGGTGATCTCCCGCGTGTCCGTGCTGACGCCGTCGTGAAGCCGCAAAGCGTCATCGTGGTTGTCCCGGTGCGGCGGAAGAAGGCTGAGCCGCGAGAGCATCGAAGGCCGGGTGTCCCGCCGCCGGATGAAGGAATCACCCTGGGCTGCTGGGGTGTCCCGCTGGTCTTCCTGCGTTTCCGGTTCCGCGGATTCGGGTTCTGCGGCAACCTCGGACGGCCTGGGGTGGGCGGCCGGCACGCCGTGGGTGAGCAAGAGGGCCAGGGCGTCGTCCGCGTCCTCGTCAACCCCCAGCCGCTGCCCGCGCCGGGACCGAAGCATGTCGAGGAGGCCATCGGATTCCTTGCCGGCGTCCGGGCCGGGGCCAGCCTGGCCGGACGGAGACTTCGGCGTATCCGCGTCAGTTTCAAAATCGAAGGGGCGGTCGGACACCGCGGTGAGCCGGCGGGCCGGAACAGGGCCGTCCAGCGGCTCGAGTTCGCTGAGCTGCTGTGCCCAGCGGTTGGTGTTCTGCAGGGTCTTGCGCGCCGGGTTGAAGGTCCACAGCGCTGGAGGTTCCTCGCCGATGCCGGAGGTCCCGCCGGGCTTGGCCTCGAAGCTTGCCGAAACCGTCCAGGTGCCATCCTGGCGCCGCCAGGAGTCCCATTCCACGGTTGCGGGGTCAATGCCGTGGGCTGACAGGCGGTGGGCCACCATGTCGTCCAGCGTGGCCGGGTTGTCGCCGAAAGCGGACCGGTAGACGTCGTGGCCGGGGGAGGGTGCCGCGACTTCAACCTTGCGTGCCTGCTGGGCAACATATTCGCGCTCGGCCAGGACCGGTCCCTCGTAGCGCTCCACCTTGGCCAGCGGCATTCCGGACAACTCGGCCACATCCGCCGCGGTGGCGCCGGCCCGGATCCGGGCCTGGATATCCCTGGGCGACATCGGAACCGCCGGGCGGTCCACCCGCGGTTTCGCTGTGGACCGGCTGGCCGTCCTGAGGGCCTCGTCGATCGGCAGCTGGAACATCTCGCCGCCGGGCCCGCTCAACAGGAGATGCGTCCCGTCGTCGTGCACGCCTACAAGCCGTAGATCCTGCATACAAATCCTCCACCCTGGCATTACTATCAATCGAAACTCTGCCACCCGGCGGCGCGGATTTGGCTCAAGGAACAGGGCGCGCCGTGATATTCCGCCGATCGGCGGCCGCTTAGCTCCTGGTCAGGGCTGCCGCCAGCCGGTCCGGGTGGCGGGTCGAGGTCAGCCAGTACGGGGTGCGGTCCGCCGGGTCCGTGATCTCAATCTTCACCACGGGATCAATCCAGCCGCGGATGCACAGGTAGGCCAGCCCATTCAGCCGGGTTCCCCGTTCTGCCGTTGCTTCGCCGGCAGTGAACTGTTCCACCGTGCCGACAAAGCGGCGTTCAATGGTGGCCCGTCCTACCGTGAGCGTGTCAGCCGTGACCGTGATGGCGGGGGTGGAGAGGAGCAGGAGGACGGCAATGATGGCGAAAAGAACCAGGGCGGCTGTGTATCCCGCCGCCATGCTGATCGGGGCGAAAACAAGGATGCCCGCCGCGGACACGCCGGCTGCAATGATCCAGATCCAGGGGTTGGGCCACAGCTTCTCCCGATAGATGGCAGGCGCCCCCGCGGAGGGTGTGCCGGGTACGGATGGAGACGGGCTTGATTCGGGCATGTCCCCAGCTTTCCACCTTTGTCCGGCTATTTCACCTTGGCTCCCAACGCCCGGCGGTGCCGGGGCCGCGGCCCACCTAGGACTGATACGGCGGCGCGGGTTAGAGTGAGTGACTGTGACTGATCATCCCGCCACGGTAGACCTTGTCCCGGACGCAGCATCACCAGCGCCCGGCGCCCCCACCCTGCAGGTCCAGCTGAAGATGCTGGATCCGGAGCTTGAGGCGCCTTCGTATGCCCATCCGGGCGACGCCGGCGCGGACCTGCGCGCCCGCGAGGACGTGGTCCTGTTGCCGGGGGAGCGCAAACTGGTTCCCACGGGCGTCGCGATCGCCCTTCCGTACGGGTTCGTGGCGCTGATCCACCCCCGGTCCGGCCTCGCCACCAAGCACGGCCTGACGATCGTGAACGCTCCGGGCACCGTGGATGCAGGCTACCGTGGAGAGATCTCCGTGACCTTGCTGAACACTGACGCCACCCAGCCAATAGAGCTGCGGCGCGGCGATAGAATTGCCCAAATGGTCATCCAGCGGGTGGAACATGCCCAATTCATTCCTGTCACCGAGTTGAGCGGATCCGTGCGCGGCTCCGGAGGCTTCGGCTCCACCGGCGGGTTCAACATCCCCGGAGCCTGACCGCAGGCTGCATCCGCTGCCACGCCAGCACGTACGACGGCGGGACCTCCACAGGTCCGGCCGGCAGGTTCCAGCACTGGCACATTTCAGAATTAAGGAGTCACCCATGGTCTTTGGGTTCGGCAGGAAAGCAAAGAACGACGAACCGGCGGAGCCGGCAGAGGAGCTGACCGTCGCCGGGGGCGAAGAAAGCGCCGCCGCCGGCCGCCGGCAGGACGGCCCTTTCGATGAGTCCGAGATCAGCAGCCGCGACGGCTTCGTCGACCTCGGCGCCCTGCTGATCACGCCCAGCGAGGGCCTTCAGCTGCGCCTGGAAGTGGAAGAGGCAACGCAGCGGGTAGTGGCAGTGACCCTGGACCTGAATGGGTCCAGCCTGCAGCTCCAGGCCTTCGCCGCACCCAAGACGGAAACCCTGTGGGACGAGATCCGTGAACAAATCGGCCAGTCGGTCGGCGCGCAGGGCGGACAGGTCGAAGAAATTGATGGCGCATTCGGCACCGAACTGGTGGCCAAGCTGCCCGCCGGCCTCCCGGACGGCAGCCAGGGTTACCGGGTGGCCCGCTTCATTGGCGTTGACGGCCCCCGCTGGTTCCTCCGTGGCGTCCTGGGTGGACCGGCCGCGCTGGAGCGCCCCGCCGCCGAACCGCTTGAAGCATTGTTCCGGCAGGTGGTGGTGGTCCGCGGTGACAGCCCCATGCCGCCGCGCGACCTGCTGCAGCTGCGGCTGCCGAAGGACGCTTCCGCGACTCCTCCGCCCGCCGCACCCACACTGGAGGAGCCCGAGCGTGGTCCCGAAATTACCCAGATCGGCTGAGCCGGCCAAAGGAGCCCCGGTTGCCGCGGGTGGCATCACACCCCTGGACCAGCTGCCGGACAGAGGACGCGTCCTGTGCCAGGGGCACATCGAATCGGTGACTTTCGTTCCCGCTGACCGGACCGCCGAGTTCAGCGCCATCGTCTCAGAGGACGACGCCGGGTACCGCCCGGCAGGTGCCGGGCGGACCCGGCCTCCGCGGCTGCGCATTGTGTGGCTGGGGCGCCGCCGCGTGCCGGGCATCGAAGCCGGCGCGCAAATCCGGGTCGAAGGGATGCTGGCCCGCGGCAAGGACATGCCGACCATCTTCAATCCCCGCTACGAGATACTGTCCCGCCAGGAGCACGAATGAGCGCGCACGAGCCCGAACAGCCCCCAGGCGCTGCAAACCCCGGACGGGGCGGCCAGCCGCAGGATCCAGGCCAGTCCACGGTCGCCGGGATCGCCGCCGGCTACGCCGCAAAGGCCGGACTCCACCGCACCCACGACGGGCGCGTTGACGTGCTGCGGAGCGCCGGGGGAGTGCAGGGCATCGCCGAAAGCATTTTCCCCGGCCTCGTGTTCCTGGTCGCCTTCACCATCACCCGGGAGCTCACCCTGTCCCTGGTGGCGGCGCTGGCGTCGGCGGCCATCTTCACGGTGGCCCGGCTGGTGCAGCGGCGGCCGCTCACGCAGGCCCTCGCCGGTGTGGTGGGCGTCGGCATTTCCGCCTGGCTGGCCAATACCACCGGCAAAGCGGAGGACTTCTACCTCCCGGGCTTCTTCACCAATGCGGCATACATCCTGGCGATGGTCGTCTCGATCGCGGTCAAGTGGCCCGTGGCCGGCCTCCTCTTCGGCTTCATCCGCAACGAGGGCGTGGAGTGGCGAAAGGAACCGGACCGGGTCAAGGCCTACCGCCTGGGAACCTGGATCATCGTGGCGGTCCTGGCGCTTCGCCTCATCGTCCAGGTTCCTCTTTACCTGATGGGCACGGACGGCCTGGCCGCCCTCGCGACCACGCGCCTCATTATGGGCGCGCCGCTGTACATCCTTGGTGTCTGGGTGGCCTGGCTCGTGACCCGGCCGGCTCCAGCCGAGGCTGAAACCGGACCGGCCGCCTGATCCACTAACTAAGCCGGACTCCCTGTACGTCGGGGCCCTGTGGCACCCGCGCGCCTAACCGTCGAAGCCGTCGTCGTCCGCCATGTGCCCGTGGCTGCCGGCGGTGGCCGGCTCACCGCTGACTGAAGGCCCATCCCCGGCGTCGATGCTGCCGGGGGCGGAGGACAGCAGCTCGCGCAGCCCATCCTCGGCCGCAATGGTGGTGACGAAGAACAACTCGTCGCCGCCGTCGATCACGTCATCCCGGCTCGGCGTGATGGGAGCCTGGTCCCGCAGGATTGCCACGAGCGTGGCGTCCTCGGGCCAGTGGATATCGCCCACGGTCATGCCGATCACGTGGGAATCGTGCGGAACGGTGAATTCCACCAGTGACGCAACGCCCGTCTGCAGCGTCAGCAGCCGGACGAGGTCGCCGATCTCCACGGCTTCCTCCACCAGGGCGGTCATCAGCTGGGGGGTATTGACGGCCACGTCCACGCCCCACGAGTCGTTGAACATCCAGTCGTTCTTGGGGTTGTTGACCCGGCCCACCGTGCGGCCCACGCCGAACTCGGTCTTCGCCAGCAGGGACACCACCAGGTTGACCTTGTCATCGCCCGTGGCGGAGACCACGACGTCGGCATCCTCCACCTTGGCGCCCTGCAGCGTCGACAGCTCGCACGCGTCGCCCACCAGCCAGTGGGCCCCCCGCAGCCCGCTGCGGCCAATCACCTCCGGTTTGAGGTCGATGAGCAGGATTTCGTGCTTGTGCGCCAGCAACTCCCGCGCAATGGACGATCCGACGCTGCCGGCGCCGACGATAACGACTTTCACTGGTACTCCTTGGCGGGGGCTTTGGCGAGGATCTGGGCGATCTGGGCACTGCGGTCCACCTGAAGCATGGCGTGCACCGTGTCGCCGTCCTGGTAGGCGGTTCCTGCATCCGGCAACAGGCCCTCGCCGAAGCGGGTCAGGTAGGCCACCCGGACATCGGCGGCTTTTTCGATGCTGCTGATCCTGTGTCCGACCCAGCCCGCGTCGAGGTCCAGTTCGGCCAGGACCAGGCGCCCGGACGGCTCACGGAAATCGCCCGCGAGGTGCTGTTCCGGGAGGATGCGCCGCAGCACCTGGTCGGCGCTCCAGCGGACCGCCGCCACCGTGGGGATGCCCAGGCGCTGGTAAATCTCGGCACGGCCCGGATCGTAGATCCTGGCCACCACATGCGGGACGTGGAAGGTTTCCCTGGCCACCCTGGTGGCCAGGATGTTCGAGTTGTCACCGCTGGACACGGCGGCAAAGGCGTAGGCGTCACTGACTCCTGCCTGCTTGAGGGTGTCCCGGTCGAAACCGACACCCGTCACCTTCCGGCCGGTGAAGCCCTGGCGGAGCCGGCGGAACGCGCGGTCATCCTGGTCGATGATGGCCACGGAATGCCCGGCATCCTCCAGCGTGTGCGCCAGCGTTGCCCCCACCCGGCCACATCCCATGATCACGAAATGCGCCACCGTATCTCCTCTGTATCTAAGTCAGGATCGTGCAGCTAGAACTCTACCGGCATGCCCGGGCTTCGGCCTGGCGGGGTCCCGTCATGACATCGTCCGCGAATCAGACTAGCTTTGTGGGGTGTTGACAATACTGAACGCCGTCAAACGCGTGCTGGTGGGCAGGCCCTTCCGGAATGACCGCCTGGCCCATACCCTGCTTCCCAAGAAGATCGCCCTTCCGATTTTCGCCTCGGACGCCCTGTCCTCTGTGGCCTACGCACCGGACGAGATCCTGCTGACCCTGGCCCTGGCCGGCGTGAGCGCCGTGGCCATTTCGCCCCTGGTGGGGCTCGCCGTCATGGTGGTGCTGCTGACCGTGGTGGCGTCGTACCGGCAGAATGTCCACGCCTACCCCTCCGGTGGCGGTGACTACGAGATCGCCAACGAAAACCTCGGCAAATACGCCGGCCTGACGGTGGCCTCGGCCCTCCTGGTGGACTACGTCCTCACCGTGGCCGTCTCCATGTCGTCGGCGGCCGCGTACCTCACCACCGCGGTCCCGTCGCTGCACGGTGAGCAGGCCGTCATAGCCACCATCGGCGTCGTCATCCTTGCGCTGGTAAACCTGCGCGGCATCAAGGAAGCGGGCAGCGTCTTCGCCGTTCCCACCTACATCTTCATGGCCTCCATCCTGGGCATGACCGCCGTCGGCATCTTCCAGGCCGCAACGGGCCAGCTCGGGGAAGCACCGTCAGCCGCCTTCACCATCGTCCCGGCCGAGGGCTTCGACCAGGGCCTGGTGGGCCTCGCCGGAGCGTTCCTGCTGCTCCGGGCGTTCTCCTCCGGCGCCGCCGCGCTGACCGGCGTGGAAGCCATCAGCAACGGCGTTCCCAATTTCCGGCACCCCAAGAGCAAGAACGCCGCCACCACCCTGCTTCTCCTGGGCCTCATTGGCGCGGCGATGCTGGCCGGCATCATCTACCTTGCGAACGCCACCAAGGTCCACATCGTGCTGGACCCGGCAAAGGAATTCCTGCTCAACGGCAATCCGCTGCCCGAGGGCTACATCCAGAACCCCGCCATCAGCCAGATCGCGCAGACCATCTTCGGGGAGGGATCAATTCCCTTCTACATCGTGGTTGCTGCCACCGGCGTCATCCTGGTGTTCGCATCCAACACCGCCTTCAACGGCTTCCCGGTCCTGGGCTCCATCCTCGCCCAGGACGGCTACCTGCCCCGCCAGCTCCGGACCCGCGGTGACCGGCTGGCCTTCAGCAACGGAGTGCTGGCCCTCGCGGCGGGCGCCCTGGTGCTGATCATTTCGTTTGACGCCGACGTCACCAAACTCATCCAGCTGTACATCGTGGGGGTCTTCATCTCCTTCACCCTCAGCCAGCTCGGCATGATCCGCCACTGGGGACGGCAGCTGAAACTCGCCAAGGACAAAGCGGTCCGCCGCCGGATGATGAAGTCCCGCACCATTAACAGCATCGGCTTCGGTATGACCGGCCTGGTCCTGGTCATCGTCCTCATCACCAAGTTCGAGCAGGGAGCCTGGATCGCGCTCCTGGCCATGTTCATCCTCTTCCTGATCATGTGGAGCATCCGGGCGCACTACGACAACGTGGCCAAGGAACTCGCCGTGGACGAGGACTCGTCGCCGCGGGCCCTGCCCACGCGGGTGCACGCCGTGCTGCTGGTGTCGCACGTCCGCAAGCCCGTCCTGCGTGCCCTCGCCTACGCCCGCGCGTCGCGGCCCTCGCGGCTTGACGCCATCACCGTGGACATCGACCCGGAAGAGACGGCGCACACCATCGCCGACTGGGAAAAGCTTGAAATTCCGGTCCCGCTGACCGTCCTCGCCAGCCCCTACCGCGAGACCGTCACGCCCATCATGGACTACGTCAAGCAGATGCGCCTCGACTCCCCGCGGGACCTCATCGTGGTCTACATCCCCGAATACGTGGTGGGCAAATGGTGGGAGCAGCTGGTGCACAACCAGACCGCCCTGCGCATCAAGACCCGGCTGCACTTCGAACCGGGCGTCATGGTGGCCAGCGTCCCCTGGCAGCTCAAGTCCTCCGAAGAAGCCAAGAACCTCCAGGACGTCCAGTGACCACCAGAACTTCCACCCCTGCCCAAGCGCCGGACGCTGCCGGGCACGCCGGCGAAGAGGCTGTGCTCGACGTCGGACCCGTTGCCCACGGTGGGCACTGCGTGGCACGCCACGAGGGCCGTGTCGTCTTCGTCCGGCATGCCATTCCCGGTGAAAAGGTCCGTGTCCGGCTGACCGATGCGGGGGAGGACGCCAAATTCTGGCGGGCGGACGTGGTGGAGGTGCTGGAGGCTTCCCCGGACCGCGTGGAGCACTTCTGGCATGCCGCGGATTCGCTGCGCGCCTGGGGCCACGGCCACCCGCCGGTGGGCGGTGCCGAGTTCGGGCACATGGTGCGGGCCAGGCAGCTCAGCCTGAAGTCGGACGTCCTTGCCGAGCAACTGACCCGGCTGGCCGGCTTCGGGGAAGTGCCGCCCGCCTGGACCGGCGCCGTGGAAGCCGTGGGGGAAGACGCCGACGGCGGGTCCGGCCTTGGGTGGCGCACCCGGGCCAGCTTTTCGGTCACCCCCGGCGGCAGGCTGGGCATGCATGCCCACCGCTCCAGCCAGGTCCTTCCCGTGCGGGAAATGCCCCTGGCCAGCGACGCCATCAACGCACTGCAGCTGTGGGACCTGAACCTGCAGGGGATAGAACGCGTCGAGGTGGCCGCGCCGGCCAACGGTTCCCGCCCCCTGGTGCTCCTGGCGGCCGCACCCAACACCAAGGACAAGCGCCTGCGGGCAGTCGCCGCAGACGTACAGGGGGATGCTTCGGTGGCAGCCTTCGATCCGATGACCGGCCACGTGACCCAGCTCCGGGGACGCACCTGGGTGCAGGAATCCGCCGCCGGGCATGACTACCGGGTAACCGGCGAGGGCTTCTGGCAGATCCACCGCGACGCGCCCGGGACACTTGTGGAGGCTGTCACAGAATTCCTGCAGGGAGGCGGCTTCCTCGGGCCCGGATCGGTGGTGGCTGATCTCTATGCAGGGGCCGGGCTCTTCACCGCCGTCCTGGCTGATGCCGTTGGCGAAACCGGATCCGTCCTGTCCGTCGAGGGGGCGCCGGGGACCAGCCGGGACGCCCGGAAAAACCTGCACTCCGCGCCGCAGGTGGAAGTGGTCCAGGGCCGCGTGGAGCGTGTCCTGCGCCAGAAACCGCGAAATTTCGACGCCCTTGTCCTCGACCCGCCGCGGGCCGGGGCCGGGAAAGCCGTGGTCGGCCAACTGGTCGCGTCCAGGCCCCGCGCCATCGCCTACGTATCCTGTGACCCGGCCTCGTTCGCCCGTGACCTCGGATACTTCCGGCGCTCAGGGTGGGAGCTCGCCGGGCTCCGGGCCTTCGACCTGTACCCGCACACCCACCACCTCGAGACCGTTGCACTGCTGACTCCGGGTCCATGATGCCGCCGCGGTTTTGGACTACGATGGCGGTAGTAGTCCCACGTCGCGCCCGTATTCTCGGCCGGCCGTGTGCAATTTTCGGGCCCTGGAAACTACTTAGGGCGTCCTAACTAGCAGGCGGTCAACCGCGCGACAAAGATGAAACTGTTGCGAGAGGAGTCCTGCGATGAGCACTGTGGACAGTTTCGGTTCAAAAGGCAAACTTAATGTAGCCGGAACCGAGTATGAAATTTTCCGGTTGAACTCCGTTGAAGGTGCAGAAAACCTTCCGTTCAGCCTCAAGGTATTGCTTGAAAACCTGCTGAGGACCGAGGACGGCGCGAACATCACTGCCGATCACGTCCGCGCTTTGGCAGGCTGGGATCCGAATGCGGAGCCCGATACAGAAATCCAGTTCACCCCGGCACGCGTGATCATGCAGGACTTCACCGGCGTTCCCTGCGTTGTTGACCTGGCCACCATGCGTGAAGCGGTCAAGGAGCTGGGCGGCGACCCCAAGCGGGTGAACCCGCTCGCACCGGCCGAAATGGTGATCGACCACTCGGTCCAGATCGATGCCTTCGGCAACTCCGGCGCACTGGAGCGCAACATGGAGATCGAATACCAGCGCAACGGAGAGCGGTACCAGTTCCTGCGCTGGGGCCAGACCGCGTTTGACGACTTCAAGGTGGTTCCCCCGGGAACCGGCATCGTGCACCAGGTCAACATCGAATACCTGGCCCGCACGGTCATGACCCGTGAAGTGGACGGCGCCCTCCGCGCCTACCCCGACACCTGCGTCGGCACCGACTCGCACACCACCATGGTCAACGGCCTGGGCGTGCTGGGCTGGGGCGTAGGCGGCATCGAAGCCGAGGCAGCGATGCTCGGCCAGCCCGTCTCCATGCTCATCCCGCGCGTCGTGGGCTTCAAGCTCAGCGGCAGCATCCCGGCCGGCGCCACCGCCACCGACGTTGTGCTGACCATCACCGAAATGCTCCGTAAGCACGGCGTGGTGGGCAAGTTCGTGGAATTCTACGGCGAAGGCGTAGCTGAGGTTCCGCTGGCAAACCGCGCCACCATCGGCAACATGAGCCCCGAGTTCGGCTCCACCGCCGCCATGTTCCCGATCGACGACGTCACGCTGGACTACCTGCGCCTCACCGGCCGGTCCGAGCAGAACGTCGCCCTCGTCGAGGCCTACGCGAAGGAACAGGGCCTCTGGCACGACGCGTCCCGCGACATCAAGTTCTCCGAGTACCTGGAACTGGACCTGTCCACCGTTGTTCCGTCCATCGCAGGCCCCAAGCGTCCGCAGGACCGCATCGAGCTGACCGAGGCCAAGGACGAGTTCCGCCACGACCTGCTCAACTACGTCTCGCACGACGCGAACGCGGGCACCCTGGACGAGTCCCTCGAGGAGAGCTTCCCGGCTTCGGACGCGCCGTCCTTCACGGGCGGAGCGACCCATATCTCGGACACCGACCGCGAACCGCCGAAGTACTCCGCAGCGCACGGCGGCGCCGGCCGGATCTCCAACCCGGTGCCCGTAAAGATGGCTGATGGCCGCGAGTTCGAGCTGGACCACGGTGCAGTCACCATCGCGTCCATCACCTCCTGCACCAACACATCCAACCCGTCGGTCATGCTGGCCGCCGCGGTCCTGGCGCGCAACGCCGTCGAAAAGGGCCTGACCGCCAAGCCGTGGGTCAAGACCTCCGTGGCCCCTGGCTCCAAGGTCGTCACCGACTACTACGAGAAGTCCGGCCTGACCCCGTACCTGGAGAAGCTCGGCTTCTACATCGTGGGTTACGGCTGCGCCACCTGCATCGGCAACTCGGGCCCGCTGGAAGCGGAGATCTCCGAGGCCGTCCAAGCCAACGATCTCGCCGTCGCCGCCGTCCTCTCCGGCAACCGCAACTTCGAAGGCCGCATCAACCCGGACGTCAAGATGAACTACCTGGCCTCGCCGCCGCTGGTCATCGCCTACGCCCTGGCCGGTTCGATGGACTTCGACTTCGAGACCGATTCGCTCGGCAAGGACGAGGCCGGCAACGACGTCTTCCTGAAGGACATCTGGCCCAACCCGGTTGAGGTCCAGCAGGTCATCGATTCCTCGATCGACAAGGAAATGTTCGCCAAGGGTTACGAGGGCGTCTTCGACGGGGACGACCGCTGGAAGGCGCTGGACACCCCGGCCGGCGACACGTTCGCCTGGGATCCGAACTCCACGTACGTCCGGAAGCCCCCGTACTTCGAGGGCATGCAGGCGCAGCCTGAACCGGTCAAGGACATCACCGGCGCCCGCGTGCTCCTGAAGCTCGGCGACTCCGTCACCACGGACCACATCTCCCCGGCCGGTTCGTTCAAGTCCGACACCCCCGCCGGCCAGTACCTCCTGGCCAACGGCGTGGAGCGCAAGGACTTCAACTCCTACGGCTCCCGCCGTGGCAACCACGAGGTGATGATCCGCGGCACGTTCGCGAACATCCGCATCAAGAACCAGCTCCTGGACGGCGTCGAGGGTGGCTTCACCCGCGACTTCACCCAGGCTGACGGCCCGCAGGCCTACGTCTACGACGCCGCCCAGAACTACCAGGCAGCCGGCACCCCGCTGGTAGTCCTGGCAGGCAAGGAATACGGTTCCGGTTCGTCCCGCGACTGGGCCGCCAAGGGCACCGCCCTGCTGGGCGTCAAGGCCGTCATTGCCGAGAGCTACGAGCGCATCCACCGCTCCAACCTCATCG
Source organism: Pseudarthrobacter phenanthrenivorans (assembly GCF_000813845.1). Lineage (GTDB taxonomy): Bacteria > Actinomycetota > Actinomycetes > Actinomycetales > Micrococcaceae > Arthrobacter > Arthrobacter phenanthrenivorans_B. The sequence continues at coordinate 57,136 of NZ_JWTB01000005.1, forward strand.
GCATGGGCGTCCTGCCGCTGCAGTTCCCGGCCGGCGAGAACGCCGCCAGCCTGGGCCTGTCCGGTACGGAAACCTTCTCGGTGGAGGGCGTTACCGCCCTGAACGAGGGCACCACGCCCAAGACCCTGAAGGTCACCGCCACCGCCGAGGACGGTTCCTCGAAGTCCTTCGACGCCGTCCTGCGCATCGACACCCCGGGTGAAGCGGACTATTACCGCAACGGCGGCATCCTGCAGTACGTGCTGCGCCAGATCTCCGTCAACTAACGGGATCTGCCAGCAGGCAGCAGCCACCCCGAAGCCCCGGCCGGTCACGGACCAGCCGGGGCTTCGGCTTTTCAGCGACGTCCGGCCCTGCGAACCGAGGCGTTAGAGTTAAACGGCACGTCTACCACCCAAAGGAGGGGTCATTGGGAATCTTGGACACCATCCGGAATCCGCAGGACCTGAACGAGTTGACCGAGGAACAGCTGGAACAGCTGGCCTCGGAGATCAGGGAATTCCTGATCACGAACGTCTCGCAGACGGGCGGCCACCTCGGACCCAACCTCGGCGTCGTGGAACTGACGCTGGCCGTGCACCGCATCTTCGAATCTCCCCGTGACAGCATCGTCTTCGATACGGGACACCAGTCCTACGTCCACAAACTGCTCACCGGACGCCAGGATTTCAGCACCCTCCGCCAGGAAGGCGGCCTCTCCGGCTACCCCTCCAGGGCAGAGTCGGAGCATGACATCGTCGAAAGCTCCCACGCGTCCTCCTCGCTGTCCTGGGCCGATGGGATCTCCCGCGCCCGGCAGTTGACCGGGGAGGGCGACCGGCACGTCGTCGCGGTGGTGGGCGACGGCGCCCTCACCGGCGGCATGGCCTGGGAAGCCATCAACAACATCGCCGCGGACAAGAAGCGCCGCGTGGTCATTGTCGTCAACGACAACGGCCGCTCCTACGCCCCCACTGTGGGCGGATTCGCGGACTACCTCGCATCGCTGCGCCCCACCATCGACTCCTTCCGCGCCGCCCCCGCCTACGAGGGTGCACTCGACTGGTGGAAGAAGCGGCTGCAGAACGGCGGCCCCGTGGGCCAATTCACTTACAAGAGCCTGCATGCCATGAAGAAGGGCATCAAGGACTGGTGGGCGCCGCAGGGCATGTTCGAGGACCTCGGCATGAAATACATCGGCCCGGTGGACGGCCACAACCTCCAGGCCATCGAGCACGCCCTGTCCACCGCCAGGAACTACGGCGGCCCCGTGATCGTGCACGCGATGACGGAAAAAGGCCACGGCTACGCGCCGGCCCGCGCCCACGAGGCCGACCAGTTCCACGCCGTCGGCATCATCGATCCGGAAACCGGTGAACCCACGGGCAGCGGCGGCGCCCAGTCCTGGACCTCCGTGTTCGCTGACGAGATCGCCGCCATCGCCGACGAGCGCGAGGACATCGTCGGCATCACCGGCGCCATGCTGATCCCGGTGGGGCTGCACAAGTTCGCCGCCAGGCACCCGAAGCGTGTCATCGACGTCGGCATCGCCGAGCAGCACGCCCTCACCGCAGCTGCCGGCATGGCCTTCGGCGGCCTGCACCCGGTGGTTGCCGTCTACGCCACCTTCCTGAACCGGGCCTTCGACCAGCTGCTCATGGACGTCGCCCTCCACAAGGCCGGCGTCACCATCGTCCTGGACCGTGCCGGCGTCACGGGACCGGATGGCGCCAGCCACCACGGCATGTGGGACATGGCCATGGTCCAGATCGTGCCCGGCCTGCACCTGGCTGCGCCCCGCGACGCCTCGCGCCTCCGCGAGGAACTGCGCGAGGCCGTGGCCGTCAGCGACGCCCCCACTGTCGTCCGCTTCTCCAAAGGTTCCGTAGGCCCCGAAGTGGAAGCGATCGAACGCCTCAGCGACGGCGTGGACGTCCTTGCCCGCCGGCCGTCCGGGTCCACCGAAAACGACGTACTGATCGTCAGCGTCGGCGCCATGTCCGAACTTGCCCTCGACGTCTCCGCCCGGCTGGGTGCCCAGGGCATCAGCACCACCGTGGTGGATCCCCGCTGGGTCCTGCCCGTGCGCCGCTCCATCGTTGCGCTGGCCTCGCACCACCGCCTGGTGGTCTGCATCGAAGACGGCGTCCGGGCCGGCGGCGTCGGCTCCCGCATCCGGCAGGAAATGCGCGCCGCCGGGGTGGACACCGCCCTAAACGAGGTGGGCCTGCCCGTGGAGTTCCTGGACCACGGCACCCGCAACCAGGTGCTGGAGCGTGTTGGGCTGACCGCCCAGCAAATTACGCACGACGTCGTCGCACAGGTTTTGGGAACCAAAGTTCCGTTCGCGCGGCCCCTGCCCGGGCAGCAGCACCCCACCACCGGCAGCCTTCCGATCCTGTGAGGGACGAAGACGAACTGAAGTACCCTGGCCCCGCCGGGGAGGCCGGACCGGTTCTGCACACCACCACCACGCGGGTACCCAACGGCCTGGAGCCGGGCCAGCTGGTGGTTTCCCGCAACCGCAAATGGAACGGCAAGGCGCATTGGGTGGTGCCCGGCCGTTACCTAGGCGAGGACCAGTACGGCTGGTGGATCTTCCAGGGCACCAACGAGTTCTGCTCCCGCCCCGGGGCCGCCTTCTACACGCGCTCCGATGCCGTGCTGCTGGTGCCGCGCGAGGGCGACTGGGTGGCCACGTTCTACGACTCCGCCCACCCCAACGGCGTGCGCGTCTACGTGGACCTGGCCGTGGGGCACGAGTGGACGCACATCCGTCCCGCCGTGACCGAGTTCCATGTGATCGACATGGACCTGGACGTCATCCGCACCGCGGACCGCGGCGTCTTCATCGATGACCAGGACGAATTCGCGGAGCACAGCATCGCCATGCATTACCCCCAGCGGCTGATCGAGGACATCCAGTCCGCCGCGGACGGGCTGTACCACGCCGTGAAGGCGCAGCATGCGCCTTTCGACGGCACCGACGTCGAATGGTTTACAAAAGGACGCACCATATGAGCGGCATTGTCAGGGTTTACAAGCGCGACGACGAAGGCGTCCTCCACTTCCGGGAGGCCTGGTTTGACGAGGACTACTCGCAGTTCGTGATGAACTTCGGCGTGGTGGGGCACCAGAGCAAGACCGAGGAAACGGACGTCCCCGACGCCGACGCTGCAGAGGGCCTCCTGGACGCCTTTGCCGTGCAGTGCACCGAGGACGGGTATGCCGAGATTCCCGCTGAGGAACAGTCCTGGGTGGTGGCCCAGTTCGCGCTCAAGACCCGGGAAGGCACGGAACGTGACCGGCGCCTTGAGCAAAAGGCCAAGGACGCCCTCATCAGCCACCTTGCATGGCGCGGGCTGGGCACGGTGGAGCGCTCCGAATTTACCGACCACAAGCTCAACATCTTCTGCCTGTGCCCGGACGTCAACAAGGCCGTCAACGCCATCAAGGTCTGCGCCCGGGGAGAGGACCTTGACTTCACCAAGCTCAGCATCGGCGCCGCCCCCTATGCCGAGCCCGGGCACTACAAACTCAAGCACCCGGCCAGGCCGGCCGGCAGCTTCAGCCTTTAGGAGACCTTCGTTGACCAGTTACCGCCGCGTTGGAAAATCAGGCCTTACCGTCTCCACCGTAGGCTTGGGCTGCAACAACCTGGGCCGGGCCAACACCGCAACGGAATCCCAGGACGCCACGGACGCCGTCATCCATGCCGCCGTTGACGCCGGGATCACGCTGTTCGACGTCGCCGACACCTACGGCCGCGAACCGGGACTGAGCGAAACCATGCTGGGCAAAGCGCTGGGGAGCCGGCGCGGGGACGTGGTGGTTGCCACCAAGTTCGGCATGGACATGAAAGGCGCCAGCGGGCCGGACTTCGGCGCCCGCGGATCCCGCCGCTACATCATCCAGGCGGTGGAGGCCTCGCTGCGGCGGCTCGGCACGGACTGGATCGACCTCTACCAGTTCCACACCCCGGACCCGCTGACCCCCATCGACGAGACCCTTGCGGCGCTGGACACACTGGTCAGCAGCGGCAAGGTCCGCTACATCGGCCACTCCAACAGGTCCGGCTGGCAGATCGCCCAGGCGGAGTACGTGGCCCGGGAACTGGGCACCGCACGCTTCATCTCCACCCAGAACCACTACAACCTGCTGGACCGGCGCGCGGAACTCGAGGTGACCCCGGCCGCGGAGGAGTTCGGCCTGGGCGTCCTGCCGTACTTCCCGCTGGCCAACGGCCTGCTGACCGGCAAGTACGCTCCAGGACACGCTCCCGAAGGGTCCCGGCTGAGCCACACACGCACCTCCATGGTGGACGACGCCGACTGGGACCAGCTGGGCCGGTTCAGCTCGTTCGCGAAGGAACGCGGCCTGACGGAGATCGAGGTGGCCTTCTCCTGGCTCGCCGCCCAGCCATCGGTGGCCAGCGTGATCGCCGGCGCGACCAGGCCTGAACAGGTCAGGCAGAACGCGGAAGCGGCTGACTGGATTCCGACTCCGGAAGACCTGTCCGAGCTGGACGGAATCTTTCCCGCCGTGCCCAAGGTTGCGCTCTTCTAGGCAGCCGTGCCCGCTTATCTGCTGGACGTCGACACCGGCATCGACGATGCCTTGGCCCTTGCCTACCTTGCCGCCCTCCCGGACACCGAGTTCGTGGCGGTTACAGCCACCCCGGGCAATGTCGACGCCGACCAGGTGGCCCGCAATACCCTCGCGCTGCTCGAACTCTGCGGGCGGCCTGGAGTCGAGGTGGCTGTGGGTGCCCGCAAGCCCTTGTCCATCCCGCTGCTCACCACTCCTGAAACCCACGGGCCACAGGGGATCGGCTACGCCGTCCTGCCCGCGCCCGCCGGAAGGCTGAGCCAGCGGAACGCCGTGGACCTGTGGATTGAGCAGGCCCGGGCCAGGCCCGGCCAGCTCACCGCGCTCATCACCGCCCCGCTGACCAACTTCGCCCTGGCGCTGCGGCAGGAACCCGCCCTTCCCGACCTCCTGGCCAAAGTGGTGATCATGGGCGGGGCCTTCTACCACCAGGGCAACACCACCCCCACCGCCGAGTGGAACACGCACGTGGACCCGCACGCCGCCAAGGAGGTTTACGCCGCCTACCGGGGCCGGCCGCCGGAGAGCCTTCCCATCGTCTGCTCCCTGGACACCACGGAACGGATGGAGCTGCATCCGGCCCACGTCACCGCCTTGGCTAAGGCGGCCGGTGCGGGAACCCCCGAACTCGTGCTCCCCGAAGACCCCGAGGGCCGCCGCAGTACCTCCGGCAACACCCTCATCAGGCACCTCTCGGATGCCCTGCGCTTCTACTTCGAGTTCCACCGGCGTTACGACCAGGGGTACCTGGCGCATGTCCACGACTTCTTCGCGGCGGGCGTCGCCGCAGGCACCCTGGAGTACACCGCGCGGCCCGCCACGGTGGACGTCGAAACAGACTCACCGCTCCTGGCCGGGACCACCGTGGCCGACTTCCGCGGCCTCTGGGGCGCACCCCCAAACGCCAGGATCGTGACCGGCAACAACCCGGAACAGGCGTTCGGCGAACTGGTGTCCGCCGTCGGACGCCTTGCCCGCCGGGTGGGGTGAACCGGCAAACCGAACCCCGGAAAGACCGGAGCATCCTGCAGGGAACCGTACCGGAGGATGGCCGGTAGAATGGGCCACGGACCCACCGGCGCATGTGCCGCCGGACGCTGCCGAGGTGACATAGGCAGCCCCACCCCGGCCCCGCAGAGCCGGGCTCCCGCCAGCACCCAAAGGAATACGTCTCCATGTCATCGCCCTCCCTGACGCTCCCGTCCCAGGAACGCTCCACGGGCCGCCGCCGGATCCTGGAGATCCTGGGCGCCCTGGCCATCGCCGCCACCTACATCTACCTGGTGCTCAACCAGCCGGCCGACATCACCGGTGGTCCGGGCAGCGCTTCCGCCCTGATTGCGCTCACCGGCTTCCTCGCCGGCGCCGTCCTGCTGATCGTTGCCGTCCTGCCCACGCTTCCGGCGTCCACCCTGGTGCTGATCCCCGTGGCCCTGGTCCTGAACATCGTGCTGGGCCAGTTCGTGGGCAGCACCCTGGTTCCGTTCTACCTCGACGCCATCGGCACGGTGCTGATTGCCGTCCTGGCAGGTCCGGCCGCAGGAGCCGCCACCGGTGCCCTCAGCAGCATCGTCTGGTCCTTCTTCAACCCCACAGTCCTGCCATTCGCCGCCGGTGCCGCCCTGATCGGCTGCCTGGCCGGGCTTGCCGCCCGCTACGGCCTGTTCCGCCGCTTCTACCTCGCCCCCGTGGCAGGCTTCGTCACCGGCATCATCGCCGGCGTGGTGTCCGCGCCGGTGGCCGCCTTCGTCTTCGGCGGAACCTCGGGCGTCGCCACCGGGGCGATCGTCAGCGCCTTCCGGGCCATGGGGGACACCCTCCTGGCAGCCATCACCAAGCAGGCGCTGATCTCCGACCCCATGGACAAGGCCATCGTGTTCACCATCGTGGCCCTTTTGGTCTATGCGCTGCCCCGCCGGGCCCGCCAGCAGTTCCCCTTCATCCGGCGCCACCGTGTCCTGGCCGGCAACACCCCGGCGGACGCTCCCGCCCAGGACCGGACAGCAGGCACTGCGCAGGGAACTGCCCACGATTCGGCGCAGAACGGCTGACCGACCCCTGTGGCTACACCTTCCGCAGGCAGGCCCGCGGCGCCGGCCAGGCGGGAGGGCCTCAACCCCCTGACGTCGTTCACGGCTGCCGCGGCCACGGCGGCCATCACGACGGCGGCCGGCAGCTGGGCGCTGTCCCTCGCCGTCATTGCCGGCTGCCTGGGCCTGTCCACGGTGGGCGGCACCGCCCGGCGCATGCTGCCGGCCGCCGCAGCGATCCTGGTCCCGTTTGGCCTGTCACTGCTCGTGCTGCACGGTCTGTTCTTCCCCGAAGGCAGGACGGTACTGGCGGTGTGGGGACCTGCCCGCGTCACCGCAGAAGGCCTGGACTTCGCGGTACAACGCATCCTGCAACTCGGCGCCCTGGTGCTGGCCCTGCTGGTCTTCTCCTTCAGCGTCAGCGTGCCGGACCTGGTGGCTGCGTTGTCCGCCCGCGGGGTCCAGGGACGGTTCGCCTTCGTCCTGGCCTCCACCCTGACCCTGCTGCCCGCCATCGCCGCACGGGCACAGCGGATCCGGCAGGCCCAGGAGTCCCGCGGCCTGGTAGTCACCCGCAGCCTGCTGTCCAGGATCGCCGCGTTCCGGCTGCAGGCGGTTCCCCTGGTCCTGGCAATGGTCGAGGATGCCGGCACCAGGGCTGCCGCCCTGGAGGCAAGGGGCCTGAGCAGCACCGGGCCGCGGACCAGCTACCGGGCGGTCCCCGATTCCAGCCTGCAAAGGGTGGTGCGGGCAGTGCTGGTACTGGCAGCCCTGACGGCAGTTGCTGTCCGGCTGGCGCAGGCGGTCCACGGTGGCTGAGCCCATGGCCGCCGCCGGCCCGCACCGTGCGGACAATGCAGGACTGCCCGGTGGCGCTGCGCATGCCGTCGTTCCCCGGACGCCTGTCCTGGCTGCCGGCATCCGCACGTTCACTTTCCATGACGCGCGGACCCCGGCCCTGCACGACGTCGCGGTTTCCGTTCCGCCGGGCTCCTTCACCGCCATCCTTGGCGCCTCGGGAAGCGGCAAGTCCACGTTGGGCCGCCTCCTTTCCGGCTGGTTGCCGCCTGGCGGCCACGGCGTGCTGGCCGGATTCCTCGAGCTGTCCGGGACCCGGCTGGACTTCGACGGCGGCGCCGGGGATCCGCGGGTGGACCCGGCGCAGTGGGGGCGTTACGTCGGCTTCGTCCCGCAGGACCCGGCCACGGTGCTGTCCACGGTACGTTCCACCGTGGCCGAGGAACTGGCCTTCGGCCTGGAAAATGCCGGCGTGGAGCGCCGCGCGATGGAGTCGGCGGTGCAGCGTACAGCCGGGCTGCTGGGACTGCGGGACCAGCTGGACCGTGACCCGGCCCGGCTCTCCGGCGGACAGCTGCGCCGCCTGGCCATCGGCTGCGCCATCATCGCCGGTCCTTCAGTGCTCATCATGGACGAACCCTTCGCCTCGCTGGACACGGCAGGGGCCACGAGGCTTGCCGCTGTGGTGCGCGGCCTCCTGAAGCGGGGCACCGCCGTCGTGGTCCTCAGCCAGGCCGTCCACCCGCTGCTGCAGGAAGCGGATACGTGGGTGGTGCTGGCGGACGGAACGGTGGCCGCAAGCGGCCCGCCGGCGGGAATGGGCCCCGAATCGGGACTGGTGCCGCCCGCCATCCGGCGCACGGCCACGGCGTTCCACGACCCCGAAAGCAGGGAAACAAAGGGGCCGGGTGGTACCTGGCCGGCAGGGGCGCCCTACACCCCGGCGCAGCCCGGGCCGCCCGCACTGCAGCTCCGGGACGTGTCCTTTGCCTACCGGCAGGCACCGGCGCGGGGCAGGGGGTGGAGGAAGCCCATGCGGGAGCCGACGCGGGATGGGCCCCTGGTGCTGCGCGACGTGCAGCTGGCTGTCCATCCTGGGGAAATCGTGGCTGTCACCGGCCCCAACGGTGCCGGGAAATCAACCCTCCTGCGGCACTTCAATGGCCTCCTGCGTCCCGTCTCGGGTGCGGTCCTGGTGAACGGCGCGGAGATCGCGGGAGTCCCGGTTGGAAAGACGGCCGCTTCCGTGGGCCTGCTCTTCCAGCAGCCGCGCGACCAGTTGTTTGAGCGGACCGTGCTTCGGGAGGTCAGTTTCGGGCTGGACCGGCTGGTGGATGCCGGCACGGCGGGGGAACGCGCCGCCGCGGCCCTGGCGGCAACAGGCCTGGCTGATGCCGCCGGAGAACATCCCGCGGAACTTTCGGCGTCCGCCCAGCGCCTCCTGGCGCTGGCTACGGTCCTGGCCCGACGGCCCGCCGTCCTTGCCCTGGACGAACCCACCGTGGCCCTCGACGGGGACGGGCTGGCCCTGTTGGATGCCGCGGTCGGTTCGGCAGCAGCGGAGGGCGCCGCCGTCGTGCTGGTCACCCATGACCTGGGCTATGCACGGACGGCGGCGCACCGCATTCTGTCGCTGGATGGTGGCCGGCTGGTGCCGGCCTGACCGGAGGTCCGCTTACCCCTGCGAGGGGCTTGAGGCGATGCCAGGGGCGAGGAAACGCCTGCCGTTAATCCGTTCGGACGCGCCCACCCGGTCCAGGTACGGGGTGATGCCGCCCAGGAACATGGGCCAGCCGGCGCCCAGGATCATGCAGAGGTCGATGTCCTCGGGTCCGGCCACCACGCCCTCGTCCAGCATCAGGCCGATTTCTTCTGCCAGGGCATCCTGGACCCGCCGCAGCACCTGCTCCGCCGTGGAAGGGCTGGAGCCGAAGGACATTACCTGGAGGGTGGAGTCCGGGATGGCGCGGGATCCGTCCGGGGCGGTTTCCCACAGGGCCTTGACGTTGTTGTCGATGAGTTTCTTCAGGTTGGTGGAGACCGGAAAGCGGTCGCCGAAGGCCGCGTTCAGGGATTCCTGGACGTGCTGTGCCACGGGCAGGCCCACCATGGCCAGCAGCGTGAAGGGCGTCATGGGCAGGCCCATGGGGCGCAGCGCCGTGTCCGCGACTTCCGCGGGGGTTCCTTCGTCGAAGGCTGCGGTCACCTCACCCATGAGCCGGAGCAGGATGCGGTTGACCACGAAGGCCGCCGCGTCCTTGACCAGCACGCCCGTCTTCTTCAGCGCCTTGGCGAGCTCGAAGGCCGTGGCCAGTACGGCGTCATCCGTGCGCGGGGCGCGGACGATTTCCAGCAGCGGCATGACGGCTACCGGATTGAAGAAGTGGAAACCCACCAGCCGTTCCGGGTGCTGCAGGTCTGCCGCCATGTGCGTCACCGAAAGCGAGGAGGTGTTCGTGGCCAGGATGCACTCCGGCGCCACGACCGCTTCCAGTTCCGCGAACACCTGCTTCTTGATGTGCAGTTCCTCGAAGACGGCCTCGATGACGAAGTCGGCGTCCGCGAAAACCTCCTTGGAGACGGATCCCGTCACCAGTGCCTTGGTCCGGTTGGCTGCGTCCTGGCTGATGCGCTGCTTGGCCAGCAGCTTGTCCACCTCGGCGTGGACATACGCCACGCCCTTGTCCACCCGGGCCTGGTCGATGTCGGTCAGCACCACCGGCACCTTCAGCTGGCGGGCGAAGACCAGCGCCAGCTGGCCGGCCATCAGCCCGGCACCCACGACGCCCACCTTGGTGACGGGCCGGGCCAGCTTGCGGTCCGGGGCACCGGCGGGGCGCTTGGCGCGCTTCTGCACCAGGTCCAGGAACGCGTAGACGGTGGACCGGAACTCATCGGTCTGCATCAGGTCGGCCAGCGTTTCGCATTCCAGCGTGGCGGACTCGGCGGCAGTCATGGTCCGGTTGGCCTCGAGGATGTCCAGGACCTTGGCGGGAGCCGGGGAGGCGTTGGACGTCTTGGCTTCGACGAACGCCCGCCCGGCCTTCACGGAGGCAGCCCAGCGGGCTTGGGTGTCCGGGGAAAGAGGGTCGACGGCGTTGGCCCGCTCGGGGACGATGTCGCCGGAGATGACCCCCGAGGCCCAGGCCAGGGACTGCTCCAGGAAATCGGCCGGCTCAAAGATGGCGTCAGCGACGCCCAGCGTGAACGCCTGCCCACCGGACAGGGTCCGGTTGTTGCTGAGCGGGTTCTCGATCATGACCTTGACGGCATTCTCCGGCCCCACCAGGCGGGGAAGGATGTAGACGCCGCCCCAGCCGGGAACCAGGCCGAGGAACGCTTCCGGAAGTGCCAGGGCCCCCGCGCCGCTGGACACCGTGCGGTAGGTGGACTGCAGGGCGATTTCAAGGCCGCCGCCCAGTGCGGCGCCGTTGATGAAGGCAAAGCTGGGGACGCCGAGGTTTGCCAGGGTGGCGTAGACGTCGTGGCCCAACTGGGCCATCCACAGGCCGTGCTCGCGCTTTTCGAGGGACTTCACGGCGGAAAGGTCCGCGCCTGCCACCAGGTAGTGCGGCTTGCCGGTCACGCCGACGCCCACGATCTCGCCGCGGGCTGCGCGCTCCCGCAGCCCTTCCAGCACCGTGCCCAGCTCCACCAGGGTGTTGGGGCCAAGGGTGGTGGGCTTGGTGTGGTCCAGGTCGTTGTCCAGGGTCACCAGGGCGAAGGTTCCCGGGCCCGGCTTGCCTTCCACTCCGGGCAGGGCGATGTCCTGGACGTAGGAGTGGGTCACGGTTTCGTTGGGGAAGAGGTCTGCCAACTTGCGGTAATCTGCGGCGCTCATGCCAGGGCTCCTTCGGATGCGGCTGCAGTGGAATTCCCGGAGGGGGTTCCGCTGTAATCGGGGTGGTGCGGGTTCTCCCAGATCATGGTTCCGCCCATGCCCAAACCTACGCACATCGTGGTGATTCCGTAACGCACGGAGGGATCTTCCTCGAACTGGCGGGCCAGCTGGATCATCAGCCGGACGCCGGAGGAGGCAAGGGGGTGGCCCACGGCGATGGCGCCGCCGTACCGGTTGACCCGGGGATCGTCGTCGGCAATGCCGTAGTGGTCAAGGAAGCTCAAAACCTGAACGGCAAAGGCCTCGTTGATCTCGAACAGTCCAATGTCATCGATGCTGAGTCCCGCGGTCTTCAGCGCCTTTTCCGTGGCGGGGACGGGCCCGATGCCCATGACCTCCGGTTCCACGCCGGCGTAGGCATAGCTGACCAGCCGCATCTTCACAGGCAGGCCGAGCTCGGCGGCGGCGTCGGCGGAGGCCAGGACGGCCGCGGTTGCGCCGTCGTTCAGGCCGGCCGAGTTCCCGGCAGTGACCCTGCCGTGGGCGCGGAACGGTGTCCGCAGGCCGGCCAGGTCAGCCAGGGTGGTGCCGGGGCGGGGCGGCTCGTCCTTGCTGTGGACGGTCCAGCCTTCGCCGGGCTTGCGGGCGGCGACGGGAACCAGGTCAGGCTGGATCTTCCCGTTCCGGTAGGCGGCGGCCAGCTTCTCCTGGGAGGCCACGGCGTAGGCGTCGGTGCGCTGTTTGGTGATGGCCGGGAAGCGGTCATGCAGGTTCTCAGCCGTGTTGCCCATGTTGAGCGCGGCCGGGTCCACCAGGCGCTCGGACATGAAGCGCGGGTTGGGGTCGGCGCCGGAGCCCATGGGGTGGTGTCCCATGTGCTCCACTCCGCCGGCGATCACCACGTCGTACGCGCCGAAGCCGATGCTGCCGGCGGTGGTGGAGACGGCCGTCATGGCACCTGCGCACATACGGTCGACAGCGAAGCCGGGGACCGTGCGCGGCAGGCCGGCGAGCAGGGCGGCGGTGCGGCCAAGGGTCAGGCCCTGGTCGCCGGTCTGGGTGGTCGCCGCGATGGCCACCTCGTCAATCCGCTTTGCCGGCAGCGATGGGTTCCGGCGGAGCAGGCCGCGGATGCATTTCACCACCAGGTCATCGGCCCGGGTTCCGGCGTAGATTCCCTTTTCACCGGCCCTGCCGAAGGGTGTGCGGATGCCGTCAACAAAGACGACGTCGCGGACAGTGCGCGGGGATGCGCCGCTTCCGTGCTGGCTCACGTGTAACTCCTCATCGAGACGTAGCGCCGGGGTGCATGCCGGAGTACGGCTGCAGTTGGCGTCGGTCCCACCGATGTTACTCGTGAGTAACTTAGCCCGCAAGGGCTGGAGCCGAGGTTACTGGGCGCCCCCGGCAGCGACTGCTTTGGGTTCCTTGGCAGGCAGTGGCTGCGGGTTCAGGAACGCCCCGGTAATCAGCGGCGCGGTGAGGTCCACCTGCCAGGCCCGGGCGCCCAGTGCACGCAGCTCAGCAGCGATGGATTCGACGGTTACCTCAGCCGGCGGCCGCCAGGCAACGCGCCGCAGGTAATCGGGCGTCAACAGGTTCTCCAGCGGCAGTTTCAGTTCCTCCGCCTTGGCCTGGAGGAGCGGCCGGGCGGTGGCCAGCCGGGCGGCAGCTTCCGGGTCCCGGTCCGCCCAGACCCGCGGGGGTGGCGGAGCGTTGGTGGCCAGGTGCAGCGGCGGCAGCTCTTCCAGGGCCCTCGCTGCGGCAATGCAGCGCAGCCACCGCGGTGCTTCGCGCTGTGCTGCGCGCCCATGGAACCCCTTGGTCGCCAGCAGTTGCGGGACGGTGGCCGGCATGGCCTTTGCCGCGGCAACGAGGGCGGAATCCGGAATGAGCCGGCCGGGTGCCACGTCGCGCTTTTGCGCCAGCGAATCGCGCTCCAGCCACAGTTCGCGGACGGCGGCCAGCTGCCGCCGGTCCCTGATCTGGTGCAGGCCCGAGGTCTTACGCCAGGGGTCCACCCGTGGAGGTGCAATGCCGGCTTCGAGGATGGCGGCAAACTCCTGCTCGGCGTACTCCAGTTTTCCGTCCGCCTGCAGCAGTTCGATGAGTTCTTCGCGCAGTTCGGTGAGGACTTCGACGTCCAGGGCGGCATAACGCAGCCAGGGCTCCGGGAGCGGGCGGGTGGACCAGTCGGCGGCGGAGTGCTCCTTGGCCAGCCCGAAGCCGAGCAGCTGCTCGATCACCGCGGCCAGGCCCACGCGCGGGAGTCCGGCCAGGCGGGCGGCGAGTTCGGTGTCGAAGAGCTTGTCCGGCCACATGCCGAGCTCGGACAGGCAGGGCAGGTCCTGGGTGGCCGCGTGCAGGATCCATTCCACGCCGCGCAGTGCGTCGTTGATGATGTCCAGGTTTTCGAACGGCTCAGGGTCGATCAGCCAGGTCCCGGCGCCCTCGCGGCGGATCTGGACCAGGAAGGCGCGCTGGCCGTAGCGGAACCCCGAGGCCCGTTCGGCGTCCACGCCGGCGGGGCCGGTGCCGGCGGCGATGGCAGCGGCACAGCGTTCCAGGCCGGATTGGGTTTCAATGACCAGCGGAACGCCGTCCCGGGGAGAGTCAAGGTCGATGATTTCGGGGATGGGGCTGTCAAAGCCCTCCACCGTGATGTGGGGCGCGGTATCAGCAGCCGGGACGCCGGCTGTGGTGTTTTCCGGAATGTTTGGGGTCATGATGCCCCCAGTTTACCGGGCTGCCCCATGACCGTTCTGCTGGCTGCGCCGGCGGGGCGGGAGGGCGGTGACGCCGTCCGGCAGGGGCGGCAGCCCGGCGAAGGTGCATACCATGTCCGACCACGCCTCGAGGTGGGCCTGGACGTCGGCAGACGCGGGTGTCCAGGAGGCCCGCAGTTCGATGTCGATGGACCCCGGCCGCCCGGCCAGGGTGCCGAAGCTTTCGGACAGGACCCGTGTGGCCGTACCCCCGGCTGCCCGGTAGGCCGCCTTGTGGTTTTCCAGTGCCTCCACCAGCCAGGTCCACGCCACGGTGCCGAGCAGCTGGTCGTTGCCCATTTCGGGTTCAAGCTCGGCGCGGATATAGGTGACGATCCGGAACTCGCCGTCCCACACCGCTGAGCCGTCCGGGTCATGCAGCAGGATGAAGCGTCCGGTGGCGAGTTCCGTCTCGTCCTCGTCGGCCGGCCCCGAAGCGGCTGTGCCGGATGCGGCGGCGAAGGCCATGGCCGCGGGACCGTGCACGGGCGTGGATGGCACGCCGGCGCCGGGCGCCAGGACTTCGGCGCCCAGCGCGACGGCGAAGGGCGCCAGCCGGGCGGGGGCGGGGATCTCCGCCAGGCGCAGCTCCTTGCGGCACTGGGCTTTCCTGAGGGTTCCCAAGGCGTGGAGAAAATCCGGGGGAACCTGGTCAAGTGCGTTCACCTTGGCAGATTACGGGGCAGGAGGGGGTGGAGTGGGAAGGCTCGCCGTCAGCAGCCGGTCACCCGGCCCGGCCGTCCTGGTAGTCCCGCAATTCATGCCTGATTGCGGCGGCAAAGGCATCAACATCCTCCTCAGTGGTGTCGAAGGAGCACATCCACCGGACTTCCCCTGCCGCCTCGTCCCAGTCGTAGAACCGGAAGGAGCCGCGCAGCCTGTCCGCCGCGCCGGGGGGAAGGACGGCGAAGACTCCGTTTGATTCCGTTTTCTGGGTGGGCCGGACGCCGGGGATGGTGTCGACGGCGGCACGCAGGCGGGCGGCCATGGCATTGGCGTGGGCGGCCGAGCGCAGCCACAGGTCGCCTTCCAGCAGGGCGATGAACTGGGCGGACAGGAACCGCATCTTGGAGGCCAGCTGCATGTCCATCTTGCGCAGGTAGACCAGGCCGTGGGCCGCCTCGGGGTTCAGGGCCACCACCACTTCGCCGAACAGCAGCCCGTTCTTGGTGCCGCCGAAGGACAGGATGTCCACGCCGGCGTCCCTGGTGAACGCCCGCAGGGGCACGCCCAGGTGCGCTGCGGCGTTGGCCAGCCGGGCACCATCCATGTGCAGCTTCATCCCCTTGGCGTGCACGTGGTCGGCAATGGCGCGCACTTCCTCCGGCGTATAGCAGGTGCCCAGTTCCGTGGTCTGGGTAATGGAGACTGCCAGCGGCTGGGCGCGGTGCTCGTCGCCCCAGCCCCAGGCTTCCCTGTCGATCAGTCCGGGCGTCAGCTTGCCGTCGGGGGTGGGCACGTGCAGGAGCTTAAGCCCGCCGACGCGCTCCGGTGCGCCGTTCTCGTCCATGTTGATATGCGCGGTGGACGCGCATACCACCGCGCCCCACCGGGGGAGCAGGGACTGCAGCGACAGGACGTTGGCACCGGTGCCGTTGAACACCGGGAAGCATTCAATGCCGGGGCCGAAGTGGTCGACCATCAGCTCCTGCAGGCGCGCGGTGTAGTCGTCCTCGCCGTATGAGACCTGGTGCCCTTCATTGGCGGCGGCCAGTGCTGCCAGGACTTCGGGGTGGACGCCGGAGTAGTTGTCGGAGGCGAAGCCGCGGACATTGGGATCGTGCAGCCGCAGTCCGGCACCGGTTTCTGCTGTTGTCGTCATGGGATTGGTCACGCTTTCAGTCTAGGTTCAGTCACGGCCGCGGTCAGTCTGCCAGCCGGAGCCGGGCGCCATTGAGTTCGGCGGCCGGCGCGTCGAAGAGGCGTACGACGGCGGCGGCCAGGTCGGCGACGTCCGTCGCCCCGGGGAACTTCCGCTCCGGGTGGGCGCGGCGCAGTGCATCGTCCACCAGGGCCTTGACCACGAGGATCGTGGCCGCGGGCTGGCCGCCGCCCGCCTCCGGAATCCGGCGGAAGCCGTCAGCCAGGGCCATGGTCCACGCTTCCGCGGCGGCCTTGGCCGCCACGTAGCTGGCCACCGCGGCGGCCGGCTTCTCCACCGCGGTGGAGGAGACGATGGCGAACCTGCCGGAGCGGGAAGCGGCGACGTCGTCGAAGAAGACGCGTGAGGCGTTGCGGAGCGTGGTGACGGCGCCGCGTTCCAGGAAGTCCCAGTCGTCGTCGGACTGGTCGGTGATGCCCTTGGCGCCGCGCCAGCCGCCCACCAGGTGGATCACGCCGTCCACCCTGCCCAAAGTCCCGCCGACGTCGTCGCGCAGCCTCCGGACGTCCGCCAGCACCGCGAGGTCGCACGTGAAGGGCGTGACGCCGTCGCCCGCCTGCCGGGCTGCCGCAGCAATCCGCGTCCGGTCCGAGCCCACCGTGGCCACCCGGTGTCCTGCCAGGGCAAGGGCGCGCGCCACGGCGACACCGGATGCCCCGCTGCCGCCGGCCAGCAGGACGTTAAGTGGTCCGGCGGCTCCCGGTTCCCGGGCAGCCGTGCTCACAGCGCGGAGCGGCCGGTGATGCCGGCGGTGGACTCGATGACCGGGCGCATCTTCTTCTCCAGTGCTTCGTAGAACATGGACAGCGGGAACTCGTCGTCCAGGACCTGGTCCGTCAGGCTCCGCGGCGTTCCAGCCAGCGGCAGCGCATCGGGTCCCTTTGCCCAAACGGACGCCGGGTTGGGGGTGACCGTTGCCGACACCAGCTGGTAGGCCGCGAGCCAGTGCGCGGTCTTCGGCCGGTCAATGGAGCGCCAGTACAGGTCGTCGATGCTGGCTCCCAGGGCGATGACGGCATCCGCCACCTCGTCCCAGTCGATGGTAAGCCTGGTGTCCGTCCAGTGCAGGACGTGCTGCTGGTGCAGCCAGGCGAACAGGAGCTGGCCGCCCAGGCCGTCGTAGTTGCGGACGCGGCTGCCGGTGATGGCGAAGCGGAAGATGCGGTCGAAGATGATGGCGTACTGCACGAGTTTTGCGTGCCGCCGGGCCTCGGGATCGGCGTCTTCGTCCCTTTCGATCCGGACCGATTCGCGGAACGCGGTGAGGTCGCAGCGCAGTTCCTCCAGCGAGTACAGGAAGTATGGCATGCGCTGCTTGATCATGAAGGGGTCGAACGGCAGGTCGCCGCGCATGTGTGTCCGGTCATGGATCAGGTCCCACATGACAAACGTTGCTTCGGTGAGGTCCTGGTCGGCGAGCAGTTCCGCAGCACCTTCGGGCAGTTCCAGCGAGGTGATGTCCGCGGCGGCTTTCAGAACCCGCCGGAAGCGCGCAGCTTCCCGGTCGGCAAAGATGGCGCCCCAGGTGAAGGTGGGGGTCGTGCTGACGGCTACGGTCTCCGGGAAGAGGACGGCGGAGTTGGTGTCGTAGCCGGGCGTGAAGTCAACGAACCGGATGGGCACGAACATCTTGTTCGAGTAGGCGCCAGCCTCCAGGCCGGCGATGAACTCCGGCCAGATGACCTCGATCAGCACCGCCTCCACCAACCGGTTGCTGCTGCCGTTCTGGGTGTACATGGGGAAGACCACCAGATGCTGCAGGCCGTCATGGCGCTGCTCCTGCGGCTGGAAGGCCAGCAGCGAGGACAGGAAGTCCGGGACCTTGAAGCCGCCGGCCGCCCAAGCCTCGAAATCGGCACAGGCGGCATCGAGGTAGGCGGCATCGTGCGGAAACGCAGGGGCCAGGGCGCGGATGGCGTTCACGATGGTTGCTGCGTACCGGTTGGCTTCCGCATGGTCGGCGGCGTGGGGCACGGAGCCGTCCTGGACCTGGAGGGCCTGCAGGGCGGTTGCCGCGCCCTTGAGCCGGAGCCAGTCCTGGCTTTCGGCGGAAATACCGGTAACGGCGGTGGTCAGGGTCTCTGTCATCGTCGGCTGCCTTTCTGGTTGCTTGCTTCTCTGGCGAGCGTAACAAGCAACCAGCAGCACTTATGCCAAAAAGGGTCTATCGTAAGTAAGCCTTAGCCTCCATGGCGTAGCCGCAGGTCCGAGGCTGGTCCGTTACTGGGGGTCCACCCCCGTGAATCCGCGGCACTGGAAGCCGTGGCCTCAGGACCCGGCCTTTCCTGCGGCATCGTCCTTGGCAACCAGACGCAGGGAGACCGAGTTGATGCAGTAACGCTGGTCGGTGGGCGTCCCGTAGCCCTCGCCCTCGAACACATGGCCCAGGTGGGAGTCGCAGGTGCCGCAGCGCACTTCGATCCTGTCCATCCCCAGCGTCCGGTCGTGGATGTAGCGCACCTTGCCTTCGGCGAGCGGCGCCCAGAATGACGGCCAGCCGCAGTGCGAATCAAACTTCTCGTTGCTGGTGAAGAGTTCAGCGCCGCACGCCCGGCACTGGTACACGCCCTCGGTGTGGGTGTCCCAGTATTCACCGGTGTAGGGCCGTTCGGTTCCCGCCTGGCGCAGGACGCGGTATTCCTCCGGGGTCAGTTCCTCCCGCCACTGGGCGTCGCTCTTCTGGACGGTGCCTGCCGCGCCGGCGCTGCCTGCCGCCGTCGTATCCTCCCGGCTGTCCCGGGATGTTCCGCCCGCAACGCCTGGCCCCTTGTTGCCGAAAATGCTGTTTCCAAAGATGCTCATAGCCTTCCCAACGCTCAGGAGTCGCCGATAAATCCCGAGCCCGCGTACAGGTGGAGCACCGGGACGCCGAGCTGGTCCTGGGCCTTGTTGGCCCAGTCGGTATGGAAAGTGTCAGCCACAGCATGCGGCCTGGTGATCACTACCGCCTGTGCGGCGCCGGTTTCCCGGACCGCGGCAACCAAGCCATCCACGGCTTTGCCCTCCACTACCTGGCCAGTGACTCCGGCGCCCAGCCCGGCAAGGGCAGCGAGCGACGCCGCAAGGGTTTCATCAGCGTGCGCGCGTTCGGCGGCGGCGTCCGGGTTGCGGTCGGCCAGGTCCCGGAACGCCTTCGCCACGTCCAGCATGGAAAGGTTCTCCAGGAAGTCCACCAGCAGGTGCCGCTCGGTGTTGGCCGGCACCAGGACCAGCAGGCGGCTGTCCGATCCATCCACCAGCCGTTCAATGTTCACGCGGTCGTCCGCGCCCAGGGGTTCTTCGGTCAGGATGACGATGGGATCACTCATGGCCTTAGCCTAGCGCCGCCCCGGCACGCCTGCACCGTGGGTTCGCAACAGCCGCGGGAACGACTGCAGCGGCATGCCGGGCCGGTCCGAAAATGCCGGTATCTGCGGCGGCGCCGGTAAGAATAGACCCATGGCACCTTTCCGGCGAGCGCGCCCTGCAATGACTGCACACCCGACTGATTCCGGGGGAGTGTCGCCGGGGGCGAAGTGGGCTCTTGCCGGGGCCATCGCGGGAGGATCGGTGGCAAGCCTGCTGGGAGCCGGCTCCTCGGCGCTCGCCGTCTATTTCGCCCGCCGCGTGATCACGCCGGCACGGCAGCGTGCTGCCGACAAGGAAGTGCTCGCCGTGATCCGGGACGGACATCAGCAGCAGGTGATCCTGGCTGCCAATGACGACACCACTGTGGACGGGGTCTACGGGTTCTTTTTCGACGGCGGCAAGGGCCACGCGCGCATCGGCCGCATCGTTTCCTATTCCCCCGCGGAGCGGACCGTCCTGCGGGAGGTGGAGGCCGTCTACAGCGGCGATCTCTCCACGGCCCGCTGGGGCTGGTGGAGCGGGGCCACCTATCCCGACCCGGCCGCCGTCGGAATTCCCGCGGAGGACGTGCTGATTCCGGTGGAGCGCGGCGAAGCGCCCGCGTGGCTGGTGCGCGCAAAAGGGACCGCCCGCACCTGGGCCATCATGGTGCATGGCCGCGGGGCCACGCGGCAGGAAGCGCTCCGGGCGGTAGGCCCGGCCCTGGAACTTGGCCTGACCAGCCTGCTTGTGTCCTACCGCAACGATGGACTGGCGCCGTCGGCCGACGACGGACGGTACGGACTGGGCTCAACGGAGTGGCAGGACATCGAAGCCGCCATCGAATACGCGCTGGCCAACGGTGCCGAGGAGATTGTGCTGTTTGGCTGGTCGATGGGTGGAGCGATCTGCCTGCAGACGGCCGACCTGTCCCGGCACCGGCACCTGGTCCGGGCCATGGTGCTGGACGCACCCGTGATCGACTGGGTCACCGTGCTGGCCCACCATGCACAGCTCAACCGGATCCCCTCGCTGGTGGGCCGGTACGGGCAGCTGATGCTGGGCCACCCCCTGGGGCGCAGGCTCACCGGCCTGTCGGCGCCGGTGGACCTGAAGGTCATGGACTGGGTGTCGCGCGCTGTCGAACTGCGGACGCCCACACTGATCATCCACAGCGTCGACGACGAGTACGTGCCGTACGGACCCTCCGCCCTGCTCGCGGAACGGAACCCGGAAATGGTGACCTTCGAAAAGTTCAACCACGCCCGGCACACCAAGGAGTGGAATGTCGATCCGGAGCGCTGGGAACGGGTGGTGAAGGCCTGGCTGCGGCAGCAACTCGCTCCGCGCCTCAATCCCGGTTCGACTGCGGGGCCAGGGCTGGCCACCCGGCAGTCCTCCGCGGGGGAATGACGTGGCACGGACCGCTCCCGGAACGGTAATGGCCCGCGGCCGGAAGCTGGCCGCGGGCCTCTCCGGCCTGGTGACGGCAGCACCGGGCGGCCACATGCAGGCCTCGCATGCCCCCTTTGACGGCTCAGTGCTGGGGGAGGTCCCGGTCTGCAGCGGGAACGACGTGCAGGCCGCCGTCGACACTGCCCGCCTGGCGCAGCGGCCCTGGGCAGGTGCGTCCGTCGCACACCGGTCCGCCGTGATCAGGCGTTTCCGCGCGCTCCTGCTGGACCGGGAGCAGGACATCCTTGACCTGGTGCAGGCCGAGAGCGGCAAATCACGGCTGAGTGCGTTCGAGGAACTCGCAGACGTGATCCTTACGGCGGACTATTACGCGCGGACGGCGGAAGGGTACCTGGGCCCGCGGCGCCGGAAGGGCGCCGCACCGCTCCTGACCCGCACCACCGAGTACCGCGTCCCCAAGGGCGTGGTGGGCGTCATCAGCCCGTGGAACTACCCCCTGACCCTGGCGGTCTCCGACGCCATCCCCGCCCTGCTGGCCGGAAACGGCGTCGTCCTGAAACCAGACGCACAAACACCCTTCACGGCCCTGCTGATGCTCGACCTGCTCCGGCAGGCAGGCCTTCCCGCCGACCTGTTCCAGATCGTCACGGGGCCGGGGCCGGTCATTGGGCCGGTGCTGATCGGCCTGGTCGACTTCCTGATGTTCACCGGATCGTCCAGGACCGGCAAGGCCGTGGCACGCCAGTGCGGTGAACGGCTGATCGGCTTCTCGGCCGAGCTGGGCGGCAAGAACCCCATGCTCGTGCTGGCCGACGCGGACATCGGCAAAGCCGCCGCCGGGGCAGTGCAGGCATGCTTTTCCAACTCCGGCCAGCTCTGCGTCAGCATTGAGCGGATCTACGTGCACGCCGACGTGTACGACAGGTTCCTGGCGGCCTTCGTCGATGCGGTGAAGCATATCCGCATGGGTCCGGGACCGGACTGGACCATCGGCATGGGATCGCTCACCAGCGCGGCGCAGGTTGAGCGGGTTGACCGCCACGTCCAGGACGCGCTTGCCAAAGGCGCCCACGTCCTCACGGGCGGGCGCCGGAGGCCGGACCTCGGGCCGCTCTTCTACGAACCGACGGTCCTGGCCGGTGTCACCGACGACATGCTCCTTGCCAGGGAGGAAACGTTCGGACCGGTGGTCGCCGTGTACCGGGCGCCGGACGACGACGCCGCCATTGCCATGGCCAACGACTCCGACTTCGGCCTGAATGCCAGCGTCTGGTCTGCCCGGCACGGCGAATCGGTGGGCCGCAGGCTCCTGACCGGCACCGTGAACATCAACGAAGGATATGCCGCCACCTGGGCATCCCACGACGCGCCGATCGGCGGCATGAAGGACTCCGGCGCCGGCCGGCGGCACGGCCGGGAAGGCATCCTGAAGTACACCGAGCCGCAGACCATCGCCGTGCAGCGGCTGCTCCGGGTGGCACCCGCCCCGGGCATGTCCAACCGGGCCTACGCACGCCTCATGAAAGCGGCCATCACCCTGATGGGCCGCTTCCCCCGCAACCGGTAGGCACCATGCGCCCGCCGACAACCAGGAGAACCCCCATGGCCAGAGGAACCCGGCTGTCCGGCGCAACCGTCCTTATCACCGGAGGTGGCAGCGGGCTGGGCCGCCGGATGGCCCTCGAAGCTGCCCGGCGCGGCGGCCGGGTGCTGGTCTGGGACCTTGATGCCCGCGCCGGCATCGCAGTGCGCGATGAGATCAGGGCGGCCGGCGGACGGGCCGAGGCACAGGCGGTCGACGTGACCGACCGCAGGGCTGTCCAGGAGGCCGCCGCTGGCGCCGGAACGGTGGACGTCCTGGTCAACAATGCGGGGGTGGTGAGCGGCCGTAAACTCCTCGACGCCACGGACCAGGACATCGAAAGGACCATGAACGTCAACGTCATGGCCCTGTATTGGGTTACCCGCGCCTTCCTTGGCGGGATGGTGGACCGCGGCCGGGGGACGGTCGTAACAATTGCGAGCGCTGCGGGGCTGGTGGGCGTGGCCCGGCAGACCGACTATTCCGCCAGCAAGTTCGCCGCCTTCGGGTTCAATGAGTCGCTCCGGGCGGAGCTCCGCGCCGGACACAGCGGCGTCAACACCCTGGTGGTCTGCCCCTACTACATCGACACCGGGATGTTCGACGGCGTACGCACCCGATGGCCCCGCCTCCTGCCCATCCTGCAGGAAGAGCAGGTGGCGGGCGCCGTCCTGGACGCGGTCGAAGCCGGCCGGCACAAGGTGGTCCTGCCGCCCATCGTGAACCTTCTCCCGGTCCTGCGGATCCTGCCCGTCAGCGTTTTCGACCGGCTGATGGACGTGCTGGGCGTCAACCGCACCATGGACCACTTCACCGGCCGGGAAGGATAGGACCGGCAGGGATCCAGGCTGGTCCCAGCCTGCGTCAACAGGGGGATCCAGGACCCTATACCGGGCCACCGCGTGGGTTTATCCTTGCTGCTCAAGGGGGGACACCTGCAATGAAATGGGGCCCCACATGCGAATAACACGACGACAGTTGCTACAAGCCGGTGCGGTGGCCGGCGCGGGACTGCTGGCTTCACCCGGTTCGCCGGCCGCGGCGGCACGCGGACCTGCCTCCCGGCAGCAGGACCTGTTCACCGAGCAGCTTCCCACCCTGGATGAGCTGGGTGTGCTGGACATGCAGAAGGGAGGCAGTACCGCCCTCTGGGTCCGCAACGCCTGCCACAGGTTCCATGCGCAGATGGGACTGACGGACACCCTGGCTTACCAGGAAGCGGGGTCGTCCCGGACCTACCTCGGTCCTGTGATCATCGCCCGGAAGGGGACGCCCTTTGAGCTGACCGTCCACAACGGTGCCGAACGGCACCCGCTGGCCTTCGCGATTGACAAGGAACTGGTTCCGGCCGGAACCGATGACGCGCGGCGTCCGCGCGCGTCCGTCCACCTTCACGGCGGCAACACCAGCCCGCAGTCCGACGGCGGCCCGGACCAGGCGTTCGGTCCCGGCAATTCCTACACCTACCACTACGGGAACAACCAGGACGCTTCCGGACTCTGGTATCACGACCATGCCCTCGGGCTGACCCGCCTGAGCGTCTACGCCGGACTGGCCGGCGGATACCTGCTCCGGGACACTCCCGGCCGCGGCGGATCCGGTATGGACACCGGCGACGGCACCCACCTGCCACCGCCGCCCTACGAGGTTCCCCTGATCATCCAGGACCGCATGTTCAACCCGGACGGTTCGTTTGCCTACCCGCCGAACCCGGACCTCAAGGGACCCGACGGGGGACCGCGGCCCTGGGCACCCGAATTCTTCGGCGACGTCGCCACGGTCAACGGCAAGTGCTGGCCTAACCTCGACGTCGTCCGCGGCAAGTACCGCTTCCGCGTCTTCAACGGCTCGAACGCCAGGTTCTACGATCTTAAGTTTGATGCCGGCGGCTCCGCGCTGGCCTTCCACCAGATCGGGTCCGACGGCGGACTCCTCAACGCCCCCGTCCGGCTGAACCGGCTGGTCATCGGCCCCGGCGAACGCGCGGACCTGGTGGTGGACTTTGCCGGGCTCCGGGCCGGAACGCGGGTGGTCCTGCGCAACAGCGCCCGCGTACCGTATCCCAACGGGCCGGAATCCATTGCGCGCGGCGGCCTGCCGCTCCCGCAGATCATGCAGTTCAGCGTGCAGTCCCGGACCGGCTACACCGTGCCCCTGCCTGCCCGGCTCAGGGAAGACGACATCACCAGCCTTCGGGAGACAGGACCGGCCGCAACCCGGCAGATGGCGTTGGTGGAGGTAGCCAACGCCGACGACGTTCCGGTGATGGCCCTGCTGAACAACAGGATGTTCGACAGCCCGGACATCACGGTGGTGAAGAGTGACACGCTGGAACAGTGGGAGCTCATCAACACTACTGAGGACGCCCACCCGATCCACCTGCATTTCACCCAGTTCCAGGTGCTCAACCGGCAAAAGTTCGACGCCGACTCCTACCTGGAGGCCACCGGCTACGTTGATCCGGCCACCGGCCTTGTCACGCCGGGGCGGGAAAATCACGCGGAGATTGCTGACTTCCTTATCGGCCGTCCCAAGGAGGCGCCGGATACCGAGCAGGGGTGGAAGGACACTGTGGTGGCGCTGCCGGGGGAGGTCACCCGGATCCGGGTTCCCTTCGGCGCGGGGGCGGCAGGCGGAGCCCCGCTGGCGATCGGCTCATCCTTCAAGGGCGAGTACGTGTGGCACTGCCACATCCTGGAGCACGAGGACAACGACATGATGCAGCGCTACATGATCACGTAGCAGGGGGCTCCCGGACGGGTCGCTGCCCGGGCCGGGACGAGCCGGCTGCCAGGGAGCTGATGGGAGCGGTGACAGCGTCCGTCAGCCTGGCCAGGTCCGCCGGCGCGAGTTCGATGTCCAGGCCGCGCCGGCCTCCCGAAACCAGTATGGTGCCGAAGGCCAGCGCACTGGAGTCCAGCACTGTGGGGGAGGGCTGCCGCTGGCCGAGAGGGGAGATGCCGCCCAGGACATAGCCGGTCCGCCGCTGGGCCGCTCCGGGGTCAGCCATGGCGGCATTCTTGGCGCCGAGTGCGGCGGCCATCGCCTTCAGGTCGAGGCTTCCACTGACCGGGACAATGCCGACTGCCAGCCTGCCCTCCACTTCCACCATCAGGGTCTTGAAGACGCGGGAGGGATCGATCCCCAGGACTTCGGCAGCTTCCGCGCCGTAGCTGGCAGCCGCGGGATCGTGTGTATAGGGGTGAAGCACAAAGGAAACCCCGGCCGCGGTCAGTGCCGCTGTGGCCGGGGTTCCCTGCGTGCTGTTTTTTCGCCCCATGAAGCCCGGTCAGGCCTGGGTGCGGGAGGCCGCAGCCACCTTGCGCTTGATCCTGCCCAGCATGGCGGTCATGCCGCGCATGCGCAGCGGGGTGATGGCACGGGTGAGCCCCAGCAGTTCCGGCATGTCGTCCGGTACGGCCAGGATTTCCTCGGCGGACAGGCCGTCCAGGCCCTCGTGGAGTACGCCGGCGAAACCGCGCGTGGTGGGTGCCTCGGCAGGTGCCTTGAAGAACAGGTGCACCGCGCCGTCGTCGTTCCCTGTCTCGATGGTGAGGAACAGCGGCGACTGGCACTCAACCACCTGCTCCAGGAGCTCGGGGTGGTCCTTGAGCCGTTCGGGAAGTTCCGGCAGCCCTTCGGAGAACTCCAGCAGCAACTGGAGCCTTTCGGGTTCGGACACGGCCTGGAAATCGTCCACAATGGCCGCCAGGGCGGAGGGCAGAGCTTGAGTAGTCATCATTCCCAGTCTACGCGGGCGGGTGTGCCTCAGGCTCCGACGGCGACGGGAACGGAGCCGCGCTCAGCGCCCTTCACGATGGGCACGCGCACGGCGTTGCCCCACTCGGTCCAGGATCCGTCATAGTTGCGCACTGATTCGAAGCCAAGGAGGTACTTGAGGGCAAACCAGGTGTGGCTGGAACGCTCGCCGATGCGGCAGTAGGCCACCACGTCGTCGCCCTCGGACAGGCCGGCCTCGCCCAGGTAGATCGCCTCAAGCTCAGCGCGGCTCTTGAACGTCCCGTCAGCGGCGGCGGCACGGGCCCAGGGAATGGACGCGGCGGTGGGGATATGGCCGCCGCGCAGGGCACCTTCTTCCGGATAGGCCGGCATGTGGGTGCGCTGTCCGGTGTATTCCTCCGGGGAACGGACATCGATGAGCGGGCCGTTGCCCAGGTGCGCCAGGACGTCCTCCTTGAAGGCGCGGACCGGGGCGTCCTCGCGCTCCACCACCGGGTAGGTACCTGGAGCGGGGGACGGCATGTCCTTGGTCAGGTCCCGGCCTTCGGCAACCCACTTGTCCCGGCCGCCGTCGAGCAGCCGGACATCCTCGTGGCCGAAGAGCGTGAAGACCCACAGGGCGTACGCGGCCCACCAGTTGGACTTGTCGCCGTAGATCACCACGGTGCTGTCGCGGGAAATGCCCTTGGCGGCGGCGAGCTTCGCGAAGGCCGCACCATCGATGTAGTCGCGCGACACTTCGTCGTTAAGGTCTGTGTGCCAGTCGATCTTGACGGCGCCGGGGATGTGGCCCGTTTCGTACAGGAGGACGTCCTCGTCGGATTCGACCACGACGAGCCTGCCGTCTGCCGCGGCCCCGCTTTCAATGGCCGCCGCGAGCCATTCGGTGGACACGAGCCGCTCCGGGTGGGCATAGGCTGCGAACTTCTCATTCTGTTCAACCGGGTAGGGCATGGTTTGGCCTTTCAGTAAGAGCACGGGAAACCGTGGAACCGGCATTGGAACCTGTTCCCACCCTAGCCAGCGCCTGTGGCGTTGTCCGTATTCCGTTAACAGGGAGAAATGTTGCCTTGCTCACGCCGCGCGGTGCGTGGCAGCCGGCAAGCCCGGGCGCGGCCGGCATTGCCGGTATCCTTTCTGGGGACCAACCACCAGCAGAACGGACCACCTTGGTACAGATCGAACAGCTTGCCGCCCGCACCCCGGCAGTTTCGGTGGACGAACTCCTCAAGGGCTTCTACCCGTCGCCCCGGTTCGGGGAGGTCTCCTTTTCGAGCTACCGACCGGACCCCCGGCAGCCCAGCCAGGCCGCGGCGGTGCGGGCACTGGAGGGATTTGCCGACGGCGTGAACTCCGGCAACGGGGGCGGCCTCTTCAAGAAGCTGTTCGGCAAGAAGGACGAGTCCCGGGCCGGCATTTACCTGGACGGCGGCTTCGGCGTGGGCAAGACGCACCTGCTGGCGTCCCTGTGGCACGCATCGCCGGGCCCCAAGGCCTTCGGCACTTTCGTGGAATACACCAACCTGGTGGGCGCACTGTCCTTCCGTAAGACGGTGGAGGCCCTGAGCAGCTACAAGCTGGTGTGCATTGACGAATTCGAACTGGACGACCCGGGCGACACGGTCCTGATGTCGCGGCTCATGCGCGAACTGTCCGACGCCGGCGTCAAGCTGGCCGCCACCTCCAACACCCTGCCGGGGTCGCTGGGGGAGGGGCGGTTCGCCGCCGTCGACTTCCAGCGCGAGATCCAGGTGCTGGCGGACCAGTTCGACGTCATCCGCATCGACGGCGAGGACTACCGGCACCGCGGCCTCCCGGCGGCCCCGGCCCCGCTGCGGAACAGTGAACTCAACGTCCACATGAAGGCCGAGTTCGACGGCAAGACGGTGGCGCAGGACGAGTTCTCCACCCTCATCCACCACCTCGCCGGCGTGCACCCCAGCCGCTACCGGCAGCTGATCGACGGCATCGACGGCGTGGTGTGGCGCAACGTGGAAACCATCAGGGAACAGGCCGTGGCCCTGCGTTTCGTGGTCCTGGCGGACAGGCTCTACGACAAGGACGTACCCATCCTTGCCAGCGGCGTCCCCTTCGACCAGCTGTTCACCGAGGAAATGATGACCGGCGGGTACATGAAGAAGTACTTCCGTGCCGTGTCCCGCCTCACCGCCCTGGCCCGCGAGGGCCAGAACCACGAACCCTCCTAGGCGGACGGCTTCCCGGGCCGGACGCCGGGCCGGGGCTGCAGTGCCCACCGCACCACAAGCCCGGCCAGGAGTGCCCAGAAGGCGGAGCCGATTCCGGCGAAGGCCAGACCTGAGGCGGCCATCAGGAACGTGACCGCCGGGGCGATCCGGTCTTCGGGATCGGCCAGGGCAGCGGAAACGGCCGAGGCGAGCGTTCCCAGCAGGGCCAGGCCTGCCACGGCCTCCAGCATCCCGGGCGGCGCCTGGTTCACCACGGCCACCAGCGCTGCGGAAAACGCCGCCAGCACCAGGTAGGCCAGGCCCGACACGAACCCGGCCAGCCAGCGCCTGTCCCGGTCGCTGCCTGCCTCCTCGCCTGCCGCCAAGGCCGCACTCAGGGCCGCGAGGTTGATCGCATGTCCGCCGAAAGGGGCACCCGCCACAGTTCCCGCTCCGGTCACGAG
This sequence comes from Pseudarthrobacter phenanthrenivorans, assembly GCF_000813845.1. Lineage (GTDB taxonomy): Bacteria > Actinomycetota > Actinomycetes > Actinomycetales > Micrococcaceae > Arthrobacter > Arthrobacter phenanthrenivorans_B. Next base: position 85,755 of record NZ_JWTB01000005.1, read on the forward strand.
CATCGCCGGGCGCCATGGCGTGCTGTAGCCAAACGACCGGAGGACGGCCACTCCCGGGACGTTCTGCGACGCCATGGTCACCACGAACAACGGGATGGCAATGCCTGCCAGTGCCTGCGGGCTGAACGCGGGAGTGGTCCAGGACAGAGCGGGGACCATCGCGGCCGGCTCAACGGCTGTGCCGGCCGAAGCCAGCGCGACGCCAATGACCCCCAGCGCCACGAGCAGGGCGGCGGGCACCGACCACCGGGGAGCAAACTTCATCATCGCCAGCCAGCAGATAATCACCGGTGCCACGAAAACGGGCACCGTGCCGAGGGCCTTGAACGGCGCAAGGCACAGCTGCAGCAGGACCCCGGCCAGCATCGCCTGGGCCAGGGACGACGGAATGCGGGCCATCAGCCGGCCGAGCGCCGGCACCATCCCGGTCAGGGCCAGCAGCAGCCCGGCGGCAATGAAGGCGCCGACGGCGGCCGGCCAGCCGCCGTCGGGCACCACCGAGGCAGCCAGCAGCGCCGCACCCGGGGTGGACCACGCCAGTGTCACCGGTACCCTGGAGCGCCACGAGAGCACCAGGACGCCGAGCCCGACGGCGAGCGTCAAGGCCAGCAGCCCGGACGCGGCCTGGGCGGGGTTGGCTCCTACTGCTTTGAGCCCGGCCAGGACGACGGCAAAGGAAGATGTGAACCCAACCAGTGCGGTGACGATTCCGGCCACGACGGGCCTGGAATCGATCCGGGTCCGTCCGGCCTGTGTTGTCTGGTCGGGCGTTGCTGACTTGGGCATACCGGCAGGTTACCGGCGGGGCTTGGGGAACCCGCAATCGCGGCTGCAAAGACGCTGGTTAAACGCCAAAGGCGCAGGTGCCGCCTCACGGCGGGACCCGCGCCCCGTTGACGTGCCGGGCAAGGCCCTGGCCAAATCCTTTACGGAGCCCTGTCTACCGGCGGAACCGGATTTTCAGGAGCTGCAGGCGGAACCTGTCCGGCGGCGGGTGCCTGTCCCGGGGTTCCGTTCTTGTCAATGAGCTTGGAAGCGCCATCCTGGATCTTGTCGACGTGGCCTGCGTACTTGCCGCCGGTCCTGGTGTCGACGAAATCGCCGGCCTTGGTGATGCCGTCCTTGATGGCCTGCTCGTTGCCGCGGATGAGACCCTGAGCCTTGCCCTTTAGATCGTCAATCAAACCCACGAGCACCTCCCTTCGATCGCGGAGCCAGGTCGCTCCTCGCGCCTTCGATCCTAGCGGTGGCCTGGAGGTGTGCCAAGGGAATTCGCCCGCAGCGGATAAGGGTAGACGAAAAAAGCAGCTCCGGGGAGCTGCTGTGGATGGTGGGCGATACTGGGATCGAACCAGTGACCTCTTCCGTGTCAGGGAAGCGCGCTACCGCTGCGCCAATCGCCCCGAACCGGAAGACCGGCTGTGGGATGTAAGAGAGCGGACGACGAGATTCGAACTCGCGACATCCACCTTGGCAAGGTGGTGCTCTACCAGCTGAGCTACGTCCGCGTGTGCAGGATGAACCGGTAAACCGGTGGTACTGCGGGCAAGTTGCCTTGCCAGTGGGCGATACTGGGATCGAACCAGTGACCTCTTCCGTGTCAGGGAAGCGCGCTACCGCTGCGCCAATCGCCCATTGAATCCGAAAATCCGGAAACCATGGTTTTCACCGAGGTGGGTACGGGATTCGAACCCGTGTATACGGCTTTGCAGGCCGCTGCCTCGCCTCTCGGCCAACCCACCGTGTTAGCGTCAATTCCGGGGAATATTAGCTGTGACAGTGTCCTGCGAGCGGACGACGAGATTCGAACTCGCGACATCCACCTTGGCAAGGTGGTGCTCTACCAGCTGAGCTACGTCCGCATTTTGGAGGTCTGATTCCCTGCCGTTTCCGGCATTTCCTCGCGTTCCAACGAGTAAAAACAATATAGGAGGTTGCGGGATTCTCCAAATCGACGCTGTCCCGCAGGCCGGCACTCCGTCTGCTTCCTTGTGTTGGCGCGGATTTTGGGACTTACAGTCATGTAATTTACGACGGCGGCCCGGGCGCGCTTAGTGCCTAGGGCCCGCTTTGGAGCCTTCGGCGGGAAGGGTGCACCCCTCTGCCAAGGGCTGCAGGCCGGACCCGAACCACGATTTTTGAAAAGCGCCGATGGTGGGCTAGCATTCAAATGCATCGGGGCGATTGGCGCAGTGGTAGCGCGCTTCGTTCACACCGAAGAGGTCACTGGTTCGAACCCAGTATCGCCCACCGCAGAGGTCCGTTTCCGCTCATCAGCAGCGGGAACGGGCCTTTTTTGTGTGCGGCTCCCGCCCCCGGAGCTTTTGTCGGCCCCCTGTGAAAGAGTCTTTTCCATGACTGATCCGCTTCTCGCCCACGCCACTGAATACGGCCGCATGTATGCACGGTCAACGTCCGAACAGTTCTCGGTTCCGTCCATCACCACGGTGATCAGCCAGCAGCCGCACGGCCTGGACGGCTGGTTCGGCTACATGGGTGCCAGCAGCCTGGCCAACGACCCACTGCTGGCGGATTGCCTGGGCAGCCCGGCGAAGATCAAGCAGGCCATCAACCGTGCGGCCAAGGCTGCCGAAACCTACCGGGATGACGCCGCCAGGCGCGGGGACCGTGTCCACTACTACTGCGAGCAGGTGGCACTCCGGGCGCTGGGACGCCCGCACGCGATGAAAGAGGCCCGCGAGGCGCTGGCCGCCAACGGGGAGGAAGCCTTCGCCGTCCGTTTCGACGAATGGTGGGAGCTCTTCCGGGTGGAGCCCATCGCGCCCGAAATCACGGTCTGGAACAATTCCGTGGGGTATGCCGGGACGCTGGACCTTGTCGCCCGGATCAACGGGCGCGTTTGCCTCATCGACTACAAGACCAAGGGCACCACCCGGGACGGGCTGGTCAAGCCATTGGACGACAAAGTGGTGATGCAGTTGGTGGCCGGCATGAAGGCGGAAGAAAGCCTCGTGGACCCGGAGGCCGGCACCTGGGAGCCCTGGAAGTACGGGGACAACCCCGTGCTGCTGGCCGTTGCCATCGGCGAGACGGAAGTCCGCCCCGTCCGCGCCAACCCCGAAGTCCTCAAGCACCATTGGTGGAAGTTCTGCGCCCTGCGCCGGGTCTGGGAACTCTCGGCCGACACCATCAGTGCCGGCACGGCCCTGCTGCCCATCGCCCCGCCGCCGCTGGCCCAGGCCCGCACGGCGTAGCGGGGCCCGCCGCAGGAGAGTGCACCTAAACTGGACAGGTTCCCTTTACCGCCAACCGTGAGGACTTAGAGCGCATGGCTATTCTGAATATCCGCATCATCGGTGATCCTGTGCTGCGCACAGTTGCCGATCCCGTGACGGATTTCGGACCCGAGCTTGCCAAACTGGTCGCCGACATGACCGAGACCATGGAAGACGTGGACGGCGCGGGGCTCGCCGCTCCGCAGGTCGGCGTCAGCAAGCGTGTCTTCACTTACCGCATTGACGGGGTCGAGGGGCACATCATCAATCCTGTGCTCGAAAACAGCGATGACTACCAGCAGGACCACGTGGAAGGCTGCCTCTCCATTCCCGGCCTCGGTTTCCCGGTCCGCCGCTTCCGCTCCACCCGGGTCACCGGCGTGGACATGCACGGCAACCCTGTCTCCCTTGAAGGGGAGGGCATGCTGGCGCGGTGCTTCCAGCATGAAAACGACCACCTGGACGGCATCCTCTACACCGACCGGCTCGAGGGTGAAGACCGGAAGGCCGCCCTGCGCTCCATCCGCAACGCCAACTACGACGCCGTCGCCGGACGCACTACGGCCAAGCGCGCCAAGAGCGTCGGGTCGAGTTTCGGCGGGGCAAGCTTCGGCGGGACCAGCGCCCCCGGCTCCAGCTTTGGTGCGGCCGGGTGAGGGTCCTCTTTGCGGGCACGCCCGCCGTTGCAGTGCCGTCACTGGACGCACTCATCAAGGCCGGGTTCGACGTCGTTGCCGTCCTGACGCGTCCCGACGCGCCGATTGGGCGCAAACGGGTGCTGACGCCGTCGCCCGTTGCGCAGCGGGCTGCGGAACTGGGCATTGACGTCATCCACGCCGCACGGGTTGACGCTGAAGCCATTGACAAAATTTCCGCGGTACAGCCGGACGTGGCGGCCATCGTGGCGTACGGCGGACTGGTTCCCCCGCCCGCCCTGGCCATCCCACGGCACGGCTGGGTCAACCTCCACTTCTCCCTGCTGCCTGCCTGGCGCGGAGCCGCGCCTGTGCAGCGGGCCGTCATGGCCGGCGATGAGATCACCGGTGCTGTCACCTTCCAGCTGGAGGAAGGCCTGGACACCGGACCGGTGTTTGGCACCTTGACCGAATCGGTGCGGCCCCAGGACACGGCCGGTGATCTCCTCGAGCGGCTGTCCCACAGCGGCGCCGTGCTGCTGGCGCAAACACTGTCGGCCATCGACGCCGGAAAAGCGGCCCCGCAGCCTCAGGCGGGTGACGTCTCGCTCGCACCGAAACTGACGCTGGAGGACGGCCACCTCAATTGGTCCCATCCTGCCCTGGCCATCAGCAGGCAGGCACGCGGCGTCACTCCCGAGCCGGGTGCCTGGACCGTGCTGGACGGGCAGCGGGTCAAGCTCGAACCTGTCCGGCTCCGGCCGGAGGTGTCGGGCCTCGCGCCGGGAGCGGTGGCCCTGCAGGGGAAAGTTGTGCTGGTTGGGACTGGATCGCATGCGGTGGAACTCACCCGGATCCAGCCCGCCGGTAAAAAGATGATGGCCGCCGCCGACTGGGCGCGCGGCATGGCTTCACTGGAGAGCGTGGTGTTCGAATGAGCGGGTCCGACGGCAACGCAGGCGGGCGTGGAAGTGCCGGGGGACGCGGCAGCGCAGGAAAGAGCGGTCCGGGCGGCGGGGGAGCTGCCGGCAGCGGCCGCGGCAGGGGCGGACCACGGGATTCCAGTAACCGCAATGCCAAGGGACGCGAACGCAACCGGGGCCCGCAACGGAGCTTTACGGAGCAGGCGCCGTCGCAGCGGACCAGGCGTGCCGATCCCGCCCGCCTCGTGGCCTTCGAAGTGCTGCGCGCCGTGGCGGAGGAAGACGCCTACGCCAACCTGGTGCTGCCGGCGAGGATCCGCCATCACCGCCTGGACAAACGGGATGCCGGCTTCGCCACGGAACTAAGCTACGGCGCCCTGCGCGGCCAGGGCACTTATGACGCCATCCTGGCGCGCTGCGTGGACCGGCCGCTGGCCCAGCTCGACCCCGCGATCCTCGATGCCCTGCGCATCGGCGCCCACCAGCTGCTCGCCATGCGCGTCCCAGCCCACGCTGCGCTGGACCAGACGGTGGGGCTGGCCCGGGCCGTCATCGGGGCGGGCCCGTCGGCCCTGATCAACGCCGTCCTCCGCAAAGTCACCGCCCACTCCCTTGACGAGTGGCTGGACCTGCTGGTGGCCGGCGAGACCGACGAAACCAAAATCGCGTCGCTGAGGTACGCGCATCCAGAATGGATCGTCCGGGCCATGCGGCAGTCGCTGGTCGCACACGGCCGGTCAGCGGCCGAGATCAACGACCTGCTCGAAGCGGATAACGCCGCGCCCGTGGTCAACCTTGTGGCCCTGCCCGGCCTGGGCAGCCTGGAGGAGGCCTTGGACAACGGGGCCACGCCGGGCGAACTGGTGGAAGGTTCCGCGTTGTCCAGCGGTGGAGACCTCGGCCGGCTGGCGTCCGTGCGGGCCGGCACCACCCGCGTGCAGGACGTCGGTTCCCAGCTCGTGGCAAGGGCCCTTGCTGCCGTGGAGCTCCCCGCTGCAGAGCTCTCAGGTACAGATCTCCCTGCCGCCGGCTCCGGCGGTGAAGCGTGGCTGGATCTCTGTGCCGGCCCCGGCGGTAAGGCTGCGCTCCTTGGTGCCCTGGCGCACCAGCGCGGCGCGACGCTCCTGGCGAACGAACCGGCCCCCCACCGGGCCAAACTCGTCAGCCAGGCACTGTCCGCCGTCCCGCACGACAGCTGGCAGGTGCGTACGGGTGACGGCCGCGAAGTGGGCGCCGAGCAGCCGGAACGGTTCAGCCGGGTCCTGGTGGACGTCCCTTGCACTGGCCTTGGAGCTCTTCGGCGCCGGCCTGAGTCCCGGTGGCGGCGCTCTCCCAAGGACATCACCGACCTGGGCCTGCTGCAGCGTGAACTGCTGTCCTCCGCCCTGGCGGCTGTCCGGCCCGGGGGAGTCGTAGCCTATGTCACCTGTTCACCGCATCCGGCCGAAACCACGGCGGTGGTGGCGGATGTCCTCCGGAAACGCACCGACCTGGAACTCCTCGACGCCGGCGCAGCCCTCGATGCCGTGAGCCTGACCGGAAACCTCGGTGCCGGCCACGAACTGACAGCCCAGCTCTGGCCGCATATCCATCACACTGATGCCATGTTCCTGGCCCTCATCCGGAAGAAGGCCTGACCCATGCACCTTCAGCGAAAGGCACACCCCGTGACGCAATGCTGCATCAACCCGAGCATCCTCTCCGCTGACTTCGTCAACCTTGAAGCCGAACTGCAACGGATCAGCAACGCCGACGCCGTGCACGTGGACGTCATGGACAACCACTTCGTCCCCAACCTGACCCTCGGGCTGCCCGTCGTCCAGCGCATCCAGGCGGTCAGCCCGGTTCCGCTCGACGCCCACCTGATGATTTCCGACGCCGACCGGTGGGCACCGGGGTTCGCTGACGCCGGCCTGGCCTCGGTGACGTTCCACGCAGAGGCATCGATAGCGCCCATTAAGCTGGCCCGCGAACTGCGCAGCAGGGGATCGAAAGCAGGAATGGCGCTCCGCCCCGCCACACCCGTGGAACCGTACCTGGACATGCTGCCGGAGCTGGACATGCTGCTGATCATGACGGTGGAACCCGGTTTTGGCGGTCAGGCGTTCCTGGACGTCACCCTGCCCAAGATCCGGCGTGCCCGGGCCGCCGTCGAAGGTTCCGGACTGGGACTCGCCATCCAGGTTGATGGCGGCATCAGTGAAGACACCATTGCCCGCGCCGCCGAAGCCGGCGCCAATGTCTTCGTTGCCGGCTCCGCTGTCTATGGTGCCGACGATCCCGCCGCGGCCATCGACCTGTTGCGTGAAAAAGGCGGCCGGGCATTACGCCCGGCGACGGAATAACCGGAAGCGCCGGCCGGTTGTGGCACAATAACAACACACATACGTGCTCCGGGGTCGGTGTAAGTCCGAACCGGCGGTGACAGTCCGCGACCCGCGAGCCGGTGGTTCCCCAAGGAACCGTCGGCGGACGGTTGAACCGGTGGAATTCCGGTACCGACAGTTAAAGTCTGGATGAGAGAAGCACGTACAGCTGTATCTGCGGACCCTGCGGTCCCGCAGCGTTCTGCTGTCGTAAATCCCCGGAGCCATCGCGGTTCGAGAGGGAAGGAACGACAGGGATGAACCCCCAGCGATGGCTCTTTGATGCCACTACTCCTGCCAGGTCCATGGCAGGCACCACCACCAGGTCCGCCGTATGACGGCGCGTGTGGAGCTCCAGCCCGCCGACGGGGTGGTCACCGCTTTCACTTCCGGGGAAACCCAGGCCATGGGCCTGGCCCTGCAGGCCGCCCTCAAAGGGCCGCGGGGAGCGAATCCGCTGGTGGGCGCCGTCGTGATCGACTCCGGGGGCCGGCATGTGGTCACGGGCTACCACCGGGGTGCCGGCACCGCCCACGCCGAAGCCGACGCCATCACCCAGGCCGCTGACGCGGGACTGGACCTCTCCGGCTGCACCATGGTGGTCACGCTGGAGCCCTGCAACCATGTGGGCCGCACCGGGCCCTGCACGGAAGCCATCATCGGCGCCGGGATCACCGATGTGGTGTACGCCGTCGACGACCCCCATGACCCCGCTGCGGGCGGCGCCGCCACCCTGCGTGCCGCCGGGGTCCACGTCCGCAGCGGCCTTGCCGCCGAGGAGTCCCTGGACCTGAACCGGCAGTGGTTTGAGGCAGTGGCCGCCAAGCGCCCCTTCGTTACGCTCCACATCGCCCAGACCCTGGATGCCCGGATTGCCGCCGAAGACGGTACCAGCCAGTGGATTTCCAGCCCGGAGTCGCTGGCGGACAACCACGGAATCCGCGGCCGCATCGATGCCATCCTGGTGGGAACGCAGACCGTCCTGGTGGACAACCCCCGCCTCACCGCCCGCGATTCATCCGGCCAGCCGGCGCCCAAGCAGCCCGTCCGGGCGGTCATGGGGCTCCGCGACGTGCCCGCTGACGCCGCAATCCTTGGCGACGACGGGCTGGCCGTCCACCTTCCCACCCGCGATCCCCGCGAAGCCCTGACCCTGCTGTACGAATCCGGCATCCGGCACGTGATGGTGGAGGGCGGCTCACGGATCCTCAGCGCTTTCCTGTCGGCGGGCCTGGTGGACGAACTCATCGTGTACCTGGCCCCCACCCTGCTGGGATCCGGAACGCCTGCCCTGAACGGACTGGGGATCACCAGCCTTCTGGACGCCCAGCAGTGGGAATGGGATGCGTCCGATGGCGGCGCGGTCCGGACACTGGGCAGGGACCTACGGCTTCACCTCAGACCGCAACGGAGAGTTGCACTCGACCACCCACCAACCCGCGACACTGCGGAACAAGCCCAGGGAGGCTACTGATGTTCACCGGAATTATTGCCGAACAGGGGCGGGTGCTGTCCGTGGAGCGTGACGGGAACACCAGCGCCACCGTCCGGCTGCACGCACCCTCCTCCACCGGGGGCCTGGCATTGGGCGGTTCGATCGCCGTGAACGGCGTGTGCCTCACGGCAACCGCCATCGACGGCCAGGACTTCAGCGTGGACGTCATGGGCGAGACCCTGGTCCGCAGCACCATCGGCGAACTCGCCGCAGGCGACTCCGTCAACCTGGAGCGCTGCGTGCCGGCCGGCGCCCGCCTCGACGGCCACGTGGTGCAGGGCCATGTCGACGGCGTTGGTGTCCTGCTGGAACGGGAGCCGCAGGGGAACTGGGAGCGGCTGCGCTTCGGTGTCCCCGCGAACCTGGCCCGGTACATCGCCGAGAAGGGCTCCATCGCCATCGACGGGGTCTCCCTCACCGTGACGGCTGTCAGCCCCGCCGCGGAGGCAGAGCCCTGGTTTGAAGTCGGGCTCATCCCCACCACCCTGGCCGAAACCGGCCTGGGGACTAAAACCACCGGAAGCAGGGTGAACCTGGAAGTGGACGTCCTGGCCAAGTACACCGAACGGCTGCTGGCCTTCCGCACCGACGGCGCGGCCACCGGCACCGGCGAAGCAGCACGTGCGGGAGGTGCGCTGTGAACGCAGCCGTGCGCCTGGAACCCGCCGCAGCAGATCCCGCCACGGCTGCCCTGGTTGCTGAGGGACACGGAACCGCGCCCGCCAGGGGGCTGGACCCGATCGGGGACGCGGTGCGTGCCCTGGCCGTCGGCCGGCCCGTGCTCGTGGTCGACAACGAGGACCGCGAAAACGAAGGTGACATCATTTTCGCCGCCCAGCACGCCACGCCGGCACTCATGGGCTGGACCATCCGGTACAGCTCCGGCGTCATTTGCGTGCCCCTGACGGGGGACCGGGCCGACGCCCTGGCACTGCCTCCCATGACCGCGGTCAACGAGGACGCCAAAGGCACCGCCTACACCGTGTCCTGTGATGCCGCCACCGGCGTGAGCACGGGCATCTCGGCCACGGACCGGGCCCTCACGGCCCGCATCCTGGCCGATCCGCACGCCTCACCGGCCTCGATCACCCGGCCGGGGCATATTTTCCCGTTGCGTGCCGTTGATGGTGGTGTGCGGGAACGCCAGGGCCACACCGAAGCCGCCGTGGACCTGTGCCGCCTCGCTGGACTGGAACCCGTCGGCGTCATCGCGGAAGTGGTGTACGACGATGGCGAGATGATGCGCCTCGACGGGCTCCGTTCGTTCGCAGCTGAACATGGGTGCCCCCTGATCTCCATTGAGGACCTGGTGGCGTATCTTGAAGCCGGGGCCGGGGGAGCCCAGGGTGAGGATGCCCGGGTAACACCGGGCGAAGAAAAGGAGAAACGATGACGGCAGCCGCAGCCAGCGACGACAGCCACCAGGAGGGCCCCGTGGGACACAAAGGTGTATCCGGCGAGGCACCCCATCCCGTCAGCGGCGGACCGGTCGTGCAGTTGCCCACCGCCTTCGGCGATTTCGTGGCGCAGGCATGGACGGACCTGGTCACCGGCGTCGAACATCTGGCCGTCAGTTCCCCCGCCGCGCCCACCGACGGAAAAGCACCCCTGGTGCGCCTCCACTCCGAGTGCCTGACCGGCGATGTCTTTGGGTCGTACCGGTGCGACTGCGGCGAACAGCTCGCCTACGCGCTGGAACTGATCCGCGACAACGGCGGCACCCTGCTCTACCTGCGCGGCCAGGAAGGCCGCGGGATCGGCCTGGCCAACAAGATCAAGGCCTACGCGCTCCAGGAGGCGGGCTTTGACACGGTAGAGGCCAACGAACAGCTGGGCCTGCCGGTCGATGCCCGCTGCTACAAGGCCGCCGCCCAGATCCTCGCGGAAATGGGGCTGCACGAGGTCCGGCTGCTCAGCAACAATCCGGACAAGCAGAACAGGCTGGCCAAGGCAGGGGTGAAGGTCGTGGAGATGGTGCCCACCGAGGTCCCGTCCCGCGAGCAGAACATCCGTTACCTGCGGACCAAGAAGGACCGCATGGAACACCGGCTGCTGCTGGACACGCACATCACTCCCGTGACTGTCACCGCGGCTGAAGCCCTTTACGACCACGAACAAGACTGAACTTCCACAGAACGAACGGAACACAAGATCACATGAGCGGACACGGCGCGCCCGACATCGACCTCAGCACCCTCAACCCGGCGGAGACCTCGCAGCTGAAGCTGGCGATCGTTGCAGCCAGCTGGCACACCCAGATCATGGACGGGCTCCTGGACGGCGCCCTCCGGGCTGCCAAGGACGCCGGCATCGCGGAGCCCACCGTCCTTCGGGTTCCCGGCAGCTTTGAGCTGCCGGTGGCCGCCGCGCGGCTGGCACCGCACTTCGACGCCGTGGTGGCCCTCGGCGTCGTGATCCGTGGCGGAACCCCGCACTTCGACTACGTCTGCCAGGCTGCGACGTCGGGCCTGACCGACGTCAGCGTCTCCACCGGCGTGCCGGTCGGCTTCGGTGTGCTCACCTGCGACACCGAACAGCAGGGCCTCGACCGCGCCGGCCTGCCCGGATCCAAGGAAGACAAGGGCCACGAAGCCGTCACCGCAGCGCTGGCCACCGCCGTCGTCCTCAAGCAGTACCGCAGCTAGGCACCGCTGCGCTGCACGGGCGCGGTGTGTATTCGCTCACATCGCGCCCGTCATGCAACGGCCCGGGAAGCGCCGCCGCGGCCGCACCAAGTAGGCTGGAGGGCGTGAAGAATTTCGAGACGCTGTTCGCTGAGCTCAGCGAGAAGGCAGCCACCCGTCCGGAAGGCTCCCGCACCGTCGCAGAATTGGAGTCCGGTGTTCACGGCATCGGCAAAAAAGTCGTTGAGGAAGCAGCCGAAGTATGGATGGCTGCCGAATATGAATCCGATGAAGCCGCGGCAGAGGAAATTTCCCAGCTTTTGTACCACCTGCAGGTTCTGATGCTCGCCAAAGGCCTGACCCTGGAAGACGTCTACAAGCATCTGTAGCCACCGGCCGGCGCATTTGCCGCCGTGCCCGCCGTGGCCTGCACTGCCTGATGAGACCAAGACCTTCCACCCCAGAAAGAATTCCCCATGCTGCGAGTAGCCGTCCCCAACAAGGGCTCCCTGTCCGAAGCCGCCTCCGCCATGCTCTCCGAAGCCGGATACCGCCAGCGGCGCGACAGCCGCGAGCTGGTGATGGTGGACCCCGACAACGACATCGAGTTCTTCTTCCTCCGTCCCCGTGACATCGCCGTGTACGTGGGCCAGGGAACGCTCGACGTCGGCATCACCGGCCGGGACCTCCTGCTGGACGCCGAGGTGGAAGCAGAAGAGCTGCTTCCGCTGGGGTTTGCCGCCTCCACCTTCCGCTTTGCAGGACCGGTGGGCGACTTCAGCTCCGCCGCCGAACTTGACGGCAAACGCCTCGCCACCAGCTACGACGGCCTGCTGCGCAACTACCTGGCCGAGCGGGGCATCAACGCCAAGGTGGTCAGGCTCGACGGTGCCGTGGAATCCTCGGTCCGGCTCGGCGTCGCCGACGCCATTGCGGACGTCGTCGAAACCGGCAACACCCTCAAGGCCGCCGGCATGGAAATCTTCGGCGAACCCATCCTGAAGTCCGAGGCCGTCCTGATCCGGCGCACCGGCAACGGTGGCGCGGCCAACGGCACGGCCAAGGAAATCGAGGTCCTCATCCGGCGCCTCCAGGGAGTCCTCGTGGCCCGGCAGTACGTGCTGATGGACTACGACATCCGCAAGGAGCTCGTGGAGAAGGCGGCCGGCCTGACCCCCGGCCTCGAATCGCCCACCGTCTCGCCGCTGCGCGATTCCGACTGGGTGGCGGTCCGGTCCATGGTGCCCAAGAAGGAAACCAACCGGATCATGGATGAGCTCTACGACCTCGGCGCCCGCGCCATCCTGGTCAGCAGCATCCACGCCTGCCGCATCTGACACCGGCCCCCACCAGAGCACCACAGAATTCCAGGAGTTCCCATGGCAGTAGCAGTACGGGTCATTCCCTGCCTTGATGTTGACGCCGGACGCGTCGTCAAGGGCGTCAACTTTGAGGGCCTCCGCGACGCCGGCGACCCCGTGGAACTCGCCCACCGCTACGACAACGCCGGCGCCGACGAACTGACATTCCTCGACGTCACGGCCTCCTCCGGCAACCGGGAGACCACCTTTGACGTGGTCCGCCGCACCGCCGAGGAAGTCTTCATCCCCCTGACGGTGGGCGGCGGTGTCCGCGGCGTGGCCGAGGTGGACAAACTCCTGCGCTACGGCGCGGACAAGGCCTCCATCAACACCGCTGCCGTGGCACGGCCCGACGTCATCGACGAGATCACCCGGCACTTCGGCTCGCAGGTGCTCGTCCTGTCCGTCGACGCCCGCCGCACCCGCCCGGGATCGAAGCCCACGCCGTCGGGCTTCGAAGTGACCACGCACGGCGGCCGCACCGGAACCGGCATCGACGCCATCGAATGGGCAAAGGAAGCAGCTGACAGGGGCGTGGGTGAGATCCTGCTGAACTCCATCGACGCCGACGGCACCAAGGACGGCTTCGACCTCGAACTGATCAAACTGGTCCGGGCCGCCGTCAGGGTCCCGATCATCGCCTCCGGCGGTGCGGGGGAGCCGGCGCACTTCCCGCCGGCGGTCGCAGCCGGCGCTGACGCGGTGCTGGCCGCCTCCATCTTCCACTGGGGGCCGGACAACATGATGCACCTGGTCAAGGACGCCATCCGCGCCGCGGGGTTTGAAGTCCGCTAGGACCGGTGGATGGGCCCACGCCCGCAGGGTTCCCTGGCTGAGCTTGCGAGGTTAGGGGGCGGGTGGGGACTAGAGCCCGACTTCGGCTGACTGCAGGAGGGCGACGGCGTCGGGCTGGCCTTCGAAGGTGACCAGGGCGTGGCGGGTCCGGCCGTGGGCGTGCATCAGCAGTTCGCCCGGCTCCCCGACAATCGCCACGGACACGGGTGCGCGTTTGGCAACGTGGCGCGGACCGGACGGCCGGACCAGCACAATGCCAAGGTCCACGCCGCGGTACAGGATGGCGGCACGCTTGACCAGTTCATCCCAGAGCGCGTCCGAGTAGGCCTCGTCCAGGGCCCTGGGCGCCCAGCGGTCCACGGCGCGGCGCACGTCTTCGGTGTGGACGAAGTACTCGATCAGGTTGGCGCTTTCGTCCAGCGCCTTGATGCTCATCGGGGAAAGCGCCGGCGGACCCGCGCGGAAGGTGTTCACCAGCCGGGCATAGTCTTCGGTGCTGGTCAGCTTGGCCGCGAGTTTGGCCGTGGCCTGGTCCGATGCCTTGGCCAGGCGCTTGATGATCAAACCGAGCCCGACGGCGGCCTTGCGCTCCCGCAGGTAAAGGTGCGCGGCAAGGTCCCTGGTGCGCCAGCCCTTGCACAGCGTGGGCGCATCAGGGCCCGCCGCAAGCAGGGTTTCGGCCAGGACTTCTCGGGACGGTTCGACGAAATGCATCACTTGGAAAACTAGCACGAGAGCTGCGCAGTTGGGCAGCACGGCGGTACCCGGTGGCGTGCCGTTGTTCACAACAGGAGAACGTGCCCGTGAAGGCACTAGACTTGATCCGATGTCTGAGCAGCCAACCCCCGTCCCAACCGCAGGAACAGCCGTGTCCGCGCCCATGCCGTCCGCAGGATCCGCCCCGGCCGCGCCCCCCGCCAGCCCGCTTCCGGAAGGGCTTGCCGCGGCGCTCAAGCGCGACGCCGCGGGGTTGGTGGCCGCAGTGGTGCAGCAGTACGACACCAACGAGGTGCTCATGCTGGGCTGGATGGATGACGAGGCCCTGCACCGCACCATGACCACCGGACGGGTGACCTTCTACTCCCGCTCGCGGCAGGAGTACTGGCGCAAGGGTGACACCTCGGGCCACGTGCAGTGGGTCAAATCCGTGGCGATGGACTGCGACGGCGACGCACTGCTGGTGCGCGTCGACCAGGTGGGTGCCGCCTGCCACACCGGCACCCGCACCTGCTTTGACGGCCGGGCCCTCGACGTAGTGGCCGGCCAGGCAGGCTGACCGGCAGGCGCCGGCACCACAGCCGCATACCCGGCCGCGCCACCCAGCAAGCACACTCCAGGCGCCCCCAACGCGGGCCCTTTCGAAGAACAGGCGGACAAGCATAGCCATGCAGGACCTTGGAACCATCAGCCCAAGCCTCGAGGAATTCCGGGAACTTGCCGGCCACAGCCGCGTCATCCCTGTCCGGCTCAAGGTCCTCGCAGACGCCGAAACCCCCATCGGCCTCTACCGGAAGCTGGCCCAGGGCCAACCCGGCACGTTCCTGATGGAATCCGCGGCTGTGGGCGGAGCCTGGTCCCGCTATTCCTTTATTGGGGCCAGGTCGCGTGCCACCTTGACCACGAAGGACGGCCAGGCGCACTGGCTCGGTGAACCGCCCGCGGGCGTACCGGTCAGCGGCAGCCCCGTCGACGCCGTCCGTGACACCATCGACGCCCTGCGCACCGACCGCTTCGACGGACTGCCGCCCTTCACCTCCGGCCTGGTCGGCTTCCTCGGCTGGGAAACCGTCCGGCACTGGGAACGGCTGGTCAGCCCGCCCGAGGACGACCTGCAGCTGCCCGAGATGGCGCTGAACCTGGTCACCGACATGGCAGTGCATGACAACGTGGACGGCACAGTCCTGCTGATTGCCAACGCCATCAACTTCGACAACAGCTCCGAGCGGGTGGACGAGGCCTGGCACGACGCCGTGGCACGCGTCAAGGAACTCCTGGCGAAGATCAGCGCACCGGTGGTGCAGCCGGTCTCCGTCCTGGCTCCTGCTGCCCTGGACTTCGCCTCCAGCGTCCAGGAGCGGTGGGACGAGGCCGAGTACCTTGCGGCGCTGGACCGCGGCAAGGAAGCCATTGTGGACGGCGAGGTCTTCCAGGTGGTGATTTCGCGCCGTTTCGAGATGGAATGCCAGGCGTCCGCGCTGGACGTGTACCGGGTGCTGCGGAACACCAACCCCAGCCCCTACATGTACATCTTCAGCCTGGCCGACGCCGAAGGCCGCGAGTACTCCATCGTGGGGTCCTCTCCGGAAGCACTGGTGACGGTCACGGGCGGGGAAGTCATCACCCACCCGATCGCCGGCTCCAGGCCGCGTGGCAAGACGGTGGAGGCGGACAAGGCCCTCGCCGAGGAGCTCCTCGCGGACCAGAAGGAACGCGCCGAGCACCTCATGCTGGTGGACCTGTCCCGCAACGACCTCTCGAAGGTCTGCGTGGCCGGCACCGTGGACGTCACCCAGTTCATGGAGGTGGAGCGCTTCAGCCACATCATGCACCTGGTGTCCACCGTGGTGGGCCGGCTGGCACCGAAGGCCAAGGCCTATGACGTACTCAAGGCCACCTTCCCGGCCGGCACCCTGTCCGGGGCGCCCAAGCCCAGGGCACTGCGCCTCCTCGACGAGCTGGAACCCCACCGCCGCGGCATCTACGGCGGCGTGGTGGGCTACCTCGACTTCGCCGGCGACATGGACATGGCCATTGCCATCCGGTCCGCCCTGATCCGGGAAGGCCGCGCCTACGTGCAGGCCGGCGGCGGCATCGTTGCCGACTCCGTAAACCCCACCGAGGCCCTCGAAACCGTCAACAAGGCCGCCGCCCCGCTGCGCGCCGTGCACACGGCCGGGTCGCTGCACAACATTTCCGCGGAATCCCTCCCCGGCGGGACGGAGTCCTGATGGCGGATCCGGGTACCGCTGCGGACCGCCCCGGAAAGACCGGGAAGAAACGGCCGGTGCCGGTGTGGGCGCGCAAGTCGACCTTGGTCATGCTGATCACCGTCCTGGCCCTGGCTGCCTTCGGCACCACGACCCAGACGTGGATGAGTGCCACCCTGGACCCCAACCAGGTGGGCCAGGCCGGCGCCGCCCAGAATGCCATCCAGGTCCAGGGCAGCAAGGCGGCCACCACCGTCACGGCACTGGCCCTTGTAGCGCTTGCCGGCGGCCTGGCCGCAGCCATTGCCGGCAGGATCGCCCGGTGGGTCATCACCGCCATCATCGTCCTTGCCTCCGCCGGCGTGGCAGCCGCTGCGGCCACTGTCCTCGCCGATCCGCTGGCGGCGGCACAGGGGAGCATCGCAGCCGCCACGGGTGTCTCCGGAAGCCAGGCGCACGTTGAGCTCACCGCCTTCCCGGTGCTCGCCGTCGTCGCCGGCTGCCTGCTGGTGCTGGCCGCCCTGCTGATCGTGCCGGCATCCCGTTATTGGAAATCGCGGACGAAATATGACGCACCCGCCACCGCGGGGGCCGCGGCACCGGTGGGCCCGGTGGATGAAATCGACAGCTGGGACCGGCTGTCGCGCGGCGAGGACCCGACCTAAGGCCAGGGGCTGCCGCCGCGGTCCGGGCGTCGACGCCCGCCGATACGCGGGTGGCAGCCAAAAAATGGCAGAATGTAAGCAGTATCCACCCTGAGGAGATTTTCCATGAGCAAAGCACCTGCGTCCGTTTCCAAGTCAGGCACCCGCACGGTGGCCCCCGGCGTCATTGACCACAGCCAGGAACTGGGCCACGGCAACAGCCCCGCCGCCTGGACCTGCGTCATCGTCATGCTCGTCGGTGCGCTCATCGCAGCCATCGCCTTCGTCATCGCCAGCACGCCCATCTTCATCGGCGGCGCCGTGGTCATGGTCATCGGCCTGATCCTCGGTTACGTCATGCGCAAGGCAGGCTACGGCGTCGAAGGCAGCAAGCTGAAGAACTCCGGCCACTGATGGCGACTGTTCTCGACGACATCAACGCCGGTGTCAGGGAGGATATGGAGGCCAGGAAGCGGCTCGTTTCCCTGGCTGAGCTGAAGGACCGTGCCCGGGCCGCCGCGCCTGCCCGCGACGCCTGGGCGGCCCTCGGCGGAACCTCCCCAACCCGGGAACAGCTGAAAGTCATTGCCGAAATCAAGCGCCGCAGCCCCTCCAAGGGCGACCTCGCCAGCATCGGCGATCCGGCGTCCCTCGCCAGGCAATACGCCGACGGCGGGGCCTCCGTCATCAGCGTCCTCACCGAGCAGCGCCGCTTCAACGGCTCCCTCGCCGACCTCGACGCCGTGCGCGCCGCCGTCGACACCCCGCTGCTGCGCAAGGATTTCACCCTCGACGAGTACCAGGTCTGGGAGGCCCGTGCCCACGGGGCCGACCTCATCCTCCTCATCGTGGCCGCGCTCTCCGACGCCCAGCTGTCCGAGTTCAGCGCCCTCAGCCGCAAGCTTGGCATGAACGTGCTGGTGGAGACCCACACCGAAGAGGAAATCGAGCGGGCCGTGGCGGCCAACGCCCGGATCATCGGCGTCAACGTGCGCAATTTGAAGACGCTCGACGTCGACCGCTCAGTCTTTGCCTCCCTGGCAGGGCTGATACCCGCGGAGGCAATCGTGGTGGCCGAATCAGGCGTCCGCGACGCCGACGACGTCACGCACTACGCCGCCAGCGGCGCCAACGCCATCCTGGTGGGCGAAGCTTTGGTCAGCCACGCCACTCCCCGGGAGCGGATTGCCGAATTCACTGCGGCAGGTGCCGCAGCCATCGCCGCCCGGGCCTGACCACACCTGGACGCAAACCCCTGCGGGTCCGGCTTGCCGCCGGCCCCAGGAACATCGTCCGGCGCCGCCGGACCAGCATGCTTTTGACCGACCAACTCTGAACAGGACAGGACTGATGGCTGACGCACCCTCAGGAAAAGCTGACAACATCACTACGGAAGCATTCCTGCAGGGCGGATCCCTCCGCCACGCCCCGGGGCCGTACTTCGGCAACTACGGCGGCCGATGGATGCCCGAGTCGCTGATCGCCGCCCTGGACGAACTGGAAGAGACCTTCAACAAGGCCAAGGACGATCCAGAGTTCCGCGCACAGATCGCGGACCTGAACAAGAATTACTCCGGCCGGCCGTCCCTGCTGACCGAGGCCAAGCGGTTCTCCCAGCACGCCGGCGGGGTGCGGGTCTTCCTCAAGCGCGAGGACCTCAACCACACCGGGTCCCACAAGATCAACAACGTCCTGGGCCAGGCGCTGCTCGCCAAGCGCATGGGCAAGACCCGTATCATCGCCGAAACCGGCGCGGGCCAGCACGGCGTGGCCAGCGCCACCGCGGCTGCCCTCCTGGGCCTGGAATGCGTGGTCTACATGGGCGCCGAGGACTGCCGCCGCCAGGCGCTGAACGTCGCCCGGATGGAACTCCTGGGCGCCAAGGTGATCCCGGTGACCAGCGGCTCGCAGACCCTCAAGGACGCCATCAACGACGCCCTCCGGGACTGGGTGGCCAACGTCGCCAACACCCACTACCTGCTTGGCACGGCGGCCGGCGCCCACCCGTTCCCGGCCATGGTGCGTTACTTCCACGAGGTCATCGGTGACGAGGCCCGCGCCCAGATCCTGGAGCAGGAAGGACGCCTCCCGGATGCCGTCTGCGCCTGCATCGGCGGCGGTTCCAACGCCATCGGCATCTTCCACGGGTTCCTGGACGACCCCTCCGTAAAGATCTACGGCTTTGAGGCGGGCGGCGACGGCGTGGAGACCGGCCGGCACGCTGCCACCATCAGCCTGGGCAAGCCCGGCGTCCTCCACGGCGCACGGTCCTACCTGATGCAGGACGACGACGGCCAAACCATTGAGTCGCACTCCATCTCGGCGGGCCTGGACTACCCCGGCGTCGGCCCGGAGCACTCCTACCTGTCCGACATTGGGCGGGTGAGCTACGAGCCCATCACGGACAGCGAAGCCATGGAGGCCTTCCGCCTGCTGTGCCGCACCGAGGGCATCATTCCCGCCATCGAGTCCTCGCATGCCCTGGCCGGAGCCATCAAGGTAGGCCAGCGCCTGGCCGCCGAGGACCCAGCCACCGCCGGCGAAAAAATCATCATCGTCAACCTGTCCGGGCGCGGGGATAAGGACGTGGCCACCGCCGCCGAATGGTTTGACCTGTTGGACAAGAATTCCGCCGAATCCGAAATCGGCAAAGAGGGGGAGCAGCTGTGAACCACGCAGAGATGACCAGCAAGTCGGCAGCCGCCATTGACCGGGCCCGGGCGCAGGGACGCTCCGCCCTCATCGGCTACCTCCCCGCCGGCTACCCCAGCGTGGAGGACACCATCGCCGCCGGCATTGCCCTGGCGGAGAACGGTGCCGACCTGATCGAGATCGGCATCCCGTACTCGGATCCGGTGATGGACGGCCAGGTCATCCAGGCCGCCACCACCGAGGCCCTCGCCAAGGGCTTCCATGTCAGCCAGGTCTTCGACGTCGTGGCCGGCATCACCAGCAGGACCGACGCCGCCGTCCTGGTCATGACCTACTGGAACCCCGTGGTCCGCATGGGCGTGGACGAATTCTCGCGCCGGCTGGCCGAGGCCGGGGGAGCCGGGCTCATCACCCCGGACCTCATCCCTGATGAAGCAGCCGAGTGGATGGACGCCTCGGACAAGTACGGCCTGGACCGGGTGTTCCTCGTGGCCCCGTCCTCCACCCCCGAGCGCATGCAGCGCACCGTGGACGCCAGCCGCGGCTTTGTCTACGCCGTCTCCATCATGGGCGTCACCGGCGCCCGGACATCGGTCAGCACGGCGGCGAAGGACGTTGTGGCAGCAGCCCACGCGGCAGGTGCCGAACACGTCTGCGTGGGACTTGGCGTCTCCAGCGCGGACCAGGTCCGCGAAATTGCCGCCTACGCAGAAGGCGTCATCGTAGGCACCGCCCTGGTGGCAGCACTGCGGGACGGGGGAGTGGACGCCGTCGCCGCCCTCACCAAGGACCTCAGCACGGGACTCGTGCCGGAAACCGGCCGCACCCAGGAAGCCGGGGCCTAGGCCATGCAGCCATTCCTCCAGGCGGCAGCCCTGGCCCCCGGCCTGGTTCCCGCCAGCATCCCCAGCCCGGACTGGTCCGGCTTCGACATCCCCCTGCCCTGGGGAACCTTGCGGATCCACGCCTACGCCCTGTGCATCCTGGCCGGCATCATCGTCGGCCTGTGGCTGACCTCCGTCCGCTGGGCCAAGCGCGGCGCCCCTGAAGGCAGTGTCTGGGACATCGTCATCTGGGCCATCCCGCTGGGCATTATCGGCGGCCGGCTCTACCACGTGGTGTCCTCCCCGGACGCCTACTTCGGCCCCGGCTTCGACGGCACCGGGGACCTCTCCCTGATTCCGCAGATCTGGCGCGGCGGCCTGGGGATCTGGGGTGCCGTGGTCCTGGGCGCCGTGGGTGCCTGGATCGGCTGCCGCCGCAGCGGGGTCAAGCTCAGCGCGTTCGTGGACGCGGCTGCGCCCGGGCTGCTCCTGGCCCAGGCGGTGGGCCGTTGGGGAAACTACTTCAACCAGGAACTTTTTGGCGGCCCCACCACGCTGCCCTGGGGGCTGCAGGTCGACGCCGACAACCCCAACTTCCCGGCCGGCATGCCCGCAGACACCCTGTTCCACCCCACCTTCCTCTACGAATCGCTGTGGAACCTGGCAGGCGTGCTGATCCTGCTTGCCCTGGACCGGCGCTTCCACTTCCGCCGCAGCCGGCTCTTCTGGCTCTATGCCATGTATTACACGCTGGGTCGCGTGTGGATCGAAGCGATGCGGATCGACGACGCCGAACAGATCACCATCTTCGGCATCACCACGCGCCTGAACGTGTGGACCAGCATCTTCGTATTCCTCGCGGCACTGATCGCCTTCATCCTGCTGGGCCTCAAGGGCCGGCCGGACCCGGACACCGTCTACCTCCCCGGCCACGAGCCTGTGGGGGACAGCACGGAACGCCCGGATGCCGGGACAGTCATAGAAGTCCGTGATCCGGACGCCGTTGTCTCAGATAGTGATTCGCGTGGTAATCTCCCTGATAACCAAAGCGGTTCCAGGCGTGCTTCCGACCCCACGGAAGAAGCCGAGGCTGCACCGGCGGGCTCCAAGCCCGGACCGGATGCAACGGCTGCCGGGCACTCCGGCAGCACAGCCACAGGGTCCGCATCGGAGGCCGGCTCCGGCAAGTAGGACGCCGGCCAGGCAGGGCAGCAGAGCCACCGCTCGAAGGGCCCGCAACCACAATGTCGTGGCATGGGGCACTATCCGTACAGCGTGAAGCTGCTGTCCGGTGTTGTCCCGGGCAGGGGCCTGCGTAACCGTTAGTTCAGCAGGCTGCGCTGACCTACAATTTCCAGTAATCAACACTTTGTTGTGCCCTTGCAACGGCGCCGACGAGTGGGGCCAACGGTGTCCCTTCCATACGCACGATCAGGAGGAAGGACGTCTCCCATGACCCAAACTCTTAACACTCCCAGCTGGTCTGAACCGGATCAGCCCGGGACTGCACTGTCGCCGTTCAAGCGCTTCGCCGCCATGCCGGAGGCTGCCGGGCTGTACAACCCGGAGCAGGAGAAGGACGCGTGCGGCCTTGCCATCATCGCGACCCTCCGCGGCGAGCCCGGGTACGACATCGTTGATGCCGCCCTGACCGCGCTGCGCAACCTGGAACACCGCGGTGCCGTGGGCGCCGACGAGGGAACCGGGGACGGAGCCGGCCTGCTGATGCAGATCCCGGACGAATTCTTCCGCGCCGTCACCGAGTTCGAACTGCCTGCCCCGGGCCAGTACGTTGCCGGCACTGCCTTCCTGCCTGCCGAGCAGCGGGAAGCCGACGCCGCCAAGGCCGGCATCGAAGGCCTTGCCGCCGATGAGGGCCTGAAGGTCCTCGGGTGGCGCGAAGTGCCCGTCGTCGCCGACCTCGTCGGGGCCATGGCGCGTGCCTGCATGCCCTACTTCTCCCAGCCGTTCCTGGCCGCCGCCAACGGGGAGGAACTGGACCGCAACGAACTCGATGCCCGGGCCTGGCGCATCCGCAAGCGGGCCCAGAACAAGTTCGGCGTCTACTTCCCGTCGCTGTCCTCCCGCACCATCGTCTACAAGGGCATGCTCACCACCGCCCAGCTGGAGCCGTTCTACCCGGACCTGTCCGACAAGCGGTTCAAGACCAAGCTGGCGATCGTGCACTCGCGCTTCTCCACCAACACCTTCCCGTCCTGGCCCCTCGCGCAGCCGTTCCGGACCATCGCCCACAACGGTGAAATCAATACCGTCAAGGGCAACCGGAACTGGATGCGTGCCCGCCAGTCGCAGCTCGCCAACCCGCTGCTGGGCGACTCGCCGGAAGAGCTGTACCCCATCTGCACCCCCGGCGCCTCCGATTCCGCGTCCTTCGACGAGGTAGCGGAACTGCTGTGGCTCTCCGGCCGGCCCATCACGCACGCGATCATGATGATGATCCCCGAGGCCTGGGAAAACCACGCCACCATGGATCCCGCACGCCGTGCGTTCTACGAGTACCACTCGCTGCTGATGGAACCGTGGGACGGCCCCGCCGCCGTCTCCTTCACCGACGGCAACCTGGTGGGCGCCACCCTGGACCGCAACGGCCTGCGCCCCGGCCGCTTCTGGATCACCGAGGACGGCCTGATCGTCTTCGCCTCCGAGGTGGGCGTCATCGACGTCGAGCCCTCCAAGGTGGTCAAAAAGGGCCGCGTTTCCCCGGGCAAGATGTTCCTGGTGGACACCGAGGCCGGCCGCATCATCGACGATGAAGAGGTCAAGGCAGAGGTTGCCGCGGCAAACCCGTGGGCCGACTGGGTCAAGGACAACCTGATCGACCTCAACGAACTTCCCGAGCGCGAGCACGTGGTGCACACGGCAGCCTCCGTCAACATCCGCCAGCGCACCTTCGGCTACACCACCGAGGAACTGAAGATCCTGCTGGGCCCGATGGCCCGCACCGGTGCCGAGCCGCTGGGCGCCATGGGTTCGGACACCCCCGTGGCGGTGCTGTCCAAGCGCCCGCGCCTGCTCTTCGATTACTTCGTGCAGTCCTTCGCGCAGGTGACCAACCCGCCGCTGGACGCCATCCGCGAGGAACTGGTCACCTCCCTGACCTGCGCCATCGGCCCCAACGGCAACCTCCTGGACACCAAGCAGGTCCGCCAGCCGCAGGTACAGCTGCCCTTCCCGGTGATCAACAACGACCAGCTCGCCAAGATCGCCAATATCGAGGACGCGGACGGCAACCGTGTGGCCATGAAGGTCCGCGGCCTCTACCGGCCCGAAGGCGGCGAGAACGCGCTGCGCGCACGGCTGACCGAAATCTGCGAGCAGGTGTCCGGCGCCATCAACCGCGGCGTGCAGTACATCGTGCTCTCCGACCGCGACTCCAACGCCCAGTGGGCGCCCATCCCGTCCCTGCTGCTGGTCAGCGCCGTGCACCACCACCTGCTGCGCAGTGCCAACCGCACCAAGACCGCCCTGGTGGTGGAGGCCGGCGACGTCCGCGAGACGCACCATGTTGCGGTCCTGATCGGTTACGGCGCATCCGCTGTCAACCCGTACCTGGCCATGGAATCGGTGGAGCAGCTCATCGCTGCCGGCGACGTCACCGGCGTCACCCCGCAGGACGGTGTCTACAACCTCATCAAGGGCCTGGGCAAGGGCGTCCTGAAGATCATGTCCAAGATGGGCATCTCCACGGTGGCCTCCTACACTGGCGCCCAGACCTTCGAGGCACTGGGCCTCGGCCAGGAACTGGTGGACGAATTCTTCGCTGGCACGCACTCCCAGCTGGGCGGCGTGGGCCTGGACGTCATCGCGGCCGAAGTTTCCGCGCGGCACCAGATGGCCTACCCCGAGGGCGGCATCGAGCAGCCGCACCGCCCATTGCTGGGCGGCGGCGAGTACCAGTGGCGCCGCGACGGCGAGCCGCACCTGTTCAACCCGGAGACCGTCTTCCGGCTGCAGCACGCCACCCGTGAACGCCGCTACGACATCTTCAAGGCCTACACCAAGGGCGTGGACGACCAGTCCACCAACCTGATGACCCTCCGCGGCCTGCTCAAGTTCAAGAACGAGCGCCCCTCCGTGCCCCTTGAGGAAGTGGAGCCCGTCTCCAGCATCGTCAAGCGGTTCTCCACCGGAGCCATGAGCTACGGCTCCATCTCCCAGGAGGCCCACGAGACGCTGGCCATCGCCATGAACCAGCTGGGCGGCAAGTCCAACACCGGCGAAGGCGGCGAGGACGTGGACCGCCTGCTCGACCCCAGGCGCCGTTCCGCGGTCAAGCAGATCGCCTCCGGCCGGTTCGGGGTCACCAGCCTCTACCTCACCAACGCCGACGACATCCAGATCAAGATGGCTCAGGGTGCCAAGCCCGGCGAGGGCGGCCAGCTCATGGCGCAGAAGGTCTACCCGTGGGTGGCCCGGACGCGGCACTCTACCCCCGGCGTCGGGCTGATCTCCCCGCCCCCGCACCACGACATCTACTCGATCGAGGACCTCGCGCAGCTCATCTATGATGCCAAGCGCGCCAACCCCTCGGCACGGGTGCACGTGAAGCTTGTCTCGGAAGTCGGGATCGGCACCGTGGCGTCCGGCGTGACGAAGGCGAAGGCCGACGTCGTACTTGTCTCCGGACATGACGGCGGCACGGGCGCCTCGCCGCTGAACTCGCTCAAGCACGCCGGTGTCCCGTGGGAGCTCGGCCTCGCCGAGACCCAGCAGACGCTGATGCTCAACGGCCTGCGCGACCGCGTGGTGGTGCAGGTGGACGGCCAGCTCAAGACCGGCCGCGACGTGGTCATCGCCGCCCTGCTTGGCGGTGAGGAGTTCGGCTTCGCCACCGCCCCGCTGGTGGTGGAAGGCTGCATCATGATGCGCGTCTGCCACCTGGACACCTGCCCCGTGGGCGTCGCCACCCAGAACCCCGAGCTGCGCGCCCGCTTCAGCGGCAAGCCCGAGTTCGTGGTGAACTTCTTCGAGTTCCTGGCCGAGGAAGTCCGCGAGATCCTCGCGGAGCTCGGTTTCCGGAGCCTCGAGGAGGCCATCGGCCACGCCGAGGTCCTGGACACCCGCGAAGCCATCGATCACTGGAAGGCCGAGGGCCTGGACCTGGATCCGATCCTGCACGGCCTGGAGTTCGACGACGACGCGCCGCTGCGCAACATGACCGGCCAGAACCATGAACTGGACAAGCACTTCGACCAGCGCCTGATCACCATGGCCACCGAAGCGCTGACGGACCGCAGCCCGGTGAAGATCACCGTGGACGTCATCAACACCGACCGTTCGGTGGGCACCATGCTGGGCCACGTTGTCACCAAGACCTTTGGTACCGACGTCCTGGCCACGGACACCATCGACATCACACTGAACGGCACCGCCGGGCAGTCGCTGGGCGCCTTCCTGCCCGCAGGCATCACCTTGCGGCTCTTCGGTGACTCGAACGACTACGTGGGCAAGGGACTCTCCGGCGGCCGGATCATCGTCCGCCCGGACCGGACCAACGTGTTCAAGGCGGAGACCAATGTCATCGCCGGCAACGTCATCGGCTACGGCGCCACCAGCGGCGAGCTGTTCCTGCGCGGCCAGGTGGGCGAACGCTTCCTGGTCCGCAACTCCGGTGCCACCGCCGTCGTCGAAGGCATCGGCGACCACGGCTGTGAGTACATGACCGGCGGCCAGACACTGATCATCGGCCGCACCGGCCGCAACTTCGGCGCCGGCATGTCCGGCGGCACCGCCTACGTCCTGGACCTGGATACCGCCAAGGTCAACAAGGACGCCCTGCAGTCCGGCGAACTCCAGCTCCGCGAGCTGGATGCCGAGGACCGCGACATCGTCCACGGCCTGCTGGTCAAGCACGTGGAAGAAACTGACTCCCAGCTGGCGGCGCGCCTCCTCGAGAACTTCGATGACACCGCTGCCCGCATCACCAAGGTGCTGCCGCGCGACTACGCGGCCGTGCTGCAAACCCGTCTCGACGCCATCGAAGAGGGCCTTGACCCGGACGGCGAAGAAGTATGGTCTCGAATCCTGGAGGTGACCGGTGGCTGATCCACGCGGATTTCTGAAAGTACGCCAGCGTGAAACCCAGCCGCGCCGTCCCGTTCCTGTCCGCATCATGGACTGGAAGGAAGTTTATGAGGCGCAGGAAAAGGGCACGCTGAAGGCCCAGGCCGGGCGCTGCATGGACTGCGGCGTCCCGTTCTGCCACCAGGGCTGCCCGCTGGGCAACCTGATTCCCGAGTGGAACGACCTCATGTGGCGGGACAAGGGCGAGGAAGCGATCGAGCGGCTGCACGCTACGAACAACTTCCCGGAGTTCACCGGCCGGCTCTGCCCGGCTCCCTGCGAGGCGTCCTGCGTGCTGGGAATCAACCAGCCCGCCGTGACCATCAAGCAGGTTGAGGTGTCGATCATCGACGAGGCCTGGGACAACGGCTGGGTTAACCCTCTGCCGCCCACGCGCCTCACCGGCAAGACCGTGGCCGTGGTCGGTTCCGGCCCTGCAGGCCTGGCCGTCGCCCAGCAGCTCACCCGGGTGGGCCACACCGTGGCCGTCTATGAGCGGGACGACAAGATCGGCGGACTGCTCCGCTACGGCATCCCCGACTTCAAGATGGAAAAGGAGCAGGTGGACCGCCGCGTCGAACAGATGAAGTCCGAAGGCACCCGCTTCCGGACCGGCGTGGCCGTGGGGACCGACGTGACCTGGGAGCAGCTGCGCCGGCGTTACGACGCCGTCGTGGTCTGCACCGGCGCCACCGTCCCGCGCGACCTGCCCATACCGGGCCGCGACCTGGACGGCATCCACTTCGCCATGGACTACCTGGTTCCCGCCAACCGCGCGGTGGCCGGGGAAACCATCGAAAACCAGATCAACGCGCACGGCAAGCACGTGGTGATCCTCGGCGGCGGCGACACCGGTGCCGACTGCCTGGGTACCGCCCACCGGCACGGCGCTGCCTCGGTGACCACCCTGGCAATCGGCAAGCAGCCGCCGTCGGAGCGTGCCAGCCACCAGCCCTGGCCGACGTTCCCCACCCTGTTCGAGGTGGCCAGCGCCCACGAGGAAGGCGGCGAACGCACCTACCTCGCCTCCACCGTCGAGTTCGTTGGCGAAAACGGCAAGCTGACCGGCGTCAAGGTGGCCGAGACGGAATTCGTGGACGGCAAGCGCCTGCCCAAGGCCGGCACCGAGCGGATCATCCCGGCCGACCTGGTGTTCCTGTCCCTGGGCTTCACCGGCGCCGAGCCGGCCGGGATCACCGAGCAGGTTCACGCCGAATTCGATGGCCGCGGCAACGTGGCCCGCGACGGCTACTACATGACCAACACCGAAGGTGTCTTCGTCGCCGGTGATGCCGGCCGCGGACAGTCGTTGATCGTGTGGGCCATCGCCGAAGGCCGTGCCGCCGCAGCAGCCGTGGACAAGTACCTGATGGGAAGCACCATCCTCCCCGCTCCCGTTGCGCCGACGGACCGCGCCATCGCCGTCCTCTAGCCACAGACCCGGGGGATGCACCGAGGGTTCACCTCGCCGACAACTTAACCAATGCAAGAGACCAATAGGGTAGGTATATGAGACGCGCAAAAATTGTGGCTACGTTCGGCCCGGCAATTGCCAGCTACGAGAACACCCTGGCTGTGCTGGAGGCCGGCGTTGACGTCGCCCGCATGAACATGAGCCACGGTGACTACACCGTGCATGACAACACTTACGAAAACGTGCGGAAGGCGGCCTCCGACCTGGGGAAGGCCGTGGCGATCATGGCCGACCTGCAGGGTCCCAAGATCCGCCTGGGCCGTTTCGTCGATGGTCCGCACGCGCTGGCCGTCGGTGACATCTTCACCATCACCACCGAGGACGTCCCCGGTACGCGGGAGATCTGCTCCACCACCCTGAAGAGCCTCACCGAGGACGTCAAGGTGGGCGACGCCCTGCTGATCGACGACGGCAAGGTAGCCCTGCGTGCCATCGAGGTGGACGACGTCAAGGTGGTCGCCGAGGTGACCGTCGGCGGCATGGTGTCCAACAACAAGGGCATCAACCTTCCCGGCGTGGCCGTGAACGTCCCCGCGCTGAGCGAGAAGGATGAGGACGACCTCCGCTGGGCGATGCGCCGCGGCGTTGACCTGGTGGCGCTGTCCTTCGTCCGCGATGCTTCGGACATCACCCGCGTGCACGAGATCATGGATGAGGAAGGCCGCCGCGTGCCGGTCATCGCCAAGATCGAGAAGCCGCAGGCTGTTGAGCAGCTGCCCGAGATCATTGACGCGTTCGACGCCATCATGGTGGCCCGCGGCGACCTTGGTGTGGAACTTCCGCTGGAGGAAGTGCCGATCGTGCAGAAGCGCGCCATCGAGCTGGCACGCCGCTGGGCCAAGCCGGTCATCGTGGCCACCCAGGTCCTCGAGTCCATGATCGACAACCCGCGCCCCACCCGTGCAGAGGCGTCCGACTGCGCCAACGCCGTCCTCGACGGTGCCGACGCCGTCATGCTCTCCGGTGAGACCAGCGTGGGCAAGTACCCGATCGAGACGGTCAAGACCATGGCCCGGATTATCGAATCCACCGAGGTCCACGGCCTGGAGCGCGTCCCCCCGCTGGGCACCAAGCCCAGGACCCGTGGCGGCGCCATCACGCGTGCCGCCGTCGAAATCGCCGACCAGTTGGATGCCAAGTACATCTGTGCGTTCACCCAGTCCGGCGACTCGGCCCGCCGCCTGTCCCGCCTGCGGCCAATCAAGCCGGTCTTCGCGTTTACTCCGGTGGAGCAGGTCTGGAACCAGATGGCGCTGACCTGGGGCATCCAGCCGGTGCTGGTGCAGATGGTTGACCACACCGACGCCATGACCGCGCAGGTTGACCGCAGCCTGGAGGAAATGGGCCTGGTGGAGGACGGTGACCTGGTGGTCATCGCTGCCGGTTCGCCTCCCGGAAAGGCCGGCTCCACGAACTCCCTGAAGGTGCACAAGGTAGGCGACCTCGCCGACTCCACGCGCGCCGGAGAGTTCGTGAGCAACAAGGAAAAGCTCGGCCCCTGGCCGGAAAAGAAGAAGAAGAACCAGGCCGCCCAGGCCTAGGCTTCAACGCAAAAGGACCCCTGCCGGTTGGCAGGGGTCCTTTTCGCTGTGCTGGCGTGGCCGCCTTGGTGACCGTTACTGTGGGGCCGCCTTACCCTGGGGCCGCCTTACCCTGGGGCGGCCGGGCCGTCGTCGTAATGTCCCGAGGCCCGGCCGGCCGGCTAGTTGACCTGGTTGATGATGGTTTCGGCAACCTCGCGCATGCTGAGGCGGCGGTCCATGGAGGTCTTCTGGATCCAGCGGAACGCTTCCGGTTCCGTCAGGCCCATCTTGGTGGTGAGCAGGCTCTTGGCGCGTTCGACCAGCTTGCGGGTGGCGAACTGTTCCTGCAGGTCCGACACCTCGCTTTCGAGGGCCTTGATCTCCTCGTGGCGGGAGAGCGCGATCTCCAGGGCGGGGATGAGGTCCGCCGGGGTGAACGGCTTGACCACGTAGGCCATGGCGCCGGCGTCGCGGGCACGCTCCACCAGTTCCTTCTGGCTGAAGGCGGTCAGCAGCACCACGGGGGCGATGCGGGCCTTGACGATCTTTTCGGCCGCAGAGATGCCGTCCATGACAGGCATCTTGACGTCCATGAGGACCAGGTCCGGCTTCAGTTCCTCGGCGAGCTGGACGGCCTTTTCGCCATTGTCCGCCTCACCCACAACGTCGTAGCCTTCGCCGCGCAGGATCTCGATGATGTCGAGGCGGATGAGGGTTTCATCCTCTGCCACAATGACGCGGCGCGCCGGCTGGGACGTGGGCTTGGACTCCGTCTGTTCAGTCACGGGATCTCCTTGAAAAGGTACGGCGGGACATCACTATCTTAGGTGCCACCGCGGCTGTACTTGGCTTGCAGGGGTTCGTTTGCGGCGACGGCGGCGCGATTCTGGAATTCAGCCTATCTGCATGTAGAGTAATTCCGCGTACGTGAAGCGATCGCGTTGCTCACAGTCAGCTGTGGGCGTACTCTTGCTCCTCGTATTCCGCGCCCGAGTGGCGGAATTGGCAGACGCGCCGCACTCAAAATGCGGTATCGAAAGGTGTGTGGGTTCGAGTCCCACCTCGGGCACAACAGATAGCCTCGTCAGGAGCGATTTTGCTTTGACGTGTTGACAAAGCCTGTGGTCGCGTCGTCTGACGGGTTGGGTCGGGGGCTGTGGCCTGGCCGCCGCGCTGGCCTATTCAGGAGTGGGGTGGCGGGGTCAAGTCCCTGGCTGTGGGGCTTCCGCTGCTCTAGTGGGTTATGCAGTCCCTCGTTTCGGTTCCGTTGGGTTGGCCGGGGTGGCCTACACCTATGCATGGGCCGAGGGAACGCGAACGACATGACTTCGGCGATCTCGCTACAGAACGCGCCCGGGAGGCGGTCTTAGGGCGTTCGTGCGAGAGTCGTGCCCCGAGGTTTGTCCTGCCAAAGAGGGTGTGGACAGTGTCCACACTTACGTATGCTTTATTGGCGTGGGCATAGGGCCGTGTCCACGGTCTGGGCACATGCGTTCCGAGAGCTAGGGTCAGAACAGGGAGCTACCGAGCTCCGTCGGACAGACTTCGCGCCACGGTCTGACGTCAAGTTGGGCTGTGACGTATGGGGTTAACCTCTTTTCCTAGGGTGGTGCGTACAAAAAGCTGCCCTTGCTGAGGTGAGCCACATGGACCGCAACACCGAGATCGCGGATGTTCTCCTGCGTTTCCCTGTGTAGTTGTTCGTCAGTGACGACCGCGTCCAGTTTCTCGATTGCGGTGACCCGGAATTTCGAGACCATTCCAAACTTTGTGCTGTCTGCCAGAAGGAAACAGGAGGTGGAGGCTTCGAGGGCGGCCAGTTTGACTTCCACTTTGTCCATTGATGGAGTTGTGGCCCCTCGGGACATGTTCCAGGTTCCGGTGCTGAGGAAGGACAAGTCGATACTGACGCCTTTGATTGCGTCGGCCGCGATGCGTCCCTCGCTGGAACCCTTGGATGAATCTACGGCGCCCCCGGTGCGGATGACCTCGATGTGTGGGTGGGCGAAGAGGCTGGTCACCACGTAGAAGTTGTTGGTGACGACCGTGAGATTCTTGCGAGCGCCGAGGTGGGGCACTACCGATTGGCAGGTGGTGCCGGCGTCCAGAAAGACCACCATGTCGTCCTCGATGAGCTGGGCAGCCCGTTGGGCAACGGCCTGCTTGCGGGCAGTTCGAGTTGGGCGCTGAACTACTGCTTCCTGGGAAGGGCCGGGACTGTCCATTCGGCGAGACGGACTCCGCCCTGTACCGAGCCGACTTGCGCCGAATTCTCTAAGACTGTTAGGTCGCGCGCACCGTCATGTGGGAGACATTTCATGCACACCTTCGGGACCCAGAAGCCGCAGAATTTCCTGCCGACGCTGGTCCGGAATGAGTGGTCTAGCTGTTGATTCACGTGGGGTCCTTTGTGGCACGCCCTCCTACCTGGGGCTGCTGCGGCCTTTCAGACCCGTCGGCCACGGCAACAGCTCCTCAACCAACGAGCACTCCGAAGGCCACTCAAAATGCGACACGCACCAAGAGTCTCACCCGGAACATCCTCGCCTTATAAGACGCGCTCTAGGTTCGTCGCCGGGCTGGGCCACCGGCGCGCCTTAGTGAGATGGGGGCGGCAGCCGGGGCGAATCGGGCAAGGCCCCCGCCCCCTCGGCCCGGCGGTGTGGCGACGGGGGCCGCCAATGTCGATCCCCGAGGACGGGACGGCCGAGCAGGACCCCCGAGCGCAACGGTGCTCTGCCCGCCCCGGCCGGCCATGCCAATGCCTGTGTATGGTGTCGCCGGTGACAGGGTTGCCGCATCGGGGCTAGTACATCTTCGGGGGCGCCGGCACAGCTCGGGCTTCAGGATTTGGAACTGGGTCGTCCAGGAATATGGCTAAGAATAGATTTAGAGAAGCCACCGTCGACACAAATGTCTTGGCCGGTGACATAACCCGATAGCGGACTCACGAGAAATTCGATCACGTTGGCAATGTCCATGGGGTCGCCGATTCGTGCCAGAGGAATGATATTTTCCCTTGCCTTTTTGATTTGGGGATCTTCGTACATTTTTTCGGTCATCCGCGTGTGGGTCATGCCCGGGGAGACGACGTTTGCGCGGATTCCGTCGGGCGCCCATTCCAGTGCAAGTGTTTGGGCCAGCATCGTCAAGGCAGCTTTGCTGGGGCTGTAAGCGCCGGATCCGGCGTGGGGTAGCTGACCGGACATGGAAGAGGTAAAGCAGGCGGCGCCTTGGCTCTGTTTCAAGTGGGGGTAGCTTGCTTTGGCCAGAAGCCACGCGCTGCGGAGGTTAACGGAGAACATGTTGTCCCAGTCTTCAAGCGACACGTCACAGATCGCACCGGGGTTGGCGATTCCCGCGTTCGCTACCAAGGCGTCCAGCCCGCCGAACTCAGCCACCGCGGCCTTTACCAACTGACTTGGCACATCGGGGTCAGCGAGATCGCCTGTGAGTGCGATGGCCGTACCGCCGAGGGACTGGATTGAGCGAACGACTTGCTCCTGGCTGGTGTTCGGTTCGTGTCCACCCACGGCGATCATCGGGTGCACACCCCGGGCCAGGGCAGCCTCTGCGATTCTCACGCACGTGGCCGCTCCTATGCCGCTGCTTCCGCCGGTAACCAAAGCTCTCATCGCACACAGTTCCTTTTTACTAGTGGTTCACATTAAAAATTGTTTTGACTACCAAAGCGGTAGAAATCGCGGGCCAGCAACGGCTTGTTTTGCAGGATTCGGGCTGTAGACCGAGATCCTGTACTGGATTCCGGCTGGCTCGCGAGCTCCAACCCTGGCTAATGACCCAGGTCCCAGCCTTGGTTCTCGAGATCCTGCATCGCCTTATTGAATTCCTGAACGGGGTTTTCTTCGCGAATGATCTCAAGAACTACGTTATTGACGCCGCACGTTTCTTTTACGGCCTTACCCAACCCGTTCCAGTCGATCACTCCGGTGCCGATTGGATCGTGGCCCCAGGTTTCCGTGCCCGTATCAGAAATATGGACGAGTCCAATCGATTGGTGGTGGGAGCGCAGACTTTCTACGGGATCTTCTCCTATGTAGGCGGCGTTGGCGACGTCGTACACGATCTTCACTGCGTCATCATTGATGATGCTGACGACGCCTGCCAGGTCCTGGATGGTAGGGGTGAAGCAGTAGGGGGTGTTTTCGAAGAGCAGTCGCGTGCCGGCCTGTTTGGCCAGTGGGATGAGATTCTCCATGCTCTCGTACATCCACCCATGAACGCTTTCGAGTGACGGTGAGATCATCGGGCGTCGCGTGCCGGGGGATATCACGACATCGGTGACATCCCACGCTGCGGCCAGGTCGATCACCGATTTGATGTGCTCGATGCTCTTGCGACGCATGCTGGCGCCGGGGCTTGCCAGGTTGATGTCATAGCCACCGGCGTTCAGTGACCTGATTGTCGCACCGTATTCATGCAGCCTTGCGTGAGTTGCCGAACGCTCTTGGGCCGACATTTCATCCGGCCAGCAATGTGGCGAGCTGATCGGAACCTCGAAAGTCTTGTACCCACTGTCCACCAATTCAGCTATGGCATCGATTGCTGTCGCTGACCATAGATAGGAAAATGTATTGATAATCATGCCGTTCATTGCAGGCATCCTCTCTGTCTTCGCCTAGTCATAACGCGCTGTGAATTTTCAACCCGTCAACGGGGATTGCCAGCGTGAGCCGGGCGGCTCGACGAAATCCGGGGCACAGGCCCCTTCGTACCTGGTCGAGCCGCGACGGCTGTGTGGTACATCATGCCTAGTGGGAACGCTTAGCCCCGTCGGTAGTCGACGAGGTGCTCGAGACCAGGTGCTCGCCTTCAAGTACTTCAGGGTCAGCAAGCGCCACAGTGGCACGGTCACCGCGGTTGCCGGTCTCGGGCAGCGTGAAGTAGACGACGAGGCAGAGGGCGACGATAACGATCATGTAGACCGCGACAAGCATCGGCTGGCCGGCGCCGACGAAGGCAGCGGCGATCAGCGGGGCGGTGCCACCGAAGACGGCAATCACGATCTGGTGTGCGAACCCGATTCCGGATACGCGGACCGATGCGGGGAACAGTTCGGCCTGGATAGTCGGGTAGATCGACTGCCAGATACCGAGGACCACCCATCCGGATGCCGATACCAGAACGTATACGCCAAAGCCTGGCTGGTTCAGCAGCAGCAGCAGGGGGTAGAAGAGGACGATCATGCCGATGGCGCCGATGATGGGGAAGATTTTGCGTCGGCCGAGTCGATCAGAGAGCGCGCCGCAGACCGGCACGATGACAACGAGCAAGGCGAGTCCGATAACGCTGCCGGCCAAGGTGGAGGACAGGTCGCGGCCGGAGGTCAGCTTGGCGTAGGTGGGAAGGAAAGTAGCCCAGGTGTAGTAGGCAACGGCCGGGGCAGAGAGGGCAGCTGCCTGCAGCAGAGCCTTGGGGTGTTCGCGAAGGAGGTCCCACAGGCGTGCCGCCGCGGTCTTTTGATCGACAAGGGCACCTGCCTCAAATTCAGGGGTTTCCTCCGCGCGGGCCCTCAAGATAAGGCCGACGACGCCGAGGATGCCGCCTGCGACGAAGGGGATGCGCCAGCCCCACGCGGCGAGGTCTGCAGGAGTGAAGGATGATGTCACAATTGCGGCGGCGCCGGTAGCGGCCAGGGTTGCGAGTCCGCTGGCCATGTTGGAGAACGAACCGAACAGGCCCCTGCGGTTCGGGGGAGCGTGTTCAACCATGAACGCGATGGCGCTCTGCGCCTCACTGCCGGCCGAGATCCCCTGAAGGATCCGGGCAACAAGGAAGAGAACCGGTGCTGCATAGCCGACGGTGGCGAACGACGGTGTGAGGCCGATGATGAGAGCACCGAGCGCCATGCCCGAGATCGACAGGGTCAGGATGAGCCGCCGGCCAAACCGGTCGGCGAGTGGGGAAATAATGACTCCACTGAGCGGGCGCACAACAAAGCCGACCGCGTAGGTGAGCAGTGCTGCGATAAGAGAGGCGAATGGGGAATCGCTTGGGAAGATCTGTCCCGAGAATACGGCTGCCAGCAGCCCGTAGATGTACCAGTCGTACCACTCCACGAAATGGCCGATCGTGCCCGCCACCATATTAATGGTGCGGCGAGGGTGCTGGGACCCTTCGGGAACCGCCGAAGGGTCTGCGCTGCCGAGCGCTGCCTTTGAGGTCTTCATTGAACTCTCCATACTTTTACGTTTGCTGAGACGAGGGGTAGTGGGATCTGCCGGGGCATTTGTGCTCGCCCGGCGGATGCGCTGCCCCACCCGCCTCTTATCCTTTCAACCGGATGAGATCGGTTGCTGAGATCGGTTGCAATCACTTTACGGACGACTTAAGAAGCTGTCAACGCCTTGCCGGTCGACTTTACCCATGCCCCGGCCAGCCGACCGGCAGCGCAGGTGAATGTGGTCCACAAGCTGGAGCCCGGGCCCCTGCCCCGTCGACAGGGAGGAAGGGCTTAGGCTCGTGGTAGCTGGCTCGTGAGGCCGCAATCCAGGTGAACAAAAGGGTCGAGTCCGGCAGTTACGCCTCGGCCGGGAGTGGTGTTTCGTTGTTGAAGTCCACATACTCCACCCCGGACCACGTGCATTCCAGACTTCCGTAAATTGGCCAGTACTCGTCCCAGTGGGAGAGTTTCCATTGGTCTCGTTCCAGGCCCCGCCGGGTAAGCCGTTCCCGCAGGAGATCCTGGGGGACCCTGACCCGCACGACCGTGGTCTGGGAAGGTGGCCATTGAAATTTCTCTGCCGCGCGGGTAAGGAAATCGGGCACCTGGAAGTATGCGCCGAAAGGGGCATCGATCACTACTGACCGGCCGAGACGCAGGTTCGCTCCAGCCACGTCCATAAGGGTGTCGTATTCGAGGGGCAGCAGGTTGTCGCGATAGTAGTCGTTGGATTCCCGGTCTGTGGGGTCGTGTCCTGTCGCCTTCAGTGCAAATTCAACAAATCGTCCGCATACCCGGTCCTTGTCGAGGTAAGCGGCATTGTTTTCTCTTGCGGTTTTCTGGGCAACCGTTGTTTTTCCGGAGCCAGCCGGGCCAATCACGACGAAGACGCTGGGGGTGGTCATCGGCGGCCCTCTGCAACTGCCGCCAGGAACTCCTTCGCGGCTTTGGTGACTCGGGTGAAGTCGCCGTCGGGCTGCCACGCTTTAGTCACGTAGCTGCCGACGCCGACACCTGCGACACCGGCGGCAAACCATTCGCCAACATTCTCTACGGTCACGCCGCCCGCAGGCATGATCGGCAGATGGGCGAGCGGGGCGAGCATGGATTTGGCGTAGGGAATGCCGCCGGCCTCGGTGGGGAAGAGCTTGAGGATGTCGGCACCGGCCTCGGCTGAATTGACCATTTCAGTTGGAGTGTAGGCGCCGCTTACTGTGGGTATCTGGTACCGGTTCGCTGTCCGGATCATTGCCGGGTTCAGCTGAGGACTGACCAGAAAGTCGGCGCCGGCGCGGATGCACTCATAGGCCGAGTGCTCGTCAAGAACTGTTCCGGCTCCCACCGCTACTCCGTTGGATCCGTGCTTGGCGGAGAGCCTGCGGATCACGTCGACGGCACCGGGAATGGAGAGAGTGATTTCGAGGGCGCGGAAACCGCCGGAGATGGCCGCTTCCGCCACTCGTTCTGCCACCTCGGCGTTTTCGAGGCGGACGATGAGAACGGCGCCGGACTCGTCAATGGTCTGCAGGGTGCGAAGTTTCTTGTACATGTTTACCTTTCTTGCGCCCCGGCATTTTGCTGCTTTGTTTTGCCCGGGGACTGTTGGAGTGTCGTTGACAAACTTTCCCACCATCCATACTGTTATTGCAACCGATCTCAGCAACCGATCTCATACAAGGGGGTATCGCGGTTGACCCACGTACGCACAATCATTCTGGGTGCTTCGCACTGGCACGTTCCGCTGTGCGCGCCGGCCATGGCCGAAGAGCACGACATGATCGGAGTCGGTGACGACGACGTATCCCGCGTGCAGGTGCAGAACCTGGCAAACGGATGGGGGGCCCCGGTTGAAGCCGACTGGCGGAAGCTGGTGGATCTCCCCGACGTCGGACTCGCATATGTCTTCGGCCCCCATGACGGCATGGCCGAAAAGTGTCTTGCCCTGATCGAGCGCGGTATTCCGTTCGTCGTGGAAAAGCCGTTGGGCACTTCCCTTGACGAGCTTTCCACCGTGCGTCGAGCCGCCGAGGCAGCGGGTGTACCCGCCACTGTTCCGCTCGTCCAGCGCGGCGGCCCCACTGAGCAGTGGCTTGCCAAGGCAGGCCGGCCCACCTACCAGCGCACCTCATTCATTGCCGGTCCACCATCCCGGTACCTTGAGAACGCCAATCCTTGGATGCTTGATCCGCTCAGGGCGGGTGGGGGTTGCCTCGCGAATCTGGGGCCACACTTTGTCGACATGTTCCTGAGGGGCGCCGGTGAGACCGCCGTGGATCTGGACGCCCGGCTCTCATCGTCTCTTCACCACCAGGGCGTTGAGGATCATGCCAGTCTCCTCCTCACGACACCGGAAGGGCGCGAAGCCATCGTGGAAGTCGGGTACGCATTCCCTGGCTCTCCGCTGAAGCGATACTGCAGCTTCACCTCAGCCGGGGAAGCAGGATTCGCCACCGTGGACTCTGACGGTTCAGCCACCTTCACGGCGGCGGACGGGACCACGGAGGTCGACAAGATCAATGTGGACAGTGACCCTCTATACGATCCGTTTGTGCGGAGCGTCGCCCGGACGCTGGAAGATGGATTCCGAGGCCTCACTACGCTGGCCCAGCTCGAGAATGTCATGCGCCCCATTTGGCGGGCGTACGACGACCATCATGGAGGAAGAGAACATGCCTGATCTGAGTATCGACGTCGTTGCCAAGGCAGCCGGTGTCCATCGATCAACGGTGTCCCGGGCGTTCTCACGCCCCGAAGCGGTGAAGAGTGAAACGCGCGAGCACATCCTGCGGGTCGCCGAGGGACTCGGCTACACAATGAGCCCACTGGCCCAGGCGCTTCGTCGAAAAACCAGTACCTTCATCCCGCTGATCGTCCCTGACATCACCAACCCGTTCTTCGCCGAGCTTGCCAAGACGATGACGCAGGCAGCCGACGAGCGGGGCTACCAGCTGCTGCTCTGCGTCACCAACGGAGACCCGGCCAAAACCGACGGATACTTCACCGCCATGCAGGCCATGTACGCCCCCTTCGGGATAGTTGCCCCCTCGACAAAGGTCGATACCGAGGCGCTGAAGCGTTTCGACTTCGGACACAAGGTCGTTGTGATCGACCGCGTGGAGGGAGACGATTCGGTTCCCACGGTTACCGTCGACAGCCGCCGCGGAATCATGCTGGCCCTGGATCATCTGCACTCTTTGGGTCACTCCTCGATCGGCTACGTTTCCGGTATCGCCGGAACGCACACAGCCCAGGACCGGATGGACGCTTATTTGGAACTGACTGCCGAGAGCGGGAGCGCACCTATCGTTCTGGACAGCGGGTCGGATCTGGACGCGGGCACCCGTGGAGCGGAGCACTTCCTGGAAATGGAGAACCCCCCGACGGCCATTATCGCGGCCAATGACATGGTCGCCTTTGCTGTGATATCGGCCCTCGGCCGAAGCGGTGTACGGGTACCCGAGGATGTATCGGTTATTGGGTTCGATGGTCTCGCTCTTGGAGCCAGGTTCAACCCCGCCCTGACGACCATCCGGCAGCCGATCGCCGACATGGGACATATCGCCATCGAACTGGCCGAGAAACAGAACGCGGACGGCTCCGTGGACCACATCGTTCTCGAGCCCGAGCTTCTGGTCCGCGGCTCCACCTCGGGCCCACGCACCTCAGGGCGACGCAAATGACCGGGGGACAGGGACAGCCGCTCCGGCGTCTCCCGGGGCTGCGCCACACTGACCACGTCGGCCTTACCGTTCCAAACCTTGAGGAAGGCATCCGGTTCTTCGTCGATGTGCTGGGCGCTGAGGAGCTGTACCGCTCCGAACGAGGACCCGACGAAAAATTCATGCCCATTAACTTCGACGTCCCGGCAGATGCCAAACTCACGCTGGCCATGCTGCGCCTGCCCCCGAACCTTAACATCGAGCTCTTCGAATGGAGCGGCACGGGACGGCGCGATGCGCCACCGCGGCACTGCGACGCCGGAGGGCACCATTTGTGCTTCATCGTGGACGACGTCGATGAAGCGATCACGGTGCTGCAGCAGGCCCCCGGGGTGCGGGTGCTTGGTGAACGCAAGGAAGTCGCCGGTGACAGCCCCCGCGTCGCCGGGAACCGCTGGACCTACTTCGTCACCCCCTGGGGGTTGCTCATGGAGATCGTGGACCGGTCCCGCGTCGCAGACCCGCCCCGGCTGGTCGGTCCTGCGGACTGGACAGCAGACCAAACACTTCAGAAAGGATCTTGAGCAATGCGGCTAGCGGGTCACACACTAGGCACCCCGAACCACACGGTTCCCCAGGCACTCAAACTCTTCCGGGCCGCAGGGCTCGATGCCGCCGAAGTCATCTACCAGGACGACTACACGTCCGGATTGCCTCTTGGTGACCGACGCGCGGCGATGGAAGCACTGCAAGCCGCCGAAGGCGAGGGCGTACCCATCGTCGGCTTGACGCCCTACACCACAGCCATCAACTCACTGGACGATGTGGAATGGCGTCAAGGGGTCGATGAGTTCCGTGGCGCCATCGAGACCGCGCACCTGCTCGGCGCTGACCGGGTCCGTGTGTATGCCGGCGCCTGGCACCCGGGCGACAGCGAACACGCGGCACGATGGGGGCAACTGCGTCAGGCATTGGAAACACTCGCGCCCGAAGCCGACCAGGCCGGTGTTCGCCTCTGCGTGGAAAACCACTTCGGCACTATGACCCAGACCGCGGCAGACACCGCCGCCCTCGTCCGGGAAATAGCACACCCCGCCGTCCGTGTTCTCTACGATCAGGCGAACCTGACCTTCACGCACGACGAAACGTTCGAACAGGCCTTTGCTGTTCAAGGTGATCTCATTGGTCACGTGCATGTAAAGGACCTGGTCTTCACGGATCCCAACGCAGCATTCCGCGCCACGGAAACGGCCCGGGTCAACGCCTCCGAGCGGGCCGTCAGGTCCCGTGTCGTGGGAAGCGGCGTCGTTCCGTGGTCGCAAATCCTCGCCGCGTTGCTGCAGCACGGCTACGACGACGTCCTGAGCATCGAACTCGAGTACCGCTGGCACCCCCAGGACCTCCCTGTGCCCGAGGACGGCTTCCGCGAATCTGCCGCCGTCCTGCGCTCAATGCTCTCCAATCTGGCTGAAATAAGGAACGCTCGATGAACACCAACCGTCTCCGCGTCGGAGTTATCGGCGCAGGCAATATCGCCACCATTGCCCAATTGCCCACCCTCGTACAACGCAATGACGTGGAACTGGCTGCCCTGGTGTCCCGGCGCGATGACCCCAGCAGCCTGGTCAGGCGCTGGGGATTCGGCGCCGCCTACAAGAGCGTGGAGGACATGCTGGCCTCGCAGGAATTGGATGCAGTCTTCGTACTCACGCCACGATCCGAGCACGCCCACGCCGTGCAGCTGTGCCTCAGCCGTGATGTCGACGTGTTCTGCGAAAAACCATTGGCGCCGGCAACCGATGAGGCCGAACGCCTTGCAGATCTTGCCGACCAGCGGGGCCGAGTGCTGATGGTCGACTTCAACCGCCGCTACGCCCCCGTCTACACCGCCGGCAGGGACATTTTTGGTGAGAAAGGAGCCACCTTCTGCGTCGCCCAGAAGAACCGCCCGGGATCCGAATACCGTGCGACCTTCGAAAATGCCATCCACATGGTTGATCTCCTCCGCTGGTACTGTGGCGGCGAACCCGTGGACGTCGCCGCCCATGCCGCCGGGGAGGACCCCTGGGAAGAAGACGGCGTCGCAGCGACCATCCGCTTCAGCACCGGAAATACGGGCCTTCTGATGGCAGCCCGTACGGCAGGAGCGTGGAACGAGAAGCTCGACGCCTACGGTGACGGGAAGACAGTGGAGGTCAGGGCGCCTGAAACAGTCTCGACCACGGTCAAGGGAGTCACCACATCCCGGGAACTCAGCGCCGAGGCGTACGGCTGGGCCACAGCCACGGACACCCTCGGATTCTCCGCCGCCGTTCACCATTTCCTTGACCGCGTCGCAGACAGGGCACAGCCACTGACCTCCGGCCGTGAGGCTGTTCACACCCAACGCCTGCTCGACCGGATCCTCGCCGCATCCGGTCTGCCGACAGAAGAACAAGCCGGCCGGGAATGGGCCAGCCACGCAGTGAACGCAAGCTGAACAGCCTGGCTCGCCCATCCCCTCGGGTTAGGTCTCACATCGAGAGCTTTTGAACCGCGCCCTGCAGACATCCCAAAGCATAAGGAGGCACAAAATAGGTCCGAACTGCCTCCACCAGAGCCACCGGAAGATCGGGGGAGTGGGACGGCAACCACTGCGAGGGCGGCTCGCCCCGCTCGTTGGCATCCTGCTGGTCGCGTTCAGCGCAAGACAGGCGGTTTCCGCGGTGTCCCCGCTCCTTGGTCCCATAAGCGAGGACCTGCCCCTTGACGCGGTGACGACGGGGATCCTTGGAATGCTGCCGACCGCCGGCTTCGCAGCAATGGGATTCCTGGCCCTCCCTCTTATCCGCCGAATGCAGCCCGAATACCTGCTGCTGGCTTCAATCCTGATGACAACCCTCGGCCAGGTTGGACGCGCACTGGGGTGGACTACCTCCGTCTTTCTGGCGTTCACCTCGATCGCCATGCTGGGGATGGGTGTAGTAAATGTCGTGATACCGCCCCTGCTGATGAAGTATTTCCCCGATAAAACCGGGCTCCTCCCTGCCCTACACGTGACACTCCTCGCCGTCAGCACCGCCGTGGCCGCCCGAGCGGCCATACCCTTGGCCGGGCTGTATGGCTGGCGGTTTTCCATCGGCATTTGGGCGGCAATCAGCGCGGCCGCCGCAGTACCCTGGCTGATGGTCCTCGCAGCCAGGGGTACGGCTGCCCAGGCCAGGAAACCTCCATGCAGCGAAGTACCGGCGCCCCGCACCAGTGTGATCAAGCCCTGGCGATCACCGATTGGCTGGGGTACAGCGCTAATCTTCGCGGGTTGCTCGAGCAACACGTTTGCGGCAATCACATGGCTTCCGGTCGTTCTTGTGGACCGAGGGATGAGTCCGGAAACCGCCGGATTCATGTTGGCGCTCTATTCCATCCTCGGCCTGCCGGTCGGCCTCGTTGTGCCTCTTGCCGTGGTGAGGATGCCTCGCCCGCTACCTATTGCAGTCCTGTTCGTCGTCACATTCGCCGTCGGCTATGGAGGCATCCTCTTTGCTCCAATAACTTCCGCGTCAGTGTGGGTGGCTATCGCCGGGCTGGGCCAAGGCGCCTACTCCTTCGCGTTCACCATGATCAACAGGCGGGCACGAACACAAACCGGGTCGGGAGCACTCTCCGGATTCGCGCAGGGAGTCGGCTACACCCTCGCAAGCCTCGGCCCATTCCTTTTTGGTCTCCTGCATCAGCCGGGGGACCACTGGCTACCATCATTCAGCATGCTCGGAGGCTGGCTCATGGTATTTGCCGTGGGAGCCCTCATGATCAACAGGCCCCGCGTGCTTGAAGATGCACTCCCGGCCGGCGCGGTCCGGCGTTGAAGAAGTATGGACTTCGGCGATCCCCGACACCGGCAACCGACATGAGTTAGCCGTCTCGGTGACCGGAGCCAGGAGCTCCGAGCACGGACCTGAGTAAGTCTTGACAGAGCCTGTTCCCGACCCTATCTTTATTGCAACCGATCTCAGCAACCGATCTCAATGTCTGATCGGATAAATGCAACCGATCTCAAAGGAGAGATGAAATGATTAGAGCTGCAAGTACTTTGACCGCCGTGGCGGTTGCCGCGGCGCTGCTCACCGGCTGCTCAGGCAGTTCCGGCGAGTCCGGCAGCAACGAGGACGGTCCCGTCACGTTGACGTACTGGGACTTCATGGACCCCAGCCAGAACAACCCGCGGGCTGCCGCGCTGAAGCAGAATCTCGAGAACTTTCACAAGGAAAATCCCAACATCACGGTTCAGCTGTCGACTGTTTCTTTCGGGGACATGATCAGCAGGCTTCCGCAGGCAGCGGCAGCCGGGCAGACACCGGACGTCGTGAAGATGTTCGCTCCGGTCGTTCCCCAAATTGCTGCTGCGCAGGTTTACCAGCCGCTTCCTGATGAGGCTAAGCAGATCACTGACTGGTTGCGCCCGGTGGACAAGCTGGCGGACAAGGACGGGAAGCAAGTGGCCGTCCCCTACGACTACCGCACCTGCACGCTCTATTACAACGACAAGATCCTCAAGCAGATCG
Source organism: Pseudarthrobacter phenanthrenivorans (assembly GCF_000813845.1). GTDB lineage: Bacteria > Actinomycetota > Actinomycetes > Actinomycetales > Micrococcaceae > Arthrobacter > Arthrobacter phenanthrenivorans_B. Next base: position 129,702 of record NZ_JWTB01000005.1, read on the forward strand.
GAGCTGCCGTACCCACCACCTGGGACCAGGTCGTCGAGGTTGCCGGAAAAGCAGCGAAGGCCGGGTTCACAGGGTTTGGGACCGGGTTCTCCGGGGTCGACAACTCGGCAATCATCTCGACCTTCTTCGATTGCTTCATGAGCGAGGTGGGGCAGGACATCTCCAATCAGGACGGCAAAGCCAGCTTCAACACTGAAAAGGGCAAAGAATTCGCCGATTTCCTCGTGAAGCTCAAAAAAGCAGGAGGCATGCCGCCGAGCGTTGTGGGGGACCAGTACTCGACGGTGGCTGACGGCCTCCAAAACGGCACGGTTGCCATGTCTGCCCTCGGAACGGAACGCCTCTTGACCCTGCAGAAGGCCAACCCTGACATCAAGTCCGCCCCCCTGCCCAAAACCTCAAACGGCTCGGATAAGGGATCGACGTTTGGTTGGACCCTTGGCATCGGTGCCGGAAGCAAGCATGCCAAGGCTGCCTGGAAGTTCATCGAATACATGACCAGCCCGAAAGCCGGGGCGCTCATGGCAACCGGGGGCGACGTCCCCACACGCTCGTCGACGTTCCAGGAGCCTTACTTCACCACTCCAGAGGCCAAGACCGTGCTGGACGTCAGTAACTTCGTCAAAGATCACAGCGAGCCGCACACCTACCCGGATAACTGGATTGCCATTGCCAGTGGCCTTGCCAACGCCGGACAGCAGCTGTATCTGAACAACTCCTCGGCGGATGAGTTCATGAAGGCGGCGCAGGACGCGGCCAACAAGTGAACCCCTTCCCCGACAGGAGTAACCACGTAACCCTGGTCCCAGGAAAGCGAACCCCATGTCAGTGACACAAGAACAACGCGCAGTTCGGAGCACCAAACCCCGCATCCGGCCTGCACGGAAGGACCGGGCCGTCTGGCTCTACGTCGTCCCGGTCGTTTCCGTCTTCCTTTTCGTCTTCGTCGGCCCCCTGCTCTTCACAGCTTGGACGGCGCTCCACGACACCACGTATTACCAGATCAAGGACTTCTCCGGACTGAAGTCGTTCACCAGACTGTTCTCCGACCAAGACCTTCCCAAGCAGATCGGCACCACTCTTGCGTTCTCGCTTGGCGCCCTGGCTATCGCCTTACCGCTCGGCTTTGCCTCCGCGGTCGTCCTGAATAAGATCATCCGCTTCAAGCGGACGGTGCGGAGCCTGTTCCTGCTTCCGTGGCTGATGTCCCAGGCAACCGTAGGCACTCTTTGGCTGTGGTTCCTCAATCCCACCTATGGGCCGGGGACTGCCATCACCAAAGCCCTTGGTTTCGGGCCTGCCGATGCCTTCTCCACACCGGGTTCGGCGCTGGTGGCTTTAACACTCATCACCGCGTGGTGGTCCTATCCCCAGGCGATGGTCCTCTTCCTCGGGGCGCTTCAGACTGTGCCAACCGAACTTTACGAAAGCCTGCGGGTGGACGGCGGAAACGCTTGGCAGGGATTCGTGAACATCACCCTTCCCTTCCTTCGGAACACCATCGTTTCGGTCGTTGTCGTCCTGCTAATGCTGTACGTGCAAATGGTGACCATCATCCTGGTCACCACCCGTGGCGGCCCGCTGGGTGGAACGGAAACCCTCTCGATGAGGGTGTTCAACAAGACGTTCCAGGACTTTGACCTCTCTGGCGCCTCGGCCGCAGCAATTTTGCTCTTCGCGATCAACATCGCCTTGACCCTGGTAGCGATCCGCTTCCGACGGAAGGAATCTCTGTGACTGCCACCATTCCGGCCCGCCGCCGGCCCGGGCACATTCTGCGGCGGCTGCCCATCTGGGCAGTCGTCGCCGTAACAGCGGCCCTGGTCCTGCCTCCGGTCCTATGGATTTTGTCGACGTCCCTGAAAACCGACGCGAACACGGTGGCTTTCCCACCTGTGTGGATCCCGGACCCGTTCTCGTTCGACAGCTACGGCGGACTGTTCACCTCCACCAACATCCGCTTCTTCCTCAACTCGCTGATCTACGCCATCGGTTCGATCATCCTGGCCCTCGCGGTCTGCGTCCCCGCAGCCTATGTCGCGACCCGCTACCGGGGGCGCAGCATGGAAAGCCTCATGACCGGCATCCTCGTATTGTCCATGGTTCCTGGCGTCGTGGTCTTCATTGCCCTCTACTCGATGTTCGTCAAGACCGCACTCATTAATACCTACCCTCTGTTGATCGTGGTCTACACCGGGATCATCTGCGGACAGACGATCCTGTTCCTGCGCAACTTCATCGAAAACATCCCCGTGGAAATCGAGGAAGCAGCAGCAATCGATGGCTGCAGCCGACGCCAAATTCTTCTGCGAATCGTGCTGCCCCTGATCCGCCCAGGGATTGCCGCCGTCGCGATCTTCATCTTCGTCTTTGTCTGGAACGACTTCCTCGTCGGAACCGTCCTGGCAACAACCGAAGACATGAAAACGGTGCAAAACGGCATCGTCCGATACATCTCCACCGGTTTCGGCAACTTCTGGGCGGCCTTCGGGGCCTTCGTTATCGTCGCATTCCTTCCCGTCCTTGCCATCTTCGCCGCCTTCCAGCGCTGGTTCATCGCCGGCCTGACCTCCGGTGGAGTCAAATCATGATTTCAACGAATCCAGTTCCGCGCGTCGCCGTCGTCGGAGCAGCCGGCTGGGCCGGATCACGACACGCACGGGCATTCGCCACGGCGGGTGCCGACGTCACGGTTCTTGTTGAGAAGGACGACCGGGCTTCCCCACTCGCCCGGGAGTTGGATGCAACGGTGGTAGCCAGCACCGAAGCGCTCCGCCCGGAACACGCCGACCTCGTGGCCGTCGCACTGCCGACCACCATCCAACCTGCTATCTGCGCGGACCTGCTGAACCGCGGCTTCCGCGTGCTCACCGAAAAACCGGTCGCCGCAGACGCAGAAGGCGCCGCTGTCCTTGCCGCCGCGTCCGGTGTCAACGAACGCCTGATGATCGGATACACCCTCCACCAGCACCCAGCAGCTTCCCTCGTCTCCCAATGGGTGGGCAACAACGAGGTAATCGCCGTGTCCGTCCGCTCCGTAGCCCACAAACAGAACGTCAACTCCTGGCGAGCTGACCCGAAGGAGGGCGGCGTCGCCGTCGTCAACGGCATCCACGCCATCGAGTTAGTCTCATCATGGTTCGATGGCGACCCAAAAGTCCTCGCCACAAGCTCCAGCAGCAGCCTGTACGGCTCGCCGGTACCAGAACACGTAGTCACCGACATAGAATTTCCCGCAGGTGCCTTGTTCCATCTGCAGAGCTACTGGTCTCCCTGGCAGGAACCGCAAGGACTCAACCAGGGGGACTGGAGCCTCACCATCGATGTACTCGCCCGTGACGGACGGATCTTGTGGGCCAACGACACCGTGCACGTCTGGAACCGGGACGGAAACCACGACACAACATCGTTCGCCCCCTCCGACCTCTTCCTACGCCAGGCAGAGGCCGCCCTTAAGTTCTGCACCGGCGAGCCCCCAGCCGTTACGTTCACCCAAGCGCTCCGGGCCACCGCAATCGCCGATGAAGTTGTGGCTGCGGCAGCTTCTCGCGCCAAGGACGCGGCCGCCCACTAGCATCGTCAAACCTGGACAACACGCGACCGGCCAAAACAGCACCACAGCTAAGGAATTTTGCACATGAAGCGAGCACCTCACGCTCCCAACGCCGGAAACCCGCGGCGCACCCACGACCACGGCGGAGAGAACAAATGAGCCTCAAGGATCAGGTGGTACTGGTAACCGGGTCGAGCGGGGGAATCGGCGACGCCGCCGTCAGCGCCCTCACAGCAGAAGGCGCCATCGTCATAGGCGCCGACCGTTCCCCGAAAGAGGACCAGAACCTAAAGGCGTTCTACCCCCTCGACATCACCTCGGAACAGCAATGCGCAGCTACGATCCAGGAAATCACATCCAAACACGGTCGCATCGATGTCCTCATCCACGCAGCCGGAGTACTCGGCCCCACCCCCGGCATCATGGAGACCACCACTGAAGAATTCGACTCCATCTTAAGGATCAATACCTCCGCGACCTTCACGATGGTACGGGAGACCGCAAAGTCAATGCTCGAAACCGGCACCGCCGGCGCCATCGTGGTCCTATCGTCAGTTGCAGCAAAGGAATCACGGCTCAACTACCTGCCTTACAACGCGAGCAAACTCGCCGTCCTTCACATAATGTGGTCCTTTGCCGAACTGCTCGGGCCCAACGGCATCTCCGTAAACGCCATCGCCCCGGGCCCGGTGAACACACCCATGTGGGCACAATTCGCCAAAGACTCCGGTCCGGACGCAGCCGCCAACCGTGCCAAGCGTGCCGCACAACTTCCAATGCGCCGGTTCGCCGAACCCGACGAAGTCGCCCGCGCCATCCTCTTCCTCGCCGACCCCGACAACCGCTACATCACAGGGGTTTCCCTCGACGTGGCAGGCGGAGCACACCTGGGAATTGGAACCTAAAACGACCCGACAAAGGTCTTCCAACAGGCCATCGCCCAGAGCTGACATACCCGGCCTGACACCTCCCATCCAACATTGACGCTTCAAGGCTGCTTTCATCGGAGACGAGTGGGAAGTCCTTGACCACCAAGGAGACACTGAATGCGACACCATCACACCGCCCTGCACGTTACGGACATGGAGCGCAGCGCGCGATTTTACGTGGATGGCCTCGGCCTAACCCGCTTGGACGCCTGGACGTCGGGGCCATACATCGGTGAGCTGTACGGCCGTCCCAACGTACAGGTCAGAGCCATGCTTCTCGCTACCAATGACGGATCCTTCCGGTTGGAACTTGCCCATGCCGAGCCTCTACTGCCCGCAGTTGACCCATCAAAGGCGCAACCGGGCACGGCACACCTTGCCTTCACAGATATTGATGTACGGCAGGTTTACGCCAAGATGACAGCGCTTGGTTACGACGCCGTATCCGAACCAGTTGCCCCGACCTCTGGTCCAATTGCAGGCGGATGGCTTGTCTACCTACTCGATCCAGACGGAAATCGGGTGGAACTCATTCAAGCGCCCGACTGGCAAAATGCTGACCAGACGTGAAACGCTCCTGCTGAATTCGGCTTTTTGGAGCCGGCCCACTATCGTCGCGTCAGGCTCCCACGCTGCAGCCGGTAGCAGAGATCCCGTCAACATATTGCCGCTAGGACGGGCGCTCCTCGGCCTGCTTCATTGAACGGCTTATTGCCGAATCTGGGAGGGCAAATAGTAGGTGTGGACAATGTCAACACTCTTCGTCTTGGACTGTTGTTCAGAGCTGTCGTATTGCTCCAGATTCCGCATGTTTGCGCGGATCCCGAGTAGTTGCAAGGCCTGGAAGACAGTTCGAGTCCCACCTCGGGCAGGACAGGTCGCCTCGTCAGAGGCGATCTTGCGTCTAACCTGTTCACGAACCTTGCGGGTTGCGTCGCTCTTACGGCTGGTTCCCGAGTTTTGGCCTAGCTGCCGCGTTGGCCTATCCAAGTGTGTGGTGGCCGGTCCAGAACTCTGGCTGCCGATATAAAAGCTGCCATCGTTACCTGTGGAACTCGCGCGGCGGGCAGCCGGGAACTCCTGCAATGAAGGCCGGATAGCTCGTCTGGAGGTTATGCGGTTCCTTGGTTCGCGGGCTCTGCCGCTGTCCGGGCCGCGAATCCCAGGCTCCCGGGATCGACGGAGATCATCCCGCCGTCGACGGGGATGACGGCTGAGGTGATGTAGGAGGCTTTGTCCGAGAGAAGCCAAGAGATGACCTGGGCTATTTCGGTTGCTTCGGCGGGTCTGCGGGCCGGAACGAAGGATGTGGCAGTCCGATAAGCCTCTTCAGGACTCAGACCCAGATCCGCCCCGTACTCCTTCATTTCCATGTCCGCCATCTCAGTCCGGGTCCAGCCGGGGCAAATCGCATTCGCCCTGACACCCAACGGGCCGTAGTCCACGGCAATGGACTGCATGAGCATCGTCAGCCCCGCCTTGCTTGCACTGTAGCCGGCAATTCCACGTGTAGCCCGCAGCGCCGCCGCCGACGCGACACCGACGATAGCTCCGCGGGATGCCAGCAGGTGCGGCAGCGCTTTGCGTGCGAGCCGGAAGGGCCCTGTGAGGTTGGTACTCATCATTTCGTCCCAGGCCTGATCTGTCAGTTCCCCAGCTGATCCCGTCCGCACGACCCCGGCGTTCAGGACCAGTCCATCCAAGGATCCGAACCGTTCGAGGGCCGACTCAACCAGCTTCGTAACATCAGATTGGGTGTAAGTATCCGCCACCACTGGAACTGCCCCGGTTTGGTCGGCAATCAATTGCAAGGGTTCGGGACGCCGGCCTGAAATGATTACTTCCCATCCGTCGGCCCGGAGTTGATGGGCCGTTGCGCTCCCAATTCCGGATCCTCCTCCTGTGACTATGGCTACTGGTTGATTGCCCACTCTGGCTCCTTTGGGTTTGGTTGGAGATGTCGACCTTATTTAAAGGAGTGATACCCGCGCTTCAGCGAGCGGGTATCACTCCTTTTGCAGGTGGTCTAGCCGTTGATGACCTGCGGGACGCCGAGGTGCTTGAGCCCTTCGACGCCGAATTCCAGACCGTAGCCTGACTGCTTGGCGCCGCCAAAGGGGATACGTGGGTCGACGGCGCCGTGCCGGTTGATCCATACGGTCCCGGCTTCGATGCGGGCGGCGACTTCGCGGGCTGTTGCCGGGTCGGAGGACCAGACGGAGGCGCCGAGGCCGACGTCGAGGGCGTTTGCTTTCTGGATTGCTTCGTCGATGGTGCTGTAGCGGATGATGGGCAGGGCGGGGCCGAACTGTTCTTCGGCGACCAGGGGGTTGTCGTTGTCGATGTCCGCCACAAGCGTCGTGGGGTAGAAGTAGCCGGGCTGGTCCCTGTCCGGGTTCCCGCCGAGGAGGATGCGTGCTCCGGAAGCCCTCGCTGCCTCCACAAGGTTCGCTACGACGTCGTACTGTGCCTTGTTCTGCAGTGGACCCAGGACGTTGTTTTCGTCCAGGCCGTTGCCCATCGGCATGGCCTTGGCGACGGCGGTGAGTTCGTCGCAGACGGCGTCGTAGATGTCGTCGTGGACGTAGAGCCGCTTGAGCGCGGCGCAGGTTTGGCCGGTGTTGATGAAGGCGCCCCAGAACAGACCTTCGGCGATGGTCTTGGGATCGGCGTCGGGCAGGACGATGCCGGCGTCGTTTCCGCCCAGCTCCAGCGTGAGCCGCTTGACCGTATCGGCGGAAGACTTGATGATTTCCTTGCCGGCTGCGGTGGAGCCGGTGAACATCACCTTCCCGACAGCCGGGTGCTCGGCCAAACGGGCGCCAACGGTCCGGTCACCGGAGATGCCGGTCAGAATTCCTTCCGGTAGCTCCTCGTTGATGACCTTGAGCAGTGCCAGGACGGAGAGCGGGGTCATTTTTGATGGTTTGACCACGACGGCGTTGCCCATCCGCAGGGCCGGCGCGATCTGCCAGGTGGTGATCATCATGGGCCAGTTCCAAGGACCGATGGCTCCGACGACGCCGATGGGCCGGTAGTGCAGCTCTGCGCGCGTTTCGCCGTCGTCCACGACGATTTCCGGCTCCAGCGGCGTGGTGGCGGCAGCCCTCAGCCACGCGGCGCAGGCGCCGACTTCGAAGCGGGCATTGGGGCCGTTGAGGGGTTTGCCCTGCTCGCGGGAGAGCAGCTGGGCGAGTTCTTCGGCGGAGCGTTCGACGGCGTCGGCTGCTCTTAGGAGCGCGGCGGACCGGGCGTCGTGGCCCGTCGCGGCCCATGCCGGCTGCGCTGCGACGGCTGCGGAGACGGCCTGTTCCAGGTCCTCGAGCGTGTGGACGGGTGCTTCACCAACCGCGGTGCCTGTGGCGGGATCGAAAATTGTCCGGGATTCACCATTCTGCGGAGCGAGGCTGGCAAGCAGGGATTCATAGGTTTCCAAGGGGTACTCCTCTTCGAGCAGGGACGCTCCCTGCAGTGTTATCGGGTTAGGTTGAGGGGCTGGCGGTGAAGTCAAGTGAGGGCTGTGCCGAGCGGGCGATGTAGCCAAAGTCGGCGATCAGGGTTGTGCCGTTGACGGGGGAACTGACGGGTGAGGCGAGGAACAGGGCGTGTCCTGCGATCTGCCGGGGTTCGATGACGGGAAGGCCTGAGCCGGCGAAGCCGTCGTCGAAGCCGAGGTCTGCGCGGGACATGGGGGTGTCCACGATGCCTGGGCACAGGCAGTTGAACCGGATCGGTGGGTGGTCCACGGCGAGTGCCTTCGTTAGCATCACCACTGCCCCCTTGGATGCGGTGTAGGGGGCCATGCCTTCGTAGGCGACGAACGCTGAGTCCGAACCGAGGAACACCATGGACGCCACGGCGCTGTCACGCAGTAGGGGGACGCAGTACTTGGCAAGCAGGAAGTTCCCGCGGACGTTGACTGCCATGACACGGTCCCAGTCCTCGGCGGACACGTCTGTTGCGTTTTGTCCCACCGGGCCGGAGATACCGGCGCAGGCAATGACGGAGTCCAGTCCACCGTAGAGGTCCTCCACCGCTTCGGCGAGCATCCGGACATCTGCTTCGACGGTGAGATCGGCCTGGGCGAAGGAAACCTGGCGTCCGTCGTTGCGGAGCTGTTCTGCCGCGGCGGCGCCGTCGGGGTTGCGGTCGACGATGAGGATGTTTGCGCCCTCGGAGGCCAGAAGGTCAACGCAGGCCCGGCCTATCCCTGATTCGCCGCCTGTCACCATGACCACGCGGTCACGCAGCTGGATATCCATTAAAAGTCTCCGTTTCTTTGGTTGCCGGCTGCGCGCTATTGCCGGTTGGGCTCGTTGCCCTTTGCCCGGGGATGTCCGGCGCAGGTCCCGGACACCCCCTGCCGGGGCTAGTGCTTGTTGGTGTCCTGGGGGTACTCGGTGGTGTTCAGAACGCTGAGCCGGGAGTTGAAGGGCAGGATGACCGGTTCTTTGGCAGGGTCATCCCAGCCGAACATGCGTCCGATGGAGCGCTGTTCGCGCAGGTCCACAAGCAGGACAGCGTCAACGCACATGACTTTTTCGGTCCAGAAGAAGATGAAGAGATCCTCTGCTGCTTCCCACGTCATGCACCGGTCGGTGTCCGCCAGGCCCGCCTCGCCGCCGCGGACGCAGTTCCAGGTGAAGGTGCCTGGATTCAGATAGATGTGTTCGTAGGATTCGACGTCGCTGTAACGGTAGAAGATCCGCTTGCCGACCAGCCCGGACGAGCGTTCGTGCCGTGCCGCTGAGCCGTTGCTGTTGGTTTGGCTGAAGTCGGTGGTGCTCCGGGTGCGGTCGCCCGCGAGAACGAAGCGCGATACGCCGGAGGTCACCGCGCCGGTGTTCCGGTCCCAGATAATGGTGACGTTTTCTGCTGCGGGCCCCTCACCCCGGACGGAGTCGATGATGAAGATCCCGGGCCGGGCTTCGATGGCTTTGTAGCCTGCTGTTGCGCTGGTCTTCTCCTGGCCGCGCTGCGTGGTCCAGGTCAGGGAGGATTCGGTGTCGAAGGTGTACTCATCGACACCGTCTTCGGCCGGGATGCTCAGGGCGGTCCCGGTGAGGGCGTGCGAGGCGGGGAGTGTCTGGTCGCCGAAGCCTTCGAGCATGGCGGAAACCGGGGGCCACTCCTCTTCGGGGATGTAGTCCTGAATGTCGGTTGAAGTCATGGTGTGTTCCTTGTTCTTTTTATCGTGTGGGGACAGGTTGTACGGCTGGTCAGCCGATGACCGCGGCGAAGTTGATCGAGGGCTTTTGTGCTCCCCGGGCGATTCCGGCCACGAAGAAGAGGGGGATACCGAGCAGAAGCCAGCGTGCAACGCCGCCGGCGCCGCCGAGCAGGGCGTCGTAGTTATCCAGCGTCAGGTATCCGATGACGATGAATGCGAGGAATGACAGGGAGGGTGCGATGACCGTGACCCAGAGGTTGTCCCGCATGCCGTTCCTGGCGAAGAAGAGCACTATCGCGGCTGAGGTCACCAGCAGGATGGTGATGAAGCCGGCTGTTCCCAGGGCGACGAACCAGGAGAAGACGGTGGTGATGGGGTCGGCTCCTGCGAGCAGGAAGATGCTGTTGACGGCGAGGACGACGACTCCGTTGATGAACCCGGCCACGTGCGGGGCCCCGGTCTTGGAGACGGCGGAAAGCTTCTGAGGCAAAGCGCCGGCGCGGCCAAGGGAGAAGAGGTAGCGGGAGAACATGTTGGCGAGGCCGAGGAGCATGGCCAGGAAGCTGGTAACTACCAGGATCTGCATGGTCATGCTCAGCCAGTAGCCTGCGCTGGTCTCGGCCACGTCGAAGATCATGCCGGCGGGGTTGTCCGTGGCGACGGTCTGGATGTTGTCGATGCCGATGGCGCCGCTGATGGCCCATGTGGACATAGTGTAGAAGATGCCCACGAAGGCGATGACGAAATAGGCGGCGCGGGGAATAGTGCGGCGGGGTTCTTTTGCTTCTTCGGCGAAGACGACCGTTGCTTCAAAGCTGGTGAAGCAGGCGAACGCAAAGAGCAGGGAGATTCCCAGGCCGGGTCCGAAGACGTTGGAACCATTGAAGCCCTCGAAGGTGAAGATGCTGATGCCCTTTTGGGCGATGAGGGACACCACAAGGGCAGCGACTGCAAAGGCCTCGCCGACAATGAGAACTCCCAGCACTTTGAGGCTGGCGTCGACTCCGCGCATGGTCAGCGCGGTCACTACTGCGAGCAGCACGGCGATCCAGAGGTAGACCGGGATGTTAAGACCGGTGATTCCTTCAATCAGGAGCTGGGCGAAGACGCCGAACTGGGACCACAGCCCGATTTGCAGGCTGAGGTAGGTCACGATGGCAATCCCAGCACCACCGGTCGCCCATTTCGTTCCGAGCCCTTTGGCCATGTATGCGACAAAACCACCGGCGTTGGTAATGTACCGGCTCATTCGGAGGTAGCCGACGGAGAAGAGGGCAACAAGCAACGCAGCAATAACGTAGATGACCGGTGTTCCGGCCCCAGAGGCAGAGAATAGGACCGGACTGGCGCCCACCACGGCAGCCATGGGCGCTGCCGCGGCAATGGCGAAAAAGGCAATGGCAAGGACGCCAAGTTTGTTGGCTCTCAAACCCATCGGACCGGCGGAGTCCCCGCGCTCTTCCAACCCAATGCTCGTCGGTACGTCGACTGATTCTTGATTCATGCGATGGCTCTTTCGGGAGTGCACGGGCGTTGGGCCGGTGCGGGAGAAATGGTGCCCCTGTTTCTGCGCGTCAGTGCGCCGAACAATCCGGGGAAGAAGCTGATAGCAATCGAGCAAAGCTGTAAGTGACCTCGGCCACACCAAGAACTATACGTTTGTATAGTTCTGGGTGTCAACGTCTCCCTGTCGATCAGTTGCGGGAACTAGACTTAGTGGATGACCCAGCCTCAGTCTTCGATCCGCTTGCCCTACGGGGATGGACGCGAAGCATTGCTCTCGGCAGTCATTGCCGTGGTGGGGGAGCGGGGGCTGAAGGGGATCAGCTATCGTTCGGTAGCGGGCCGTGCCGGCGTCAACCACACCCTCATCCGGCACCATTTCGGCTCGATCGAAGGCCTCCTGGCTGCCACCATGGAATGGGCTGTACAACGGTCAATTGAAGAGACCGGCCTTGAGCGGATCGCCGACTTTGACGACGATTTTGCCGACTCGCTCATCAAGACAGTGTCCGCCGAGCCGGAACTGCAACTCTTCCAATTTGAGATGCTGCTGGAATCCCGGCGAAACCCGGAGGTGCGGCGCCTGGTGGAACGGCTTTACGCCAACTACATGCGGACTGTTGAAGAAGCTCTACAGCAGCGGGGCCTGCCCGCAGACAACGCGGTTGCCCTTGCCATCTTCGCTGCACTGGATGGTCTGATGCTCCAATTCCTGACCATCAGCGATCCCGTAAAGATCAGGGCCGCAGTTATTCAAGTTGGTCGCATGGTTGCCGCCCTGGAAGAACCCAACGCCAGCTCCCGTCGGACCGCGCGTGAGCTGCAGCAAGTACCGGATGCGGGAAGCCGATAGGCCCGCGCTTCCTGAAGTAGAGCGTCCCGGCCCCGGCGCCATCAGGTGTGAGCGTCGTCTTTTGATTTTGGTGGCGCCAGTACAGCTCCATGCCGGGATGAGCCCTTATCAGCTCGACAACTGCACTTGTTCTCACGCTGAATAAGATCAGTAACTCTTATGCTCAGTCCTCCCGCCGGCTGGTCACGCATAAGAGGTTGGCTGCTATGCGGTGCAACAAACAATTCACCAACTGTCCCTCCATTCACATGTGTTAGCTTGATCACCATCCTTCCCGCCCAGGAGCGCCGGAAGGCTGAATCCACCGCACCTACCTTTTCGGAGGCACTATGAGGCTTTGCTCCCACGCGCTCGAAATCAATAGAAATCTTTCCCGCCGGACCCCTGGCATTGGCCCGGATTCGGTCCCGGCGACGCCCATGCCGACCAGGGACTTCACTCCGTCTACCGGAACCCGCGGAATGGTGCCGGTCTGCCCGCTCGACGCGTCAGTCACCGTTGCCTGCACTGATCGAGCTGCCGACATGGCAATCCTCGACCCGGGCGCGCCACTCCACGTGGGGGGTGCGGCGTGACATCACTGGGCGGGACTTCCCTTGACGTCAAGGACGACGCAGCAACACAACACGCACCTTCCCCCACGGAAACGTCGGCTCCCGGGTCCGCTGTCACCACGAACGGGCTCAGACGCGGGCTCACCAGCCGTCATCTGCAGATGATCGCCATCGGCGGCGCGATTGGTACCGGTCTGTTCGTAGCCTCGGGCAGCACCATTTCACAGGCTGGGCCCGGCGGCGCCCTCGTTGCTTACGCGTTGGTGGGCCTGATGGTATTCCTGACAATGCAGTCACTGGGCGAAATGTCGGCCCGGATACCAGTCGCCGGCTCCTTCCAGTCTTTTGCCACCCGCTTCGTCTCGCCGTCTTTTGGCTTCGCAATCGGCTGGAACTACTGGTTCAACTGGGCCATCACGGTAGCGGCGGAACTGGTGGCGGCCGGAATCATCATGGACTTCTGGTTCCCAGGCGTGCCGGGATGGGTCTGGGCGGGGATCTTCCTGGTGATGCTGACCGGCCTCAACGCCCTCTCGGCAAAGTCATTCGGCGAGTCGGAGTTCTGGCTCTCGGCGGTAAAAGTGGGCGCGGTGGTGCTCTTCCTGATCGCAGGGGTGCTGATGATTTTCGGCATCCTCGGCGACAACTCCCCGGGGCTGAGCAACTGGGAAAACCGCGGTGACGTGTTCCACGGGGGCTGGGTTTCGATAGTCTCAGTCTTCATGGTCGCCGGCTTCTCTTTTCAAGGGACCGAGCTGGTGGGTGTCGCAGCAGGCGAAGCCAAGAACCCGCGGCGCGAGGTGCCGAAGGCCATCCGCACAGTGTTTTGGCGCATCATGCTGTTCTACATCGGTGCCATATTCATCATCGGGTGCCTGATTCCTTTCACGGATCCGAGCCTGCTGGCTTCCGGCGAAGCCGACGTAGCGTCGTCGCCATTTACCCTGGTCTTCTCCCGTGCCGGCGTCGCCTTCGCGGCTGCCCTGATGAACGCAGTGATCCTGACTGCCATCCTGTCGGCGGGCAACTCCGGACTCTACGCCTCAACCCGCATGCTTCACGCCATGGCCCACGACGGCATGGCCCCGAAGATCTTCGGACTACTTAATGCACGCGGAGTGCCAATCCCGGCCCTGTTGGCCACTGCGGCGGTGGGTCTGTTCGGGTTCCTTTCGGCGCTGATCGGCCAAGGCACCGCCTACTCCTGGCTCCTGAACATGTCGGGCCTGTGTGGCTTCATCGTGTGGGCGGGGATTGCCCTCTCGCACTATCGCTTCAGGCGTGGTTTCCTGGCCCAGGGAAACAACGTCCAGGACCTGCCGTACAAAGCTGCCCTTTTCCCCGTCGGCCCCCTGTTGGCCTTCGCTTTGCTGATCCTGGTTATTGCAGGACAAAACTACGAAGCTGTCCTGGCCGGACGAACAGCAGAGGTGCTCTCCTCCTATATTGGGCTGCCCATCTTCCTCGCCCTGTGGCTGGTTCACCGCTACAAGACTAAATCCAGAGTGGTCCCGCTGCTCGAAATGGACCTCGCGCCGCCTCAGGGCCTCGACGACGTCGCCAGGAGCGCCAAGCCGTGACCCTGGCGAGGTTGGCCTAGGGAACTCCACCCGGATCCCCAGCTCATCTTGGTCCGGGTGCGTTTTTGGCCTCAGTACAGCCGTCTTCACTGCCACCTGGTTGGCAGCGAAGGCGGCTGTACTGTTCCCAATTAAGGTGTAGGCCGGATGGCAGTATCACCGCTGTAGGAAGTGACCGTGGAAGCAGGGCCACTGTCCAGCACCTTCGACCGGACCGTGGAAGCGTCCAGGACGACGTGCTGGGCTTCAACGTTGCTCACCACATGGGTACTGGCCACCACGTTGCTGTTGCCCCCGGCGATGAGGACCATTGTGGGCTGGGCGTTCGCCGGTACAACCTTGTCGGGCGAGACGTCGTAGGCGATGAGGTTATTGGAGAAGAGGTTGTTGTCGCCCTCGATATGAACCACTCCGTACAGATCGTCCAGGCCATTGGATCTACCGAGGAACGGCGGGAAGCCCTCCATGCCCCGGCGGAAGTGATTGCCCGTGATCAGGTTTTCCTTGCAGTTGTTGGTGAGCCGCATCATGCCGGGGGAGAAACCCTGGAACCTGTTCGAAGACACCGAGCACCTGTTGCAGCCAGTCAGCTCGACCAGGCTCCGGCCCCGGGGAAATAGGTTGTTGCCGGTGATGAGCAGACCCTCGTGGTTCTCCGCCAGCAGGGTGGCCCCCTCCGGGCCGGCTCCCATGAGGTTGTTGCTGACGATTGTTGCCTGTCCGGCGCCGGTAAGTTCAACGCAGCTGCCGCATTCGGCGATCATGTTGTCGTGGACACGCAGGGCATCGGCGCCGTGGACTATGAGTGCGTGCTCAAGATACACAAAGCCCATGCCCGTGATGTGGAAGGAATCGTTGTCCGACGCGACTTCAATGCCCGTCCTGCCGTTCCGGTAGCTGTTGCCGTCCGGCGGGAACTCCACGCCATCAAGGCAGAAGTCCCGGAAGACGACCCCGGACAGGCGTGGACTCCCCGGACGGCGAACAAGGAAGGCCTGCGGCGCTGTTGACGGAGTGAGGACGCGGATATGGCTGCCGCCAGGCTGCAGCTCGAGCCAGCCGGTGGTGTCCACGTTGTCCTTGATGCTGCGGGAGAAGAACCCGTGCCCAAAGCCGGCAATGGTCAGGAAACTGATGTCAACGATCACTTGGGTCCGAAGATCGTAGTCGCCAGGGGGAATGGTGATCACGGCGCCCGGCCGGCTGCCTGCCGTGGCCTGGCGCCTCTTGATGTCCGCGATGATGTCATTGGTCACCGCACCAACGTCCACCTGTGCGGTCACCTCCGGCCGGCCCTTGACCTTCCAGGACGTGACATCGTACATGTTGGATCCTTCCGGGTTGTCCGCGGCGTGTGCAGGTGCCGCAGCGCCGAGGGCCAGCGCTCCGGTAAAGGTGGCTGCAGCGCCGGCGGCCAGCAGCCGGCGCCGGCTCGGATCCATCTCTGCCAACTTGTTGTGCGTCAACGCTTTTCTCCTCAATGCAGTGTGGAATGTATGGCTGTCCGGCACGGCAAGGCACGATTTTTTGCAGCACAGGACGGCGGGTGTCTTGGTGGCCTCTATGCATGCGCCGGCAAGTAAGGGAGCTCCTTGCTCACGTGGAGCCACATCAGTTAGGCGCAGGCCAAACCGATTTGGCGTGACCGGATAGTTCGAGGCTAGGAGGGCCGCGCGGGAACTGTCAACGCCAAAATGTTCCACTGTTTTTGGCACAGCAGTGACCCTTGACACTCCAACTCGAGCCGATCTACAGTGAATGCCAAGTCGTTTTGGCAAAACGATTTTTCACCCCAAAGCTCATACTCACCATTCCGTTCGAGAGAAAGTGAGTCGACAGAGATGTCCACTCGTAGAATCATCAACAGGCTCGCCATTGGCGGCATCTGCACCGCCGTCGCCCTGGTCGCCTCCGGGTGCGGCGCAGGGGGTCCCGCCGCCACATCGGGAAGCGCCGGCAGCAACACCGTCAACGTCCTGGTCGAGGCCGGCGGCCACGCCGAATTGACCGGCGTCGCCGAACAGTGCAAGAAAGACGCCGGTGTTGACGTCAACTTCGTCGAACTGCCCTACGACGGCATGTTCAACCGGCTCTCCAGCGAGTTCTCCTCAGGCAACGTCTCCTTCGACGTCGCCGCGCTGGACTCGGTCTGGCTCCCCAGCTTCAAGGACGCCGTCCAGCCCATCGACGAACTCTTCACCGATGAAGCAAAGAAGGACATCTTCCCGGCCCTGGTCAAGGAAGCCAATGTGGACGGGCACTTCATCGGCATGCCGGCCTGGACCAACGCCGAAATCATCCTGTACCGCAAGGACCTCTTCGAGGACGCCAAGAACAAGGCCGACTTCAAGGCCAAGTACGGCTACGACCTCGCCGCCCCCACCACGTGGAAGCAGTACCAGGACATCTCCGCCTTCTTCACAAAGGACGGCATGTATGGCACCGACGTGAAGGGCGGCGTGGAGACCGAATGGCTGGCCCACGTCCTGCAGGCCGGTTCCCCGATGGTCTTGGACGGCGACAAGGTGGTCATCGACAACGCCGCCCACAAGGAAGCCCTGGACTTCTACACCAGCCTGGTCAAGGATGCGCCCTCCGGCGCAGCGCAGGTGGACTGGGCCGCCGCGCAAAACCTGTTCAATCAGGGCAAGACGGCGATGACCCGCTTCTGGGCGCACGCCTACCGCCAGATCCCCAAGGACTCCGCCGTGGCAGGCAAGGTCGGAGCCGCCCCGATGATCGCCGGATCAGCCGGCGTCGGCGGCGTCCCCGGTCCCTGGTACCTCACCGTCCCCAAGGCCACCAAGAAGACCGAGGCCGCCAAGAAGTTCGTCAAGTGCGCCTACGACTACAACGACAAAGGCATCGAATCGAACCTGGGCCTGGCGGCACGCATCTCAGCCTTCCAGAAGTACCAGGACCAGCCCGGCTACGAGAGCTTCAAGCCGCTGATCGAGACCCTTAACGGCAAGGCCACCGCCACCCGCCCGGCCACCGAAAAGTGGCAGCAGATCGTGGACACCGTCCTGGTGCCCATGCTGCAGAAGGCCGTCGCCGGCGGTGACTCGGCCACCCTCCTCGCTGACGCCAAGAAGCAGATCGAGGCCCTCCTCAAGTAAGACCCCCGCGGCCGGCACCTGCCGATGCGGCATCGCAAGAGCGGTGCCGGCCGCGGCCCCAACCAGCGGAAGAGAAAACCGTGCGTATCTCCGATCGCCGCTTTGCATTGTTCCTGATGACACCAGCGGCGCTGTTCCTGGCAGTTTTTGTGGCCTTCCCCCTGTTCCGCCTGGTGGCGGACAGCTTCTTCAAGATTTCCCCGATCGCCGGCGGTCCCCGCGACTTCGTGGGTTTGGACAACTACTTCAGGGCGTTCGCCTCCGAGGCCTTCACCGGCGCCGGGTGGCGCACCCTTGCCTACACCCTGGTGGTGGTGACTCTCGAGTTCGCACTGGGCCTTGGCATGGCACTGCTGTTCACCATGCTGGGCCGCAGCTCCCAGATCTGGCGGACCGTGTTTATGTACCCGCTGATGATCGCGCCGATCGTGGCGGGCCTGCTCTGGAAGTTCCTGATGATCGACAACTTCGGCCTCATCGGGACGCTCCTGCACCAGGCGGGCATCCTGTCCAACCCCAACCAGATCGGCTGGCTGTCCGATCCCGGCATCGTGCTGTTCTCGGTGGCCATCCCGGACATTTGGCTGACCACCTCGTTCATGTGCCTGGTGCTCTTCGCCGGGCTGCAGAACATTCCCGGAGACCTGATCGAAGCGGCCCGGCTGGATGGCGCCCGGGCCCCCGCGCTTTTGTTCCGGATCATCCTTCCGCTGCTCCGCCCCGTCATCGCCGTCGCCCTGGTTGTCCGCGGCATTGATGCGGCCAGGGCCTTCGACACCATTCTCATCCAGACCAACGGAGGCCCCCAATCCGCCTCGGAGACCATGAGCCTGCTGATCTACCGCACCATGATCCGGTTCGGCGATCCCGGTTTGGCAAGCGCCATGGGCACCATCTACCTGCTGGCGATGCTCGCCGTCGCGTTCTTCGCGGTGGCAACCATCTGGCGGCCAGGAAAGGACTCCTGATGAGCACCGCACCTACCATTAAGCACGACGCCGGGACGCGGCGGAAGGCGTCCACGGCACCTGCCGCCGGCAGCGGCACCGTCCAGCTGCGGACACGCCGCGGCGTCAACAGGGAAGGCCTGGAAGCCGGCCGGCGGGGCACCCGCACCCTGCTGTGGGTCCTCCTCGCAGCGGCCATGGTGCTCTACGGGTTCCCGTTCCTGTACCTGCTGTTCACGTCCTTCAAGACACCGATCGACACCATCGCCGTCCCGCCCACCATCCTGCCCCGGGAATGGACCCTGGAAAACTACGCCAATGCCCTGGGCCGCAGCGGCGTACCGGCGTCGTTCATCAACAGCATCCAGACGGCCGTCATCAGCACCGTGCTCTCACTGGTGCTGGCGGTGCCGGCGGCCTACGGCATCACCCGGTACAAGACCTTGAGCGGCCGGATCTTCATCATGGCCGCCCTGGTAACCCGCATGGTGCCGCCCGTGGCCATCGGCATCCCGCTGGCGTCCATGATGGCGTCCATGGGCCTTGCCGACACCCCCATCGCGTTGTCCATTGCGCACACCACCATCTCGCTTCCGCTCTCTATCTGGCTGATGTCCAGCTTCTTTGAGGCTGTGCCGAAAGACCTGGAGGAGGCCGCGACGGTGGATGGCTGCAGCAGGCTGGGTGCGTTGTGGCGGGTGGTGATCCCGGTGGTTTCCGGCGGCATCGCCGTCACCGCGATCTTCGCCTTCCTGGCCTCCTGGAACGAGTTCCTGTTCGCCCTGCTGATGACGGCAATCAGGTCCCAGACCACACCCGTGGTGATCGCCAACTTCCAGACCCAGTTCGGCCTGGACTGGGGATCCATGACAGCGCTGGCCGCCGTCTACTCCATCCCGGTCATCCTCCTCACCCTCCTGCTGCAGCGCAAGATCGTGGCAGGCATGACGCTGGGAGCGGTCAAGGGCTAGCGCCGTCAAGGGCTAGCCAACAAAGCAACGAGTAGCCTACTGGTAACCCCCAGGGGCATCACCGACCATAAGGACGTGGGACGCACATGAGTAACAGGAACATCGGAATTAAGGACGTGGCCGTCGCCGCCGGCGTGTCCGTGACCACCGTGTCCCACGTCCTCAACGAGGTCTCCTATGCGCGGATCAGTCCCGAAACCCGGGACAAGGTCCGGTCCGTGGCCGAGCAGCTGGGCTACGGCCCCAACCGCCTTGCCCAGGCCCTCCGCACCCAAAGGACCGGCATGCTGGGCCTGGTCAGCGAGGACATCGCCACCACGCCCCACGCGGGCAGGATCATCCTGGGTGCCGACGAGGCCGCCAAGGCCAGGGGTTACAACCTCATGATCATCAACACCTCCGGCTCGGCCACCCTGGAGTCCCGGCAGGCCGACGTCGAAGCCCTCCTGGAACGCCGGGTTGACGGGATTCTGTACGCCACCATGTACCACCGGACCGTCAAGCTGCCGGCCAACCTGGGCAGCGTTCCGTCCATCCTGGTGGACTCCGTGGCCACCGACGGAAACATCACAGCCGTGATTCCGGACGAGGAAGGCGGGGCGCGCGCGGCCGTGCAGGCGCTCCTCGAAGCAGGCCACACCCAGGTGGGGTTCATCAACAACACCGATGATGTCCCCGCCACGAGGCAGCGGCTCCAGGCTTTCCGGGCGGCGTTGACGGAGGCAGGGCTCGACGGCGGCGCGGCACCTGTGGAGTCGGCAGTCTCCGAGGTGCACGGCGGCTACGAGGCAGCCCTGCGGATCCTGTCCCGCGGCGACCGGCCCACCGGGCTTTTCTGCTACAACGACCGAATGGCGATGGGTGCCTACCGGGCCGCCGCGGAGCTGGGACTCTCCATCCCCGCCGACCTTTCCGTGGTGGGCTTTGACGACCAGGAACTGATCGCGGCCAACCTCCACCCGGGCCTGACCACCGTGGCCCTGCCCCACTACGAGATGGGTGCCTGGGCGACGGAACACCTGATTGACGCCGTCGAGGGGAAAACGGACCTTTCCCTCATGGCCCTCCACCCGACCATCCTGGGGTGCCCGCTGGTACGCCGTGATTCCATCGCGGCGCCACCCCGCTGAGCAGCCCACCCTTTCCACTTCCACAGAGGACCGCACGAAACATGTCCACCTTCCTTGATGCCGCACGCCCGGAGACACCTCCGGCCGGGACCGCCAGGTTCCGTCCGGCCATCCACTTCACAGCACGGGACACCTGGCTGAACGACCCCAACGGCCTGGTCTTCCACAACGGCCTTTACCACCTCTTCTTCCAGAACAACCCGTACGGCAACGTGTGGGGCAACATGTCCTGGGGCCACGCCACCTCGCCGGACCTGGTGCACTGGACGGAACACCCTGTCGCCATCGCGTGCGATGAGGCTGAGGACATCTTCTCCGGCAGTGTGGTGGTGGACCACGGCAACACCTCCGGCTTCGGCACGGCAGGCGCACCTGCCCTCGTGGCCATCTACACCAGCGCCTACAAGACCGCGTCGGAACACCACGGCACGCAGGCGCAGTCCCTGGCTTACAGCGTGGACGCCGGCTTGACGTGGCAGAAGTACGACGGAAACCCTGTCCTTACCCGGAACTCCGCGCACTTCCGCGACCCCAAGGTCTTCCGCTACCAAGGGGAGCAGGGTGCCTGCTGGATCATGGTCGCCGTGGAAGCGCAGCACCAGAAGGTGGTCCTCTACCGGTCCGAGGACCTCAAATCGTGGGACTTCCTCAGCGAGTTCGGCCCGGCCAACGCCGACGCCGGTGAATGGGAGTGCCCGGACCTCTTTCCGCTCCCGGTGGACGGAGACCCGGACAATACCAAATGGGTCCTGATCGTGAACGTTAATCCCGGTGCGGTTGCTGGAGGTTCGGGCGGCCA
The DNA here is from genome assembly GCF_000813845.1 of Pseudarthrobacter phenanthrenivorans. GTDB lineage: Bacteria > Actinomycetota > Actinomycetes > Actinomycetales > Micrococcaceae > Arthrobacter > Arthrobacter phenanthrenivorans_B. Next base: position 150,810 of record NZ_JWTB01000005.1, read on the forward strand.
GTACTTCGTGGGCCAGTTCGACGGCGTCCGCTTCGTTCCGGACGCAGGCTCCGTGGCGGTGCCGGGCGGGGTCAGCGCCCTGGACGCTTCAGCCGCAGCCGCAGCACTGCGCCAATGCCTGTGGCTTGACTGGGGCCGCGACTGCTACGCCTCCGTGTCCTTCAGCGACGCCCCCGACGGTCGGCGCATCATCATCGGCTGGATGAACAACTGGGACTACGCCAACGAACTGCCCACCGCCCCCTGGCGCTCCTCAATGACCCTCGCCCGCGAGGCCCGCCTTACCCTGGTCGACGGCGCAGCCCGCCTTGTCCAGCGACCGGTCCTGGCACGCCCCGGCGAAGAAGAAGGCCTTCCCGCCGCCGCCCCGCTCATGACCATGGGTGTTACAGCGTTGAACGGGAAGGCCCTCCGGCTGCCGGATGCGGTCCCCGGCGCCGCCCAGGTCATCCAGGCCGACATTGATCCGGGCGGCGCTCATCGCGTCGAGCTCCGGATCTTCGGCAGCAGCGACGGGACCCACGGTGCAGTGCTCAGCTACGACACGGCCCGTGCACAACTCAGCCTTGACCGCCGGCAGTCGGGGGACACCGGCTTCCACGCCACCTTCCCTTCCGCCGAATCAGCCCCGCTGGTCCTCGACGACGGCGTCCTTAAGCTGCAAATCGTCGTCGACCATTGCTCCGTGGAGGTCTTTGCGCAGGGCGGCACGGTGGTCCTGACTGACCTCGTCTTCCCCGCGGCGGAACACCGGCAGTCCTGGCTGTCCGCCGAGGGAGGCCCAGCCACCATCCTGAACCTCGCAGTCTCAACACTTACCTAAGGAAAGGTCCAGAATGTCACCAGCCCAGCACCTCCATGGCGACCCTGCACGGGGCGCCGATGTGGTCGTCGTCGGCGAAGCGCTGATGGACATCGTCGTTACGTCCGCGGGCACTGTGGAGCACCCCGGCGGATCGCCGGCCAACGTTGCCTACGGGCTCGGGCGGCTGGGTGTGGCCACCGCCCTGCTGACCTCGATCGGCCGCGACCCGCGCGGCGCGGCCATCCAGCAGCATCTGGGCAGCGCCGGCGTCGAACTCCTGCCCGGTTCCAAAGGGCCCGGCCGGACCGCCACGGCCACGGCAACCCTGGCGTCCGACGGGTCCGCGCACTACGACTTCGACATCCGCTGGGACCTTCCTGGGACGGCGCCGGCCACCCTGCCCAAAATCCTGCACACCGGTTCGATCGCCACTTTCCTGGCCCCGGGCGCGGCAGCAGTACGCGGGCTCCTGGAGCAGGCGCACCAGCGCTGCGTGGTCACCTACGACCCCAATATCCGTCCGGCCCTGCTCGGCAGCCATTCCGAGGCCAGGATGATTTTTGAGGAACTGATCCCGTTCACCGAGGTGGTCAAGCTCAGCGACGAGGATGCCCACTGGCTCTATCCCCGGCAGCCGCTGGAGCAGATTTCACGCCACATCCTGGGCCTCGGCGCCGGGCTGGTGGCCATCACCAGGGGAGCGGACGGGTCCATGCTGACGACGCGGGACGCCCGCGTGCTGGTTCCCCCGGTCACAGCCACAGTGGCGGACACCATCGGCGCGGGCGACTCATACATGTCCGCCCTGATCTACGGACTCCTCCTGCGCGGGGCCGACGGCCTGGCGCCGTCGGTGCTGGAAGCGCTGGGCCGGATGGCATCCAAGGCCGCCGCGATCACCGTTGGCCGGCCCGGCGCCCAGCCGCCAACGTTGGACGAACTGCAGTCAGATGCAGCGGACCGGCAGCCCGCACACCAGTGAAACGCAAGCACCAGTGGGAAACCAAGCACCCGTGAGAAGACCAAGGGAAGACGCAATGTCCAGCAACAACTATTACGACGTGACGGCGTGGCCCATCGGCAACCCGGTCAAGGACGTCGGCGAAGTCATCAACAGCATCATCGCGGACATCAAGGAGCGGCAGTCGGGCACCGATGTGGACAACGGCGGAAAACCGGGTGCGGTGATCTACCTGCCGCCGGGGGACTACCACCTGCGCACGCAGGTGGTGATCGATATCAGCTTCCTGCGGATCGAGGGTGCGGGGCACGGCTTCACGTCGTCGAGCATCCGCTTCAACGTTCCCCGCGAGGAGTGGGCCGGACTGCACGAACTGTGGCCGGGCGGCAGCAGGATCCTGAATGACATTCCCGTCGACGCCAACGGGGAGGAAGCCAGGGGAGCGGCCTTCTACATCGAGCGAAGCGGCAGCCCGCGGATCAGTTCGGTGGAATTCGCCAATTTCTGCATCGACGGGCTGCACTTTGTCCCGGACGGCTCGGAGCTGGCCCCGGAGAACAGCTACGTCAACGGCAAGACCGGGATCTTCGTGGCCGGCGCCAACGACTCCTTCCGCATCAACGGCATGGGGTTCGTTTACCTGGAGAACGCACTGACCATCCACAACGCTGACGCGCTGTCCATTCACGACAACTTCATCGCCGAATGCGGCAGCTGCATCGAGCTGCGCGGGTGGGGCCAGGCGTCGAAGATCACCGACAACCTGATCGGTGCGGGCTTTAAGGGCTACTCGATCTACGCGCAGAACCATGGCGGGCTCCTGGTTACCGCGAACAACGTCTTCCCCCGCGGAGCCAGCAGCGTCCACCTGGAGGGCGTAACACGGTCAAGCATCAGCAACAACCGGCTGCACTCGTTTTATCCCGGGATGGTGGTCCTCGACGCCAACAGTTCCGAAAACCTGGTCGCCACCAACCACTTCCTGCGGGACCACGAACCGTGGACGCCCTTCCTGGGGATCGACAACGGGCTGGACGACCTCACCGGGCTGCTCAGCGTCAGCGGCAACAACAATTCGGTCATCGGGAACCACTTCTCCGAGGTCATCGACGCCCAGACCATCCGGCCGGAAGGAGCCACACCGGTCATCATCCGGCTGCTGGAGGGGACGGGCAACTTCGTCTCCAACAACCACGTGGTGGCACTGGACGTTAATGCCACCTCGAGTGACTCCTGCTTTGAGGCGCAGGTGGACGCCTTGCTGGCCACGGGCGCTGCGGGCGGACTCGCCGTGACGGCTGTACAGGTCGATGCCGGCTCCGCCCGCAACACCATCCTTGACTCCGGAACCGATGCCCAGGTGGTCCTCGACAAGGCCGCGAACGCCTTCAGGCCCACCCCGACGATCGGACCGTAGCGGCAGTCTTCCCGGCTGTCGGCGCCTCTTCTGGCGTCTGGCGGACACGAAGTCGCCCTCGACCGGACACCGGCCGAGGGCGACTCCCAATTCAGCGGCCGCTTGATGCAGCCTGAGGTATCAGGGTTCACAGGTGAACTGCCAGATACCTGGGATGTCCCTGTCCACAAAGGCTGAGGCGATCCCTGCCTCTATTCATTCCTGTTGTGAAGCTCCAGCAATTCGTGATTGCAGTGCAGCAGCAACTCGTGCCTGTAGTGGAGGCCTATCCACGGCGATGCAGCATAATCGTCGATGCCAAAGAAGGCTGGCGCCAAGGGTGCTGCGTCAACCTCCTTGGCCTGACGTGACCAGCGTGGTGGAACTGCTGTCTGAACCACGCTCCGGAGTACTGTTCGATGTCTACGCATGGTCTCTCCTCAGGTGGAAAATGCATACGGTCAGAAGGCTTTGAGGATGTCCTCGACGCGTTGTTTGGCGTCGCCGAAGAGCATTTGGGAGTTGTCGCGGAAGAACAGCGGGTTCTGGACGCCCGCGTAGCCGGCGGCCATGGAGCGTTTGAACACGACGACGTTCTCGGCTTCCCAGACACGGAGGACGGGCATGCCGGCGATGGGGCTGCCCGGGTCTTCGGCCGCTGCGGGGTTCACTGTGTCATTGGCCCCGATGACGAGTACCACCGAGGTGTCGTCGAGGTCGTCGTTGATTTCGTCCATTTCCAGGACGATGTCGTACGGGACTTTGGCTTCGGCAAGGAGGACGTTCATGTGTCCGGGAAGGCGCCCGGCGACCGGGTGGATTCCGAACCTGACGTTGACGCCCTTTTCCCGAAGCTGGTGGGCCAGTTCGGCAACGGGGTACTGGGCCTGTGCCACGGCCATGCCGTAGCCGGGTGTAATGACAACGCTGGATGCGTTGGCCAGCAATTCCGCGGTGGCTTCGGCCGTGATTTCACGGTGCTCGCCCTGGTCGGCGTCGCCCTTGCTGGCGGGGGCGGCGATGCCGAAGCCGCCGGCGATCACGGAAATGAAGGACCGGTTCATGGCCTTGCACATGATGTAGGACAGGTAAGCGCCCGAGGAGCCCACCAGGGCGCCGGTGATGATGAGCAGGTCGTTGTTGAGCAGGAAGCCGGCGGCGGCTGCGGCCCAGCCCGAGTAGCTGTTGAGCATGGAGACGACGACGGGCATGTCGCCGCCGCCGATGGAGGCCACGAGGTGCCAGCCCAGCCCCAGGGCCAGGACAGTGACAACGGCAAGGAGCCACAGCTGGGAGTCGTTGACGTACCAGACGGTCAAGGCAACGAACACAACGAGGGCACCAAGGTTGATGGCGTTCTTGCCCGGCAGCATCAGGGGTGAGGACTTCATCCGGGCCGACAGCTTCAGGAATGCCACGATCGAGCCGGTAAACGTGACGGCGCCGATGAACACGCCGATGAACACCTCGGCGTGATGGACGGCCATCAGGTCAGCGGACAGGGCCGGGGCTTCAAGGTGGCCGTTCCAGCCCACCAGGACCGCGGCGAGGCCGACGAAGCTGTGCAGCAGCGCGATGAGCTCGGGCATGCCGGTCATTTCCACCACCCGGGCACGCCACAGACCGACGGCCCCGCCGGCCACGACCGCTGCAACAAGCAGCCCCAAGCCGGTGAGGCCGTGCCCGGCACCCCAGGCGCCCTGGACGGTCAGCCAGACGGTCGCGGCGAGGGCGATGACCATGCCGGCGATGCCGTAGATCACCCCGGCACGGGCATTTTCGTGTTTGCTCAGCCCGGCGAGGCTGAGGATGAACAGCAGGGCGGCAACGATGTATGCAGCTCCCGCGATGGTGTCGGCGGTCAGCGGACCGGTGACGGTGTCGGACACGGTAAGGCTCCTCACAAGGGTTGCTGCTGATTCAGTGGCGACGCTCATTTACGGGCCCCATCTGCGCGGGAGAACATGGCGAGCATGCGGCGGGTGACGGCGAAGCCGCCAAAGATGTTGATGCTGGCCAGCAGTACCGCCGCGGCGGCGAGGACCTGCATCACCGGATTTTCCGAGGTGACCTGCAGCAGGGCGCCGACGACGATGATCCCCGAGATTGCGTTCGTGACGGACATCAATGGGGTGTGCAGGGCGTGGTGGACCTTCCCGATCACGTAGAAGCCGACCACGACCGAGAGCATCAATACCGTGAAGTGCTGCGGCAACGGCGCCGGGGCAACCGCGCTGACCAGGAAGAGCGCGGCGATCCCGGCGGCAAAGAGCCCCGCCTTACCGGCCGCGCTGAGGCCCTGCTTCTTCTTCGGTGCAGGGCTTTCCACGGCCGCTGACGCGTCCGCCTTGACCACGGGGGCGGCGGAGACCTGGACCGGGGGCGGCGGCCACGTCAGCTCCCCGTTGCGCACCACCGTCACCGAGCGCTGCACCACATCATCAAAATCGATGCGGAGCTGGCCGTCCTTGTCCGGGGTCAGGAGCTTGAGCAGGTTCACCATGTTCGTCCCGTACAGCTGGGACGCCTGGGCCGGCAAACGGGCCGGAAGATCCGTGTACCCCAGGATCACCACCCCGTTCTCCGTCACGATACGTTCCCCGGCAACGGAGCCTTCGACGTTCCCGCCCTGCCCCGCGGCCATGTCAACGATCACGCTGCCGGACTTCATCGCGGCCACGTCCCCGGCCGTCAGCAGCTTCGGCGCGGGACGGCCCGGGATCAGGGCCGTGGTGATGATGATGTCCACGTCACGTGCCTGCTCGGTGTAAATTTCGGCAGCCCGGGCGTTGTACGCCTCGGACGTCGCTTTGGCGTACCCATCAGAGGACTTCATCTCCTCTTCCACCTCAACCTTGAGGTACGTACCACCAATGGACTTCACCTGATCCGCCACCTCGGGGCGCGGATCCGTCGCCCGGACAATCGCGCCAAGGCTCGACGCGGCACCGATCGCCGCCAACCCGGCGACACCCGCCCCCGCAACAAGAACCTTCGCCGGCGGAACCTTGCCCGCCGCCGTCACCTGCCCGGTAAAGAACCTGCCAAACTCATGCGCGGCCTCGATCACGGCACGATACCCGGCGATGTTCGCCATCGAACTCAGGACATCCATCGACTGCGCCCGCGAGATGCGCGGCACCGCATCCAAAGCAAGAGCGGTGATGGGACGGGCCGCCAAAGCCTCCACCAGCTCCGGGCGCAGGCCCGGGCTCAGTGAACCGATCAGGGTGGCACCAGGAGCCAAACGGCCGATTTCCTCCTCCGTGGGCGGATTGACCCGCAGCACCACGTCGCTGCCCCATGCATCGTCGGCGCCGACGATCACCGCGCCCGCCGCAGCATATGCGTCGTCCCGGAAGGACGCGGATTCACCGGCGCCCTTTTCGACCACGACGTCGTAGCCCAAACCCAACAACTGCTTCACGGTGGCAGGCGTCGCCGCCACCCTCGTTTCGCGGCCCAGCTCGGCCACGATCCCTATACGCGTCACTAAACTCTCTCTCTAAGATGTGGTGCCTTGATGCGTGACCCCTTCACGCAGGGGCTGCCCGTGCGACTAATTGATCGGGGCGGGCGGTCGTTCGTCGCTGAGCACAGCCAGGGTGTTGTCGGCCGCCAGCATTGCCATCGCGGTGCGTGTCTCCACGGTGGCGGACCCGAGGTGCGGCACGAGCACCGCGTTCTCAAGCTCGAGCAACCCGGGGTGCACAGCCGGCTCGTCTTCAAAGACGTCGAGCCCGGCACCCGCGATCTGACCGTCGCGAAGTGCAGAAGCGAGCGCTGCCTCGTCGACGATCGGTCCGCGCGCGGTGTTGACGAGGTAGGCCGAGCTCTTCATCGACGCGAGTTGCCCGGCGCCGATCAGGTGATGCGTCGCTGGCCCATAGGGACAGTGCAGGGAGACGACGTCGGAGATGGCCAACAGCTCATCGAGCTCAACCCGCCGTGCACCAAGCTCGGCCGCAATCGCGGGGTCGATTGCACTGCGTGACTGGTAGACGATTTCCATGCCGAAGGCCTTGGCCCGGCGTGCAGTCGCCTGGCCGATGCCGCCCATGCCGACGATGCCGAGTGTCTTGCCTTTGAGGCTGCTGCCGAGCAGGAAGAACATGCCCCATTTCCAGGCCTGGCCGGAGCGGATGAGCCGTTCCCCCTCGCCAAGCCGCCGGGTCGTCATGAGGATGAGGCCGAGCGCGATGTCGGCCGTGGCTTCCGTGAGTACGCCGGGGGTATTGGTGGCCACGATGCCCCGTTCGGTGCAGGCGGGCACGTCGATGTTGTCGTAGCCGACGGCGACGTTCGCGACCACTTTGAGCTGTGGGCCGGCGGCGTCGAGAAGCTCGGCGTCGATGCGTTCGGTGAGCAGGCTCACCACGGCATCGGCCCCGGCGACCCGGCGCAGCAGTTCCCCGCGGCCAATCGATTCAGGACGGGACCAGGCATCGACTTCGTGCTCGGCGCGCAGCTTCTCAAGCGCGGTTTCGGGTATGCGTCCCGTGACGACCACCCGGCTCATGCGGTCTCGACCCATTTGCGCAGGCGGCCGAGGCCGTCTCGGATATCGGCGACGTCGATGCCGGAGTAGGCGAGACGGATGTACTGCCGCTCTTCTCCGGGCTGGCGGCGGCCGAAGTGCTCGCGGGTGCAGAAGGAGACGCCGGTTTCGTACAGGGCTGCGGAGGCGAAATCTCCGACTGCCGAGTAGCCCATCCGCTCCATGACCTCGGTAACGTCGGGGAAAAGGTAGAACGTGGACTGCGGCACGGCCACGTGCATGCCGGCAATATCGTTCACGAGTTCGCATGCTGCATCCCGGCGGACCCGCAGGATGTCAAGCATCTGTTGGACGGGCTCCTGGGTGCCACGGAGCGCTTCGATGCCGGCCCACTGCACGTAGTGGGTGGTGCACGACTCATCGTTGGTGTTGAGTGTGCTGAGGATTTTGGCGATCTCGATCGGGGCGACGGCGCAGCCCAGCCGTGATCCGGTCATGGCGAACTTCTTGCTGAAGGTGTAGAGGATCACGGTGCGCTCCGCCATGCCGGGAAGTGAGGCGATCGAGCTGGAGACACCCTCATAGCGCGTCTCGAAGTACGCCTCGTCGGAGAGCACCCAGAGGTCGTGCTCCTGCGCGAGCTGGGCGATAGCCTCCCGTTCAGCCGGCGTCGACTCGGCAGAGATCGGGTTCTGCAGGTCGTTGTAAATGATGGCGACCGTATTCGGGGTGATCGAGGCGCGCACCTGGTCCAGGTCGATCGCGAAGCCCTGGCTCGTGGGCAGATAGCGGTAGGGGACGGCCATGCCACCAAGGTATTCAATCTGCGATTCGTAGATCGGGAAGCCGGGGTTCGGATACAGCACTTCCTGGCCGGGGTTCATGACCGCCTGCAGGAACTTCGTGATGACCGGTTTGCCGCCCGTCATGACCACGACGTTATCCGGGGAGAACTGGATGCCGCGGCGAGCCCCAAGGTCGTCGGCGAGGGCCTCCCGCAACTGGGGGATGCCGGGGCCGGGGCAGTAGCCCGTATAGCCGTTGGCGATAGCCCGGTTCATCGCCTCGACGATGTTCGGGGCTGTTGGGATGTTGATGTCGCCAAGGTGGAAGGGGTAAACGGGGTTCCCCTTCGCCCTCCAGGCAGCGGCGGCCTGGGCGACGCTAAAGGCAGTTTCGGTGCCCAGGCGTTCGAGCCGGTGAGCGAGTTGCTGCATAGGTTCCACTCCTCATTGAGTTGGTGAGGTCCTGATAAGGACCCGTCCTAGTATAGGACTTATATATCAAGACATGCGGTAAGATATATCTCCGTTTTCCCACGTATGCCCAGCGGACCGGAACAAAGAGGGTGTCCCTGGCTGGGACCAGGGCTACTGCCAGAGTCAGCGGCGGAGTTGCCGGAAAAAAGGGGGAAGCCGACAGGATTTGTTTCTTAAGACGACGCGGCCGTTGCACCACCGTCGGTCCGGTGGTGCAACGGCCGTATTGGCCAGCGCTTGTGAGCCCTTCTACCTCTGATTAGTTGTTGAGGTAGCCGTTCGGATCCAGGACGTACTTTGTGGCGGCGCCGGCATCGAATTCCGCGTACCCCCGCGGAGCATCGCTCAGCGGGATGGCCGTGGCGTTGACCGCCTTGGCGATCTGGATCCTGTCATGAAGGATCGCCATCATCAGCTGGCGGTTGTACTTCATCACGGGGCACTGACCCGTGGTGAACGAGAGGGACTTCGCCCAGCCGGTGCCCAGGGACAGGGACAGGCTGCCCTTCCGGGCGGCCTCGTCCGCGGCCCCAGGGTCACCCGTGACATAGAGACCGGGAATGCCCACGGAGCCGCCGGCGGTCGTGAGGTCCATCAGCGAGTTGAGGACAGTGGCCGGGGCCTCCTGGGCGCCGTGGCCGTGTCCGCGGGCCTCAAAGCCCACGGCGTCGATGCCCGAGTCGACTTCGCGGACGCCGAGGATCTGCTCGATCTGGTCGGCCGGGTCACCGTTGGCCACGTTGACCGTTTCGCAGCCGAAGGACCGGGCCCGGGCAAGCCGGTCCTCATTGAGGTCCCCGACGATCACCACGGCCGCGCCGAGCAGTTGGGCGCTGGCGGCCGCGGCAAGCCCCACCGGGCCTGCCCCGGCTACATACACGGTGGACCCGACCCCGACTCCTGCCGTGACGGCACCGTGGAAGCCGGTGGGCAGGATGTCGGAGAGCATGGTCAGGTCCATGATCTTCTCCAGCGCCTGGTCCCGGTCGGGGAACCGCAGCAGGTTCCAGTCCGCGTAGGGGACCAGGACGTACTCGGCCTGGCCGCCGACCCAGCCGCCCATGTCCACATAGCCATAGGCGGATCCGGGGCGGTCCGGGTTGACGTTCAGGCAGATGCCGGTCTTGCGCTCCTTGCAGTTCCGGCAGCGTCCGCAGGAGATGTTGAAGGGGACGGAGACGATGTCTCCGACCTTGATGAACTCGACGTCGGGTCCGGTCTCGATGACTTCACCGGTGATCTCGTGGCCCAGGACGAGCCCGGCGGGGGCGGTGGTGCGGCCGCGGACCATGTGCTGGTCGGAGCCGCAGATGTTGGTGCTCACGGTACGGAGGATGACGCCGTGGGGGACCTTTCGGCCAACGTTGGCGGGGTTGACGCCGGGGCCGGCCTTCAGTTCAAAGGAGGGGTATGGGGTGTCGATGACCTCGACGACTCCGGGCTCCTTGTATGCAACGGCTTTGTTACCTGACATGGGCATGGCTCCTATGGTTGGTGTTCGGATTGGCACGGAAGGCCTGACGCTGGCTGCATCAGACCTTCCGTGTGGTTCTTGTTCTCACATGTGGTGATCCTGGGGCTGCGCGGGCGCCCGCCGCTCCGGGAAACGGCTAGGCGTCGATCACCATGTCGGTGCGCGCGGTGGAGCAGCAGGGAAGGAATTTGCCGGCATCAATTTCCCGTTTGCGGATTCCACCCTGGTGGTTCATGTCGATCTCGCCGGACAGCTTGACGATCTTGCAGGAGCCGCACATGCCCTCCTTGCAGTTGGCGCCAATCCGGACACCCGCACGCTGTGCCACCTCAAGGATGGGCAGCTCCGGATCGATCCGCACATTGATGCCGGTGCGCATGAAGGACAGGGTGAGGCTGCCGGTTCCGACGGTTTCGAAGCTGGACGCGTCCGGGGACGCGGTTTCCGGTACGGGGCCGGCGGCTTCGGTGCTGGCCGGAGCATCCGGGTCCGCCGCTTCCAGAGGCATCCCGGTGGCCTGCAGGGTTCCGTCCTCGTCGTAGCCGGGCTCATAAATTCCGAACGCCGCGGGCTGGCTTTCGAAGTAGTCCTCGGCGGAATCGGCAATCTCCTCGGCGATTTCCTCCGCAATGTCCGTGGCCAACGCGATTTCGGCCTGGTATTCCAGGAGGGTCTGGCGGTCCCCCGAGAAGAATTCCATGTAGATGGAGGTGTCATCGACACCAACCTTCTTGAGCAGCTCAGTGGCGGTGTTCAGGTAACCCTCCGGGCCGCAGGCGTACACCTGGCGGCCGTTGGCATCAGGAGCGACCTCGTCGATCATGGCAGCGGACAGCCTTCCGCTGAAGCCTTCCCACTCCTCGGGCCGCCCACGGTCGCCCAGGGCGTAGAAGACCTTGACGCGCGAGTCCACGGAAGCGATGTAGGCCAGCTCCCGGTGGAAGGCGAAGCCGCCGGCTTCCGCGCCGTGGTACAGCACCACCACGTCGGCCGTGCCAGGCAGTGAATGGATGGTCCGCAGCATCGACATGATGGGCGTGATGCCGGCGCCGGCGGCAAGGAAGAGGTACCGTGCGCGCCGGTCGGCATCGGGCAGGTGGAATGCCCCCACGGGTCCCAGCATGTCCAGGACGGTGCCGGGCCGGACATTTTCATGCACCCACGGAGAAACCAGTCCGCCGGGGTCGCGCTTGACGGTGACGCTGAAGGTCCATGGTTCCGTGGGAGAGCTGGAGATGGAGTAGCTCCGGTCCACAGGTTCCTGGTCCTCGCCGTTCACCGGAAAGGCGATGTTCACGTACTGGCCGGCGCGGAATGCCAGGGGCGCGCCGTCGCAGCGGCGGAACACGAACGTCATCATGCCGCCGGCCTCGGGAATGGTCTCCACGCATTCGGCCATGAACTCCTGCGGATGCCAGGGACCCAGAGCCCGCGCAGCGCGGGCGGGTGCCTCGGCACTGCCCATCACCCTGTTCCACGGCATTTCAAGGCCGCGGATGCGCTGTGGCTCCTGGACTACCGATTCGGTAAGGAGTTCGGTCATGCCAAGTGCTCCTGAACGCGCTGCACGTACCAGTTGATGAAGGCCTCCACCTGGTATTCGCTCTTCATGTAGGGGCCGGGTTCGTACGCGGGGCTGGCGGCGCCCTGCTGGCACAGTTCCACGAATGCCTTGTCCTGCAGGTTTGTCTGCTTCCAGGTGTAGGTGAGCCTTTCGAGGTCGTAGTCGACGCCTTCCTCGGCGTCATCGGCCACCAGCCATGTGGTGCGGACCAGGGACTGGTGCTCGTTGATGGGGAAGACGCCGAAGGTGATGACGTGGTCGCCCAGGAAGTGGAACCAGCTGTTGGGCTGCAGGTGCATCGAGCAGCGGCCCAGGCGGAAGTCGGGCAGGTCTCCCAGCAGTTTCTTGGACAGCCTGCGTCCGTCTGCCGAGAACGATTCTCCCTCGCCGTCGAGGGATTCCCGGGAGATGCGGATGCCTGCGACGCGGGTATCGAGTTCCTCGACCACCTCGTAGGGGAGGCTGTAGCGGCGGCAGCGCTCCTCGAGCGAGGACTGTGCGTTCTTGTTGCGGTCCCACACTTCCTCAAGGTGCGCCGGGATCAGGCCCTCTGTGAGGCCCCAGGTGGGGAAGAGGGAGCATGCGAGCTCCGGGTGTCCGTCGCAGTGGTAGCACTCACGGTTATTCTCCATGACGAGCTTCCAGTTGCCCTCTTCGATGATGTTCTGCTGGTAGGCGATCTTCGTCTTTGACAGGTCGTGGGGTGCCAGGTAGGGCTCGAAGATCTTGGCGGTTTCGTCGAAGTCCGTAGGCGGTTCGTCAGCGATGCAGACGAAGATGAGCCCGGCAACCTCGCGGCTGTGGGCGCGCTTGAGGGCAAAGCAGTTCTTGTCGAACTTGGCTTCGCCGGGAGCGGAGGCATGGATCAGGTTGCCCTCGGGGGAGTAGGTCCAGGAGTGGTATCCGCAGACCAGGTTTCCGGTGGAACCGGCAGCTTCGGTCAGGACGCGTGCACCGCGGTGGCGGCAGACGTTGTGCAGGACGTTGACGTCGCCCTCGTCGGTGCGCAGCACGATCAGGGAGTAGGGGCCGTAGTCGACCGTGATGTAGTCGCCTGGCTCGGGCAGCTCGGCAACGCTGCCGGCGAAGATCCAGTGCTGGCCGAAGATGGCCTCCATGTCGAGCTTGAAGATGGTGGGATCGGTGTAGAAGGGGGCGTCGAGGGAGTAGCCCGTGCGCCGGAACTCGAACAGCGCAGTGATCTCTGCCAACTGTTCGGCAGGCAATGAGGAAGCGAGCTTCCCGCGCTTGAGGGGGACATTCACTGAAGCGGTCATGTTGGGTTTCCTCCCGGGAGGGCTGGGTGGTGTGCGATTCGTCGGGACTACGGAGCTGGGGTCGGCAACCGGCGTTGTCGAAACTTCGTCGTCCTGAAAGTTGGGGAGGATCGACCTGCAACATTGCGTCCGTCCAGGACGTTTATGTACGCGCTGTACGCAACATCGATCACCATATGCAACAGTGTGACTCGTGCCACCCGCACTGTCAATGTATTAATCGATGTCGTCAAAAACGACGAAAACCACGGCTGGTGGACCGCAGCGCATAACTGTCCCGCCCGCGCCCGACCGGTGCCCGCGGTGGCCCTTTAAGCGGTGGCCCTTTAAAGGAGAGTGGTACGACGGCGGGGCGTCCCGTCGTCGTACGACTTTCCCTTTGGCGCGGGCTCCTTGACCAGTCGGGCGGCGCCCGTTTACCCGGGCCGCCCCGGCTGCTGATCGGGCTCTGCAATTGCCCGAAGACACGCGAAGGCTGTCCTGTTGCTTTCGCGCCGCTTCGGGTTATGCTCCTGAAATGGCACCGCGAAGTTTTCTTCAATGGCCGGTCGTCCGTCAATTGAGCACGGGGGATCTGCTGGGCCGTGGGCCCGCTGTCACCTCGGCGAAGACCAGGGCTATTGAACCCCGCACCGCGACTGCTGACCGGGTTGTCCAAAGCGTCTGCCCCTACTGTGCTGTTGGCTGCGGGCAGAAGGTCTACGTCAAGGATGAAAAGGTTGTCCAGATCGAAGGCGATCCCGACTCACCTATCTCGCGTGGCCGCCTCTGCCCCAAGGGCTCCGCCAGCGAGCAGCTGGTCAATTCACCTGGCAGGCAGACCAAAGTTCTCTACCGTGCCCCGCGCTCCACGGAGTGGGAGCACCTGGATCTGGCGACGGCCGTCGAAATGGTGGCGGACCGGTTCATCGAAACCCGCCGCCGGACGTGGCAGCAGGAGGATGACCAGGGCCGGCTGCTGCGCCGCACCATGGGCATCGCCTCGCTGGGCGGCGCAACCCTGGACAACGAAGAAAACTACCTGATCAAGAAGCTCTTTACGGCTGCAGGGGCGGTGCAGACCGAGAACCAGGCCCGCATATGACACTCCGCCACGGTTCCCAGTTTGGGAGCCTCGTTTGGACGCGGTGGTGCGACGCAATCACTGCAGGACATGGCCAACGCCGACTGCATCATCATCCAGGGGTCCAACATGGCCGAGTGCCATCCTGTTGGATACCAGTGGGTGGCGGAAGCTAAAGCACGCGGCGCCAAGGTCATCCACGTGGATCCCAGGTTCACGCGGACCTCGGCCGTCTCGGACAAGCACATACCGATTCGGGCCGGCTCGGATGTGGTGCTCCTCGGTGCTCTCATCAACTACGTCCTCACCAACGACCTGTGGTTCAAGGAGTACGTCACGGCGTACACCAATGCGGCCACGCTGGTCCACGAGGATTACCGCGACGCCGAGGATCTCGGCGGGCTGTTCTCCGGCTTTGACCCGGAGAAGCGCGCCTACGACACGTCATCGTGGGCGTACGCGGAAAAGGAGGACGGTGCCATCGACGAGCCGGGCCCCGGTTCGGAACACGGCGCCGATGCCACCGCCCGGGCGGCCGGCCACGCCTACGGAAGCGGCGGCCCGCCCCTGGAGCACGCCGAAGTGCAGCGCGACGACACCCTCCAGGACCCTCGGACTGTCTTCCAGATCGTGAAGCGGCACTACGCCCGGTACACCGCGGACATGGTGCAGGACATGTGCGGGATCAGTGTGTCCGACTTCGAGTACCTGGCCCAAACCATCACGGAGAACTCCGGCCGCGACCGGACCACCTGTTTCGCCTATGCGGTCGGTTGGACCCAGCACTCCCTCGGAGCGCAGTTCATCCGGGCGGCCGCCATCCTGCAGCTGCTCCTCGGAAACGTCGGGCGCCCGGGCGGCGGAATCATGGCCCTGCGCGGCCACGCCAGCATCCAGGGCTCCACCGACATCCCCACCCTGTTCAACCTCCTGCCCGGGTACCTGCCGATGCCCAGCGCCGGACGCCATGACAGCCTCGAGGAGTACCTGTCAGTCATTGGCTCGAAACAGCAGAAGGGTTTTTGGGCCGACGCAGACGCCTACACCATCAGCCTCCTTAAGGCCTGGTGGGGTGACGCCGCAACGGCGGACAACGACTGGGCTTACGACTACCTTCCGCGACTGACCGGAGCCCACGGAACCTACGAGACAGTGATGGGCATGCTCGAGGATGAAGTGGAAGGCTACTTCATCCTTGGACAGAACCCTGCGGTGGGTTCCGCCCACGGGCGGATGCAGCGCCTTGCCATGTCCCATTTGAAGTGGCTCGTGGTCCGCGACCTGAACCTTATCGAGTCCGCCACCTGGTGGAAGGACGGGCCTGAAATCGAGTCCGGTGAACTGCGCACGGAGGACATTGAAACCGAGGTGTTCTTCCTGCCCGCGGCGACGCACGTCGAGAAGGCCGGCTCCTTCACGCAGACCCAGCGGCTGCTGCAGTGGCGGCACCAGGCGGTGGCGCCGCCGGGGGAGTGCCAAAGCGAGCTGCAGTTCTTCTTCGAGCTGGGCAAGCGGATCCGCGAGAAGCTGGCCGGGTCCGAAGACGAGCGGGACCGTCCGTTGCTCGACCTCACCTGGGACTACCCCACGGATGAGCACGGCGATCCTGACGCCGAAGCGGTACTTGCGGAAATCAACGGACGCCACCTTGACGGCCCTGACGCCGGCAAGCCACTCTCGGCCTACACCGAGCTCCGCGCCGATGGATCCACGGCGGCCGGCTGCTGGATCTACACCGGCGTGTACGCCGACGGGTTCAACCACGCCGCCAGCCGTAAGCCGGGCCGCGAACAGGGTCCTGCCGCCCCGGAATGGGGCTGGGCATGGCCGGCCAACCGCAGGATCCTCTACAACCGTGCGTCCGCCGATCCGGCCGGCAAGCCGTGGAGCGAGCGCAAGAAGTACATCTGGTGGGACCAGGAGCAGGGTAAGTGGGTCGGTGACGACGTGCCCGACTTCCCCGTGGACCGGGCACCTGGCAGCAAGCCGGACCCCTCCGTCGGTGGTCCAGCCGCGCTCAGCGGCGACGATCCCTTCATCATGCAGGCCGACGGAAAGGGCTGGTTGTTCGCGCCGAAGGGCCTGATGGACGGCCCCCTTCCCACCCACTATGAAGCGCAGGAATCACCGGTGGCGAACGCGCTGTACCCGCAGCAGCAGAGTCCGGCGCGGCTGGTCTTCCCGCGCTCGGACAACTTCAGCGCGCCAAGTGCCGGAACCAGCGGGGCGGACGTATACCCATACGTCTTCACCACATATCGGCTCACCGAGCACCATACGGCGGGCGGGATGAGCCGCTGGCTTCCTTACCTTTCGGAACTCCAGCCGGAGATGTTCTGCGAGGTCTCGCCTGAACTGGCCGCCGAGAAGGGCCTGGAACCCTATGGGTGGGCCACCATCATCTCGCCCCGCTCCGCGATCGAGGCGAAGGTGCTGGTCACGGACCGGATGAGGCCCCTGGCCGTTGGCGGCCACACCGTTCACCAAATCGGGCTGCCCTACCACTGGGGAGTCGGCAGCAATGCCGTGGTCAGTGGGGACGCCGCCAACGACCTGCTGGGCGTGACCCTGGACCCCAACGTCCAGATCCAGGAATCCAAGGTGGCGTCATGCGACATCCGTCCGGGCCGCCGGCCCCGCGGGCAAGAACTGCTGGCTTTGGTCGCCGAATACCAGGCGAGGGCAGGACTGACCACCGCGACCGGTAACAGTGCCGTCACCGATCCGGCGGCGGAAGGCATTATGCCCGCTCCGGATGCCGATCGTACAAGGGAGGACTAAATGGGCCAGTTGTCCGGACCGACAGACCCCACCGCCGATGCCCATTGGGAGCACAACCATCCGCGCAAGGGGTTCTTTACCGACACGTCGATCTGCATCGGCTGCAAGGCCTGTGAAGTCGCCTGCAAGGAATGGAACCACAACCCGCAGGACGGAAACCTTGAGTTGCTGGGATCGTCCTACGACAACACCGGATCGCTGGGTGCCAGCACCTGGCGGCATGTGGCGTTCATCGAGCAAGGCCAGGAACGCATTGCCGAAGCCCGGGAATCGGGCCGGGCCCTGGTCAGCCTGGGCATGCCCCGTATTGGCCCTCCCGCCCCTGCCGGCTCCGGCGCGACGGACCTGGCAGGAGCGGACACCACGCCTCCGGACACGGCTGACTTCCGGTGGCTGATGTCCTCGGATGTCTGCAAGCACTGCACGCACGCAGGCTGCCTGGACGTCTGCCCGACGGGGGCCCTTTTCCGCACCGAATTCGGCACCGTCGTGGTTCAGGACGATGTCTGCAACGGCTGTGGAACCTGCGTGGCCGGTTGCCCCTTCGGGGTGATCGAGCGCCGCAGCAACGGCACGGTCAAGGTCGCCACCAGCAGGGAGGAACAGCACGCCAAGCACCCGGCCGTCCCCAATGAAGGCATCGCCCAGAAGTGCACGCTGTGCTACGACCGGCTGGTGGCCGACGAGACACCCGCCTGCGCCAAGGCCTGCCCGACGACGTCCATCAAGTTCGGCGACCACGACGACATGGTGGAAACGGCACGGGAGCGCGTCGCCACCCTGCATGCGCAGGGTATGACCGAAGCAAGGCTTTACGGGGCCAATGAGAACGACGGCGTCGGCGGCACCGGGTCCGTCTTCCTGCTGCTGGATGAGCCCGAGGTGTACGGGCTCCCGCCGGACCCTCGCGTCCCCACCGCCGACCTGCCGCGGATGTACCGGCGGGCAGGCATGGCAGTGGCGGGGATGGCCGCGGCCGCAGCACTGGCTTTCCTGGGAGGACGGGCGTGACCCTTTCCGAATTCGACAGCTTCCGGCCGGCGGAGCCTGCCCGGCGCCGCAGGCCGGACGGCAACCGTGGCGTGCGGCGGCGCAAGGACAACGGCGATGGTTCCCGGGAAATGCCGATGGTCCCGGAGCCGGACTTCACCTCCTACTATGGCCGCTCCGTCGTAAAGCCCGCGCCCTGGGGCGATGACGTTGCCATCTACCTGTTCTTGGGCGGCGTGGCAGCGGGCTCGGCATTGCTGGGCCTCGGCGGGCAGCTGACCGGCCGTCCGCTACTGCGGCGGAATGCCCGACTGGGTGCCTTGACTGCCGTGAGCGCCGGCGCCGTTGCCCTGGTGAAGGACCTGGGGAGGCCGGAGCGTTTCCTGCACATGCTGCGGACCTTCAAGGTGACCTCGCCGATGAGCGTGGGCTCCTGGATCCTCAGCGCCTTCAGCGCAGGTGCCGGCGTCGCGGCAGTGGCGGAAATCGACCGGATGAGCGGAAACCGGCTGCCCCTTGGCCCCCTGCGCAAGGTGCTGCAGGCCGTCGAAGGACCGGCCGGCGTCGAGGCTGCGCTCTTTGCCGGACCCCTGGCGGCATACACCGCGGTGTTGCTGGGCGACACTGCCACGCCCACCTGGAACGCCGCACACGAGGAACTGCCTTTCGTCTTCGTGAGTTCGGCATGCCTCGCCTCCGCCGGGCTCGCCATGGTCACCACGCCGGTGCGCGAAACCGGTCCGGCACGCAACCTTGCCGTGCTCGGCGTCGTGGGCGACGTGCTTGCCATGAAAACCATGGAGCGCCGGATGGACCCGGTGGCAGCCGAACCCCTGCACCAGGGCAAGGCCGGCACCATGCTGAAATGGAGCGAACGGCTGGCGGTGGCCGGCGGTCTGGGCACGCTCCTGGGCGGCCGCAACCGCGTCGTGGCTGCGGCTTCGGGGGTGGCTTTGCTGGCTGCTTCGGCACTGACCCGGTTCGGTGTGTTCGAGGCGGGACTGGAGTCTGCCAGGGATCCCCGGTACACGATCGAACCGCAGAAGAACCGGCTGGCCGCCCGCCGCGCTGCCGGCGTAACCGGCGACGCCATCACCACCGGCAGCTGACCGGCCAGTCAGGCGTCAGCGGACCGCGATGCCGGAGCCGGCAATGGTGTGGCCAATGACGGGGTACCCGGGCAGCTCGCCGACCACCAGCAGGCCGCCGGAAGTCTGGGCGTCCGCCAGCAGCAACAGGTCGTCTTCGGTGACGCCGGACGAGGTATCAAGGTGTGGGCGCACCCAGTCGAGGTTCCGCCGCGTGCCGCCGGAGACAAAGCCGTCGCGGAGCGCCTCGGCAGCTCCGTCAATCACCGGTACAGCGTTCAGGTCGATCACTGCGCCGACGTCCGAGGCGCGGACCATTTTGTAGAGATGCCCCAGCAGGCCGAAACCGGTGACGTCAGTAGCTGCCCGGACCCCGGCGGCCACTGCTGCGTCGGAGGCATCGCGGTTCAGGCCCGCCATGGTCTCGATCGCCTCGGCGAAAACCTCGCCGGTTGTCTTGTGCCGGTTGTTCAGAAGCCCGACGCCGATCGGCTTGGTGAGCGTGATGGGCAACCCCGGCCGGGCGGCATCGTTGCGCAGCAACCGTTCCGGGTGCGCGACCCCCGTGACCGCCATGCCGTACTTCGGCTCCGGATCGTCGATGGAGTGGCCGCCGAGCACGGGGCAACCGGCCTCCGACGCCACGCTCAGCCCGCCGCGCAGGACCTCCGTCATCAGCTCCATCGGCAGGACGCCGCGGGGCCAGCCAACCAGGTTGATGGCCGTGACCGGCCTGCCGCCCATGGCGTAAATATCCGAGAGCGCATTGGCGGCAGCGATCCGGCCCCAGTCAAAGGCATCGTTGACGACCGGAGTGAAGAAATCGGCGGTCGTCAGAACCGCCAGGTCCTCCCGCACCAGGACGGCTGCCGCGTCGTCGCCGCTGTCCAGCCCAACCAGCACCTCTGCGCCCGGCTGGCCGATGAGGCCCCGGACGGCATCCTCGAGTTCGCCAGGCGGAATCTTGCAGGCGCAGCCTCCTCCATGGGCATAGTCGGTGAGCCGGACCGCGCCGACGGCGCCACGGTCAAGTTGCTGGACTGACGTCTGTGCCTCATTCACCCGCCTAGCGTACCCCCGGCACGCGACCTGCTATATTGATCCGCGGTGGCGTCCGGGTCCTGGTGGGCCCCCCGGTCTTCAAAACCGGTGCGGCTGAGCATCTCGGCCTGGCGGGTTCGATTCCCGTCCGCCACCGCCAACTTTCGGCAGTGGATGCCGCGATCTGAGGAGGCCTGTGGACCACGTCGATCCCCGGCGCCTGATTCCCCGCACGAACGACCTCCTGGCATTGCCGCCCGTCCGCGAAGCCCGGACACGGCTGAATGAGCGTGTGGTCCTGGGGCTGGTCCGGGACATCCAGGAGCAGGCCCGGCGCGGCGACCTGCCTCCCGGAGAGGTGGAGCCGGTCCTGCTGGCGGCCATCGCCGGGCGGAGGGCAACCACCCTGCGCCCGGTGTTGAACGCCACCGGCGTGATCGTCCACACGAACCTCGGGCGGGCGCCCCTTTCCGCTGCCGCGGTTGACGCTGTTGTCGCCGCCAGCGGCTACGTCGACGTGGAACTCGACCTGGCTGACGGAAACCGCTCCCGGCGGGGCGCCGGTGCCCGGGCGGCACTGCTCGCCGCCTGCCCCGCGGCTGAGGACGCCCTGGTGGTCAACAACGGAGCGGCGGCCCTGCTCCTGGCCACAACGGCTCTGGCCATTGGCCGGGAGGTGGTGGTCAGCCGCGGCGAACTCGTGGAGATCGGTGCCGGCTTCAGGCTCACCGACCTCATGGAATCGACGGGTGCGAGGCTCCACGAGGTGGGGACCACCAACCGGACCCACCTGCACGACTACGCCGGAGCCCTCGGACCCGATACCGGCTGCATCCTGAAAGTCCATCCGAGCAACTTCCGGGTGGACGGTTTCACGTCCGCTGTTCCGCTGCAGGAACTGGCCCCCCTGGCCCATGCACACGGGGTGTCGCTCGTGGCCGACCTTGGCAGCGGACTGCTGGCCCCCGACCCACACCTCCCTGACGAACCTGACGTTGCCACCGCCCTGGCGGCCGGGGCCGACGTCGTCATTGCCAGCGGCGACAAACTGCTGGGCGGGCCCCAGGCCGGCCTGTTGCTGGGCGGCAGGGAGGTCATCACCCGGCTGGCCCGCCACCCGCTTGCGCGGGCCGTGCGGGCCGACAAACTTGCCCTCGCCGCCCTGGAGGCGACCGTCGCGGGCGGAACGCCGCCGGTCGTGCAGGCGCTGCACGCCGACGCCGGGGACTTGCGGCGCCGCACGGACCGGCTGGCCCGGGAACTGGGCGTACCCGTCGTACCGCATGACGGCAGGGTGGGCGGCGGAGGCGCTCCCGGCTTTCCCCTGCCCGGGTGGGCGCTCAGGCTCCCCGAAGGACTGGCCCGGCCCCTGCGTACCGGCGATCCCGCCGTGCTGCCGCGCGTCCACGACGGTTCCTGCCTGCTCGATCTGCGCTGCGTGCCGGCAGACCAGGATGACCGGATTCTCGAGGCCGTCCGGCAGGCGCTGGCAACCCTCAAGTCTGCGGATGCAGGCAGGGCGGGCTGAGGCGTGCACGTCGTCGCCACGGCCGGACATGTGGATTCCGGCAAGAGCACCCTGGTCCGCGCCCTTACCGGCATGGAGCCGGACCGGTGGGAGGAAGAACGGCGCCGCGGGCTCACCATCGACCTCGGTTACGCCTGGACCACGTTGCCGTCCGGACAGGACGTTGCGTTCGTGGACGTCCCCGGCCACGAGCGTTTCCTGGGCAATATGCTTGCCGGCATCGGGCCGGCTCCGGTGGTCTGTTTCGTCGTCGCCGCTGACGAAGGCTGGCAGGCCCAGTCGAGCGACCACCGGGACGCCGTGGCGGCGCTGGGCATCGATCACGGCGTGGTGGTCCTCAGCCGCGCGGACCGGGCGTCCGGCCAACGGGTGGCGGACGTGCTGGCCCGGACCCGGGTGGAGCTGGCCGGGACCGGACTGCGCGACGCGCCGGCAGTTGCCGTGTCCGCCATCGACGGCACGGGCCTGGCTGACCTGCGTGCAGCGCTCGACGGCGTCCTGGCCGGTGTGCCGCATCCACCCACCGATGGGCGGGTCCGGCTGTGGGTGGACCGCTCGTTCACGATCACCGGTTCCGGAACGGTGGTGACTGGAACGCTGGCAGCAGGAACGGTCGTCCAGGGGGACCGGCTTACCCTGCTGGGCCACTCGGCTTCCCGGTCCGTCGTCGTCCGTGGACTGCAAAGCCGCGACACCTCGTACACCTCGGTGTCCCCCGTCAGCCGGGTGGCCTTGAACCTGCGTGACGTTGCCGCCACGGACATCCGGCGCGGGGACACCCTGCTGACCCCCGATGCCTGGCCTACCACCGCCGTCCTGGGCATCCAGCGGACCACCGGCGTCGCCTACACGGAGGTGCCGGAACAGCTCATGGTCCATGCCGGCACCGCGTCCGTGCCTGGCCGGCTGCGACCTTTCGGCGCCGACCACGCCCGGCTGGTCCTCGACAGGCACCTGCCCCTCGTCCCGGGGGACCGGCTGGTGCTGCGTAACCCCGGCAGCCGCTCCGTGCTGGGCGGGGCCCGCATCCTCGACGCCGACCCACCCGCCTTGCGGCGGCGCGGCGACGGCGCCCACTGGGCAGAACGGCTTGCCGGCATGGACCCGGCCGGGGACGTGCTGGGGGAGGTGGCAGCCCGCAAAGCAGTGCAGCTGGAGCATTTGCGGCGGCTGGGCCTGCTGTCCGGCCACCAGCCCCACGTGCCGCCTGGCGTGGAGGTCATCGATGACTGGTGGGTGCACGCTCCGGTCCTTGAGGCTTGGCAGCAGCAGCTCCGCAACTCAGTCCAGGAGCTGCAGGACCGCGACCCGTTGGCGCCCGGCCTGTCCATGGGGGCAGCCCGCGACCTGCTTCGCCTGCCCGACGAGAGGCTGCTTGCCCACATCATCAGCGCGGCAGGCCTCAAACAGGAGGCCGGCCACATCCGGCTGCCCGGCAGCCGGGGCCTTGGCCCCGTCGAACCGGCAATTGCCGAGCTGGAGCGCAGGCTCACGGCACATGCGTTCCAGGCCCCGGAATCCGAGGAGCTCGCCGCCCTGGGCCTGGGCGCCCGGGAGCTGGCCGCCGCCGAGCGCACCGGCCGCCTGCTGCGCCTGCGTGACGGCGTGGTGCTGCTGCCTACGGCGCCAGCCCTTGCCATGCGCACCCTCGCCGGCCTGGAACAGCCCTTCACCACCAGCGAGGCGCGCCAGGCCCTCGGAACAACGCGCCGGATCGCCGTACCACTCCTGGAGCACCTCGATTCGCGGGGATGGACCCAGCGGCTGGACGCCGGACACCGCAAAGTGGTGCGCTGACGTCCGGCGGATGACTCCTCCCTCCGCCCGTCGGTAAAAGCCTGCGTGACGCGCAGTGGATCGAGGAATCTTTCGGCGGGGATTGCGTCGAAGGGTGGCCGGCGATCTCCAGCGCGCGTCGCGTAGTTGGGCTCGCTGCGAGATGACGGAGGGAACCTGCGCGGTACGTTTCGTCACCAAACCCGCGGTACGCATGCTCGCGGGCGATGCTGAGCTCCTGGGTGAGGAGGTCTGCTGCATCTTCCGGCCGTCGATCGGCAACTGCGATCATGCCTTGAAGCGTGAGTGCATTTCGGCGGTGGTCCATGCGGCAGCTGTCAGCCCTGGTAGTCAGGAAATCAGGTGATGGCGGCCCGAGCTTGCCTCGTGACGCAAAGGCAATTCACGGTGCCAGGCCCACCCGGTTTCGGCCGGATGCCTTGGCGGTGTAGAGGGCCGTGTCGGCTTCACCCAGGACGATCGCGGCGTCAACGTGATGCCCGGGAGTGAAGGCTGAAATACCTGCGCTGAGTGTCAGGTGGCCGGTGGGGTCCCCGGTATGGGGGATCTTTAAGGCTTGGACGGCGTGAAGCGCCCGTTTCAGCATGTCTTTGGCTCCCTGTTTTGACTGTCTTGGCAGGACGAGGAGGAATTCCTCGCCGCCGTACCGGTAGACCCCGTCGCTGCTGCGTGCCACGGTCGCGAGGGCGGCCGCCACTGCCTGTAGAGCTTGGTCGCCTGCCGGGTGTCCGTAGATGTCGTTGTAGCTTTTGAAGTTGTCGACGTCGCACATGGCAAGGCAGTATCCCTCCTCGTACCGTTGGCTGCGGGCGTGCAGTTGTGTAAGGTCTTCGGTGAGCTTGAGCCTGTTGCTCAGGCCGGTCAGGGGATCGGTTCGCGCTTGCTGTAAGAGCATCTTCCGGTAGTGGGCCAGGTCGGCGTGCAGTGTGGTGACCCGCTTTGCCACCAGTAATCGGGTGTGCAGGACAAATGGGTCCAGCGGCTTGGTGACGTAGTCGTCCGCGCCGGCCTCAAGCCCGGCAAGGACGTCGTCCCGGGAGCCTTGCGAGGTCAGCAGCACTATGTAGGTGTACAGGTCCGCAGCCTGCGCCCGAATGGCGCGACACAGGGCAAGCCCGTCCAGCCCTGGCATCATCCAGTCCGTGACTACCACATCCGGCCGGTGCTCCAGAAAGATGGCCCACGCTTCGTCGCCGTCTTTCGCTGTAAGGCAGTCATAGCCGGAACGGTCGACGGTTGCCTTGGCTACCAGGAGCGAGCCCGGATCGTCATCTGCCACCAGGACGATCACGGTGCACCGTCCAGGACCTGAAGAAGTTCGATATTCACGTCCGCAAGTTCCGCTTCGAGGCGGCTCAGAAGTTGCAGGGCTCCGCCGGGTTCTCCGGTCGAGCCAAGAGCTTCAATCTCGCCGCACAGGGCTGCAGCGGTGGTGGCGCCGATATTGGCGGCGGCGCCCCTCAGTGCGTGGGCCGTGCGGGCCAGGGCCGGACCGTCATCGTCGTTGACCGCTTGATGCAGAGAGGCAATCCGCTCAAGTACATCCTTCCGGAAAGCTTCTGCCGCCGCGGGCAATAGGCCCATTCCGTCCGCAGGTCCGAGGTCCCGAAGAATGGCCAACCGGTTTCCGTCGAGCACCTGCCTGGGATGCCCGCTCGTCGTCGACGGCTGACCACCGGTGACGGCCAGCGGCTGCCCCGGCAGGAAGCGCGTGGCCTGATCGGGAACCCACCTGGCCAGGACTGCTTCGAGTTCAGCGGGGTCGACCGGTTTGGCGAGGTAATCGTCCATGCCGGCCGCGAGGCAGCGTTCCCGGTCCCCGTCAAGGGCGCCGGCAGTCATGGCGATGATCGGTAGCCGCTTGTTCCCGTCCTCCCGGCGCCGGATAATCCCGGTAGCCTCGAACCCGTCCATCACCGGCATATGGCAGTCCATCAGGACGGCGTCATACTGCATCTTTCCGACGGAGGCCACTGCTTCGGCGCCGTCGGCGACCACGTCCACCGCGAAGCCCAGCTTCGCAACAGTTGATCGGGCCACAAGCTGGTTGACTTCATTGTCTTCGACGACGAGGAGGCGGCCGCGGGCGAGCCCCCGGTTGGAGGAGCCGGAGGCGGCCCGCTCACGCAATGCCGCGTTGGTCATGGCCGTGAGCCTCTCCGCTGGGGGGCGTCGGGCACTGGTGGACATCAAGCGGATCAGGCGGTTGTAGAACTCGGAGCTGCGGACTGGTTTCATCAGCCATTCCCGCACCCCTGCGTCGAGAATTTCTGAACCCTTGACCTGCATGGTCGAGGTCAGCATGATCAGTTCAATGCTGGCCAGGACCGGATCAGCTTTGATGGCCCGGGCCAATTCCAGACCGTTGGTTCCAGGCATGCACAGATCCAGGACCGCAAGGTCGTAGGGTTCTCCCCGCTGTGCCGCTTCGCGGGTGCGGGCCAGGGCCGTCCTGGCGTCCGGTACGGCGTCAGGTTTCAGCCGCCAGCTACGCAGCTGCGACTCCAGTACCAGCCGGTTGGTGGCGTTGTCGTCCACCACCAGTGCACGCATGCCGGTGAGGAAATCGGCGGTCGGCAGGGGATCGGTGGACGGCGGTGCCACGGGCAACGGAATACGGAACCAGAAGGTGCTGCCCTCACCGGGCACGCTTCTCATTCCGATCTCACCGGTCATCGCAGCGGTCAAGCGGTTGCAAATTGCCAGTCCCAGGCCGGTGCCCCCATAACGGCGGGTGGTCGAAGCGTCGGCCTGGGAAAATGATTCGAACAAGCGTGCGTGCTGTGTCGGTTCGATGCCGATTCCTGTGTCCCGGACTTCGAAGCAGACCATGGCAGTTGATTCGGGCGTGGCATCCCGCGTTTCGGTCTTTATCCGGATGGCCACTTCTCCTGCGGCCGTGAACTTCACAGCATTGGACGCCAGATTCAACAGGATCTGCCGGATCCGGCCTGAATCTCCGACCAGTCGGCTGGGAAGGTCAGGCTCGCAGTAGGCAATCAGCTCCAACCGCTTGGCTTGTGCCGGTTCTGCCAGCAGGCCCGCGACTTCCTCCACCAGGAGCCGGGGATCGAAGGGACGCAGGTCCAGTTCAACTTTGCCTGCCTCGAGTTTGGAAAAATCCAGGATGTCATTGATCAAGGCCAGCAGTGCCTCGCCGGCCCCTTTAACCCCTTCGGCGTATTGCTTCTGTGTTTCATCCAGGGGGGTGTCGAGCAGAAGTGCAGTCAGTCCGACAACGCCATTCATCGGCGTACGGATTTCATGGCTCATGGTCGCCAGGAATTCGGACTTGAGCCTGCTTGCTTCCAGCGCGGCTGTCCTCGCTGCCTTCAACTCGTTTTCGGCCGCCCGGGGGAGAGTGATGTCGCGTGCGATGACGGCGATCCCACGCAGGTTCCCGTCTTTTTGGATCGGCGAGACCGTCACTGACACCGGAATGACCGTCCCGTCCTTCCGTACGTGTTCGGTTTCAAAGTTCATCGCGTCAAGGCTTTCCCGGAGCCGCTGGAGCGTCTCCTCGGTCCCGTCGGAACCCCCCTGGGGTAGAAGGATTCGTATGTCGCGGCCGATGGCCTCCGCGGCAGGGTAGCCGTACTGCCGCTCTGCTCCCGGATTCCAGCTCGTGATGATGCCCTCGGAGGTGGTGCTCATGATGGCATCCGTGGAGGAATTCACAATCGCGCCCAAACCCTCCAGATCCGCGGTCCGGGCGGCTACTTCCTGTTCCAGGCCGGTGGTCAGAGTGATGTTCTGAACGACGATCAACACCTGGCGGATCAGGATGAGGACCACCGTCGTCCTGGCCACCACCAGCAGGAAGGTACCTAGTTCCTGGACATGCGGCCCGGCAACGACAACCAGGGCCACCAGGATGGGGGCGTAGGGGAGCAGTTCCAGGGCCAGCGCGAATGCCTTTCGCTCGGGCTGCGGCTTTTGTGCGTAAGGGACCATTGGTGCAAGCGCAATCAGGAGGAAGGCGCCGATCCACCCCAGTGCCAGTGGCGAGCCTGTGACGCCCGTGACGCCATCGAAGGTGAGTCTGATGTAAGTGCTGTCCGTGATGGTCAGGGCGAGCAGTCCGCTGCCGAAACATAGCCAGGGGAGGCGTTCTCCCGGCTGCCGGCGCATGGCGAGGACCAGCACCAGTGATGTCATGACAACGTCTACAACGGGATAGGCCGCGCTGACGAGCACGGTCAGGAAGTCGCCGTCAGAGCTTAATGCCGGCCCGAGTGCCGTGTACCAGCTGATCGCCAGGACCGAGCCCGCGATCACCGAAGCGTCAAGAGCTGCCCTGAACCAGCCCACCTTGGTGGTCCTGTCGGGCCGCTTGAAGCTGAACAGCGCGGCGGCGGCAGGTACGGAGTACGCGAGGAACAGGGCGTCGGCGATGGAGGGAAACGGGTATTGGTTGTTGTTGGTGAGACCGAAGAATGTCCAGATCCCCTGGCCAGCAGCCCACGTAAAGGCGGCCACCGACAGGAGAGACCACGCCTGCGCATTCTCACCGCGCCGGGCGGCGCGGCTACAGCTGATACCGGCCGTCAGGGCGGCAGCAAGGATGAGGAAGTCACCCGTCACCCTCGCCTGCGCCGTTCCGTTGTTCCAAGAGAAATACAGCGCCAGCACCCCAAGCAGCACGGCAGCTAATACAACGAGCCAAGTGAGAGAGGCCCCGCGTCCGCCGATTCGCCGTCGCGGTCCGAGGAGATAGTTCTGAGACACGTGCAGCCCTCCCAATAAAGCGCCTCTCACCCGCAGGAACTGAGACCCGGGCCGCCCGAAAGGTGGGCGCAGACGCACACTCAAAATATAGCTCTGGACCAGACCGGGCGCGTCATGTGCTTGGAGCTTTGTCGTTCAGGCATAGCCAACAGCGCTTATCCCATTGGCAGCGGATGCAGACTCCTATGTCTCCGGCTCACCGAGAAAAAGGCTCACGGTCGTTCCTTCCCCCTGATCACCTGAAATCTCCAGATGCCCCCCGTGGGCTGCTGCGATGCGGGCACACGTTGCCAACCCCAACCCGGAGCCGGGCGGATCCCCCTCCCGGTGCAGACGCACGAGCGGCTCCACCACACGGCTGCGGTCCCCTGCGGTGATCCCCTTACCGTTATCCACCACCTGCACCACAACACCGGCATTGTTTCGCTGTCCCTGGACACGAATCATCGGAGGAACTCCGGAACGGGCATAGGCGACAGCGTTTTGAATCAGGTTTTGCAGCGCTGTGCGCATCTGTGCCTCGTCAGCATCGAAGACAAAGTCCTCACACTCAAGGACCGCGCCCGCTTCACCTAACGTGGGGCTTATGTCAACGGTGACGTCTTCCACCAACTTAGTCAGCGATAGCGGCTTCTTCTCCAAAGAACCACCGATGGAGGCGAATGCGAGAAGTTCCTCAACCATGGACAGCATTCTGCGGGCGCTCGATCCCACTATTTCCAGATACCCCGAGCTCTCTGTTGGATGAGGCGCCGGATCCATGGATGCCAATTCCATGTATCCAAGGATTGTAGTTAAGGGGGTGCGGAGGTCGTGGCTCACCCTTCCAGTGAAGGCAGCCAGCCTCTCATTACTGGCTGTTGCGGCACCCAAGGCGTCAGCGAGGTCGGCGTGCAAGGCTGTCACTCGTTGCGCGGCGAGGAGGCGGGTATGCAGGAGGAAAGGATCCAGGGGTTTGGTGACATAATCATCGGCTCCAGCCTCCATGCCGGCGAGGACATCTTCCCGGGAACCGTGGGAGGTCACGAGCACCACATACGTATAAGCGTCGCCTTCTGCCGCGCGGATGGCGCGGCAGAGACTAAGCCCATCCATGCCTGGCATCTGCAGGTCCGTAACTACCACGTGCGGGCGTCCCCTCTGGTAAAGGTCCCACCCGATATCGCCGTTGGCAGCGGTGAGGCATTCGTGCCCGGATTGTTCCACGGCAGCCTGGGCGACCAGTAAGGATCCGGGATCATCGTCGACGACAAGCACCTTTAGACAATTCCCAGGTCGGCCCACGCGCCCTCCCAATTTCATGCGGACAATGTGTGCAGCGGGACTGCCACATCATTCCAACAACCGGCACCACGCGCATCAGAAACATTGACTACAGCTGTCATACCGGCCCCCGGCCTTGTCGATAACGGCGGCAGCACAGCGCCGACCTGCCTGAGTCTAGCCGCCCTGCCTGATGGAGGTCAGTCGGAGAAGCTGACACCAAGATCAGACTTACGCCCGGCCGGGGCCAAGCCGGGTCGGAGACCAGCTGCCCGCTTCCGCTGTACGGACAGAGACAAGCAAAATGACGCGCCTGTCAGCGACGTTCGGGGGCATACCTTCAGCGGTTGGTGAGCCTTATGGTGCGGGCGTGGTGGATCGCTGCGAGGGCCGCGGCGCTGGCGGCCAGCCTGACTGCATGGAAGCGATACCAGCGCGCCAGGAGAGGGCGGCGTTGGTCCTGGCTGAGCGGCTGCGGGCTGAAGAACAGCCTCGTGTTCAGGTATCGAAGGATGTAGACCGTAGCAGCGGCGCCTACGGCTGAACTGGCTGCGCCCACCAACAGCGCGGCCCTGCTGCGCGGATTGTTCCAGCCGGCTACCAGCGCACCGATAGCTGCCGGTGCATTGACCGGCGCGACAGGTGCGTAGTAGCGGCCGGGGCTGCCCGTTCCAAAGGGGGCCCGGGAGAGTTCACGGCTGGCCTCCGTTGCCGCCACTCGGTCAGGGACTTTGACCAATGCCTCATAGAGGTTTCCGAAAAACCAGTGCGCGTGGGTGAATTCGGCGACATCCAGAAGCCGATCGGCGATAAGTTCCCGGCGAAGTTGAAAGGTCCTCATGCCCACAAATCTACGCTTCAGGGGCGCCCGGGGTGCCCGGAGGCCGGAACCTGGTCACGGGGCCAGCTTGGCGCCCCACTCCTGGGGCGAAACAAGCCGGTCCGTCGGGAGAATTCCCAGCAACGTCCTTCCGGGTCCTCGACCGTGCAGTGCGAAGCCCCTGAATGCAATTGGCTTGTCGCATCTTCGACCTCCCTGGCGGAGTCTTCCGGGCAGCCTCGCGGGCCGGCGCTCAAAAGGGTTCGTGCTCCAATTGGCTGGCGCTTTCTGCACCCGGCGCGCTGACCCGTTCACCCCTGCGCAGCACTGCTGCCAGGTTCAGGTCCCCGTCAAGGACGACGACATCGGCCTGCATTCCAGGGCGCAGGTCACCCGTCCGCGCGGAGAGGCCCAGCAAGGATGCCGGGACAGCCGAAGCGGAAGTGACCGCATCCCGGAGTGGAACCCCCGCAGCCACGCAGCAGCGCACGACATCCAGCAGCGTGCTGGTTCCCCCGGCAATGGCGCCGCTGGAGTCAACCCGGGCCACGCCGCCGCTGACCGTGACGGCGAGGGATCCCAGCCGGTACTGTCCGTCCTCCAGTCCGGTCGCCGCCATCGAATCGGTCACCAGGGCGATGTTCTGCGGCCCCACGAGGTCGAACACCAACTTCACGGTTTCCGCCGCCAGATGCACGCCATCGGCTATCAGTTCCACCACCGCCGTTCCTGCCCGGGCCGCGCTGAGGCTCGCCGAGACCGGTCCGGGAGAGCGGTGGTGCAGCGGGGGCATGGCATTGAAAAGGTGGGTGACACTCGGCCTGCGCTTACCGCCGGGTTTTCCTGCCGATTCCAGGCCCAACACCCCCCGCTCCAGGAACGCAGCCGCCGTCGTATTGTCCGCAGCGGTGTGGCCGAGGGAGGGGACGATGCCGCGGGCCGCAAGCTGCCCAACGAGTTCGGCGGCCCCGGGCAGTTCGGCCGCCAGGGTCATGGAGGCCAGGGTTGGTCCCGCCGCTGCCAGCAGGCGGGCCACGAGCTCCTGGTCGGGTTCCAGGAGCAAGGCGGGATCGTGCGCGCCGCACTGCTGGTCCGAAAGGAAGGGACCTTCCAGGTGCGACCCGGCAATCAGCCCCAGGCCCGTCAGCTCCCGCAGCACCCGAAGGTTCCTGACCAGGTCGTCGGGCTTTCCCGTCACCAGGCTGGCGACCAACGTGGTGGTTCCACGGCTGTGCAGGTAGCGTGCCGCCCGTTCAGCGCCCCCTGGATCACCTTCGGAGAAATCCGAACCGCAGGCACCGTGGCAATGCACATCCACCAGGCCGGGCACCAGGACCTGTCCGGCCGGTGCCGCCGGCGGCAGTTCCCCGGGGAATTCCCGGGCAGGGCCGGCGAAGGTGACCAGTCCGCCGTCGGCCGCCACCACTCCGTCCCCGATGTCCATCGACGCGGTGACGATCCGGCCGCGAAGAACCAGTCCAGTGCCCATCAAGATACAGTCCTTCGTTCATCGATGTCCTTCGCAGCCACGGCGGCAGCCATGCGCGCGGCCAGGTCAGGGTCCGCAGCGGCGCGCCGGACCCCGGAATCCCCGGCCTTCAGCTGCCCGAGCCGCGCCGAGGTGTGCACGGCATGGACTCCGGCGTCCAGGAGCGACGGTACCAGTGCCAGGGTGACGCCCCCGCCGGCCATGACCTGGACCGAAGGGGCACTCCGTCGCCCCTCCTGCACGATCCTGCCCAGCATCTCCAGCCCCGCGGCGCAGTCCGCGCCGCCACCGCTGGTCAGAACCCGGTCCACGCCAGCCTGCTGCAGCCGGGAGAGGGCCTCGGCCGGCTCCACGCCGGCCGCCAGGGCCGCGTCGAACGCCCGGTGGAACGTCACTTCCGCGTCCGGACGCACTGCCCGGGCCGTGGCCACGATGCGCTGCATCGCCGCAACGTCCGGGCCGCCGTCGGCGCCAAGCACGCCAACCACCACGCCCGCAGCCCCTGCGCGCAGTGCCGCCACGGCATCCCGCTCGATCACTTCGAGCTGGTCGGTGGCGTAGACAAAGTTGCCGGGCCGGGGACGCACCAGGACATGGACCGGGAGGCCGAGGCCGCACGCCTGCCCAATGGTGCCAATGCTTGGCGTGATGCCCCCGGTCTCCGCCAGGGCTGCGCACAGCTCGACGCGGGCCGCGGCCACGGAAACTGCCAGCCGGACGCCGTCGGCATCTTCCACCGCCAGCTCAAGCTGCGGCACGGACCGGGCCACGGACAGGCGCCCGGAGCTCACAGTCCCTGCCATGCCGGCTTCCGGCCGAAGGTGTCCTGGTAGTACTCCCGGTGGGTAAGGCGGGAGGCCGCCGCCTCATCCACCAGCACGGATACGTGCGGGTGCAGCTGGAGGGCCGACGCCGGACAGATCGCCGCGACGGGACCTTCGACGGCGGCAGCCACAGCATCTGCCTTGGCCCCGCCCATCGCGAGCAGCAGCAGGTGCCTGGCCTCCCGAATGGTCCCCAGACCCTGGGTCAGCACGTGCTCCGGTACGTCCTCCGGTGCGTCAAAGAAGCGGGCGTTGTCCTGCCGCGTCTGCCGGGTGAGCGTCTTGATCCGCGTGCGGGAGGCCAGCGAGGACATGGGCTCATTGAAGCCCACATGGCCATCCGTCCCGATGCCGAGGATCTGGATATCCACCCCTCCCGCGGCCGCGATCCGGGCCTCGTAGGCGGTAGCTTCCGCCCGGGGGTCCGGGGCCAGGCCGTCCAGCCCGTGCACTGCGCCGGGGCCGAAATCAACGCTTGCCGTGAATTCCTCCCTGATGACCGAATGGTAGGACTGCGGATGGCCGGGCGGCAGGCCTACGTACTCGTCCAGCAGGAAGGCCTGCGCTGCAGCGAA
Source organism: Pseudarthrobacter phenanthrenivorans (assembly GCF_000813845.1). GTDB lineage: Bacteria > Actinomycetota > Actinomycetes > Actinomycetales > Micrococcaceae > Arthrobacter > Arthrobacter phenanthrenivorans_B. The sequence goes on from NZ_JWTB01000005.1 coordinate 184,031, forward strand.
GCTCAGCCCGCCGTTCCGGTGCCGGCGGATGAGTTCCTGGTATGTTCCCAGGGGAGTGGAGCCGGTGGCCAGCCCCAGGACGGACGGGCCGCGCCGGACCTGTTCCTCGATGGCGTCCGCGGCCGTGCGGGCTACGTCGTCAGGGGTGGGAAGGATGATGATTTCCATGCGGTGCGATGCTTTCGGCTGGAGGTTGCTGATGTTGGAAGGGCTTACTTTGCGGCTTCGGTTTCCACTGTGACTTCGTCGTCTTCGCGGCCGGGGGTGCGCAGGTTCCAGCGCTTGATGACGAACGAGAAGAGGAAGTAGTAGATCACCGCATAGCCCAGGCCAATCGGGATCAACAGCCACGCGTTCTGGGCTTTGCCGAAGTTCAGGACGAAGTCGATCAGCCCGGCTGAGAACGTGAAGCCGTGATGGATCCCCAGCGCATTCACCAGGGCCATGGAGGTTCCGGTCAGTGCTGCATGGACGATGTAGAGCGGGAATGCAACGAACATGAACGAGTACTCAAGCGGTTCGGTGATGCCGGTGAAGAACGCCGTGAGCGCGGTGGAGAGCATGATGCCGCCCACGATCTTCTTCTGGGAGGGCTTGGCATGGCGCCAGATGGCCAGGGCAGCGGCCGGAAGGCCGAACATCATGATGGGGAAGAAGCCGGTCATGAAGGTGCCGGCGGTGGGGTCGCCCGCAAAGAAGCGGTTAAGGTCGCCGCGCACCAGGTGGCCGGACGCGTCCGTGTAGTCGCCGATGAGGAACCATACGCCCGAATTCAGGATGTGGTGGAGGCCCGCAGGGATCAGCATGCGGTTGGCGAAACCGTAGATTCCGCCGCCCAGTACGGCGTTGCCCGCCACAAACTCGCCCACGGCGGAAAGGCCTGCGTTGAAGAGCGGGTACAGGAGGGCCATGACGACGCCGACCACCAGGCTGGTGACGGAGGTCAGGATGGGCACCAGGCGCCGGCCGCTGAAGAAGCCCAGGAAGTCCGGCAGCTTGGTGCGGTAGAACCGCTGCCAGAGCCCGGCGGACAACAGGCCCACCACGATGCCGGCGAGGACGCCGTAGTTGATCATGGCCGGCTTCCCGCCAGGGTCCAGTTGCCCGTCGAGAACCAGCGGCGACATGGCCTTGAAGACGCCGTCGATCACCATGTAGCCCACAACCGCGGCGAGTGCCGTGGACCCGTCAGCCTTCTTGGCCCAGCCGACGGCGATGCCGACGGCGAAGATGAGCGGGAGCCAGGTAAAGACGGCGTTGCCGGCGGCCGAGATGACGGCGGCGCCCCCTTCAAAGCCGGGAATGGCGCCGAGCAGGTCGGCCTGGCCGATGCGCAGCAGGATGCCGGCGGCCGGAAGGACAGCGATGGGGAGCATCAGGCAGCGGCCCAGCCGCTGGAGGGTGGCGAAGGCCCGGTTTGGCTTCTTTTCAGCTGCCAGGGCGGTGGTCTCGGATGACATGGTGTGCACCTCTGTGGGGTTGGGTGGGGGCTTGTGAAAGAACGGTTCCAGCCGGTACTGTCTGGTTATGACCAGTTCAGTGTGATTCATCCCACCGTCGGTGTCAAGGAAGGAAAATCTCCTCCGGGACAGGCCGCCGGTGGCAAAAGAAGCCATCATTGGTCGTACCGCAGCCGCCGGCTCCGGTGTTCGAAGATGTGCTCCGAGAGGGCACCGTCAGAAAGGGCAGCCATGTCCAAAGCAGAAAAAATCATTGAAGGCCTGGGCGGGGCCGGCAACATCGTGGAAGTCGAAGCCTGCATCACGCGGCTGCGCACCGAGGTCAAGGATTCCTCGCTGGTAAACGAAGCGACCCTCAAGGCCGCCGGTGCCCATGGCGTCCTGGCTGCCGGCACCGCCGTGCAGGTGATTGTGGGACCCGAGGCGGACACGCTGGCCGAAGATATCGAGGACCTCCTCTAATGGCGCGGTCCCTGGCGGTCCATGCCCCGATTGGCGGTGCAGTCATTCCGCTGGCCGACGTTCCCGACCCCGTGTTCGCGGGGCAGATGGTGGGTTCCGGCGCGGCCGTGGAACCACCCGCAGGCGTGGCGTTCGACGTCGTATCCCCCGTTGCGGGGAAGGTGGTCAAGATGCTGCCGCACGCCTTTGTGGTGGTTGAGCCATCCGGACGGGGCGTCCTGACGCACGTGGGCATCGACACGGTGAAGCTCAAAGGTGACGGCTTCAAGGTGCTCGTCAGCCAGGGGGATGAGGTCAAGGCCGGAGAGCCGGTCATGCACGTGGATCCCACGGCGGCGGTGGCGGCGGGTTACTCAATGGTGAGTCCCGTCGTCGTCCTGGATACCAAGCCGGACAGCGCCACGCTGGTGGACGCCGGCAGCGTCACCGCGGGCGACCTGCTGTTTACGCTCGGCTAGGCGAACTGCTACAGGCGCACTTCCATGGTGAGGGAGTAGCGGTCCGAGCGGTACCAGGAACGCGAATGTTCGATGGCCAGGTCGCCTGAATAGGACACGCGGTCAAAGGCAAGCACCGGTGCCCCCGTTCCCGTCCCGAGGAGCGCCCCGACGTCGGCCGGGGCGCCCTCGGACCTGACGCTTTGGCGGGCCCGGTCGATCTGGTGCCCGAACTGCCCGGCCAGGGCCTTGTAGACGGAGCCGCTGAGATCGATGCCCAGCAGTCCGGGCGCATGCTGCGGGTTGTACCAGGCGTCGTCGACGCTTACCGGCCGCCCGTCCGCCAGGCGGAGCCGCTTCAGGTGGTAGGCCTCGGCGCCCGGTGCGAGGCCGAGCGCCTCTGCGGTGTCATCCGGCGCTTCAAGACGCTCGGCCACCAGGACCACCGTGCTGGGAACGTGCCCCATCGCCTCCATTTCCTGGGTAAAGGATGCCAGATGCAGCGTGGACTGGACGGGTGAGTCCGCAACGAAGGTGCCCTTGGCCGGAACGCGGACCAGGTGCCCTTCGTTGACCAGGCGGCCGATTGCGGCCCGGACGGTGATGCGGCTGACGCCATATGAATCCATGAGGGTGCGTTCGCTGGGAAGCCGGGCCCCCGGCTCCAACTCCTCTTTGGCAAGCTTGAGGATGATGAGCCGGAGCTGCTCATGCTTGGGCACCTGGGAGTTGTTGATGTGCGCATTGGGCGCATGCGCCGTACTCCCTGACATGGCCGGCATCGAGCCCTCCTTAATCTGGAGCGGTCCGGTAAGGACCACTAGCTCGGATTATTCCACATGGCAGCGTTGGGAAGGCCATTGTCGGCGTCGCTTCGGCGCGCTGTCAGGAAGAATTCCCTGGTCGGGGCAGTTGCCGTGCGGGGCTGGGCTTCCGTCTCCTAAGATTCCGCCGGTGCAGGACTATGGCGAGAACGAGCAGGGGAACGTGGATTGCGGGCAGGTTATGGGCAAACCAGCGGGGCAGGTAGATGTCTGTGACAGAGCCGGTGGGGTCCCCAAGCCGCCGCGCCAAGGGGGTCAGCGGGCAATGAAAGCCATTGCCGACGAAGACCAGTGTTTCACCGGCGACAACCGCTGCTGCCGCCGCTGCCCGCTTGTCGCTCCTCCCGCGGAATCCCGCATACAGCAGATAGACCATGCAGGCCTCGATACTGAACCAGGCCGCTGTATGAAACGCCTTAACGCCTCGAAGGGCCAACTGAGTTCTTCCCATGCCCCCAACTGAACACGGCCGGCGGCAGTCGCTTTAGGGTATTCCGGCCTGAAAGCGTCAACGGCCGCAGCCAGGGACCGGCCGCCCCGGCGTTGCAGCCGCCGGCAAGTACCGGGCCTCCGCGAAACGCGTACCAGTTACTCGGGCGCATGGGGGAAGAGCGCACGTAAAGTCGTTACCGGAGCTGGCGGCGAGGGTGTTCGTCTGAGACCACGGATACCTCCCCCAGCCGTCGCCAGCTCCTCCACCGCCTTGCCGCGGAACCGGGGCACCGGGGTCTGATCGCGCCCCGAATCTCAAGATTGACACAATAAGTCCCGATGGTGGACAAAGCATCTTCCCCCTGATCCTGTCGCCTCCCTAAAGTGTCTCTACAAAGACGGCGGCCGGATCTTCCTACACGGACAGGGCAAGGGGGACGCATGAGCACAAGCAATCCCAGCACGGGCAACGGACCAACTCTGCCGGCGCAACCATGCCGCACCGTGCCCCTGCCTGCTCCACCGCGGACCCGCTTGGCCAGGCCCCGGGCAGCAGCGCAACCACCGCGTTCCGCCCGGAGGGAACACGAGGTCCAGCAGCTGATCCGTGATCTCGCCGCCCTGGCAGCCAACCGCCGTCCCCGAATGTCATAACCACATTCCTGACACGGCTGCCGCAGACGCAGCGGCTGGCACGGTGACGAAGAGCGCGCCAGAGCCTCATCCCGGTCCCAAAGGCCCTGTCCGCGCCGTTCCGCCGGACCTAAGCTGTCTTCACCACCACCAGAAGGAGGCACTGATGCGGACAGCAGAAGAAGCGATGGAGTCCATGCAGGCCCATGGCCTTTCCGGGAACCTCCTGAGCCATGTGGCCAGGGGCCGGGAGTGGGCCACTCCCGGCGTCCAGGCGGCGCTCCAGCGGGCCGTGGCAGGCCTGGACGCCGGAATTGAGACTGCCTCCCCGCGGCTCCAGGCGATCCTGCGGCAGTTGGCGGACGACGTTGCCGCCGGAGTGGAAACCCTCACTCCCAAGGTCCGGCAGCAACTGGGGCGCGTCGGACCGAACCCGTCTGCCCGGGCTGGGAAGCGGGTTCCCGCCCCCAACCGGACGTCCAAAACCTGGTGGTGGCTCGCAGGAATCGTTGCCCTGGCTGCCGGTGCAGCAGTATGGCGCTCCCGGCAGGCCTCCCTGCGCACGGAAGCAACATCAGGCAGCCAGGAGCAGGAAGCCGGCGGATCGAATCCCAACGTCGATGCGGACCTCACCACCCGCCCCAGGTAGCAGCGGTTACAGGGCTTTGAGCTGCGGGTAGAGTTCCTCTATTCCGGCGCCAAGGCCCGCTTTGATGTTTATCGAGGCCTCGTCCGCAAGCACTTCATGGTGCCCGGCTTCCAGGCCATCGAACACCCGCGTTACCAGGACTGCCGGCGGAAGCTTGGCGTCAGCCGTGTGGGCGGCCATGGCGGTATCCACCCATCCGACGTGCACGCCGAGGACCTGGACGCCCTCCGGGGCAAGCTCGAGCCGCAGGGCATTCGTTGCCGACCAGAGGGCGGCTTTGGAGACGCTGTAGACACCGGCCGTTGCGTACCAGCTCAGGAGCGAGTGGATATTGACCATAGCGGCTGCTTCCTGCCCTTTAAGCACCGGCGCAAAAGCGCGTGCCAGGTTGAGTGGTCCGAAGAAATTGGTCTCCATAATGGAGCGGATGTCTTCTTCCGGCAGGGTCAGCAGGCTGGCGCTGGCAGGGGAGGCGCCGGCGTTATTAATGAGCACTGTGACGTCGGCTGCGGATTCCGCCGCTGCCTGGATGGACGCGGGGTCGGTGACGTCCAGGGTGAGGGGCACGATGCGGTCGTCGTCCCAGGAGCGGGGGTGGCGCGCGGAGGCGTAGACCTTGGCGGCGCCGCGGGCGAGGGCCTCGCGGACGAACTCTGTGCCAATGCCGCCGTTTGCGCCGGTAACGAGGACGGTTGCTCCGTTAAGGGAAGTCATGGTTACGTGCCTTTCGAGGAAGTCGCGCCGGAACTGGGCGCAGGGTGAGGGGGATTCGCCGGGTAGCGGGTGCTGCCCAGGGACATGTGCGCAGGCACCGGCAGAGGGGTACCGTTCTCCGGTCAACAACCGGCGGCGGGTTGCCGGTCAGGCCGGGAGGATGGCCGCTACCTGCTCCCGGATGTCCAGGATCAGTTCGTCCGTGGACCGGGAGGCGTTGGTGGCGGCTGCCATGGTGAGGAACATGATGGCGGAGACGGCGCGGGCAAGGGTAGCCGCAGGTTTGGCGGAAGTGCGGCCGTTCCGCTGCAGCACGGCGGCGATGGCTGCCTCCGTACCGGCGGCAAGAGTGAGGGCGGCATGGTGGTGGGGTTCGGTGGGGTCGCCGAACACCATTTCCCGCAGGTAGGTGCGTCCGTTGTCGACCTGGGTCCGGTTGCATTCCACCACCGGCCGGATGATGGCCATGACGGCTTCGAGCGGTGCGCTGGTCTCCGCGGCGCCCGCCTTGCCCTTGGCAAGGGCATCGGCGTAGGCCGAGTTCTGGACGAGCAGCAGCAGTTCACCTTTGCTCTTGGCATACAGGAACAGGGTGCCCGCGCCGATGTCGGCCTTCTCCGCGATTTGTTGGGTGGTGACCTCGTCAATGCCATGCTTGGCAAAAAGTTCGCGGGCTGCCGCCGTGATCCGGTCAAGCTTGGCCTGCTTGTTCCGTTCCCGCCGGGAGACGGGCTGGGAAGCAAGTTGCATGGCGGGATGTCCTCCGGGACGGTCATTGGGCTGGGCTGACTTCGAGTGTAGCCAATGGCGCGGGCACCGGCGTCAGCCCTGGAGGAACTCGACGGCAACGGGAACGAACTGCTCGTGGAACTGGAAGATGCCGCCGTGGCCGGAGTCGGGGTAGATGACCAGCTTCGAGCCTGCGATTCGCCGGTGCAGGTCCGTGGACAGGCCGGTAGGAACCATGCGGTCATGGTCGCCGTTGGCGATCAGGGTGGGGTTGCTGATTGCAGACAGGTCGGCCGGCTGCGCGCGGCCCCAGTCTTTGATGGCCTTCAGCTGGGTGCGGAACGCCCGGAGACGGACCGGTCGGTCACGTCCTGCACGGCGCTCCTGGAGACGCCCGATGAAATCCTTTGCAGCGCGCTTGCCGGCGGCGTTGCGGTTGAAGAACAGGAACTCCTTCGGATCAGACCGGAGCAGGGCGGCCCGCAGGATGTCAAGGTACGTTACCCGGGCAACACTGTCCATGCCCTTCCCGCCCCGCGGACCCGTTCCGGCAAGGATGAGCTTCCGGACCAGGTCCGGGTGCTTCCCGATGAGGGCCTGGGCCACCATGCCGCCCAGGGAAAAGGCGAAGACATCAATCCTGTCCAGGCCCAGGGCCCGGATAAAGGCAACTGCGTCGTCAGCCATCGCTTCGATGCTGTCCGGCACCACACCGGTGGTTCCGCCGAGTCCGCGGTTATCGAAGGTGATGACGTGGTGTTCCCGGGCGATCGGGTCGATGACGCGCGGGTCCCAGTTATCCAGGTTGCCGGCAAGGTGGAGGAAGAAGACGACGGGAATACCCCCTCTGGGCCCCAGTTCGCGGTACACATAGCTGACGTCGCCGGCTGTGATGGTACGGGTGGGTGCCTGCGCGTAGGAAGACGGTTCGTGGATGCTGGCGGGACTCATGGCTGTTCCCCAAGCTGCTGCCGGCCAGCTGCCTTGACCCGGTCCACGCCGCCTGGGGGATTGATGACGACGGCCTTGCCGCGCAGGCCTCCGCTTCCCAGGGCCTTCAAAGCGTCCGGCGTTTGGGCAAACGGGCTGACACGCCCGACGACGGGACGCAGCACGCCGTCGTCGACAAGCCTTGCGATGCGGCCGAGTTGGCTGCCGCTGGCGTGCATGAACAGGAATTCGTAGCGCACGCCGAGCCTGCGCGCCTGGCGGCGGATGCTCCGGCTGAGGACTCCGATGGCGAGGCGGAGTACGGGGTTGAGGCCGAGTTCCCGGGCGAAATCGGGGTCCGGCGCCCCTGCGATTCCAATCGCGGTGCCCCCCGGCTTGAGGACGCGCAATGATTTCTCCAGGTTGCGTCCGCCGAGGCTGTCGAGCACCAGGTCGTATCCGCTGAGGATCTCCTCGAAGTCTTCATTTCGGTAATCAATAACAACATCAGCGCCCAGGCCCCGGACGAACTCAGCATTGGCGGCGCTGGCCGTGGCGGCAACGGAGGCACCAAGGTACTTGGCCAGCTGCACGGCGATGGAACCCACGCCGCCGGCGCCTGCATGGATGAGGACCTTCTGCCCCGGCTGCACCTTGCCGCGCTCCACCAGGGCCTGCCAGGCCGTCAAAGCCACCAGCGGAAGGGACCCGGCCTCGGCCATGCTGATGGATGCAGGCTTGAGGGCCACATCGGATTCGGCCACGGCGATCCGTTCCGCGAAGGTGCCGATCCGTTCTTTGCCGGGCCTGGCAAAGATCTCATCGCCGGGCTTGAAGCGCCGCACCTTCGTGCCGGTCTGGAGGACTGTTCCCGCCACGTCATGGCCGGGGACCAGGGGCAGGTCATAGGGAAGGATCTGCCTGAACCCGCCAAGCCGGATCTTCTCATCGAGCTGGTTGAGGCCGGCCGCCTCCACGCGGACAAGCAGATCATGGTCGCCCACTGCAGGTTCAGTCAGCTCCGCCGGCTGCAGGGGGGTCTTGTATTTGCTGATGACGAAAGCCTTCATGATGGACTTCCTTCCAGTTGAGTTGACTCAATTATGAGCCTACTCAGAAATTTCGTCAAGAGTGTCTGGACCAGTTCCGGGGGTTAGACCCGGCGGCCGCTACGGGGCATGGAGTACCCCCGGCACCTGCCGGCACAAGATGAGCGAAACGTGGCCGTGCCACTGCACCGCTGGCGCCTCATGTGCTGCCTTAGGATTTGGGGAGGCCTCAAGCTGCCGGTGTGCCCGGTCTCCCGATGGGAGCAAACAAAGGAGGATCGTGATGCGTGCAATCGTCATGGACCGGATCGCAGGACCGCTGGCGGTCCGGGAAGTAGCTGTGCCGGCCGTGCCCGCGGGGGGAGCGGTCATCAACGTCGTCGCGACCGGCCTCTGCCGCAGCGACTGGCATGCCTGGGCCGGGCACGACGACATCGTTCTGCCTCATGTGCCTGGCCATGAGTTCGCCGGCGTCATCGCAGCCGTTGGCCCGGACGTGGAAAAGTGGGCTGCCGGTGACCGGGTGACAGCACCGTTCGTGGAAGGCTGCGGCGCCTGTGAATGGTGCCTGGGCGGCAATGCGCAGGTCTGCCCCCAGCAGCAACAGCCCGGGTTCACCCACTGGGGCTCCTTCGCCGGACAGGTGGTGATCCATGCCGCGGACACGAACCTCATAGCCATCCCGGACGCCGTAGGCTTCGAGGCCGCGGCCAGCCTTGGCTGTCGTTTCGCAACGGCCTACCGGGCGCTGACCGGGCGGGCCCGGCTCACTCCCAACGAGTGGGTCACCATCGTGGGCGCCGGTGGCGTGGGCCTCAGTGCAGTCATGATTGCCAAGGCGCTCGGGGCGAAAGTCGTCGCCGTCGACCGCAATCCAGCCGCCCTGTCGATGGCTGCCTCCCTCGGCGCCGACCACGTCCTGACAGCGGACGGGGCCGATATCCCCGCCCAGGTGCACGCGATCACCGGAGGAAGCCACGTCTCGGTGGACGCAGTCGGCAGCGAGCAGACCTGTGCTGACGCGCTCCTGAGTCTCCGCCGTCACGGCCGGCACGTGCAGGTGGGTCTCCTGCCACCGGTTGACGGCCATCCCCGCGTACCCATGGCGCGGGTCATCGCGTGGGAGCTTGAAGTCCTGGGAAGCCATGGGATGGCCGCCGCTGACTACCCGGGGATGCTCTCCCTCATAGCATCCGGGGCACTCGAACCGCAGAAGCTCATCGAGCGCATTATTGGGTTGGACGAGGCCGCTGAACTGCTTCCCCGAATGGACACGGCCAACGTTGCGGGCATGACGATGGTCGATCCGTCCCGATAGCAGGCGGGATGGTTTGATTGGTCAGTGCTCCGCCTCAAACGCCTTGTTGTCCTTAGCCTGGTTCTCGGTTGTGCCATCACCGCGTTCTCGTTCTGGGCGGTCCGGCAGCCGGGCGCGCGCCTCCTGCCGCCACCGCCGCAGGCAGGAGTGACACTTGCGGCGGCACCCAGCGGAATCACTACTGCCGTGAACGTGACCCGCAGCCCGGATGCCCAATGGCTGTCCTCGGCTGCCAGCCAGACGGGCATCCCGGCCAGGGCGCTGCGGGCCTACGTCACGGCAGCCGTGGCTGCCAGGGGTTCCCATCCGGATTGCGGCATCGGCTGGAACACGCTGGCTGCCGTCGGCTTTGTCGAATCAGCCCACGGGACGTACGGCGGCGGGCGCCTCGATGCCTTGGGCCAGGCGAGCGGCCCCATCGAGGGCCCCAGCCTCGATGGTGATGGTTTTGCCGCCATCGACGACACGGACGGCGGTGCACTGGACCACGACGCCAACTGGGACCACGCCGTCGGGCCCATGCAGTTCATCCCCTCCACATGGCGGCTGGTGGGGCGGGACGGAAACGGGGACGGAACGGCGGACCCGTTCAATATCGACGACGCCGCCCTCAGCGCAGCCACCTATCTCTGTGCCCGGGGCCGGGACCTCACCACCGCGCAGGGCTGGACGGATGCCATCTACGCCTACAACCAGTCCGACACCTACATACGCAAGGTACGGGACCAGGCAACCACCTACGCGGCAAAGGCGGGTGGGGCCGGCTGAACGGAGGCAGCGCGCTGCCGTCCACCGAGCCCTTGGGTGTCCGCCGTGAGGGCCTTATGCCCCGCCGCTTGCCTGGACGCGCCGAAGGATGTCATCCACGACGCGGGGAAGGGGCGCGGTGGCATCGATCGGAATGGCGCCGGACGGGATTTCGGCCCGCGTCTGATGGAGCCGCTCAATCAGCCTGCGCTCATCCTTCTGCCCGCCCCATTCGTCAAGCGGACGTTCGTCCAGCCGCCTTGCCAGGGTTTCGGCGTCGACCTCAAGAACGAAGACGGCGTCGAAAAGCCCGATGAACCTGCCAACATTCCTCGACCCGCCGCAGAAGAACGTCAGGGCCTCAGTCCGGTCCGCGACGAGGGACTTCACCTTGTCCACGTCCCAGATGTGGTGGTGGTGCACGGCGGTGCCCGTCACGCCCGGCACCGGGCTGCCGGTTTCCGGGTCTCCCTGGTAGGCCAGTTCCCGGTCCCCGTTGATGGCCTGGTAGCCGCGCCGCCGCAGCTCATGGCACACCGCAGTTTTTCCCGTGCCCGAGCCGCCCTCGATGAGGAAGTTCTTCCTGCCCATGCCTGATGGTACCCAGGGGCGCAGCCGTGGCAGGCGGGAACCGGGGAAGAACCGCCGGGACCGTGGACTGACCGCAGTGCTCCTAGGGCGCGTTCCACGTAACGGGGAGGGTCTTCAGCCCATAGACAATGCTGCTGTGCATCCGCTCCAGCTGTGTCCCCGGGGCAACGGACAGTCCGGGCAGGCGGGACAGCAGCACCTCCATGGCGATTTTCGCCTCGAGCCGTGCCAGTGGGGCGCCAAGGCAGAAGTGGATCCCGTGGCCGAACGCCAGATGCCGGTTCTGGGCGCGGTCCACGTCGAACTCGGCCGGCCGCTCAAACTGCCGCTCGTCCCGGTTCGCCGACCCAATCCACGCCACGACGGGGGCGCCGGCGGGAAGCGTCTTGCCGCCCAACGTCGTTTCGACCGCCGTTACCCGGTACATGGACTGGACCGGGGACCGGAATCGAAGCACCTCTTCGAGGGTCTGGGGGAGCAGGGAGGGATCCTCCAGGACACGCCCGAGGGTGCGCGGCGATTCGGCCAGGCACAGGACGGCGTTGCCAATCAGGTTGGTGGTGGTTTCATTCCCGGCAACCAGCAGCAGGCTGCAGAAACCGAGCAGTTCCGGCACTGTCAGCCTTTGGCCGTCAATCTCGGCAGCAAGCAGGGTGCTGATCAGGTCCTTGCCCGGTCGGTTCCGCCGGGCATCGATCAGGGCCAGGAAGTACCCGACCATCTCTGACGTGGTGGAATCCTGTTCGGTGTTGGCCGGCCCGGTGCGTGTTTGGCTGACAATGACGTCCGACCAGTGTTTGAACCGCCCGCGGTCCTCGGCGGGGATGCCCAGGAGCTCGGAAATGACGATGACCGGCAGCGGGTAGGCCAGTTCCCGGATCAGGTCTGCGCTCCCGGCTGCCGTAAACTCATCCAGAAGCCCGTTGGCCAGTTCCGCGATCCTTGGAGCCAACGCGTCGACGGCCTTGGGAGTGAACGCCTGGGTGACCAGCGAGCGCAGCTGCCGGTGCCGCGGAGGATCAGTGGTGATCAGGCTTGACGCGAACAGTTGGCCGGACCCGGAGGAATTGTCACCGCCGATCCGCGACGAAAACGTGGCGTGTTCCGACAGGACCCGCTGGACGTCGTCGTAGCGGAACACATGCCAGCTCCCCGTCTGCTCGTCCCGGAGGACGGGGGCCGCGGACCGCATGTGTGCATAGTGCGGGAACGGGTCGAGCGGATATTCTTCGGACCGGCTGGTGTCCATGGTGGCCTCCCTGCTCACCTGTCGCACGCCCGGCATGACGGGCTCCAGGGCCTCAACTGACTGACCGTTGCTCGATCTTAGCTACAGCCTGCCGCCCCGGGGGCGTTTTGTGCTAGCGATTTTTAAGCCTCTAAGGTTGATGCTCGATGAAAGCCCCTGAGAAGACCTCCGATCAGCCGCGCCCGAAGTCGGCGCGCGGGCCCATCTTTGTTGACGCCTCCGGCCGGCGCTTCCGCAGGGTCCGGCTGATAGGGCTGGGAGTCCTGGGACTCGTGGCCGGCTACGTGGTCCTGCTCGTCGCCGCCTTCATCGGCGGCTCCGGCGGCCCTGCGCCGTTCCTCCCCTTTCCGGCCGCGGCAGGGCCGCAGCCGGCACCGTCCCGGACCGCTGCGCCGGTCCCTTCCGACGCCGCTGCCCAGGCAGCCGGGACGGAAGCGGCGGGAACGCCGTCGTCCGCTGCCGTGCCCATCGTTGCGCAGTCCCCGTCGGCCGCGCCCCAGGCCCTCCCGGCCCTGCCTCCTGCGCCCGCGCCCGCGCCGGCGGCACCTGCCGCCGGGGTTCCCGCGGCACCCACCACGGCAGCGCCGGCTCCCGGCATGAGCGGCACCGCGCCCGGATCGAGCGGCACTGCGCCCGGCGGAAGCGCCAGCGCACCGGGGGCCAACGGCGCTGCACCCGGCCAGACCACCCGGCCCACCGCCCCGGCCCGCCCCTGATATGGCATCCCGGAACAAAGCGCCGCGGCCGGGCCCGTCCGCCGTCCCCGCCAAGGTCACCGCCCACTGGTTCATCCTCCTGGCAACCCTGGCCGCGTTGGGGCTGGCCCTTGCCGTGCAGGGCTACATCCACCATCTGGGCGGCATCGGAGCGGACGCCGTTCCGTCCGGCGCAGCAGCAGGCAATGTCCCCGCGGCCGTCTCCGGCGGCGGACCGGTCATTGACTCGCGCGGGGGAGCCGTGCGCTCCGTCAGTCCGCCGGACCGTACCGTGGCGCTCACTTTCGACGACGGACCGGACCCGCAGTGGACCCCGCGAATCCTGGACGTGCTGAAGGAACACCACGTCCACGCAACCTTTTTCGTCGTCGGCTCTGCCGCGGTGGACCACCCGGACCTGGTGCGCCGCATCGTCGCCGAAGGCCACGAAATCGGCGTCCACACCCTGACCCATACGGACCTGGGTGCGGCCGGGCAGTGGCGGCGCGGGCTTGAGGTGCAAGGGGGCCAGGACGCAATTGTGGGCGTCACCGGCCAGTCCGTCTCCCTGCTGCGGCCCCCTTACACCGCAGGCAACGCAGCAATCACCGACAGTACGTGGTCCGCCATACAGGGGTTGGGGGACGAGGGCTACCTCACGGTGCTGAGCAGCGTGGACAGCAAGGACTGGCAGCAGCCAGGCGTCCAGGCGATTGCGGACAGCCTCAAGCCGCAGGGACCGCAGGGCCAGGTGGTCCTGATGCACGACGGCGGCGGTGACAGGGAACAGACCGTCGCCGCCCTGGACCAGGCCCTCTCGCAGTTCTCCGATCAGGGCTACCGCGTCACCACAGTGGGTGGCGCGGCAGGCGTGGACACCATGCGTCCCGCCTCAGGCCTGGAGCAGGCACGAGGCTCTGCGCTCGTCTGGGGTATCCGCGTCAGCGACTTCGTGGTCACGGCCATCTCCTGGGCCCTCGTCGCCGCCGGCGTTGTCACGCTGGTCCGCGCCGTCCTGGTGATGTTCTTCGCCGCCCGCCACAGCCGGGCGGCCCGCCGCGCCAGCCGCCAGGGCCGGGGCAGGAGGCGGGTGGACGCGGTGCACAGGCCTGTGATCACCGAACCGGCGACCGTGATCGTCCCTGCCTACAACGAATCGGCAGGCATCGAAGCTGCCGTCACGTCCATCGCAGCGTCCTCCCATCCGGTGGAGGTCATCGTGGTGGATGACGGATCGACAGACGGAACGGCGGACATCGTCGAGGCGCTCGGCCTGCCGGGCGTCAGGGTCATCCGGAAGGAGAACGGCGGAAAGCCGTCTGCGCTGAATGCGGGGATCCTGGCTGCCAGCTACGACCTTGTGGTCATGGTCGACGGCGACACCGTCTTCGAGCCCGACACGGTGCGGGCGCTGCTTCAACCCTTCGCCGATCCCCGGGTAGGGGCCATCTCGGGAAACACCAAGGTCGCCAACCGCGGCGGGATCCTGGGTGCGTGGCAGCACATCGAATACGTCGTCGGCTTCAACCTTGACCGGCGGCTGTTCGACGTGGCCGAATGCATGCCCACCGTCCCGGGTGCCATCGGCGCCTTCCGCCTGGCCGCCCTCCGCAACGTGGGCGGCGTCAGCGACGACACCCTGGCAGAGGACACCGACCTGACCATGGCCCTGTGCCGGGACGGCTGGCGCGTGGTGTACCAAGAGGACGCACGGGCGTGGACGGAGGCTCCAGCCACCCTCGGCGCCCTGTGGAAGCAGCGCTACCGCTGGTGCTACGGCACCCTGCAGGCGATGTGGAAGCACCGCGGCGCGGTGATCCAGGACGGTGCCGCGGGCAAGCTTGGCCGGCGCGGACTTGGTTACCTGCTGGTACTGCAGGTCCTGCTTCCCCTCTTCGCTCCCATCGTCGACGTCTTCGCCGTCTACGGCCTGGTCTTCCTCGACCCGCTGCGCATCGCGGCCCTTTGGCTCGCTTTCCTGGCCGTGCAGATGCTGATGGCCGCATACGCGTTCCGGCTCGACAAGGAGCCCCTGGGCCCGCTGTGGACCCTTCCGCTCCAGCAGTTCGTCTACCGGCAGCTCATGTATCTCGTCGTTATCCAAGCAGTCGTCACGGCAGTGACCGGCGTGCACCTGCGCTGGCACCGGATGGAAAGATACGGCAGCCTGACCGTCCCCGACGCCCAGCGCCAGCTCCACAGCTCCTGACTTTCCGCATCTCCGGTGGGGTGCCGCCGTCGTGATCCGGGCCCGCGCTATGGTGGTGCCTGTGCGTGCCGCCGCTGGACGGTGCCGCCAAAAGGGCGGACAGCGGCACGGCCGGACGTGGACCGCAAAGGAGCGCTGATGGGCAACGATCTGACCACGGGCCCGCTGGAGTGCCTCTTCACGGGAGCCGTGTGGGCGGAAGGCCCCTTGTGGGTGCCGTCCTCGCGCACCGTGCGCTGGAGCGACATTCCCAATAACAGGATCCTCGAATTCAACCCAGCCACCGGGAGTACCCGCGACTATGCCGTTGGCGTGGAATACGCCAACGGCCGGACCCTGGATGCCGACGGCAGCGTGGTCCAGTGCAGCCACGGCCGGCGCCGGCTGGAACGCGACCGGGACGGCACGGTCACCGGGATCGTGGATACCTTTGAGGGCCACCGCCTGAACTCACCCAACGACGTGGTGGTGGCGGGCGACGGCGGCATCTGGTTCACGGACCCGCCCTACGGCATCCTGCCCGGCACCAGGGAAGGACACGAAGGGGAGCAGGAATACGGGGGCTGCCACGTGTTCCGTTTCGATCCGGCTTCCGGGGCGCTGGCGGCGGTGGTCACCGACCTGGTGCACCCCAACGGGCTGGCCTTCTCGCCGGACGAATCCATCCTCTACGTGGCGGACACGGCCGGCCCCGGCTACGGCGTGCCGCTGCGGATTGCCGCCTACCCTGTCCGGGACGGCCGGTGCGGCCCGCGGTCAGGCCTTCTCACGCTGGAAGACGGCCACGCCGCCGACGGCTTGAGGGTGGACGTCGAAGGCAGGATCTGGACCTCGGCCGGTCCGTCCGTCCGGGTTTACACACCGTCCTTCGACCTCCTGCACACCGTCGCCGTGCCGGAAACCGTATCCAACCTGTGCTTCGGCGGTCCCGACGGGCAGGACGTCTACATCACCGCCACCACCAGCCTCTACCGGATCCGCAGTGCCACCACCGACTCGGCAGCCCGGTACCTGGAATCCAACCACCACTGATCGCGAGGAAATCCATGCAGCATCGAACCCTTGGCCACAGCGGCACCGTCGTCACCAATTACGCGCTGGGCACCATGACCTTCGGCGCAGAAGCGACCGAGGAAACCTCCCACGCCATCCTGGACAGCTACTTCGAAGCAGGCGGCAACTTCATTGACACCGCGGACGTCTACAGCAGCGGGGTGTCCGAGGAAATCATTGGCCGCTGGCTGGCCGCGCGGCCCGCGCTCAGGGACACCGCGGTGATCGCCACCAAGGGGCGCTTCCCCATGGGAACGGCGCCGAACGACGTCGGAACCTCCCGCCGGCACCTGACCCGGGCCCTGGATGATTCCCTCCGCCGCCTGGGCGTGGAACAGATCGACCTATACCAGATGCATGCGTGGGATCCGGTCACGCCGCTGGAGGAAACCCTGCGCTTCCTTCAGGACGCCGTGTCGCGGGGCAAGATCGCCTACTACGGCTTTTCCAACTTCCTGGGCTGGCAGCTCACCAAGGCCGTCCACGTGGCGCGGAGCCACGGCTGGAACCCGCCGGTCAGCCTTCAGCCCCAGTACAGCCTGCTGGTCCGCGAGATCGAATTCGAAATCGTTCCTGCGGCCCTCGACGCCGGGATCGGCCTGCTGCCGTGGTCGCCCCTGGGCGGCGGCTGGTTGTCCGGCAAGTACAAGCGGGACCAGCAGCCGTCCGGAGCCACGCGGCTGGGGGAGAATCCCGAACGCGGCATGGAGGCCTGGAAGGCGCGCAATGACAACCCGCGCACGTGGGACGTGGTCGACGCTGTCGAGGACATCGCGGGAGCCCATGGCGTGAGCCCGTCCCAGGTTGCCTTGGCCTGGCTGGCGGACCGTCCGGCCGTCACCTCCGTGATCCTTGGCGCGAGGACCACTGATCAGCTCGCCGACAACCTCGCCGCCGCTGACCTGCAGCTCAGCGCCGAGGACGTTGACCGGCTCACCCTGGCCAGCCGGCCCCAGGCCGGGGTGTACCCCTACGGACCCATGGCGCAGGAGCAGCGCAGCCGCAAGATGGAGGGCGGCCGGTAGCTCCACCGGCACAGGCGGACGCAGGGCCACTAATCGGCGTGCCGCAACACGTCCGGCAGCTCGTCCACGTAGACCGTCTGGGGCGGGTCGAAGTAGATCACCAGCACCTCGGAGCCCACGGGAAAGACGCTGGTCTTGTCGAACGGGTGGGCGTGGAAGGCCATGATGCCGCCAAGATAGGGCAGCATGACTTCGCCGATGGTGCCCGGCCCGATCCGCCCGGTCACCCGGCCGATCCTGCCCGTCAGGCTCCGGTCAACGTCTTTTCGCATTGGCCTGCCTTTAGGGGGTGGGAGCCTTCGGGGGCCGTTTGGTGTCCTCACCCTTGCGCAGCGCGGACGCGAGGGCCGGCAGGTAATCGCCGGCCTGGGCCAGGATGCCGCCCAGCATTTTGTTGACGCCTTCGCCGCCGTTCAGCACCGTCATGTTGCCCACGTGCGAGAACGGCTCCGCTGCTGCGGCGATGATGGCGGGCATGTTCTCCGCAAGCTGCTGAGAGATGACGGCGTCCTGGTTCGTGCCCAGTGCCTCCGCCCGGGCTTTGATGCCGTCCGCCTCCGCCAGTGCCTTGGCCTTGATCGCGGATGCAGCGGCGTCGCCTTTCGCCCTGGTGGCGGCGGCCTCGGCCTCGCCCGTGACCTTCGTTGCACCGGCGGCGGCAGCCGCGGCCGTCGCATTTGCCTGGGCCTGCAGTTCGGTGCGGCGTGCGTTCGCCTGCGCCTCGAGTTCGGTGCGGCGGGCCAGCGCTTCGGCGGCGCTGATGTCAGCAGCCTTCTGGCCTTCAGCGTCCGTTCGCTTCGCGTAAGCCTTCGCGTCTGCGGGCTTGCGGATGCTCGTCTGCAGCTTCTGCTCTTCCCGGTCCGCCTCGAGCTTGGCCACTTCGGTTTCCTGCA
Organism: Pseudarthrobacter phenanthrenivorans; assembly: GCF_000813845.1. Classification (GTDB taxonomy): domain Bacteria; phylum Actinomycetota; class Actinomycetes; order Actinomycetales; family Micrococcaceae; genus Arthrobacter; species Arthrobacter phenanthrenivorans_B. Next base: position 202,130 of record NZ_JWTB01000005.1, read on the forward strand.
CCACCACCTGTTGCCGCGCGGTCGCCTCGGCCAGCGGCCCGGCCTGGGCGGCGTTCGCCCTGGCGCGCTCCGCATTGGCCTGCGCCACCGACTGCCGGATCGCCGAGACGCTTTGGGCGTCCGCAATCAGCGCCGCCGCTTCCGCCTCCTTCTCCGCCGCTTCCCGGTTCCGCGTGGCTTCCGCTATCCGGGCTTCCATCTTCACCTGGGCAATGTGCGGCTTTGCGATGTTCTGGATGTATCCGGTGGGGTCCTGCAGGTCCTTGATCTGCAGTGAATCCACCACCAGTCCCAGCTTTTCCATTTCCACCCCGCTGGCGCTGCGGACCTGGGAACCGAGCTTGTCCCGTTCCCGGATGATCTCCTCCACGGTCATGCTGCCGATGATGGACCGGAGGTGGCCCTCGAAGACGTTGTACACCTGGCTTTCCATCTTGGGCTGCTGGCCCAGGAAGCGCCGGGCCGCGTTGGCAATGAACGGCGGTGCATCACCGATCTTGTAGATCACCACGCCTTCAACAATCACCTGGATGCCCTGGGACGTCACGCAGGAAACCTTCAGTTCGGTTTCATTCAGTGTCAGCGACAGTGTCCGTACCGTCTGGAGACCTGGCAGGACCAGGGCGCCCTTGCCGGTGACGATCTTGAAATCCATTCCTGCCCGCGTTTCGAGGGTTCCCCGCGTCAGGCCCGAAATGATCAGGGCTTCATTGGGTTCAGCCACTTTCCACATCAGCTTGGTTGCCACCCAGATAAACCCGATGGCAACCAGCACGCCCAGGATAATGGCAATAAGTGGATAGAACGGTGCGAAGTCCGGCATGACCAGGTCCTTTCAATGCCGTGAAACAGGCATCACGGTAAAGCCCCAATAAATGCAGCCGTCCATGCACCAGGCCATCAAAGTACCGTCAATTCCGCCGCGCCCGGCCAGCTGTTGTAGACAGTCTGATCGGGCCCCGGCCAAGAGTCCAGAGCCCGGTTGATATTTGCCTGCAGCAACCAAGACAGGCGTCCGACGGCCGCCCCGGCTGCGGGCCCGCCGGGCCCTCCCGCGGACCGTTGACACAGGCAACCGACCCTCGCACCATGAAAGGAGGATCCGCACTGCGGGTCCAGGGCCTGGCTTCACAATCCATGTCGCTATTTCGAAGCCAAGCCGGGCGTTCTACTGCATCAGACCAATGGAGTGATGATGAGTATTCAAGAAGTGACCCGGGAACAGGCCGTACGGCGGGCCACCGTGGCCAGCGTGGTGGGAACGACCATTGAGTGGTATGACTTTTTCCTTTATGGCACTGCCGCTGCATTGGTGTTTCCGCAATTGTTCTTCCCGGGGCAGGTAGCCTTTGCCGGCGTACTGGCGGCATTCGGCACGCAATTTGTCGGCTTTGTTGCCCGGCCCATCGGTGCAGCCATTTTTGGCCATTTCGGCGACCGGATCGGCCGCAAGACAACGCTTATGGCCACGCTCTTCCTCATGGCTTTCGGTACGGTACTGATCGGCTGCCTTCCCACCTACCAGAGCATCGGCGTGGCCGCCCCGGTCCTGCTGGTCCTGCTCCGTATCATCCAGGGGATCGGCGTCGGCGGTGAGTGGGGCGGCTCCGTCCTGCTGAGCATGGAATGGGGCAACCAGGACCGCCGTGGGCTGTCGGCGTCCTGGCCACAGATCGGGGTGCCGCTGGGACTTGTCCTGTCTACCGGCGTCGTCCGGATCACCACCGCTTCAACCGGAACGGACGGCTTCCTGGCATACGGCTGGCGGATCCCGTTCATCCTGAGCATCATCCTGATCGGAGTGGGCCTCTTCGTCCGGCTGCGCGTCATTGAAAGCCCGGAGTTTGATGCAGTCCGCAAGTCCAACAAGGTGGTGCGGGCCCCGATCATCGAGGTGATCAGGCGCCAGCCCAGGGAAATCCTTCTTTCCGCCCTGGTGCGGACCTCCGAGCAGGCTCCGTTTTACCTGTTCATTACCTTCGTCATTACCTATGCCACCAAGCAGCTGAAACTGGACAGCAACTCGATTCTTGACGACACCCTCATTGCAGCGGCCCTGGGGCTGGTCAGCGTTCCCTTGTTCGGGCGCCTTTCAGACCGGTTTGGCCGGCGCCGCGTCTACGGGACCGGCATCGTGCTGACGGCACTCTTCGCGTTCCCGTACTTTGGGCTGTTGAACACCCGTGACGCCTTGTGGGTGGGTGTCGCCATCGTGGTGAGCCTGGTCCTGCACGATATCCAGTACGGGCCGCAGGCCGCGCTGATTGCCGAGAGCTTTGACACGGACATCCGGTATACGGGTGCCGGGCTCGGCTACCAGCTGGCGAGCGTGGTTGCCGGTGGCCCTGCGCCCCTGATTGCCGCGGCCCTGCTGGCCAGCTACGGGAATTCGACCTCGATCTCGCTCTACATCATCCTTTGCTGCGTTATCGCGATGCTGGCGCTGATCTTCCTGCCCCGGGCCAAGGGAGCCTTGGCAAGGGACGCAGCCACCACGGTAAGGCCGGCCAGGCCGGGAATCCCGTAGCGTCGTCAATTCCCGGAGTGTCCCTCCACCACTGTGACGTCCAGGGGCATCCGGTTCCGCCGGCGGAGGCGGCCGCGCAGGACGTTGCGCAGTCCGTGCGTCACCAGCCTCCGCCTGGTCAGGAACCGGTATTCCGGTGCATCGCCGGTGACCAGCCCAACGATCGGCCGGGCTGCTTCGCGTGCATTCTGGCCCCACAGCCCCACCACCACCTGCAGGGCCCCGAGCTGCTGCTCGTACCCGGCCTGTGATGACACCCGGCCCAGGAGATTTGTTTCCACCAGCCCGGGGTTCATGCCGTGCACCCGTACGCCGGTCCCCTTGGTTTCCAGGCGCAGGGTTTCGGTGAACTGCCGCACCCACCGCTTGCTCGAGGCATAGGCGTTCTGCAGGGCTACGGGTCCCTGGTCTCCCTGGCCGTAGAGGTTCACCAGGTCGCCGTGGCCCTGGGCAAGGAAGACCGGCAAAGCGACCCTCGCCCCGTGGAACGTGCCAAGGATGTTGGTGCGCACCACGCGGGTGAAGTCGTCCACGGGCGTGGACGCCGTCGGTCCGAACACCCCTGACGTCCCGGCGTTGTTCACCCAGATGTCCAGCGTTCCGCGGGCGAGGGCCTCGTCCCGGACCGCTTCCACGTCGGCCAGTACGCCGGTATCGCAGCGCCGTCCTGACGCCGTGATGCCCTCGGCCCGCAAGCGTTCGACGGCGGCAGCAACGGCGTCGGCCGATCGTGCCGCCAGCACCACGGCGGCACCGTGCAGGCCCAGCTCCCTCGCCATCGCAAACCCCAGCCCGCGGCTTGAGCCGGTGACCACCGCCACCCGGCCCCGAAGCTGGTCGTGCCGGGCTGCCGGCGTCCGGGAACGCATTCCTCAGTGATACGCGCCGGCGGGGAGGAGGGCAAGTGCGTGGCCTCCTATCTTTTGCGGGTGCCGGACCGGGCCTTGAGCGCGGCTGCAAGGTAGGGGGCGGTGCGGCTGGTGCGGGAACGCGCGACGGCGGCCGGGTTGCCGGCGGCGACAATCCGGCCGCCGGCGTCCCCACCGTCCGGGCCCAGGTCCATCACCCAGTCCGCCCCGGCCACCACGTCCATGGCGTGCTCCACCACGATCACTGTGTTGCCGGCGTCCACGAGGCGGTTCAGCTGCGCCACCAGGAGCTGGACGTCGGCCGGGTGCAGTCCCGTGGTGGGCTCGTCCAGCAGGTACAGGGTGTGGCCGCGCCTGGCCCGCTGCAGCTCCGTGGCCAGCTTGATCCGCTGCGCCTCGCCGCCGGACAGCTCGGTGGCAGGCTGGCCCAGCCGGAGGTAGCCCAGGCCCACGTCCTGGAGGGTGCGGAGGGAACGCGCAGCGGCGGGGATTCCGGCAAGGAAGCCGGCCGCGGCGTTGACTGTCATGCCAAGGACCTCGGCGATATTCCTGCCCTGGTAGGTGACCTCCAGGGTTTCGGGGTTGTAGCGCGAGCCGTTGCATTCCGGGCACGGACCGTAGCTGCCGGGCAGGAAGAGCAGTTCCACGGCGACGAAGCCCTCGCCCTGGCATGTGTCGCAGCGTCCACCGGCCACGTTGAAGGAAAACCGCCCGGGCCCGAAGCCCCGGCTTTTCGCCGCGTCCGTGGCGGCGAACTCCTTCCGGACGGCGTCGAACAATCCTGTGTAGGTGGCCAGGTTGGAGCGGGGCGTGCGTCCGATCGGCTTCTGGTCCACCGTGACGGTCCGGTCGATCCCCTCCAGCCCGGACACCTGCCCCACGCGGCCCGGGCCGCCGTCGCCGTCGCTCCTGCCCGGTTCGCCGGACCCTCCCGCGCTGTCCTCCGCGGCCCGCCGGGCACCGGCGGCATCGGCCAGTACTTTGCTGACCAGCGTGGACTTGCCCGAGCCTGAAACGCCGGTAACGGCTGTCAGGACGCCGAGCGGGAAGGCGGCGTCCAGGTTGTTCAGGTTATGGCGGGTGATCCCGTGCAGGGCCAGCCACCCGGCAGCTTCCCGCGGCCCGTCGTTGCCGGTGCCGCCGTCAGCGCTGAGTCCTGCGTGGCCGCCAGGGAACAGGAACGGCCGGGTCACGGACCCTTCCACCTCGTCCAGGCCCCGCACCGGGCCGCTGTAGAGCACCTGGCCGCCATCTTCCCCGGCGCGGGGACCGACGTCCACCAGCCAGTCGGCGCGGCGCACCACATCCATGTTGTGCTCCACCACGAATACGGAATTCCCCGATGCCTTCAGCTGGTCGAGGACCGCCAGGAGCGGTTCGGCGTCTGCGGGGTGCAGGCCCGCCGACGGCTCATCCAGCACGTAGATCACGCCGAAGAGCCCGGAGCGGAGCTGGGTGGCTATCCGGAGCCGCTGCATTTCGCCCGGGGAGAGTGTTGGCGTGGCCCGGTTGAGGGCCAGGTAGCCGAGGCCGAGCTCCAGCAGGACGGTGATGCGCTGCAGGAGGTCCCGGGTGATGGCCACCGCCACTTCGTTCGACTCGGATGACTGTTTCCGTGATGCGGTGCCCGGTGTGGCCAGCAGGGTGGTGGGGCGGATGATCCCAGCCAGGTCGGTCAGGGGCAGGGCGTTGAGCCCGGCGATCGTGTGCCCGGCGAACGTCACCGCGAGGGCGTCGGGCCTGAGCCCTGTTCCGCCGCACCGCGGGCACGGCCCGGTGTCCATGAACCGCAGCACCTTTTCCCGCATGGCAGGGCTGCCGGAGCCGAGCAGTGTGTGCATCACATAGCTCCTGGCACTCCAGAACCGGCCCTTGTATGGCTTGGCCACGCGGTCGCGCTGCGGCGTCACCTCCACTACGGGTTGCTCCTCCGTGAAGAGGATCCAGTCGCGGTCTTTCCGCGGCAGCTGCCGCCAGGGGATGTCCACGTCGTACCCCAGGTGCGTCAGGATGTCCCGCAGGTTCTTGCCCTGCCAGGCGCCGGGCCACGCAGCAATCGCGCCTTCGCGGATGCTCACTGACGGATCCGGAACCAGCGACGCTTCCGTGACAGTGTGGGCGGTGCCCAGGCCGTGGCATTCCGGGCAGGCGCCGGCCGCAGTGTTGGGGGAGAAGGCATCGGAGTCCAGCGGCGGAGCCCCGGCGGGGTAGCTGCCGGCGCGGGAAAAGAGCATCCGCACCGAATTGGAGAGCGTGGTGACCGTTCCTACAGTTGAGCGGGTGCTGGCCGTGCCGCGGCGCTGTTGAAGTGCGACGGCGGGCGGCAGCCCCGTGATCTGTTCCACCTTGGGGTTGTGGCCCTGTTGGATGAGCCTGCGGGCGTAGGGTGCGACGGATTCGAGGAAGCGGCGCTGCGCCTCGGCGTAGATGGTGCCGAAGGCAAGGGACGACTTGCCGGAGCCGGAGACCCCGGTGAAGGCCACGATTGCGTCGCGCGGTACGTTCACGCTGACGTGCTTGAGGTTGTTTTCGCGGGCGCCACGCACCCGGACGAAGCCGCCTTCGCCGTGGCCGCCGGCCTCTGCGGGCAGGCCCGGCATCTGCAGGTTCAGGGCGGTCAGGTCGTCAAGGTTCTGTTCGGCATGCACCGCTTCGACTCTAGCCGCCATCCGGCTGTGGCCCGAACTCCAGGGATCTGTCGGGACGGGGCGGACGGATTTACACTGAATCATCCCGCAGGGACGGCAGGCAGCAGGTGCCACCCGGCGGGACCAACGATCAACTACATAGGTGGAAGGGCCGGCCATGGGCAACGCGTCGCAGGGAGCGAACAGGGCAGTATCCGAGGCCGCGTCGGCGAGCCGCAGCCCGGCCGTCCGTATCCTGGCCCGGGCCGGCTTTGTCTTCATCGGCCTGGTCCATATCCTGATCGGCGTCATCGCCCTGCAGTTGGACAGGGGCCAGGGCGGGGAAGCCGACCAATCCGGGGCCATCGGAACCCTGGCCTCCAAGCCCGGCGGCGGCATCCTGTTGTGGGTCGGGGCGGTGGCCTGCGCCGCGCTTGCCCTGTGGATGCTCAGCGAGACGTTCTTTGGGGCCCGTGCCGAAACCGATTCCAAGAAGAAGCTGAAGGCGGCCGCCAGTGCCGCCGGCAAAGCGGTGGTCTTCGGGTTCCTGGCCTTCACCTTTGCGGTCTTTGCCTCCGGCGGCAGCAAGAACTCCAGCCAGTCGGCCAGTGATTTCACGGCAAAGCTCATGGGAGCCCCCGCGGGGGTGGTCCTCCTGATCGCCATAGGCCTGGCAATCATCGGCGCCGGGGTGTTTTACGCCTATCGCGGTGTGTCACGGAAGTTCATGAAGGACCTGCAGGACCCAGGCAGTGCCCGCACGGCCGTCGAGTGGCTCGGCGTCGTCGGGTACACGGCCAAGGGCGTGGTCCTCGCCGTCGTGGGAGTCCTGATCATCGTGGCGGCCGCAACGGCCGACCCCTCCAAATCCTCCGGCCTGGACGGCGGCCTGAAGACGCTTGGTGCACAGCCCTATGGCGTCTTCCTCCTGGCGGCCATTGCCGCCGGGCTCATCTGCTACGGCGTGTACTCAATGGCGCGGGCCCGGTACGGAAAGTTCTAGGTACGGCCCCCGCTGGGCTTTATCCCTGCTTCCCTGGTGGTCGGTTCCCTGATCCTCGGTCTCCCGATCCTCGCGGCGCGGTCCCTTCCTGAACGTCCAGGTCCGCCAGTGCGTCGGCCAGCGGCTTATGCAGTGCAGGACCGTGGCCGGGAAGGATGACGGATGCCTCCATGCCCGCCAGGTTCCGCAGTGCGGCAAACGCCCCGGCCGGATCGCTGTGGTACATGGCGTGCAGCATTTGCGGACCGGACTCCGGGCTGATCGGGTGTCCGGTGACAAACGAGTCGCCCACGGCGATGGCACCTGCGGCGGGGAAGAAGAGTGCCGCGTTGCCGGGCGTGTGGCCCGGCAGGCTGATGGCAACCGGGTGGCCGGGGAGGGCGCGGAGGGTTGCCGTGTCCCATGCCTCGGCCCGCGTTGCGGGCTTCGCCGACAGCGCCCCCGCCTGGATGACGTGGACCATCCAGCTCAACACGCGGGGGCGCCACGCCCGGCAGAGGACCTGGCCAAAAGTCACCTGGTGTTTTTCCTGCCCCCGGACATGGGCCAGTTCTTCGGGCGCGCACAGGACCGGGGTTCCATACGATTCCGAGAAGAAGGCCGCAGAGCCGGTATGGTCCACATGGCCGTGCGTAAGCAGCAGCGCAGCGGCGGCCGCCGGTTCCAGGCCCACCCAGCGGAGCGACGCCAGGACGTGTTCGCGGTCCCCGGGGTAACCGCTGTCGACCAGGATGAAGTCCGATCCGGCCCGGACCACGATCCAGTTGGAGGCCGGCCCCTCGACGAAGTAGACACCGGGTGCCGGTTCGGAGACGTTGGTTTCGGGGTTCCAGCCGATGGTTTGCCGCTGCACCCGTCAAGGGTAGCCCGCCGCGAACCGGACCTCCCGGACCTTTGGCCCCCGAGAGCGTCCCTGGAGCGGAAATTCCTGTGCAGTCGCTGTGGATCCTTTGATCCTGGCCGCCCAAGCCATAAAGTATTTCCACCATTGCCTACGATGGGACAGGGACAAAGGACAGATTGGCGGCCGCCGGCCGCCGCGGGACCTTCGATGATTCCAGGCAGGAGGCGGCACCATGCAACACAGTGTGCTGCTGCACAGGCATCCCGGCCGGCTTGTGGCCGCGGGTGCCGTTGGCCTCGCGCTCGCCGTCACGTCGGGAAGCACCGCCCAGGCCCCGCCACTTGCCGCTGCCGCGCCGCCGGTCCGCGTCGTGGTGGTGGGGGACTCGCTCAGCACCGGCCACGGCACCTCACCGCAGCAGGCGTGGCCGGCTTTGATCCGGAAGGACCCGCTGGGCGCCGGCCTGGAGGTCGTCAACGCCGCCCAGAACGGCAGCGGTTACCTCAGCCCCGGTGATTTCGACGGCACGTTCGGCACCGAAGTAGAAGACTTCGTCACCCCGGACACCGGCATCGTTGTGTTCTTCGGCTCTGAAAACGACCTTGGCTATGCGCCTTCGGACGTGGGCGAGGCCGCCCTGGCGGCGATGGACCGTGCGGAGGCCCTGGCGCCCGAAGCGAAGATCATCGTGGTGGGGCCGCCGTCGTACTCTGCAGACCCTGACCCCGCGCTCGTGGACATCAGCGGCCAGCTCAGGTCCGCGGCCCGGGAGGCGGGCGGTGAGTTCGTGGACCCCATCGCCGAGGGCTGGATCAGCGATGACTTCGACGACCTGATCGGCCCCGACGGCGACCACCCCACGGTGCTGGGACAGCACTACCTGCTGGAGCACATCGGGGCCTACCTGGAACAGGTGGCTCCGGCGGCAGCCGCCGCCAAGGGGCACCCGGAAGCGCAATGAAGCCGCTGCCCCAAGCCAGATAACTCAGGCCAGATAACTCAGGCCAGATTCCTCAGACGAGCGGCCACGGGTAGCGCATCCCGGTCCGGTCGACGGGAAGGGTCTTGTCCTCCAGTATGTGCTGGACCCTGCGGCGCAGGGACGCCGCTTCGGCAGGGTCGAGCAGCGCGGCCACGTCCAGCGGAACCTCGACGGCGAGCGGGCTGATGTCCTCAAGGAGGGGCTCCGGAACGGGATCGCCGGCGAAGTCCCAGATCACGGTGCGCAGCTTGAAGGGGGCGGAGAAGCAAAGTCCATGGTCGATGCCCCAGATATGCCCGTCGGCGCCGCGCAGGACGTGGCCGCTTTTGCGGTCGGTGTTGTTCGCCACGTAGTCAAACAGGGCTATCCGGGCCAGTGCCGCGTGGGTTTCCGGAGCATCCGCGTAGAGGGTGAAGTAATGCTCCTGCTGGTCGCCCTCGATGAACCACTGCAGCGATCCGATGCCCAGGGGTGCGTCCGTCCGGACCACCGTGGGCGGCACAATGCCCCACCCGAGTGCTTCACTGAGGAGGTACGCGGCGCGCTCCCGGCGGTACAGGCCGGCGTCGAAATCCGCCAGTGGCCGTTCCCCTGCCTCCGGCTTGTACACCGCCCAGGCTGAATCGTCGCCGCGCGTCACTTCGGCGAGGAAGGTGGCATTGCTGCCGGTCACGATGCGCCCCAGCAACTCGACGCGGCCCTCAGTGAGGAGGGTCAGTTCGCGGCCGGACACCGCGCGCCCCCGGCGGCTGAGCGCCTCGTCCATCCGTCCGGCACCGGCAGGTAAGGCGTCATGCCGGCCTCAGCCCGCTCAACGGGTCCGCCGTCGAGTTCACCGTCAGCACGGCGGGCGCCTGGCCATCGGCGTAGGAGATCGCAGAGACCGACGCCGGGCTGATGAAGATCCGCTGGAAGAGGTCAAGGTGGGTGCCCAGGGCGTGGGCAACGGCCGCTTTGATGGGGTCGGCGTGCGAGAAGCAGACCACCACCCCGCCCCGGTGGGCGGCGCGGAGGTCCTCCAGCGTGCTGACCATCCTGGCCTGCATTCCGGAGAACGATTCGCCGTTGGGAAACCGGAAGACCGACGGGTTGTGCTGCACTGTCTGCCACTCCGGCAGGCTGCCGAGGCCGGAGAGCTCAGCTCCGGTCCAGTCGCCGAAGTCGCATTCAAGGAGCCCGGCTTCTTCCGTGACCGCCACTCCGGAGCGGGCGGAGGCCGGCTCCGCGGTCTCCCTGGCGCGTTCCAGCGGCGAGGAGTAGATGGCGTCCACCGGAAGGCCGGAAAGGCGGCCGGCAACGGCGTCGGCCTGCGCGCGTCCGCGCTCGGACAGATGCAGCCCGGGGGCCCGGCCAGGCAGGACCTTTCCCGTAGTGGGGGTCTCACCGTGACGCACCAGGAGGATCAGCGTGTTCTGTGTCATCGGGTCTAAGCGTAGCCGCGAGGGGGCCCCGC
>NZ_JWTB01000050.1 GCF_000813845.1 Pseudarthrobacter phenanthrenivorans
TTGCCGCGAACTGCCAATTCGTGGGCGAATCTCAGTTGGACGACTCCTGGGCGCCCTTGCCGAAGTAGTCGGCTCCGCCGGCGTATTCGGTGTGGCCGGACTCGACGTCGGCCGTGGCCATGCCCGCCACCACCTGGGCGAATTCCTCCACGGAGTACAGCTTGCCGGCTTCGGCACGGCGGGCCTCGATGGCTCCCGGGGTGGAGCGGTCCAGCAGCGTGGCCGTGACCGTGCCCTCGATCATGTCGCCGGACACCACCACCAGGGAGATGCCCTTCTCCGCCAGGTTGGGGATGAGTTCGCGCAGGGCGTCCTCACCGGCGCGCTTGCTGCGGGCCACCGGCTCGTAGGCCGGCATGGTGGGAACGGTGTTGATGAAGTGGGCCTGGTGGCTGGTGACGAACACCACGCGGGAACCTTCCTTCATCAGCGGAACGGCTGCGTTGAGCATGTTGATCTGCGCGTCGCGGTTCAGCTTGAGGGCGTAGTCCTCGCCCATGCCGGTCTCCATGCCGCCGGAGGCGTTCAGGACCAGGAGGTCCAGGGATCCGAAGTTCTCCATGGCGGCGCTGGCCAGCGCCTGCACGCCCTCCTGGGTGGTGAGGTCGGCGCCGACGGCAACGGCGCGTCCGCCGGCAGCTTCGATGCCCTGGACCACCTTGTTGGCGCGGGGCGCCTTCTGGCGGTAGTTCACCACGACGGCGGCGCCCTCTGCGGCGAGGATCTTTGCTACGTCCGCGCCGATGCCCCGGGAGGATCCGGTGACAATGGCGGTCTTGTTGTCCAGCAGTCCCATGCATGCTTCCTTTGTTCGAAACGTCTAAATCGGTATGGCCTGCAGTCCATCATGCCAGCGGGCATTGCCGAATCCTTTGTCCAACGTCCACAAATAAGGATCCGGCTGCTAGTTCGCTGCAGGTTCGCGGCGGCAGTGGTCAGTGGCCCATGCCCAGGCCACCGTCCACCGGGATGACGGCTCCGGAGATGTAGGCGGCCTCGTCGCTGGCGACCCAGCGGACCACATTGGCTACCTCGGAGGCTTCGGCGAAGCGGCCGGCGGGGATGCTGGACAGGTAGTCCTTCTGGGTGGCTTCCGGGAGTTCGGCGGTCATGTCGGTGTTGATGAATCCCGGGGCCACCACGTTGGCGGTGATGCCGCGGGAGCCAAGTTCGCGGGTCAGCGAGCGGGCGATGCCCACCAGGCCGGCCTTTGAGGCTGAGTAGTTGATCTGGCCCGGTGCGCCGTAGAGGCCGGAAACCGATGAGATGAGGACCACGCGGCCCTTGCGGAGCCGGATCATTCCTTTCGAGGCCCGCTTGATGACGCGGAAGGCGCCGGTGAGGTTGGTGTCGATGACGGAGGTGAAGTCGTCCTCGCTCATGCGCAGCAGCAGGGTGTCCTTGGTGATGCCGGCGTTGGCCACCAGGACTTCAACGGGGCCGTGGGCAGCTTCCACTTCCTTGAACGCGGCGTCGATGGAAGCTTCGTCGGTGACATCCGCCTTGACGCCGAGGATTCCCTCGGGGAGCTGCGCCGCGCTGCGGTAGGTGACCGCCACCTTGTCGCCGTTGGCAAGGAACGCCTCCGCGATGGCCAGGCCGATTCCGCGGTTGCCGCCGGTAACCAGGACGCTGCGGGGTGCGGAAGCTGTTTCAGTCATAGAAGGGCTCCATTGTTCTGCGGCAGGCTGCGCCGCGGTAGGAAGGGTGTGGTTTGGGCTGCCTCCGATCTTAGCGGCAGCGGCACAACCTTGGCCGCAGCCGTACAGCGGGTTTGGGCGGCACTGCCGATGGTGCGAGAATTAAGGGAAGCCTTTGGAGCGTGATCAATCACCGTGACCCTTGAAAACCATGCGGGACATTCCGCGTCCGAAGAACCGGGCCGGTTCTCGGGCGACACCGAGGTCCACAGCATTACGGACGCTGCAGGCGCGCACTCGGAAGACATGCGCCAGCGGATGATCAAATACGCCCTGGCGATGGGCATCCGCATGGTGTGCCTGATCATGATCTTCGTGGTTGACGGCTGGTTCAAGATTATTGCGGTGGCCGGCGCCGTCTTCCTGCCCTGGATCGCCGTGGTGATCGCCAACGGCAGTGACAAGGCGGAAACACCCAGCGACCTCCTCCTGGATTCCGCTCCCCTGGCTGAAATTGAAAGCCCCGTCCAACAGGACACCGGCGACGACGAACCGGGAAGCGCCGTGCTGCAGGGCGAGCTGGTCAAGGATGAGGAAACAGAGCCGGAAGAGGAGCGGCAGGCGCCATGAGCATCTTCGATTTTGCAGCAGGTTCGGACCTGGCATCGGAAACCGGCGCCATCTGCTCACGGAAGGCGTGCCGCGCCCAGGCATCCTGGGAGCTCCTCTGGAACAATCCCAAGATCCACTCCCCCGAGCGGCGCAAGAGCTGGCTGGCCTGCCCCGAGCACCGTGGGTGGCTGGAAGACTACCTGCAGACCCGCGGCCTGTGGAAGGAGACCCGCGCCCTGGACCACGGCGGCGCGGATACCGTGGAGCAGGACATCTGAATGTACCGTTTTCTTTTTTCCAGCAAGTGGCTGGGCTATCTCCTGCTGGCCGCCATCTTTGCCACCGCTTGCGTCTTTCTGGGCCGCTGGCAGATGGACCGCCGGGCCGAGACCCTCGCGGAGATCAACCGCGTGGTGAGCAACTACTCGGCAACGCCCATTCCCTTCGCGCAGGCACGGGACCAGTTCAGCCAGCTGGACCCGGCCAAGGAGTGGACGCAGGTTGAGCTGCAGGGCTCTTACGATGCCACCGGCCAGAGGATCGTCCGCAACCGCCCGCTCAACGGGCAGCCCGGGTACGAGGTAGTGGTCCCCTTCCGCCTCACCACGGGCGAAACCGTCGTAATCGACCGTGGCTGGTTGCCCATCGGCAACAGGAATCCGGGCAGTCCCGACTCCGTGCCGGCCCCTCCTTCCGGTGAGGTGACCGCCGTCGTGCGCCTGAAGCACGGCGAGCCGGAACTTCAGCGCGGGGCGCCTGAAGGGCAGCTGGCGTCCATCGACCTTCCCACCTACGCCTCACAGCTTGGGTACCCCCTGCTGACCGGCGCCTACGGCCAGCTCGCCTCGGAGACGCCACCGGCGGCGGAGATGCCCGTCGCGTTCCCCAAGCCTTCGACGGACGAAGGGACACACCTGTCGTATTCGCTGCAGTGGTTCGCCTTCGGCGTGCTCATGTTCGTGGGCTTCGGCTACGCGGCCCGGCAGCAGGCGCGCAACGCTGCAATCGACGCCGAGGACGAGGAAGAGGCGCTGCCGGACGGCACCGTGCACTCCGCCGTTCCGGCCGCCCGCCGCCGCCCGGAACCGCGCAGGCGGAAGAAGGCGACCGCCGAGGAGGAGGAAGATGCCCTCCTGGACGCGCAGGGGTACTGAGTCGTGACGGAGTACGACGGCGGCCCGGTCGCCCTGGTGCGCTCAGCCCTGGTGGCGGCTGGCGTCGGCGACACCGTACGGAGTTTTCCGGCCGGGGTACCCACAGCGGCCGCAGCAGCCCAGGCGCTGGAATGCGATCTTGCCGCCATCACCAACAGCCTCATCTTTGACCTCAGCGGAGAGCCTCTGCTGATCCTCGCCAGCGGCGCCGCCAGGGTGGACACTGCGCTGGTGGCAGCGCAGCTCTGCACCGGCAAAATCCGCCGTGCCACCCCGGGCTTCGTCCTGGAACACACGGGCCAGGAGGTGGGCGGCGTAGCCCCGGTAGGCCATCCTAAAAAGATCAGGACGCTGCTGGACGAGTCCCTGCAGGCCCACGGGCTGCTGTGGGCAGGAGCGGGTGACCACCACTCGATGTTCAGTATCAGCTACACCGAACTGCGCAGAATCACGGGCGCACTGGAACTACAGGTCCGCTGACGCAAAGGCGACAAGGTCACAAGCGAAGCGGCGTGGGCGGTTTATGGAGCGGGCGTCAAAGGCGGGGAACGAGCCAGCACGCGGGAAATCGCCTGCGTCGCGAAGCGAAGGAAGCACCGACGAGGATCAGGCCAGGGTGATCAGGTCCAGGTAGTCCTCGTTCCAGAGGTCTTCCACGCCGTCGGGAAGCATGACCACGCGTTCGGGGTTGAGGGCCTCAACCGCGCCCTCGTCGTGGCTGACCAGGACGACGGCGCCGGTGTAGTTGCGGAGCGCACCCAGGATTTCGGCGCGGCTGGCGGGGTCCAGGTTGTTGGTGGGCTCGTCCAGGAGCAGGACGTTTGCGCTGGAGGCCACGATGGTGGCCAGGGCCAGGCGGGTCTTCTCACCGCCGGAAAGCACTCCTGCGGGCTTGTCGACGTCATCCCCGGAGAACAGGAACGAGCCCAGGATGCCACGGACCTCCGCGTCCTTCATGTCGGGTGCGGCGGAGCGCATGTTCTCGAGCACGGTGCGGTCGTGGTCCAGGGTCTCGTGCTCCTGGGCGTAGTAGCCGACCTTCAGCCCATGCCCCGGGATGACCTCGCCGGTGTCGGGGGCGTCCACGCCGGCGAGCATGCGCAGGAGCGTGGTCTTGCCGGCACCGTTGAGGCCCAGGATGACCACTTTGGAGCCGCGGTCGATGGCCAGGTCCACATCGGTGAAGATCTCCAGGGAACCGTAGGACTTGCTGAGCCCATCGGCCGTGAGCGGAGTCCTGCCGCAGGGCGCCGGGTCCGGGAAACGCAGCGCTGCCACGCGGTCCTGCTCGCGGACGGCTTCCAGTCCGCTGAGCAGCCGCTCGGCGCGCTTGGCCATGTTCTGTGCGGCGACGGCCTTGGTGGCCTTGGCACGCATCTTGTTGGCCTGGTCGATGAGGACCTGGGCCTTCTTCTCGGCGTTGGCCCGTTCACGCTTCCGGGCACGCTCATCTGTTTCGCGCTGCAGCAGGTAGCGCTTCCAGTCCATGTTGTAGAAGTCGATCTGGGCCCGGTTCGCATCCAGCAGGAACACCTTGTTGACGGTGGCTTCGAGCAGGTCCGTGTCGTGGCTGATCACGATCAGGCCGCCCTGGTGGTTCTTCAGGAAGTCACGCAGCCAGGCGATGGAATCGGCATCGAGGTGGTTGGTGGGTTCGTCCAGGAGCATGGTTTCGGCATCGGAGTAGAGGATGCGGGCCAGCTCCACACGGCGCCGCTGGCCGCCGGAGAGCGTCTTGAGCGGCTGGTTCAGCAGGCGGTCCGGAAGTGCCAGGTTGGAACAGATGGATGCTGCCTCGGCTTCGGCGGCGTAACCGCCGGCGGCCAGGAATTCGGATTCCAGCCGGTCGTAGCGGTTCATGGCCTTGCGCTGGGTTTCGGGGTCTGTGCTGGCCATCTCATCGTGGGCTTTGCGGAGTTTTCCGACGACGATGTCCAGGCCCCGGGCGGACAGGATGCGGTCCCGCGCCAGCTGCTCCATGTCAGGGGTGCGCGGATCCTGTGGGAGGTAGCCGATTTCGCCGCTGCGCGTCACCTTGCCGGCGGCGGGCAGGCCTTCCCCTGCGAGTACACGGGTCAGCGTCGTCTTGCCGGCACCGTTCCGGCCCACCAGGCCGATCTTGTCCCCTTTGTCGATGCGGAAGCTCACCTGGTCCATGAGGAGCCGGGCACCGGCGCGCAGTTCAAGATCCTGGACAGTAATCACAGCAGGTAAGGCCTTTCACAACAGGGAACGCCACGGTCCGCGCACTGGGTGCGAAGGGACGCCGGGCAGAGTGGCCGGAGAACGGCACAATCCAGTCTACCGTCCAGTGGACCGCGGCAGTCCCAGCAGTGACGACGTCCGGCAGCCAGGCATGGTGCCCTGGGCTTAACTGCCGCCTGCCGGCCGGACGTTCAAGCAGAATGGGGTGATGGAATTTGATCGGCTGCTCCAGATCCGGCGTATCTACGCGCAGCCGGCCGCACTGGAGCTGCCGCGCGGCAGGGAGATCGCCGCACGCTGGCCGGATGCCGAGGTGGTGCTGGTGGACAACCACTGGAACATCCCGGACCTGCATGGTGACGAGACCAACGTGCCGCGCTGGTCCCGGATCAAGACGGAAGCGCTGGTCCTGGGCGTGAAGAAGTCGCTGGCCGTCAAGCCCAATGGCCGCTCGGCGGACTTCATTGCACCCTCCACCGCCAACGGTTGCGCCATGGCCTGCGCGTACTGCTACGTTCCACGGCACAAGGGATACAGCAATCCGGTGACCGTTTTCGCCAATATCGACCAGATCGCCGGGACGCTCGAACGGCACGCGGCCCGGCAGGGGTTGAAGCTGGAGCCCAACCAGTGCGACCCCGAACTCTGGGTCTACGACATCGGCGAAAACAGCGACTGCTCCGTCGATGCACTGATCAGTGACAATGTCGAGGAGCTTGTGGGGCTCTTCCGCGAACTGCCCAACGCCAAGCTGTCCTTTGCCACCAAGTTCGTCAACCCGGCAATGCTGGCCTGGGACCACGGGGGCCATACCCGGATCCGTTTTTCCCTGATGCCTGCCGGTCTGGCAAAATCCATCGATATCCGGACGTCACCCGTAGCGGAACGGATGGCGGCCATCAATGATTTCGTTGCCGCCGGTTACGAAGTGCACGTGAACTTCTCCCCTGTCATCATCACCGACACCTGGCTTGCCGACTGGGAGGAGCTGCTCCGCCGGCTCGACGCAACGCTGACGCCCGCGGCGAAGGCCCAGCTCGCGGCCGAGGTCATTTTCCTGACCCACAACGAGCAGCTGCACGAGGTCAACCTTGGCTGGCATCCGCAGGCGGAGGATGTCCTCTGGCGGCCCGGACTGCAGGAATCAAAGACCTCAGAGAACGGCTTCAACAACGTGCGCTACCGGTCGCGCGCCAAGGCCGGCTACATCCGGCAGCTGACCCGGCTGATTGAGGACATCACCCCGTACTGCCGCATCCGCTACGCGTTCTGAAGCGCACAGCGGCGCGGCACCGTCAGTGCCTCTGCTCCTCGCTCCCATGTCCGGCGTTCCCGGCCGGTTCGGCGGTTTCCTGATGCCCGCCCTTCGACTTGCCGAACGGCAGCACTTTCAGGAGCGGGCCCACGACCGCAAGGACAACGAGGCCCCAGGCGAGGCCCACGACCGAGGAGCACAGCGTGTCGACCAGCCAGCCCAGGAGACCGCCAACCACCGCGACCTCCGCAACCGGGTGTTCGATGGCATGGATCAGGTCGTACGGCGCATGCCAGCCGAGGTCGTGCGCGCCCTGCACCATGATGTGCCCTCCGACCCACAGCATGGCGATGGTTCCAACGAAGGTGATCGCGGCCAGCACGGCCGGCATTCCCCGCACCAGCAGTGACCCGAGGCGCTTGGAACGGGCCGACTCCTTGGCGGCCAGGTGCACGCCGATGTCGTCCATCTTGACGATCAGCCCGACGGCACCGTACACGAGCACCGTGATGGCGAACGCGACCAGGACCAGGATGAAGGCGCGGACCCAGATCGATTCTGCCGCCACCTCGTTCATGGAGATGACCATGATTTCGCAGGACAGGATGAAGTCGGTGGTGATGGCACCCTTGACCACCTTTGCCTCTGCGTCGGGTCCCCGCTCCACCGCGGGTGCCTCGTCCTCCTCATGATGGCCGCCGCGGAACTTGTGCCACACCTTTTCCGCGCCTTCATAGCAGAGGTACGTGCCGCCCAGCATCAGGATGAACGGAATGATCCCCGGAACGAAGGCGCTGATCAGCAGCAGGGCCGGGAGGATGACCAGGAGCTTGTTGCGGATGGAGCCCCAGAAGATCTTCTTGATCATGGGCAGTTCCCGTGACGGGTCCGCACCCGAGACGTACTGCGGCGTGACCGCTGCATCGTCGATCACGACGCCGGCGGCCTTGGCCCCCGCCTTGGCGGCGCCGGCCGCGACGTCATCCACCGAGGCGGCAGCGATGCGGGCGAGCGCCGCGACGTCATCCAGCAGGGCGACGAGGCCGCCGCTCACAGTTGAACCCCACGAAGTTTGTGGCCGGAGCGTTGGGTATCGAGGGAAGGGTGCGTGATGGGCATGTTCGGAGTATATTGCAGCCCGCCCGCAGGCTCAGCCCTTCTTCAGTTCCTCGGCGAACATCACAATGATGCCGCTGGGGCCGCGGACGTAGCTGAGCTTGTAGACGTCGCCGTAGGTCGCGACTCCCCGGAGGGGGTGGCAGCCGTGCCTCGCAGCGATTACGAGTGCCTCGTCGATGTCGTCAACGGAGAAGGCCACGCGGTGCATGCCGATTTCGTTGGGCAGGGTGGGGGAAGTTTCGATTGCGTCCGGGTGGATGTATTCGAAGAGTTCAAGCCGGCCGTTGCCGTCGGGCGTTTGAAGCAACGCGATCCTGGCGTGGTTCCCGTCGAGGCCTACGGCGGTGTCCGCCCACTCTCCGCTGACCGTCTCACGGCCCAGGACGGTAAGCCCCAGGTCGGTGAAGAAGGAAATAGCCTCCTCCAGGTCCCGGACTGCAATACCGACGTTTTCCAGTTTGATGGGCATGCGGCACACGTTACCAAGGCGGCTGCGGCGGGGCACCCAAGGCCGGCCCATCCTCTTTGGACAGGACGAAGATTCCGTACCGCATGGCACCGGTCCGGTAGGCCAGGATCAGGCGCGGAATGCTCAGGACGAAGATGCGGTTACGTGCGGTCCGGGCGAGGCGGCGCGTTTCCTGATCGACCACCAAGGATTTCAGCAGCCGGCCGGCGCAGATCGTCCATGTCCGTGCCACACGGCGGCTTGCATCCTCATAGCCGGTAACGGTAAAGCCGGCCGCCGCCGCCATCGCCTCATATTCCGCACGCGTGCCCATCGAGGGCAGGCGCCCTTCACGGCAGATGGGCTCGAGCAGGTGGCGGACCTTCCACCCGGTGGCATCATCCGCAGCCAGCCACGCGCAGACGACGAAGCGGCCGCCAGGCGACAGCACCCGGTTCGCCTCTGCGAAGAACCTCGATTTATCGACCATATGTTCGCTCGACTCGATCGCCCAGGCCGCATCGGCGGAGGCATCGGCCAGCCCGTTGTCGAGCCAGTCGCGGGCTTTGATGTCCACCCCTGGTAATGGACGGGCAGCGGCGTAGCGGACCTGTTCCTGCGAAAGCGTGAAGCCAGTTACACGGACCCCGCGTTTCTCCGCCAGCCGTCGCGCGGTGGAGCCGTAGCCGCAGCCTATGTCGACGCATGCCTGCCCGGCCGTCAGTTCCAGCCGGTCGCCGACAGTGTCGACCAGCGCCTGGACAGCCTCGCCGGCTGTTTCCCGGCCGGTCACCCACAGCCCGTGGTGGACGTGGTCGCCCCACACCCTGCGGTAAACCGGATCAAGCTCGTCGTAGTGGTCCGCGACCGCCACGGCACTCTGGGAGATATCGGGGACGATCACCCGATCACGCTACAGCCCCCTTCACGCCACCGGAAGAAGCCGGTTGTGCCCAGCCCAACGCAGCCCGGCGCCGCTTTAGTGGATCCCCTACAAAATGGCACCCGTTCCGCCCCGGTAGCGTCGGCTGTACATTAGATTCCGCTTGTACAACCCCGACAGGACCATCATGAGCAACACCGGCACCACTTCCAAGAACACCCCACGGGCGGAGCGCCGCCGCTGGAACGGCACCGACCTCGGGCTGATCGCCGTTTTCGCCGCCCTCGTTGCCGGTGCAGCCCTGGTGCCGGGACTGGCACTGAACGGCTTCGGCGTCCCCATCACCTTCCAGACCCTCGCGGTCATGCTCACCGGGCTGGTGCTGGGCCCCGCCCGCGGGTTCGCCGCCGTCGGGCTTTTCACGATCCTTGGCCTGGCTGGCCTGCCCATCTTCAGCCAGGGCCGCAGCGGCCTGGGCATCCTTGCCGGGCCCTCCGCCGGCTACATCATCGCCTTCCCCATTGCCGCAGGCGTGGTGGGCTGGCTCGCGACCATCGTCATCAGGCGCACCACGAAGGCCCGGGCGCTCTGGTTCTTCCTGGCTGCCACGTTGACCAGCATCGTGGTGGTGCACACGCTGGGCATCCTTGGCATTGCGCTGAACTCCAAGGCCACTGTGGAGCAGGCCTTCCTGAGCGACCTGGTTTTCTACCCGGGCGACATCATCAAGAACCTTCTCGCCGCCGCAATTGCCGTCGCCCTCCACCGCGCCTTCCCGGACGTCATGGTGCGCCGGGTACGCCGCCGCGGCGTAGCGGCTGAAAGCGCCTAGGAACCCGCCATGCCAGCTGTAGCTTTTGACCAGGTGGCCGTCGCCGTCGAACGGGAAGACTCCGGCCGCCCCAAAGTCCTCCTTGAGGGCATCAGCCTCCGGCTGGCGGAAGCACGCGTCGGCGTGATTGGGGCGAATGGTTCCGGCAAATCCACCCTGCTGCGCCTGGTCAATGGGCTCGTCCAGCCCACCAGCGGCACGGTCACGGTCGACGGCGACGACACAGTGCGTGCCGTCCGCAAAGTCAGGCGCAGGGTTGGCTTCGTGTTCACCGATCCCCTCTCCCAACTGGTGATGCCCACCGGCCGGGAGGATGTGGAACTGTCCCTGCGCCGTTCGGTCCGGAACGGGAGCGAACGGCGCAGCAAGGCCGACGCGGCGCTGGAGCGCCTCGGCCTCCTGCACCTGGCGGACCAAAGCATCTACGAGCTGTCCGGGGGCGAACGGCAGCTGATGGCACTGGCCGCCGTGCTCGCGGTCAACCCGTCAGTGCTGGTCCTCGATGAGCCCTCCACCCTGCTGGACCTGCGCAACCGCGAACTGCTCCGCAGGACCCTGGCAAACCTGGACCAGCAGATCATCATGTCCACCCACGACCTTGACCTTGCCCTGGAGATGGATCGTGTCCTGGTCATCCAGGAGGGCCGGGTGGCGTTCGACGGCGCCCCGGCCGAGGCCGTGGCGGCGTACCGGGCGTGGTGCCTGCAGTCTTTCGACCCGGCAGGACGGGACACGCAATGATGGGCCACGGGTTCCTCCTGGCCAACTATGTGCCGGGTGACTCCCTGGTGCACCGTGCGCCGCTGGCACTGAAGTTCATCCTGGTGCTTGCCTGCGGCCTGGTGTCCTTCGTCGTTATTGACTGGCGCATCTCCGCGGCCGTCCTGGCCATCCTTACCGGCCTGTTCCTGGCAAGCGGCGCCGGGGTGAGGCGGCTCTGGCGGGCCGTGCGGCCCCTGGTGCCGGTACTGCTGGTCATCGGACTGTTCCAGTGGTGGCAGCTGGGCGGCCCGACCGCCGCCCGCATTGTCCTGAACATCCTGGTCTGCGTCGCGGCGGCGTCCCTGCTGACGGCCACCACACCGGTGCAGCGGCTGCTGGATGGCGTGGTGCAGGTATCCCGTCCCTTCGCGAGGTTTGGGGCCGATCCCGAGCGTTTCGCCCTCACCATCGGCATCATGCTCAGGAGCATCCCCTTCATCGCGGGAACCTTCGCCGATGTCCGTGATTCGGCCAGGGCGCGCGGCCTGGAACGGAATCCGCGGGCGCTGGTCCTGCCGGTCTTCATCACGTCTGTTGCCTACGCCCGGCAGACCGGTGAGGCGCTCGCCGCCCGCGGGCTGGGCGAACCAGAGGAGTGAAGCGTCGAAGGGGCCGACCCACTCCGGGGGCGAATGCGTCGATGGTCAGGCGTCCGCCAGCAACCGGTACTCCAGCAGCGCCGCGGTTCCCATGCCGCCCGCCATGCTGATCATCGCCAGCGCCAGGGCCCCTGGATCCGCGGTTCTCCGGGCCTGTGCCAGGAGCCGGGTGACCAGGACCGCCCCGGAGGCGCCGTAGGCGTGGCCCAGCGCGAGGGCACCGCCGTCAAGGTTCACCCTGGCGGGGTCAACGGCCAGCTGGTCCAGGCAGGCTAGTGTCTGCGACGCGAACGCCTCGTTGAACTCCACCAGCTCCACGTCGCCGGCTGATACTCCGGCGCCGGCCAGCACCTGGCGTGCCGCCGGGACAGCCCCGATCCCCAGCAGCTGCGGATCGACCCCCGCGGTCGCCGTACCCCGAACCAGCAGTCCGTCAGGGGCCCCGAGTTCGCGCGCCCGCTGCAGGGATGTGATGACGACGGCGGAGGCGCCGTCAGCGTCGAAGCAGGAGTTTCCGGCGGTGACAGTTCCTCCGGGTACGAAGGCGGCGGGAAAGCGGGCCATGATGGCCGGGGTCAGGCCACTCCTCGGCCCGGCATCAACGGAGACGGGGCCGGCTGCGGTGTCCATGGGCACCAGCTCGGCCTCGAAGCGCCCCTCCCGGATGGCCGTGAGGGCTTTCTTGTGGCTGGCGAGGGCGAATTCGTCCTGGCGGTCCCGGCCCACGCCGTACTCCCCTGCCACCGTTTCGGCGGCAACACCCATGTCCGGATCCCCAAAGTCCGCCGGTACAAACTGGGCGCGGCGGTAAAACTCCAGGCCGCCGTCCTCCGTCCTGTTCGCCCGCACGGGAGCGGTGCTGGTGCTTTCCACTCCCCCGGCCAGGTACACCTCGCTGCCCCCGGCCGCCACCAGCCGCGCGGCCAGCGCAATGGCATCGAGGCCCGAGCCGCACTGCCGGTCCACCGTGATGCCGGGGACCGTGGCGGGAAGGCCGGCGTCCAGCAGGGCGAGCCTTGCCACGTTTCCGCCGCCACCCACCGCGTTGCCAATGACGACGTCGGCAACGGACGCCGGATCCAGTTCCAGCCCGTCAACAAGCGCCCGCAGCACCGGCGCCAGCAGTTCATGGGCCCGCAGGCTCCGCAGGGCGCCGTTAACGGGGCATACCGGGGTCCGGCGCGCGGCGATGATCACCGGCTGGCGTCCGGGCGGCAGCAGCTCATCCGCCAAGGGAACGCACCCTCGGGTCCCGTGCTTCGATCCAATCCAGCAGCAGGTTCCGGCTGACCTTGCCACGGTCCGTGGCGGGGAGCTCGGACAGCAGGTAGTACTGCAGCGGGCGTTTGTGCCGCGACAGGATGTCCTCCAGGCCCGCCCGCAGTTGGGTGGCTGTGAGGCCGCCGTGCGACGGCACCACGCCAGCCACCACGCGCTGGCCGCGGAGGTCGTCCGGCATGCCCGCGGCGACAGCTGCCGCGACGCCGGGAACTGCCGCGAGGGCCAACTCCACCTCGTGCGGATAGACGTTGCGTCCGGCCGTGAGAATCATGTCCGCCCGCCGGCCCAGGATGTGCAGCTCGCCGTCCGTCAGGAACCCCTGGTCCCCCACCGAGTACCAGGGGCCGAAGGAGCGCAGCGCTTCGCCGTCGTCGCCCCAGAGGTAGCCGTTGCTGACCATGCCGCTGCGGACGCAGATGTTCCCGTACCCGCCGTCGGGGACCTGTTCGCCCCGGTCATCCAGGATGCGGACGTCGACGCCGGGAAAGGGCCGGCCGATTCCGGTGCCGCCTGCGGTGGCACCCTGGCCGGGTGCCAGGCCCAGCCCTGAGACGAAGCTCAGTTCAGAGGCGCCGTAGTACTCATAGATGGTGGCGTTCGGTGCCCAGCGCCGGGCCGCCTCCAGGGTCCGGGCGTCCAGCTTTGACCCGGCGCAGATGATGGTGCGGACGCCGGAGGCATCGACGCATCCCGTCATTCCGCGTTCGCTGAGCATCCGCAGCATGGTGGGCACCAGCACCAGCCGGGTCACCCGGTCGTGCGTGATCGCCGCATGAACGGCGCCGACGTCGAACGTTTCCAGCGTCTGGAATTCCGATCCGGCGTACAGGCATTCGGCCAAGGCGTAGAGGTTGAGGCTCGCCGCCAGCGGCCCCGGGGCAAGGGTGACATCGTCCTGGCGGAGCCCAAAGAATTCGATCGAGGCGTCGAAGGACCGCTGCCAGGACTGCCGCGAGCGGGTGAAGGCCTTGGGAACGGATGTGGTCCCGGAGGTGAGTCCGATGAGGAAGCTGGAATCCGGCGGCCCGTCCACCAGGGCGTCGTCCGGTGAGGCTGCGGCCGCTTCGGCGCAGGCCTCCACCCGGCGGACAATGTCCTCCTGCAGCTGCACGGGCCATGCCGGATCCAGGACCGCGCACTGCCGGGCTCCCGCCACCGCGGCGGCGAATTGCACCGCGAAAGCCACCGAGTTGGACTCGCAGAGGGTGGTGACCGATTTCGTCTCCGGCACCAGCGCAGCGGCCGAATCCCGCAGTTCCTCCCAGTCCAGTCGCTGCCCCGCGACCACGACGGCGGTGTGGTGCGGCCGCAGCTCCGCCCAGCGCTGGATTCTGTTGAGGAAAGGCACGGACCAACTTTACCGGCCGGCACAGATTGAGCCGGCGGCCCGCGGGTATTGTGACGTTATGAGTTTCAATGACAACGTGCAGCTTGATCCCAGCCAGGTCCAGGACCGCCGGGGCATGGGTACGGGGCTGAAAGTCGGCGGCGGCATCGGCGGCGGCCTGGTGCTGCTCGTTGCGCTCCTGCTGGGCATCAACCCCAACATGCTTGGCGGCCTGGTGGAGAACGGTTCCGGCGGACAGTCGCAGGGCACGGCGCCGGCCTGCAGTACGGGAGCGGATGCGGATGCCCGCCTCGACTGCCGGATCACCGGCACCGTGAACAGCCTCAACGCGTTCTGGCCCGGCTACCTGAAGCAGTACAACGTCCAGTACCCGCGCCCGGAGGCAGTCATCTTCAGCGGCAGCACCAATACGGGGTGCGGGGCCGCGACTTCTGAGGTGGGGCCCTTCTACTGCCCCACGGACACCACCGCCTACTTCGATCCCGGCTTCTTCCAGGAACTCGTGGACCGGTTCGGCTCCTCGGGCGGCCCGCTGGCCCAGGAGTACGTGGTGGCACACGAGTTTGGCCACCACGTCCAGAACCTGCTGGGGGACCTGCAGCGGGCGCAGCAGGATCCGCAGGGGCCCGAATCCGGCTCCGTGCGCACCGAGCTGCAGGCTGACTGCTATGCGGGCCTTTGGGCCAAGTACGCCTCCACCACTCCGGATCCCGCCACCGGGAAGCCCTACCTGGAGCCCCTCACCCAGCAGGATGTAAACGACGCGTTGTCCGCGGCAGCATCCGTGGGTGACGACCGGATCCAGAAGGCGGCCACGGGGCGGGTCTCCCCCGAAGGCTGGACCCACGGCTCCAGCGAAGAACGGCAGCGTTGGTTCTCCCGCGGCTACCAGTCCGGGGACATCAAGCAGTGCGACACCTTCAGCGCCGCCACCCTCTAACCCGGTTCACCCCATCGATTGCTCCGTAGTTGTCGTTTAGGCCGCCCATAACGACAAGTACGGAGCAATCGATGTGTGGGGCCACGCCCGCAGTGTTCCCTGGCCGAGGAAAGCGAGGTTAGTGCGCGGGTACGGAGCCATAGATGGACTGACGACGACGGGCGGTTACCTT
>NZ_JWTB01000051.1 GCF_000813845.1 Pseudarthrobacter phenanthrenivorans
GCCTCACCGACGAACCCGCCGAACTGGACGGCTACGGCCCCATCCCCGCATCCCTGGCCCGGAAACTCGTCGCCGACGGGGCGGACTCGTTCCACCGGGTGCTGGTCGACCCCCGCAACGGGGCACCCCTGGAGATCGGCCGCACCCGCTACCGGCTCACCCCGGCCATCAAACAATGGCTCAGGATTAGGGACCGGAAATGCAGCTTCCCCGGCTGCAGCAACCACACCCCGGACAACGACACCGACCACCTCACCGCCTGGCACCACGGCGGCGCAACGGATGTCAGCAACCTGGCACAGCTCTGCCCCAAGCACCATCGGCTCAAACACCACAGCCACTGGACCCCGGATCCGGCAACCCCGGACGAGCCGCCCGGCTGGACCTCACCCACCGGCCGCCACTACAACCCCGAACACCCCACCCCCAAACCAACCCACTGGCCATCGGGCATTCTGCCGGTGAGTAGTGCCGCGCTGCCCGGCATTGTCATCGCGACGCCAAAAACCGAAAACCCCCTGCCACATAACCCGACCGCGCCAGGAGTAGCCGCGCCGCCGCAAACATCAGCCCGGCCGGACCCCGAACACCAATTGCCAGCGCAGGAACCGGAGGATCTGCACTGGGAGCAGCTCCTCGCCGGGATGCCCGCGTGGCCGGACCCGCCACCCGAAGAACCACCCGGAAACACCATGCTCGATCCAGAACAGATTCCGGCGGACGATCCGCTCTGGGACGACTTCTACGCCCTGCCATTCCAGCTGCCCACCGACCCACAACAGGGGTTTTCCTGTCCTCGCAGTGACGCTGCCGTTGCAAGCCTGCTTTTAGCCCTGCCCACATGAGGCGGCCGTTGTCAGCCTGCTTTTAGCCCTGCCCTGGTGCGCTTCGCCGTCGTGCCGTCCCGGCTCCGCCTGCCGTGTATCAGCGACCATGGCGTGCGTTGCCACAGCTACGCCTTGTGGAAGACAGAGCGCATGAACGGCCTGTAGATCGAACCTTTTCCGTTGGTGCCCGAATCATCCGCATCGCCGTCGTCCCTGGCCGACCTCAGTTCGGTGACGTGGGTCAGGACCTCGTCCTGGACCCAGATGGAGTGGCGCGTCCAGCCCCCGACGCCGTGGCGTTCGACGCGGAGGACGCGGTCGTGCCAGGTGCAGCGTGCGGCGGCGCCCGGCGGGACGCCGGAATTGTCCACGTAGTACCAGAGCACGTCCTGGTGAACGGGATCAACCGTGAAGATGCCATGGCCTTCGAAATGGCTGCCGTCTGGTTCAACATGCCGGTAGCTCTGGACCACGCCCTGGCCGGCGGCCACTTGGCTGTAGGTCACTTCGGCGTCCACGCTGTGCTCCGGCCCCCAGGGGCCGGCAGCAACACGTGTCGTCCCGCGCCAGTGACCCAGCAGGCCCAGCAGGCCCAGCAGCGCAGGATGTCCGTGCTGGGTTCCCTGCCCGTTCACTGCCGCCCCCTGCCGAAGTTCATCCATACCTCAGGATGGACTCTCCGCGGGACCGTTGCCAGCCTCTTACAGTCCGAAAGTCTCGTTCTCCTCGAAAGGACCAACGACCGTAACGGTCCGTGGTGCGGCAGCAAGCTCGGCGGCCAGCTCCTGCACCTGCTCCGTGGTGACGGCCTTGATGAGGCGCAGGGTTTCGTCGATGTCCTGGTACTCCCCGGAGACGAGTTCAGCACGGCCCAGCCGGGACATCCGTGACCCGGTGTCCTCGAGGGCCAGGACAATGCCGCCGCCCAGCTGGCCTACCGCTTTGCGGAGCTCGTCGTCGGAAATTCCGTGTTCCGCAAGCTTTTCCAGCTCCACGCCCAGCAGATCCAGCACCTGCCTGACCTTTGACGGCGTGCAGCCCGCGTACATGCCGAAATAGCCGGCATCTGCATAGGACGATGCGAACGAATAGGTGGAGTACACCAGGCCGCGCTTTTCACGGATTTCCTGGAAAAGCCGTGAGGACATGCCGCCGCCGAGGACCGCGTTCAAGACGCTCATGACGTAACGGCGTTCGTCCGTGGCAACAATCGTGGGGCAACCCATGATGATGTTCGCCTGCTCCACGGCACGCTTCACCACATGGAGCCCGGCGGTTCCCGTGATGACGGCCCGCTCGGTGGAACGGCGCTTGACTGGTGCGGCATGGGGTTCAAGCGACCACCCGGCTGATTCAAGGGCGTCCACCACGAGCCCGCAGACCACGTCGTGTTCCAGCCCGCCGGCCGCCGTGATGACCAGTTCCTCAGGCTTGTAGTACCGGCGGTAGTGCTCCCAGACGGAGTCCCTGGCTACGGCCTTGATCGCAGCCGGGGTCCCGCCGATGGGCCGGCCCAGTGGGTGGCTGCCAAGGACGGCGGCGACGAAGTGTTCGTGCGCTACGTCGGTGGGGTCATCGCTGTCCATCGCGATTTCCTCGAGGATGACGTCGCGTTCCTGCTCCATCTCGTCGGGATCCAGGACGGCCCCGGTGATCATGTCCGCAATCACGTCGATTGCCATGGGCAGGTCCGTATCCAGGACGCGTGCGAAGTAGCAGGTGCTTTCCTTGGCGGTGGCCGCGTTCGATTCGCCGCCGACCTCGTCAAAAGCCGAGGCGATCTCGAGGGCTGTGCGCCGCTTGGTTCCCTTGAACAGGAGGTGCTCCAGGAAGTGGGTGGAGCCGTGCTGGCCGGGAGCTTCGTCCCGGGAGCCCACTCCTACCCAGAACCCGATGGTGGCTGACCGCTGCCCCGGCATTGCCTCCGTGAGCACCCGCACTCCGCCGGGCAGCACTGAACGCCGGACCTCTGACCCGCCGTCGGAGCCGTGGACCAGGGTGTCGCCGGCGTGGTTCTGCTCAAGCGGCAGGGGTACAACAGTCATTGATGCCTTTCAGGACGGGCAGCCGGATCTGGCTGCCATCGTAACAGCGGCGGGACCGGTGGATCATCCACCGGTCCCGCCGATTCATGCTTTAGGCCGGGAGGCCCGGGCTGTTAGACGTCAGCGCCTTCAGCCGGTTCCTCGGCG
>NZ_JWTB01000052.1 GCF_000813845.1 Pseudarthrobacter phenanthrenivorans
CCGGTGTAGCCGTCGCGGGTTTCGGCGATTTCGCGGATGCGGTGGCGGCAGGCGTACCAGCCGGCGACCATGAGGATGGAGGCGATGGCGGTGACGAGCATGGTCAGGGGTGAGTCGATGAAGACCATGATGAGGACGCCGATGAGGAAGAGCAGGGAGAGGTAGCCGGTGTAGGGGGCGCCGAACATGCGGAAGGAGGGGCGCTCGACCCAGCCTTTGTCGGCCCAGCGTTTGAGCTGGATCTGGCAGAGCACGATGGTGGCCCAGGTCATGATGATGCCGACGGAGGCGATGTTCAGCACGATTTCGAAGGCTTCGGCGGGGACGAGGTAGTTCAGCGGAACGCCGAGGAGGGACACGGTGGCGGTGATCGCGATGCCGCCGTAGGGGACGCCTGCTTTGTTCATCCGGGAGGCGAACTTGGGGGCCGAGCCGTTGACGGACATCGAGCGCAGGATCCGGCCGGTGGAGTAGAGTCCGGCGTTCAGCGAGGACAGGGCTGCGGTGAGGACCACGAGGTTCATGATGACGTCCACGCCCTGGACGCCGATGGAGCCGAAGAACGTCACGAAGGGGCTGACGCCCTTCTGGTAGGAGGTGAAGGGCAGCAGCAGGGCCAGGAGGATCACGGAGCCGACGTAGAACACGGCGATCCGGAAGACCACGGAGTTGATGGCCTTGGGCATGATTTTTTCGGGGTTTTCGGTTTCGCCGGCGGCGGTGCCGACGAGTTCGATGGAGGCGTAGGCGAACAGGACGCCCTGCATGAGGATGATCATGGGCAGCAGGCCGTTGGGGAAGATCCCGCCGTTGTCGGACAGGAGGCTGATGCCGACCTGCTGGCCGTCCACGGGGGTGCCGAAGATGACGAAGTAGGTGCCGATGATCAGGAACGCGACGAGGGCGGCGACCTTGATCAGGGCGAACCAGAATTCCATTTCGCCGAAGACTTTCACGGAGACCAGGTTCAGGGCCAGGACCACGACGAGGGCGGTCAGTGCCCAGGCCCACTGCGGGACGTCGGCCATCCAGGGGATGTAGTTGCCGAAGAAGTGCATGTAGAGGGCGGCGGCGGTGATGTCCACGATGGTGGTGGTGGCCCAGTTGATCCAGTAGAACCAGCCGGAGACGAACGCGGCTTTTTCGCCGAAGAATTCACGGGCGTAGGAGACGAACGAGCCCGAGGAGGGCCGGTGCAGGACCAGTTCGCCCAGCGCGCGCAGGATCAGGAATGCGAAGAACCCGCACACCGCATAGGCGATGACCAGGGACGGGCCCGCGGCGTTGAGCCGGCCGCCGGCGCCCAGGAACAGGCCGGTACCGATCGCACCGCCGATCGCGATCATCTGGATCTGCCGCGGCTTAAGGTTCTTGTGGTAACCCTTGTCCTCCGCGTGCAGGGAGGTCTCAGACGCATGCGCATGACCACCATCAATAACGTGGTC
>NZ_JWTB01000053.1 GCF_000813845.1 Pseudarthrobacter phenanthrenivorans
CGGGGTTTCTGTCTTTAAGGGACGATGGCTGTTCAGGCCGGGTACTGGCCCCGCTGGACCTGGGGCTTGGGCAGGCGCAGCTTCCGGAACTGGAGGGAGCGCATGGAGCCGTACCAAACGGTGCCCCGCTCCACGTCACCGAACTTCTCCGCCAGACGCCTGCGGAGCTTCCGGGAGAGAATGAAGACGTCCACGAAGACTGCCAGGAACATCACCCAGAACGCACCCAGGACATAGATCATCATGTCGCTGGAGGCGGGAACCACCAGGGACACCAGCACGAACACCAGCGCACCAAACATCAGGTACTCGCCAAGGTTGAAGCGGGCGTCCACGAAGTCGCGCGCAAACCGCTTCTGCGGACCTTTGTCGCGCAGGGGAAGGAACTTCTCGTCACCGGTGTCCAGGGCCCGGCGCATTTTCAGGCGCTGGTCCTGGACGGCCTGGCGTTCGGCGGCCTTGGATGCCTTGCGGTCTTCAGGCACCAACGGGCGCTTGCGGGCAGCTTCCTGGGCCTTCCGGGTGGGGGTAGGCGCACCCTTGCCCGCGGCGCTGTTCTGCCGCGCGGCCGCCTCCGCTGCCTGCTGGTCTATGGTTTCCTGCGCCGAGGGCGCTTCTTTTCTACGTCCGAACACCTGAACAGAATACCTTGCAGCCGGCGCCCGGTTGCGTGCAGTGCTCCCATTCCGGACGCTGCGGCAGGATGTGACGGGGGTAATGTTTTGGCCATGACTTCAACACCGGCGGCCACCCCGCACACCACCAGCAGCACCTCAGGACCGGCCCCTGGGGTTTCCGGCAGGACGGATGATCTCCGTTCAGCGGTAGGCCGCTCCTTCGACCAGACCCTGGCGCGGCTCAAGGAGCTGGTTGCCATCCCCGGCATTGCATGGCCCAGCTTCGACCGCACCCCTCTTGAGCGCAGCGCGGACGCTGTCGCGGCGCTCCTGCGGAGTGCGGGGATCGGGGAAGTCCAGGTGCTTACCGTCAACAAGGCGGACGGCACACCGGGCGGTCCCGCCGTCGTGGCCCGCCGCCCGGCGGCAGAGGGCCGTCCCACCGTCCTGCTGTATGCCCACCATGATGTCCAGCCGCCCGGCGATGAATCCCTGTGGCACACCGAGCCGTTCACCGCCGTCGAGAAGGACGGCCGCCTCTACGGACGCGGCGCCGCCGACGACAAAGCCGGGATCATGGCACACGCCGCTGCCTACGCCGCAGTTTCCGAAGTACTCGGCGATTCATTGGGGCTGGGGGTGACCTTCTTCATCGAAGGCGAGGAAGAAGCTGGCTCGCCCACGTTCCGGGCCTTCCTTGAGGCGAACCGGGAGCTGCTGCGGGCGGATGTCATCGTCGTCGCAGATTCCAGCAACTGGAAGGTCGGCGTCCCGGCGCTGACCACCAGCCTTCGCGGCCTGGTGGACGGCACCATCGAAGTGCAGGTCCTTGACCACGCGGTGCATTCGGGGATGTACGGTGGTCCGGTCCTGGACGCGCCCACCCTCTTGTCCCGGCTTATCGCCACGCTGCACGACGCCGACGGGAACGTGGCCATCGAAGGACTCGTGGCAACCGATGCAACCTCGGTGGAGATGCCGGAGGCCGACTACCGTGCGGATGCCTCGGTGCTGGACGGTGTCCGCCTGGCCGGAACGGGAAGCATCGCGTCCCGGCTCTGGACCAAGCCGGCGCTGTCGATCATCGGCTTCGACGCCCCTGCCGTGGACGTGGCCTCCAACACCCTTATTCCCCGGGCCAGGGCGAAGTTCAGCCTCCGGCTGGCGCCGGGGCAGGTGCCTGCGGATGCGATGGATGCGGTCCGGCGGCACGTCGAGGGAGCGGCACCGTTTGGCGCCAAGGTCGTTTTCACGCCGGGCGAGGCCGGCAATCCGTTCCAAACCGACACCACCTCCGCTGCCGCATCCGTGGCGCTGTGGGCGTTGGGGGAGGCGTGGGGAGTACCTGCCGTGGAAACAGGCATCGGCGGCTCCATCCCCTTCATCGCCGACCTGACGGAGCTCTATCCCCAGGCGCAGATCCTGGTGACCGGCGTGGAGGATCCCGATTCACGGGCACACAGCGCCAACGAGTCCCTGCACATTGGCGATTTCCGGAACGCCATCCTCGCCGAAGCCCTGATGCTGGCCCGTCTCAACGATGAAGGGCTCTGACGGCCGGGCAGCCCGGACAGCTTCCAGGGAACAACCGGCCTGCTTTGACGGTTACGCCAGGAGTTAGAGCTACAGGACTGCCGCGCGTAGCATGTAGCTATAGCCCATACCGTATCCGTAGGGGCAGGCGCCGTTACGGCGACGCCGCCAGACCGTCCTAAGAAGGTAGGCCAATGAGCACCTCAACCAACGAAACCAGCACCGCCACCACCGTGGCCAGCGATGAACTGCCCGTTCACGAGGTCAACCTGACCGATGTCGCCGCGGGGAAGGTACGCAGCCTCCTTGAGCAGGAAGGCCGCACGGACCTGCGCCTGCGCGTGGCCGTGCAGCCCGGTGGATGCTCAGGGTTGATCTACCAGCTCTACTTCGATGAACGGCTCCTTGATGGTGACGCCGTGCGCGATTTCGACGGAGTGGAGGTCGTCGTCGACAAGATGAGCGTGCCCTACCTCAGCGGCGCCAGCATCGATTTTGAAGACACCATCTCCAAGCAGGGCTTCACCATCGACAACCCGAACGCCGGAGGCTCCTGCGCCTGCGGTGATTCGTTCCACTAAGCCGGTTATTTCGCCTGATGTCCGCGCCGGGTCTCCTGCCGTCCAAAACGGCACGGTGGCTCGGCGCCGACATGTGGGCGAAACGCCCGGCGGAGCGGTAAGCTCTACACCGAGTAGTAAAACTTTTTTGTGCCCGAGCGCCGATGGCTGCCCGGACAACAGCAACAAGTAGGAAGGGCCGTCTGTGAGTTCGCAGAACCGAACCGGCAGCCGACGCAAAACGATCACCACGATCTCAAGCTTGGCGATTGCCGGCGCGTTGGTTTTGACCGGATGTTCGCCAGAGGTAGAGAAAGGGTGGATGCCCACTGAGCGTGGCACCACCAGCAACACCGACCGCATCATGGACCTCTGGGTCAACTCATGGATTGCAGCGCTTGTTGTAGGCGCCATTACCTGGGGCCTGATCATCTGGTGCCTGGTTGCCTACCGCCGCCGCAAGGGAACGGTCGGCTTCCCGCGCCAGACCAGCTTCAACCTTCCGCTGGAAGTCTTCTACCTCACCATCCCGATCTTCATGGTCCTGGTGTTCTTCTACTTCACCGACCGCGACCAGCAGGCGATCGATGACCGTTCGCAGCCGGCCGACGTCGTTGTTGACGTCCGCGGCAAGCAGTGGGCCTGGGACTTCAACTACAAGTCCGGCGACGTGATCCAGGAAGACCTCCACGAGGCCGGCGTCCAGGCGCACCTCACCGGCAACACCATCGACAAGGAACAGCTCCCCACCCTGTACTTGCCGGTGAACAAGTCTGTTGACCTCGAACTCAACGCCCGCGATGTCATCCACTCCTTCTGGGTTCCCGCCTTCCTGCAGAAGCGCGACATGATTCCCGGCAAGACCAACTACATCCGGTTCACGCCCACCAAAGAGGGCACCTACGACGGCAAGTGCGCCGAACTCTGCGGCGAATACCACTCCGAAATGCTGTTCCGCGTGAAGGTGGTGTCGGAATCCGAATTCCAGGCCCACATGGACCAGCTCAAGGCTGAAGGCAACACCGGCCTGCTCGGCGTGGAGTACGACCGCAACCCGAACCTGAACGAAACCAAATAAGGGGAGCGACGTGGCTACGTACACCCAATCCGCACCTGCGGGAGTCCTGCCGGCTCCCGTGGTACCCAAATCCAAGGGGCGCATCGTCGTCAACTGGATCACCTCCACTGACCACAAGACCATCGGGTACATGTACCTGATCGCGTCCTTTGTGTTCTTCTGCCTCGGCGGCGTGATGGCGCTGCTGATCCGTGCCGAACTGTTCGAGCCCGGGATGCAGATCCTGCAGACCAAGGAGCAGTACAACCAGCTGTTCACGATGCACGGCACCGTGATGCTGCTGATGTTCGCCACCCCGCTGTTCGCCGGGTTCGCCAACGTGATCATGCCGCTGCAGATCGGCGCCCCGGACGTTGCGTTCCCGCGGCTGAACGCGCTGGCCTTCTGGTTCTTCCTGTTCGGCTCGACCATCGCGGTGTCCGGCTTCATCACCCCGCAGGGCGCCGCTTCGTTCGGCTGGTTCGCCTACGCGCCGCTGTCCAACACCACCTTCACCCCGGGCAT
Source organism: Pseudarthrobacter phenanthrenivorans (assembly GCF_000813845.1). GTDB lineage: Bacteria > Actinomycetota > Actinomycetes > Actinomycetales > Micrococcaceae > Arthrobacter > Arthrobacter phenanthrenivorans_B. The sequence goes on from NZ_JWTB01000053.1 coordinate 4,293, forward strand.
CGGTGGTGACCTGTGGGTCTTCGGCCTGGCGCTGTCCGGCTTCGGCACCATCCTCGGCGCCGTCAACTTCATCACCACCATCATCTGCATGCGTGCCCCGGGCATGACCATGTGGCGGATGCCGATCTTCACCTGGAACACCCTGATCACCGCCATCCTGGTGCTCATGGCCTTCCCGCCGCTGGCCGCGGCCCTGTTCGCGCTGGGCGCCGACCGGAAGTTCGGCGCGCACATCTTCGACCCCGAAAACGGCGGTGCCGTCCTGTGGCAGCACCTGTTCTGGTTCTTCGGCCACCCCGAGGTGTACATCATCGCGCTGCCGTTCTTCGGCATCGTCTCGGAGATCTTCCCGGTCTTCAGCCGCAAGCCGATCTTCGGCTACAAGGGCCTGGTGTACGCCACGATCGCCATTGCGGCCCTGTCGGTGACGGTGTGGGCGCACCACATGTACGTCACGGGCGCTGTCCTGCTGCCGTTCTTCTCCTTCATGACCATGCTCATCGCAGTGCCCACCGGCGTGAAGTTCTTCAACTGGATCGGCACCATGTGGCGGGGCTCCCTCACCTTTGAGACCCCCATGCTGTGGAGCATCGGCTTCATGATCACGTTCCTCTTCGGTGGTCTTACCGGCATCATCCTGGCCTCGCCGCCCCTGGACTTCCACGTGTCGGACTCCTACTTCGTGGTCGCGCACTTCCACTACGTGGTCTTCGGCACCGTGGTGTTCGCCATGTTCGCCGGTTTCTACTTCTGGTGGCCCAAGTGGACCGGCAAGATGCTGAACGAGCGCCTGGGCAAGATCCACTTCTGGCTCCTCTTCCTGGGCTTCCACGGCACCTTCCTGATCCAGCACTGGCTCGGCGTCGAGGGCATGCCCCGCCGCTACGCCGACTACCTGGTTGAGGACAACTTCACCTGGATGAACCAGTTCTCCACCGTGGCATCATTCGTGCTGGGTGCATCGCTGATCCCGTTCTTCTGGAACGTCTACATCACCTGGCGCAGCGCCGAAAAGGTCCAGGTTGATGATCCGTGGGGCTTTGGTGCTTCGCTCGAGTGGGCCACGTCCTGCCCGCCGCCGCGCCACAACTTCACGTCCCTGCCCCGGATCCGTTCGGAGCGTCCCGCCCTGGACCTGCACCACCCGGAACTCCGCCAGGTCCACACCGCTGAGTCGCCGGCTCCCGCAGCAGCGGTTCTCGGCAACGCCGACCAGAAGGACACCGCACAGTGAAAATCGAATCCTGGATCTTTGGCTCTGGAGTTTTCTTCTTCGTTCCCGTCGCCCTGGTCTACGGCTTCCTGACCAGCTGGAGTGAATGGGTCGGTATCCTCGGCATCCTGCTCGTTGGTGGACTCGCCGGCATGATCGGCGCCTACCTGGGCTTCACCGGGAAGCGCGTCGGGCTGCGGCCTGAAGACCGCAGTGATGCCGAAATCCACGAAGGCGCCGGCGAGCAGGGCCACTTCAGCCCCTGGAGCTGGTGGCCCCTCGTTCTGGGCATCGCCTGCGCCACCGGATTCCTCGGCCTGGCCGTAGGTACCTGGATCATCTTTATCGCCGGTGGCATCGCCGTCGTGGCACTCGTCGGCTGGGTGTACGAGTACAGCCGTGGAGACCACGCGCACTAGGCAAACAGGAATAACGACGTCGGGCCCCACCATGAATGGTGGGGCCCGACGTCGTTACGGTGCTTTAAAGCGTCCTGAATGTACTGACCCGGTTGCGGGGTCCGTGGCGGGCAGTGGCAGCGGCGAAGGATCCCGTGGACGGTGGAGATGTTCAGGTGCAGGTGGCAGGCGATTCCGGCCGGGCCCCAACGGTTGGAAATTCGCAGTCCGCCGACCCGGTGTTCTGTCCGTACTGCACTGTGGTGTGGGCAGCTCATCGGCGAGCTCGGCCGGTCCTGTTTATTGCCTCCATTCCATCCCCGTGTCACCAACGTGCCCTGTCAGTAGTCCTGGGCGTCCGCCTGGGCTTCCAAAAGGCGTCCGAGGCGCTGGAGTGCATCCTCTGCGTTTTGGCGCCCCAGAGCGCCGTCGACAGCGGCGTCGCTGATGGCAAGTTCAACTTCGCAGCCCTGGGGAAAATCGGCGGTCATCACCTGCAGCAGGGACCGTGCGTCCACTTTGCCGGCGCCGGCCTTGCTGATGGTGACCGGGAGCCCTGTGTCAGTGACGGCGCGGACGAACGCGGCCGCCGGGCGCGCGTGCAGGCCCACGGGGGCCGCCACCACGGCCTTGTGAATTGGCAAAAGGACTCCTTCTTCGGGCGACGGCCCCCATCCGCCTGTTCGCAAAAATTCCAGAGATAAATATAGCTGGACCTTCAGTCGGACCACGAAAGAAGAAGTGGTCAGCCTGTGGTCTAGACCGTCCTAAAATTGAGTCTGGAACCGACGGAGGAGACAAGACCATGGCAGGTGGCGCCAGTGCGATCGCGGGCGAAATTGACCGCACCAGCGGGACCGCAATCTACGTCCAACTTCGCGAGATCCTGCGCGCCTACATCGCCCAGTCATGTCCGCCGGGATCGGCTCTGCCGTCGGAACGGGACCTGGCCGAACGGTTCGGCCTTGCCCGGATGACCGTCCGCCAGGCTATCGACGCCTTGGTGGGGGAGGAGGTCATCGAGCGGGTGGTCGGGCTGGGCACCTTCGTCCGGCGGCCGAAGCTCGATCTGCAGGTGAAACTGACGTCCTACAGCGAAGAGATGCAGCGCCGCGGCATGGTGCCCGCGGCAAAGGTCCTCAGTTTCGAGCAGATCGGCGCCAGCGCTTTCCTGGCCCGGGAACTCCAACTCGATGAAGGTACCCCTTTGGTACGGTTCCGGCGGCTCCTGCTTGCGGACGGTGAGCCCATGAGTGTGGATGAAAACTTTATCCCTGCCCACCGGGTTCCGGGCTTGCTTGATGGGGAGCCGCCGACATCCCTCTACAACGTCCTCAGCGAGCAGTTCGGCCTGGTGATGGAGTGGGGGGAGGACATGATTGAGGCCACGGCAGCGTCTCCGTCGACAGCAAGGCTGCTGAACGTAGAGGTCGGCGCGCCGCTCCTGAAGATCCAGCGGCACGCATTCGTGGCGCGGGCCATGGTGGACTACTCGGTCTCCTACTACCGGGCCGACCGGTACAAGCTCTGGGTGCCCCTGCAGCGGCCGGGAGCAAGGCGGTCGCGCAGCCACTGACCATCGTCCCAGGCTGCGCTGCAGGGGCGCGGCTGTACGGGCGGCAGTGGGCCTGGAACACCTGGAAACGCAGAAAGGCCCGATCCATACTGGATCGGGCCTTTCTGGTTGTGCAGGCTGTGCCTAGTGCGTCAGGCTCTTGCTGCCTTCTGCCGCTTCCACAGCCTCGTGGCCGTGGCCGTGCGCGGCTGCGAGTTCAGCAGGCGTTGCCGGGGCGACGCGGTCCTCGAAGAACCAGCGGGAGAGGAAAGCGCGGCGCTTTTCCTTCCGGGTCACCACACCGTGCTCGTTGGGTACAGCGGGGAGAACCTGGGGCGACTCGAAGCCGACCAGCTTGTAGCGCTTGTACTCGTCCAGCGGTGCGTGGACCTCGATGAATTCACCATGGGGGAGCCGGACGATGCGGCCGGTTTCACGGCCGTGCAGGGCGATCTCCCGGTCCTTGCGCTGCAGCGCAAGGGCAACACGCTTGGTCACAATGAAGGCAATGACCGGTCCGACGAAGAACAGTGCGCGCAACCAGTAGGTGACGTCGTTCAGCGACACGTGGAAGTGCGTTGCGATGAGGTCGGAACCTGCCGCGGCCCACATGACGCAGTACCAAACGAAGCCTGCCATGCCGATGGCCGTACGGGTGGGGGCGTTGCGGGGACGGTCCAGGACGTGGTGCTCACGGTCGTCCTTGGTTACCCAGCGCTCTATCCACGGGTAGGTGAACATCACGGTGAACAGGATTCCGGCAGGTACCAGTGCCGGCAGCAGGACGTTGAACGTGAAGACGTGTCCAAAGAAGATCTGCTCGACGTGCCAGTTGCCCAGCGTGCCCGGCATGAGGCGCAGGGCGCCGTCAACGAAGCCGATGTACCAGTCAGGCTGGGTGCCGGCGGAGACGGGGGAGGGGTCATACGGGCCGTAGTTCCAGATCGGGTTGATCGTGAAGAACGCTGCCATCAGGGCCAGCACGCCGAAGACGATGAAGAAGAACCCACCGGCCTTCGCGGCGTAGACAGGACCCAGGGGGTAGCCAACAACGTTGTTGTCGTTGCGGCCCGGGCCGGGGTACTGCGTGTGCTTGTGGATGACAACCATGAACAGGTGCAGGACGATCATCAGCAGGATCAGGGCCGGCACCAGCAGGATGTGCAGCATGTAGAGGCGGCTGATGATGGCCGTACCCGGGAACTCCCCGCCAAACAGGAAGAACGAGATGTACGTACCGATCACCGGGATCGACTTGATGACGCCGTCGATGATCCGCAGGCCGTTGCCGGAGAGGAGGTCATCGGGGAGCGAGTAGCCCGTGAAGCCGGCAGCCATGGCCAGGATCAGCAGGACACCGCCGACAACCCAGTTCATTTCACGCGGGCGGCGGAAGGCTCCGGTGAAGAAGACCCTGAGCATGTGAACGGCAATGGACGCCACGAACAGCAGTGCTGCCCAGTGGTGGACCTGGCGCATGAACAGGCCGCCACGAATGTCGAAGGAGATGTTCAGCGACGAGCTGTAGGCCACCGACATTTCAACACCCTTGAGCGGCACGTAGCCGCCGTCGTAGTGCGTCTCGGCCATGGACGGGTCAAAGAAGAACGTCAGGAAGGTACCCGACAGCAGCAGGATGACGAACGAGTACAGCGCGACTTCACCGAACATGAATGACCAGTGGTCGGGGAAGACCTTGCGGCCGAACTCGCGGAGGATCCCGGAACCGCCAACGCGAGAGTCGACGAAGTCGGTGATCCGTCCTGTCTTGGTTTTGGCGACGAAAGCCGGCTCAGCTGTTGATGCTGCGCTCATGCGAATCACGCTCCCAGTAACTTGGTCCTACGGGTTCATGGAAGTCGCTGGTAGCGACGAGGTAGCCCTCGTCATCAACTGCGATGGGCAGCTGGGGGAGAGGACGGCTGGCGGGGCCGAAGATCACCTTGCACTCCTGCGTGAGGTCAAAGGTGGACTGGTGGCACGGGCACAGCAGGTGGTGCGTCTGCTGCTCGTAGAGAGCAACCGGGCAGCCAACGTGGGTGCAGATCTTGGAGTAGGCAACGATGCCGTTGTAGCCCCACTCTTCACGTCCCTTGGAAGGGTTCAGTGCTGCGGGGTCGAGGCGCATGAGGAGCACAACGGACTTTGCCTTCTCGTTGAGCTTGCCTTCCTCAAGTTCGTTCAGCCCCTCGGGGATGACGTGGAAGGCGGATCCGATGGTGACATCCGCGGCCTTGATGGGAGTTCCGTCGGGGTCGCGGGTGAGGCGCTTGAGCTTTCCGTCCTGGGGAGCCCACATGGTGTGCGCGAGCTTGTCGTCCGGGCGGGGTCCCAGGTCACCGAAGATGGCGACGGCGGGGAGCGGCGCCAGGGCGACGGCACCGAGGAGGGTGTTACGGATCAGCGGCCGGCGCTTGATACCCGTTTCTTCCACGATGTCATCGACGATGCGGACAGCAGCCTGGCGGTCCTCTTCGTAGCGGATAGCGTGGCGTTCCTCGGAGACCTCGTGGTCGGGCATCAGGGCCTTGGCCCAATGCACGATGCCGGTACCGATACCCAGCATGGCGAAGGCGGTGCCTACGCCGAGCAGGGCGTTCTGGAGCCGGATGGTGGCAATGCTGGAATCATCACCCAGGTCGATGGCGAAGTACGCCACCAGGAAGATCAGGGTTCCAACAACAGAAATGCCAAATAGTAAGGCGACCTGCCGTTCTGCCCGCTTTGCGGCCTTCGGGTCCGTGTCAGCCAGGCGCAAACGATGCGGGGGAATTCCAGGATCCTGGAACTTCTCCACCTCATTCTGACCAGCCGTAGCTACGGTGCCCGAGTGGTTCGGACTGCCGTCACTATGGTTGCCCATAATTCGCCTCATCCTTCTCTCGTCCCGGCTGATGCCGGGTTAGTTTCTAATATCAAGCTGCTGACTGGGCAGCAGAAGTTTTGTGCGTCCTGCGGAGGGTCAGGAGGTCCTGGAGGTGAGCCAGATGGTGAAGGCGATGATGACGCCAAGACCGGCAACCCAGACGAACAGGCCTTCGGCGACCGGGCCAAGCGATCCCAGGTCGGCACCGCCCGGCGAACCGGTGGTCTCAATCTGCTTCAGGAAGGTGATGATGTCCTTCTTGCCTTCCGGCGTGATGTTCGCATCGTTGAAGACCGGCATGTTCTGCGGGCCCGTAACCATGGCTTCGTAGATGTGCTTGCCCGATACGTCTGCGAGGGCAGGTGCGAACTTGCCCCGGGTCAGGGCGCCGCCGGCTGCTGCAGCGTTGTGGCACATGGCGCAGTTGGTACGGAAGAGCTCGCCACCGGCTGCGGCATCGCCACCGCCTTCTGTCAGCTCATTCGAAGGAATTGCCGGGCCGGCTCCCAGCGAAGCTACGTAAGCTGCAAGCTGGGAGGTCTGCTCCTCATTGAACTGGACCGGCTTCTTCATCGCCTGCGGTCCGTTCATCTGCATGGGCATGCGGCCGGTACCCACCTGGAAGTCAACAGCAGCGGCGCCGACGCCTACCAGTGAGGGCCCATCCTTGGAACCACTGGCGCCCATGCCGTGGCAGGTGGCGCAGTTGGCGGCGAACAGCTTGCCGCCTTCTTCGACGTCGCTTGCGCTTGCGGTGGTGGTGCTCGCCTTGGCCTCATTCATGGAGGTTGCCACGGCGTACAGCCCACCCGTGATGAGGAGCCCCATCAGAAGCAGCGCTATTGCTGCAAGTGGGTGACGCCGCTTTTGTGAGAGTGCCTTCACGTGGTGGTTCCTTTATTCGATCCTGCGCCGGCTCCGGGAGCCGCTACCTGAAATTCTGCCTCTTGTAGAAAAAGAATCAAAGCTGGCTACTTGAGTACGTAGATGACCAGGAAGAGGCCGATCCACACAACGTCCACGAAGTGCCAGTAGTAAGAGGTGACGATCGCGGATGTTGCTTCGAAATGTCCGAACTTCTTCGCCGCAAAGGACCGGCCCATGATGAGCAGGAAGGCAATCAGGCCGCCGATGACGTGCAGGCCGTGGAAGCCGGTGGTCATGTAGAAGGCCGAGCCGTAGGCGTTGGAGGAAAGGGAGACGTGCTCGGAGACCAGCATGGCGTACTCGGTGGTCTGGCCGGCTACGAAGAACGCGCCCATCAGGAACGTCAGGGTGAACCATTCGTTCATTCCCCAGCGGGCGAACTGCAGGGCACCTCCGGTGCGGCGGGGCTGCAGTCGCTCTGCAGCGAAAACGCCCATCTGGCAAGTGAAGGAACTTGCCACGAGGACGATCGTGTTGACGAGCGCAAAGGGGAAGTTGAGCTTGGCTGTCTCTTCGGCCCACATCTGACCACTCGTGGAGCGGAGCGTGAAGTACATGGCAAAGAGACCGGCGAAGAACATCAACTCGCTGGACAGCCACACAACGGTTCCGACGGAAACCATGTTGGGGCGGTTCAGCGTGGGGTGCGCCGGGGTACTGGGGGCATGGGTCGCAGATGTCACATAGACATTATGTCTGTAAAAGTCCGTGCTGCCCAACGCAAACCGCCTTTTCGGAGGACTTTTTCTACAAAGACGCGAAATTGCCGGGAAAAGTTTCCGGCACCGTTCACATTGGTCACCGCCCGCCTTCCCTCGATAGCATCAGCAAGTGACTTCACCGGCATCCGCAGCTCCCGGCAACACCTGGCCCCGCCTGATCTCCGCTCTGATCAAAGGCACTGACCTCACGGCGGAGAACACCTCCTGGGCCATGGACACCATCATGTCCGGCGAGGCAACGCCGGCGCAGATTGCCGGTTTCCTGGTGGCGCTGAGCGCCAAGGGAGAGACTGTGGATGAACTGTCCGGCCTGGTTGAAGCGATGCTTGCCCATGCCAACCCGGTTGCGATTTCCGGCGAAAAACTCGACATCGTCGGCACCGGAGGTGACCAACTTAACACCGTTAATATTTCCACCATGGCTGCCCTTGTCGCGGCCGGCGCCGGCGCAAAGGTGGTTAAGCACGGCAACCGCGCCGCGTCGTCGTCGTCCGGTTCCGCGGACGTGCTCGAAGCGCTCGGGGTGCGCCTGGACCTGTCCATTGCGCAGGTGGCCCGCAATGCAGAGGAAGCTGGAATCACGTTCTGCTTCGCCCAGGTTTTCCACCCCTCCTTCCGGCATACGGCTGTTCCCCGCCGTGAACTCGCCATTCCGACGGCCTTCAACTTCCTGGGACCGCTCACCAACCCCGCCAACGTGCAGGCATCTGCAGTGGGCGTCGCCAACGCGCGGATGGCACCCCTCGTGGCGGGCGTGCTTGCCCGCCGGGGGAGCAGGGGCCTGGTCTTCCGCGGCAACGACGGTCTGGATGAACTCACCACAACCGGGCCTTCCACGGTGTGGGAAATCCGCGGCGGAACCGTCGAGGAACTACGGTTCTCTCCCCAGGACCTGGGCATCAGCCTGGCCACCGTCGAGCAGCTCCGCGGCGGTGACGCGGCTGCCAACGCCGGAGTGGTCCGGGACGTGCTCGCGGGGAAGGAAGGACCGGCACGCGACGCAGTCCTGCTGAACGCTGCGGCCGGCCTGGTTGCCTTTGACCGCGAAGCGGAGGGCCCGTTCCTGGCCCGCATGCAAAAGGCCTTCGCGCGCGCAGCGGAGTCCATCGACTCCGGTGCCGCCGCCGCGGTCCTGGACCGCTGGGTGTCCCTGTCCCGGGCCTGAACCGGTTGCCTTGGGCCGCAGGCCTGGTGGTTCAGGCCTTGTTGGCTACTGCTCGAAGCCCAGCGAGAATGCGGCGTCGAGGTCGTGCTGTGAATAGGCGCGGAAGGCGATGTGGGTGGTGGTGTGGACCACGGCGGGAACCTTGGAGAGCCGGTCCGCAATAACGTCCGCCAGGTCCTCGTGCCGGTGGACCCGCGCCACCGCAATCAGGTCCCATTCCCCGGTGACGGAGTAGACCTCGCTGATGCCCTCGATGGCGGAGATCTCTTCGGCCGTCTCGGGAATGCGGGCGGCGTCAGTCTTGATCAGAACAAATGCGGTGACCACGTTCGAACCCCTTCGATCAGTTCCGGCGCAGCAAGGCCCGGCAGGTTTTTCCTCTGCTGCCAACCCTATTACACGGCACCCATTTCCCTGGCTGCCGTCCGTCCTGTCCGCGGGCCTTACTTGCGGCGCAGCCGTGCTGCGCCGGCGAACAGGAGGCGGTAACCGATCAGGAAGACCGCCAGTGCCAGCGTTGCCACAATGACAAACGGCAGGACCACTGTCTGGTTGGTCAGTGCCCGCAGGAGCATGCCTCCCACAAGCGTGCCAAGCCAGACGGGGATGCCCGCACGGATGACGGACAGGGGGCTGCGCCATACCCTGGCAACCAGCCATCCCGCAATGGCGCCGGTGAGGAAGGGCCATGCAGTCAGCAGCACACCCAGGACGGGTTCCTCCCGGTGGTGCGCATCGCGTCCTATTGCGGCAAAGGCAAGGATCAGCACGGCGTCGGCCGCGGCCGCCGCCAGGACGAGTCGTGCGGATGCTGTTGGCGCCGGCTTCGTTTTCAGGGAACTCATGTTTCGAGCTTAGCCGCGGTGCCTTGGTGTTTCCCGGCAGCAGTTGCGGGGATCACTGCGGGGCCACGCCGTTCCCATAGCCGGCGTCGCAGCTTACGCCATGGATGACCCCATGGCCCGATGCGACGGGGTAGTCGTCCCGTGGGTTGAACATCACCGTGCGGACACCGGTGACCTTGCGTGCGCAGTTCCGGACAAACGACTTGGCTTCATCCTTGCCGCCGATCCACATGTCGATCCACAGGGTTGCGCCGCCGTATTTTTCGGCGCCGGTGTGGCACGGCCCTTCCTCCGGTACCGGCCCGTCCCCGCAGGTGTCTTCCACGATGAAGTAGCGGCGGACGTCAGGAAGGTAGATCCTGGTGCCGGCAGGTACGTCCAGGACGTCCTGGCCGGTGCTGCGGGAATGGCCGACGGCGATCGTCACCGGATCAGCGTAGGTCCCCGCCCCGCCGGCTGCTTGGTGCACGACGGGATGGCTGATCTTCGCGGAACCGGGCGGCGTGTTGTCGAACCAGGTGTAGGCGGTGACGTACACGTCCTTCCGGATGGATTCAGGTTCGGTTTGGGGTGCGGCAGGGGTGCAGGCGTTGACGGCGAGCGCCAGGCAACAGGACACTGCCGCTGACAGTGCGCATCTGCCCGTCCGCAGCAGCCGGCCCAGGTCCTGCTTCCGACCACGGGACGAGGCCTTCCCCTGCCGCATCACGGTCAGCTCCGAGTGATCGCATGGCCGAGGACGGCAGCGAATTTGCCCGCTTCGTGGTCTATGCCGCTGCAGTGGCTGGAGGGCCTTTTCCGGTCTTCCGCGGCTGGTGCTGCGGCGCAGCCGGTGTGCCGGTTGGCTGACCAGAGGGAAATGCGTCTTACTCCCTGCCCAGCGGCGAAGCTGCCGAGGCGTGCGGCATCCTGCCCGGAGGCGCTGGGCATGCTCTCACTGTCAGCGAGGGGCCCGAATTTCATGGTCATGATGTTCACTCCTGCCAGCTCGGCTCCCGCAGCGGGCATGGACTCCACGCTGTACCTGCCGCCTTCGTCCAGTCCACTCCTGGCGCCCGGCAACGTCAACCAGATTCTGAGCGGACGGTCCGGCGTCCGAGCGGCCTGAAGCCGGGGCAGTGCTGCCGCGCGGGCCAGGGCCGGTTCCGGTTCTGCGGCCCGGCCCCGAATCCAGGTCAAAGGTGTCCAGCCCGTAACGGTCCACGGCCCCGTAAGCCTGTAAGGGCGGTGACGTCAGGCGGCCAGGATGACTGCTGCGCCGGGAAGGACGGGACCCAGCCGGCGGATGGAGGGAGGTTTTCCATACGGCACGTCAGGCAGAGCCGGGGGAGAGGGGGAGGGCCTCCGGGGTGGACGACGGCAGCGTGGCGCTGTTGGTCCGTTGCGGCTTGTACCATCCGACAGCGGAGCCTCTCAGTGCCATGATCGCGGATCCGAAGACGACGTAGGCGCGGAGGGGCTCGTAAATGAGCCGGTAGATGGGCACGATGAGCAGGTGCAGCGGACTCTCGTGGACCATGAGGACTGCCACGATGGAGACCAGCATGTGGGTTGTGGCAACAAACGCGGAAAACATTGCGATCGCCTGCCATTCGCCGCGGGCAAGGCTGAGGACGGCGACGCCCACCGCCAGGGGCATGAAGACCAGGGGGACCAGGACGGAGACCAGCGCGTAAGGCATCGTCAGCATTCCGAGGGCCCCGAACTTTGGATTGAAGAGCATGGACAGGTGCTTGTAGAGGGTCTGGATGTTGCCGTAGGTCCACCTCAGGCGCTGCTTGAACAATCCCCGCAATGTCAGCGGCGCTTCGGTCCAGGCAACCGCACGGTTCTCCTGCGTGATGCTGTAACCCATTTGTTGGAGGGAGAGTGTCAGGTCTGCATCCTCGGCGAGGGTCGCGTCAGAATATCCCCCCGCCTTGACCAAGGCATCCTTCCGCCACGCCGCGCACGCTCCGGGAACGATCGAGATGGCGCCCATCAAGCCTTCCGCCATCCGGGTCACGCACATACCCGACAGGTATTCCAGGCTTTGCCAGCCGGCAACCAGGTTGCGCCGGTTGCCCACCTTTACATGGCCGGCGACGGCCCCTACCTCCTTGGCCCCCGATGGAACGGTGAAATGCCGGGCAAGCATTCTGATGGTCTGCGGCTCGAACAAGGTGTCACCGTCCAACGTCACGATGACCTCGCCCCGCGACTCCATGATGCCGTGGTTGCTGGCGGCGGGTTTGCCGGTGTTGGCCTGGGTGTACACGCGCAGCTGCGGCCAGGCGCCGGCGTAGCTGTTGAGGACGTCGAGGGTTCCGTCCGAGGATCCGTCATCGACGGCCACCACCTCAAAATTGGGGTAGTCGCTGGCCTTCAGTGCCTCGAGTGTTTTGAATACCACGGGTTCCTCGTTGAAGACCGGCAGGACCACGCTGACGAGGGGCCAGGCATCCGGGTCCGGTGGCGGCCATTTCCGCTTCCCCTGCCGGACGTTGTTGACCAGTGCCAGGCCAACAAACAGGAAGGTCAGGATGGTCAAGGATCCAACTCCAAACCAGAACAGCCAGTTCATCACCAGGTTGGGGGTTACCAGGTACGCGGTGAGTGCCCCGAATGTCAGGTTGTCCTGCAAGCCGGCATCCACGCTGTGCCTGGGAGCGAAATCGGCTGAAAGCATGGGCTCCAGCGTCGTGAAACGGTAGCCCGCGGCCTTGGCTTTGGGGATGAACTCCTTGAGCATCTCGACCGTGGCTGTCCTGTCACCGCCTCCGTCGTGGACCAGCATGACATGGCCCAGCCCGTCCAGCTCCGGCAGAGGGACGGGGGTCCCGGGTTTGTATTCCCAGTCCCGGGTATCCAAGTCCATGTTGACGTGCAGGTACCCGAGCTGCTGGGCCTGCAACAGGGCAAGGGTGTTATTTTCCGGATTGCCCGTTGGGATCCTGAAGAGCCTGGAAGCGTAGTTGCCCGAGGCGCGAAGCACCCGGTCTTCTCCGATAATTTCCTGCCGGTTGTAGGCATCGTCGTGCGCCCAGAAGTCTATGTGGGTCATGGTGTGGTTGCCCACCATGTGGCCTTCCCGGATGATGCGGCGAAGGATGTCCGGGTTCTCGACGACGTTTTCCCCCACCACGAAGAAGGTTGCAGGAACACTCTCATGGGAAAGCAGGTCCAGGATTTCCGGAGTGTAGCGGGGGTCCGGCCCATCGTCGAACGTCAGCATGAGGGTGTGGTCGGGAGGCAGGCCGTACGCCTCGATGGCATAGGGCCTGTTTCCTATCGCCGCGGCTTCCTCTGCTGTTGCCTCCCTCCAGACATCATTGCTGAAGGGATCCTTCAGCAGGTCGACACCGTCCTTGTGCTCCACCAGTGCAATCCTGTGGAAAATTTCGTTGCCCTGCTCATAGCCGACCTTCGGGATGTTCTTCAGGTACTGCTCGGCAAGCAGGCGGCGGGGATAGTCGGGGGACTGGTTGAGGGGGCCCTGCTGGAGCGGGGCCGTGGCAGCGGGTAGCACCGCTCCCAACGCAAGGACAATGGACAAGACAGCGGCCAGGAGCGCGTTGAGCAATCGGCGCCAGCGGTCGCCGCTGGCGTCGAAAAACACTGGCGGCTGGACAGCATGGAGGGATGCGAAGAGGTTTGTCATCAGGGCCCCTGGGTGGAAACCGGGTGAAGCAATGCAGGCGCTTCAAGGAGGAGTGCCCAGTTCCTCGGGCTGCTGCAAGGACCAGGCAGTTCCGGCCACCGGAAGGATCTGTCTTTCGGCTGGCTCCGGCGGCGATGATGCGCCGCCCCATGTGTCCACGACGTTAGTTTTCGCGCTGGGGCCCAACACCCGTAAGGGGTACTTGAGTATGGTTCTTGGTGCTACTTACCTAAGGCCAGAGGAGCAGGGTGCCCGGAGCAGTTGCGGGGCCACCTGAAGGCTAGGTAGCGTACGGGATCCTCATTGGTCCGGACACCTGTGAACAAGCCAGCTTGCCTCCCAGCGGAGGTGGTAGGACCCGTTGTCGTCCCACTCGACGAGCACGTCAGTCACGGTGTAGGCCACTGCCGCTGCGCGGAGCGAGCGGACTTTCACGGGCGCCGGCCGCAGCAGCACGACGGCCCTGCCGGGGGCCTGATGCAGCGCATCCTGCCGCATTCCGTCGCGGCACCCCGGGCAGACGGATTCGCAGTGGGTGCAGGAATGGGGGAGCGGAAGTTCACGCATGGGTGTCCTAGGCGGGATCAGGTGGGCCGGCACGCCGCTGTCTGCTCAACCCGGTCTGGAGCTGCTGGTACAGCCTCCATCGCGTGCCCCTGCAGGCCTGGACGGCCTGCTGCTGTACCCGGAAGGTTAGGCCCGCCGGCGTCCGCAGCGCATGGGGTTGGGCTACCCAACTTGCTGCAATGCCGCCCCTACAAATCCGGCTTGGGGCCTGGGGGTATGCAGTATTGTCAGCAGGACCTGATGCCATTGCCATTCTTAGCGGAGACAGCGTGAACAAAGCCTTGTGGATTTGCTGCCTGGTCGGTGCTGCCTTGGGAATCAGTTTGGGCCTGGCGCTGTTCCACGACCCGTTCTGGGGCGCTTTCCTGGGACTGGGAGCGGGCGCGGTGGTGGGGGCGTCGATACAACGGCGTCATTAGGACGGGGTCCTGTCGCAGTTCTTACTTGACATAATGTAGATTATCGGCGCTTTAGGAACGTGCCCGGACGGGGCGCTGTCAGGCTCCGTCCAAGCCTCGGACGGCACGGTAAAGGCGCTGGTCAAACCCGTCGGCACCATTGTCTTTATCCAGGCGCCCGTCAAGAATGAAGCAATGACGGTCTACGTGCGTTCACTCGGAACGGCAGTTCCTCCGACAAGGCTGATCCAGTCTGAAGCCCGCGACGTTTTTGCAGCACAGCCCGGCTTGTCGCGCCTGGGTTCACGCCTGGTCAATACCTGTTTTGATGGTGCGGCCATCGATACCCGGTTCACCGCAGTCCAGGAACTCACCAACACGTCCCGGGCAGAAAACCCGCAGTTCTACGACCAGGAATCCGGCCTGCTGCTGAACCCAAGCACCAAGGTCCGCAATGACATCTTTGCCCGGGAAGCCACAAAGCTCTTCGTGGCGGCTGCCCGGGCCGCCCTGCAGGCCGCCCCCGAACTGGATTTACTTGACATAACTCATCTTGTCACCGTGTCCTGCACCGGCTTCTTCAACCCAGGCCCCGATTACAAGGTGGTACGGGAACTCGGCCTCAGCCCCGCCGTCCAGCGGTACCACCTTGGTTTCATGGGCTGCTACGCGGCGTTTCCCGCGCTGCGCGCCGCGAAACTCTTCTGTGAGGCGGACCCCAACGCGGTGGTCCTGGTCGTCTGCGCCGAACTGTGCTCTTTGCACGTGCGCACCTCCAACGACCCCGACACCATCATGGGCTCAGCCCTGTTCGCCGATGGTGCCGCCGCCGCCGTCGTCACCGCCCGGCCAGGCGCGGAAGAATCAGCGCTGCTGACGCTGGAGCACTTCGAGACCGTCCTGACGCCGGTCGGCGAGGACTCCATGGCCTGGAACATTGGCGATAACGGTTTTGAGATGGTGCTTGGCAACTATGTGCCGCATATTATTGATGACCACATCGTGGATGCCCTGAAGCCCCTCCTCGCCAAGGAACCGGAACTGGCCGCGCTCCCCTACTCCGCCATCCCCCACTGGGCCATCCACCCGGGCGGCCGCAGCATCCTTGACAAGGTACAGTCCCGGCTGGGCCTCAGCGACGCCCAATTGGTTCCCGCACGCCACGTCCTGCGCAACTACGGCAACATGAGCAGCGCCACCGTGCTGTTCGTCATCAAGCACATCCTGGAACAACCCGTCCAGGAAGACGGGCAGGATGACGGGCGGATCTGCTCCATGGCCTTTGGTCCCGGCCTGACCGTGGAGACCGGGCTGTTCACCAAACTCCGCCAGGCAACGGCCGGAAGCCGGACCAGGGGCCGGCATGACCTGGCTGAAGAAAATCCGGCAGCCCCCGGGGACCGGGATACCGCGGAAGCGCCCGTCGCCTGACGGGGTTCCACACATGGGAATCCTGCTGCGCCGGCGTGCTGCCGGGGACATCGAGGAAATGGACCGGCCCGATTGCGACGCCCGGCTCCTGGACAACACCTACCGGCAGTTCGGCGTCATCAACCGGGTGCTGTCCGGATGGCGGCGGCTGTACGAGCGGGAGCTTCGGACCATCACCAAACCGGGCCCCGGCCCTGTGACGGTCCTGGACATCGGCTCCGGCGGCGGCGACCTCCCTGTGATGCTGGCCCGCTGGGCCGCCCGGGACGGCAAAGGGATGCAGATCCTGGGCATCGACCCTGATCCGCGGGCAGCCCGGTTCGCCCGGCAGCGGCCGCCCCTGCCAGGCGTGGGGTTCCGCCAGGCCCACAGCGGCGACCTGGTCCGGGAAGGTGCGGTGTTCGACGTCGTGATTTCCAACCACGTGCTGCACCACCTCACACCCGCAGAGCTTCGCCAACTTTTAGCCGACTCGGAACTCCTGGCGGCCCGCAAAGCACTGCACAACGACCTCATCCGTAGCACCGTGGCGTTTGCCCTTTTCGGGGTGGCCGCGCTGCCGTTCCGGCAGTCGTTCATCCGGGAAGACGGCCTCACCTCAATCCGCCGCAGTTACCTGCCGGTGGAGCTGGCGGCGGCCGCTCCCCCGGGCTGGACCGTGGAACGCTCAGGGGCTTTCCATCAGGTCCTGGCCTGCCGCAAGGCCTGACATGGACGCTGATGTCCTGATCGCCGGCGGCGGCCCCGTTGGCCTTTACCTTGCTGCCGCGCTCCTGCAGGAGGGTGTGTCGGTCAAAGTCCTGGAGCAGCGGCGGTGCCGGAACAGGCACAGCCGCGCCATTGGCATCCATCCTCCCGCGCTCGAGGCACTCGCCGGTATCGACGTGGCAGCAGGCATGGTGCAGGAGGGGGTCCGCATCAGGGCGGGCATGGCAGTCAGCGGCGGGAGGACCGTGGGGACCATGGCCTTCGACGGGGTCTCTTCTGAGTTTCCGTTCGTCCTGGCGCTCCCGCAGTTCCGCACCGAAGAGCTCCTGGAAGAGAGGGTCCGCGCACTGGATGCGGGGGCGGTCATCCGGGGTGCCCATGTCACCGGTGTGACGGACGACGGCGGCGGGGTCACCGTGGCATTCGGGTCCGTCGCAGGTGCCGGGCAGGACAGCAGCGGCAGCGTGCGCGCGGCCTTGCTGGCTGTCGCGGACGGTGCCCGTTCCGGGCTGCGGGACGCCCTCGGTATTCCCGCGTCCGGGCGGACCTACCCCGACCACTACCTCATGGGCGACTTCGACGACTGTACGGACTACGGGGACAAGGCCGTCCTGTTCCTTGAGCCGGAGGGAATCGTTGAATCCTTTCCCCTGCCGGGCGGGGTGCGCCGCTGGGTGGTGCGGCTGGAACGGCCCGCACCCCCGGGCGCCGTGGCGGACGACCTGGTGCACCTGGTGCGGCGACGCACGGGATTCCTCCCGGACGCGGCCACCAACACGATGCTGAGCTCCTTCAGCGTCCGGTCCACTCTCGCGCGGCGCATGGTTGCCGGCCGGGCCGTGCTGCTCGGTGACGCCGCCCATGAAGTCAGCCCCATCGGTGGCCAGGGCATGAACCTTGGCTGGCTTGATGCCAGTGAGCTGGTGCCCGTGATCTGTGCGGCACTGGAGGGCCGGCCAGTGGGCAGGCAGCTGCGGGAGTTCGGGAAACGGCGGATGCAGGCTGCAGTCCTGGCCAGGCGCCAGGCTGAGGTCAACATGATGCTCGGCAGGCCTCTGCCCGCGCCGCTTCTGGCTGTGCGCACAGCCGCCATAGGTGCGGCAGCAGCGCTTCCCGCCGTAAACCGGTGGGCTGCGCGGCGTTTCACCATGCACTGATCATCAAGCACTGCTGGGCTTCCGGACCCTTGTCGGGCTACCGGAAGTAGCAGTCGTAACTGTCCTGGCTCACAATAAGGCCGTCGCTCAGCTCAAAGACGGATGACGTCCGGGCCCTGATGGTCTCGCCTCGGTCCCAGTACCGCAGGTCCATGAGGACAGTGGCGGACCAGTCCGCCTCCACGGCCACCCGGTTTCCTTCGCACGTGGTGCGGCGGATGGTGAACTTTTGGTCTGTGACCACCTCGCGGCTTTGGTCGGCGCCGGCCAGCACCCCTGCCAGAGTCCGGGTTGAACCCTCGGGCGCCAGCAGGTGCGGGGCCTCGGTCAGCACGAATGATTCCGCGAGGAACGGCTTGATGTCCGCAGCCCCTCCGCCCGCCTCGAGGACCCGGATGAATTCGAGGACATGTTCCCGCGGTGACACCGGCGGGGCAAACTCAGCAGCCATAGACCGACCTTATCCGAGCGTTCCTCCAGGCCACTGCGCCAGTAGGCTGTCACCATGACCCTGACTGTTCCACCAACCGCCGCCGGCGCCGATGAAATCCGTGAGACCGTGGAGCGGATCCTGGCCTCCGGGTCCCTGCCGCCGATCGTCCAGGCCGGCCATCCGGCCCTCCGCCAGCGCGCGGCCGAATACGACGGCCAGTTGTCCACGGACCAGCTGGAGCGCCTGATCGGGATCATGCGCCAGGTCATGCACGAGGCCCCCGGGGTGGGTCTCGCCGCCCCGCAGCTGGGTATCCCCCTGCAGCTGGCGGTGCTGGAGGACACATTCGACGTCGACCCCGACGCTGCGGCGCTGCGGAACCGAAGCACGCTGGACTTTCTCGCCATCCTCAACCCGCGCTACACCCAGGTGGGATCCGGACTTGCCTCGTTCTACGAGGGGTGCCTTTCCCTGAACGGCCTGCAGGCAGTGGTGGCAAGGCCTGACACCGTGGTGCTCGAATACCAGGCACCCGGCGGTACCGCTGAGCGGCGCGAATTCACCGGCTGGCAGGCGCGGATCGTGCAGCACGAAACGGACCATCTGAACGGCATCCTCTATATCGACCGTGCCCAGCTCCGTTCCCTGAGCAGCAATGCAGAATATGCCGCGCACTGGGCTGAGGCCGGCATCAGCAAGGCACGTGAAGGCCTGGGGTTCGACGACGGGCCCGCCGGAATATCCCTCGGCTGACCTTCACTTCCGCGCCACGCCGCCATGGTTGCCCCACCGGCGCCCATAATATGGTTCCCATGCCTTCCGTCGATCTCCCCCTCGTGTGCCCGGTCTGCTCCCGTCCCCTGGAACAAGTTGCCGCGGATACCGCCCAGCCGCGGCTGGCATGCGCCGGTGGCCACCACTTCGACGCCGCCCGGCAGGGTTATTTCAACCTGTTGGTGGGAAAAGGCACATCCTTCGAACCGGACAGTGCCGCGATGGTGGCCGCGCGCGTGAATTTCCTGGGGTCGGGCCACTATCGGCTCCTGGCCCAGGCGGTGGCCTCCGCCGTCGTGCCCCACCTGCCTGAAGAAGGCCCTGTCGTTTTGGATTCCGGCACGGGTACGGGACATTACCTGCGGGAAATCCTCGACACCGCCGCGGCCCAGGGGCGCCGGGTTGCGGGCATTGGCCTGGACATCTCCAAGTTCGCGCTCCGCCGTGCTGCCCGGCTCAACCCTGAGGCGGTGAACCTTGTCTGGGACATCTGGCAGCCGTTTCCGGTGGCAAGCAGCTCCGTCGATGCCGTGACGGTCGTCTTTGCCCCACGCAACCCGGCGGAATTTGCGCGGGTGCTGCGCCCCAACGGCCTCCTCGTTGTGGTGACGCCGCGAAGCGGCCACCTGGGGGACATCGCTGCCATCACCGGAATGCTTGGCATTGAAGAAGGAAAGGACGAGCGCCTCAACGAGGCCATGGCAGGGCAGTTCGACCCGGAAGGCTACCGCGACGTCGACATCCCGCTGGAGCTGACCCGCGCCGCCGCCGCCGACCTTGCGTTCATGGGACCGGCGGGCCACCACCTCGATCCCGCCGGGCTCGCCGCACGGCTCGAAGAAGCCCCCGAGCCGCTGACGGCCGATGCGAAGTTCAGGCTGTTTGTGTTCCGCCGCAGGGCCGGCGCTGGGGCGTAACGACTTGGCCACTATCCCCCGGCACCAAGCATGAACCCACCCGGACCGCACATCCCCGGACTAGGATGAAAAGACAGTTACTGGCGGATCCGTACAGGCGGCTCCCCCGTGACCAAGGGGGAAAACACTGATGTTTGAATGGCTTGGTGAAAACTGGTGGGCGCTGTGGCTCACGGCTTTCCTGGCGTTTGCCGTGGTCGAGATGATCACCCTCGACCTCTTCTTCATCATGCTCGGCGGCGGCGCCCTCGCCGCCCTCGTGGCCGATTTCGCCGGCGCCGAGCCCTGGCTCCAGGTGGTCGTCTTCTGCATCGTGTCCCTGCTCATGGTGGCCTTCGTCCGGCCCGTAGCCCTGTCCCACCTCAAGAAGGGCCCGTCCGAGCAACGCACGAACGTGGACCGGCTGATCGGTGAGCAGGCCGTGGTCATGGAAGCCGTCACCTCCGACGGGGGCCTGGTGAAAATCGGCGGCGATATATGGAGCGCACGCTCCGCAGCGGGAGTCCTTCCCGCGGGCCAAAAAGTGGTCGTTTCGGCCATCGACGGTGCCACAGCAGTGGTTTCGGTGCCGCCGGCGGCGGCCGCCGGTCCAGATACAGCCTGACAATTGGGGAACAAGGAGTTGTATGGAAAACGCAGGAGGAACCGCATTGGCCATTGTGCTGGTGGTCCTGATCGTCTTTGTCATTATCGTTTTGGTCCGGTCCGTCCGGATCATCCCGCAGGCCCGGGCCGGCGTCGTTGAACGGCTCGGCAAGTACCAGCGGACGCTGAACCCCGGACTGACGATCCTCATCCCTTTCGTGGACCGGCTCCTGCCGCTCCTGGACCTGCGCGAACAGGTGGTGTCCTTCCCGCCGCAACCGGTCATCACGGAAGACAACCTCGTCGTCTCCATCGACACCGTGGTCTACTTCCAGGTCACCGATCCGCGTGCGGCCACCTATGAGATCGCCAACTACATCCAGGCCGTTGAGCAGCTGACCACCACCACACTCCGGAACGTGGTCGGCGGACTCAACCTCGAGGAGGCGTTGACCTCCCGCGACCAGATCAACGGGCAACTCCGCGGCGTCCTGGATGAGGCGACTGGCCGGTGGGGCATCCGCGTCTCCCGCGTGGAGCTGAAGGCCATCGATCCGCCGCACTCCATTCAGGACTCCATGGAGAAGCAGATGCGCGCCGAACGTGACCGCCGCGCAGCCATCCTGACCGCTGAGGGAACCAAGCAGTCGGCAATCCTCACCGCCGAGGGCCAGCGGCAGGCGGCCATCCTCAAGGCCGAGGGCGAGGCGAAGGCCGCCATCCTTCGCGCCGACGGCGAGTCGCAGGCCATCCAGAAGGTTTTTGACGCCATCCACAAGGGCAACCCGGACCAGAAGCTGCTGGCTTACCAATACCTGCAGACCCTGCCAAAGCTGGCCGAGGGCTCGGCCAACAAGCTGTGGATCATCCCCAGTGAAGTCGGCGAAGCATTAAAGGGAATCGGCAATGCCATGGGCGGCGCAGGCACCGACTCCCCTGCCGCGGCATTGTTCGGGGACGCCGCCACCGGGCGCACCGAGCAGTAAGAGCCGCCATCGACAGGGAGGGTTCCGGCCGCGGAATCCTCCCTGTTTTGGTTCAAGTGGGATAACACCCGTATAATTGGGTATTTGTCCGGCAGGAGTATACCTGCTGGAACAACCAAGCTTCGCAATGCGTTGAATCCAATGATGCAGCACAGTGCACACAGTAGTCCGGCAGCGCCACGGCACTGCCGGCTGGCGCGGATTTTTCATCCGCGAACCGACCAGAGGGAGAAAACATGAGCGATCGCAGCCTGCGGGGCATGCGCCTTGGTGCGCAGAGCATGGAGACCGAGTCCGGAGTTGAGCCGGCTCCGCGCCAGCGGGTCGAATACCGGTGCGCGGATGGCGAGCAGGTCTTCGTCACGTTCTCCTCCGAGGCGGAAATTCCTCCGGTGTGGGTCTCCAAGACCGGCAAGGAGGCGCTCCTGGTTGACGGCGAGAAGCCGGACACGAGCAACGACAAGGCAGTGCGCACCCACTGGGACATGCTGCTGGAACGCCGTTCCCTGCCTGAACTCGAACAGATCCTCGAGGACCGCCTCACCATCCTGCGCGAACGCCGCGGAGAGCGCCGTTCGGCATAGCGCAAGCTGAAAACAGGGGGCGGCCCCGCACTTCGGTGCGGGGCCGCCCCCTTTTCTGTCCCATCCGTCGGAAGCCGGCCGGTCCGCTGACGCAGCCGGCAACTTCCCGGGGAGTCAGGCCTGCTTGTTCTTCAGTTTCCCGGCCAGCGTGTTCCAGCGGGCGGTGAGTCCCCATTTGGTGACGTTGACCATGGCTTCGATGACGATGTTGCCGCTCATTTTCGAGGCGCCGAGTTCGCGTTCGACGAAGGTGATGGGGCGTTCTTCGATGCGCAGGCCCAGTTTGGCCACGCGCCAGGCCAGGTCCACCTGGAAGCCGTAGCCGACGGAGTCGACCTGGTCCAGGTTGAGTTTTTCGAGGGTGGTCCTGCGGAACGCGCGGTAGCCGCCGGTGACGTCCTTGATGGGCAGGCCGAGCATCAGCCGGGCGTAGGTGCTGCCGACGCGTGAGATGGCCTGGCGGTAGAGGGGCCAGTTGACCACGCTGCCGCCGGGGACCCAGCGTGAGCCCATGGCCAGGTCGGCGCCCTGCTCGACGGCCTCGAGCAGTTGGGGCAGCTGTTCGGGCTGGTGTGAGCCGTCGGCGTCCATTTCCACGAGGACGTCGTAGCCGGCGTCC
>NZ_JWTB01000054.1 GCF_000813845.1 Pseudarthrobacter phenanthrenivorans
CCGGTTTGCGATGGGCCGGGTGTGCGTGTATTGTTTTCTGAGTCGCCGCGGGGGAGACAGTGAAGAACTGTTTACCGGGTGGCCAAAACCCCCAATTCGAAGCCAGGTTCTGGTTGCTCTTTAGGGCGCTGGGAATCGGTGTGGGGCGGTCTTCTGTTCGATGGAAATCCTGTGATGATGGATTTGCTTCGGGGTGGGGGATCGGGTAAGTTTGAAAAGTTGCTCCGGAGCGATCCTGAACCAAGGGTTTGGGTGGTGCCGGGTGT
>NZ_JWTB01000055.1 GCF_000813845.1 Pseudarthrobacter phenanthrenivorans
GACAGGTCCCGGGTGACGTCGCCGAGCAGTTCACCCAGGGACGCGTTGTCCGCTTTCACGTGCGCCGCGCTGGGCGGCGGCTCCGGAATCTGGCTGCTCATCACAGACCACCCGTCTGGCCGCCCCGGGTGCGTTCCTGCGTCAGGGGATCGTTTGCCATGGGGTCATCGGCGCGGGCACGGTCGCGCAGCGGGTCATCCGATTCCTGGTTCCCGGACCAGGGCTCTTCCACCAGTTGCGGGCTGTCAAGGCCGCTGGCCGGACCGGCCGCTTCCGGATAGCTGCTGCCCGGTGCACCGCCGTCATAACCGGCGGTGGTGGTGGCCGGCCCCGGCAGCTGGACGGGCGGGGGCGGAACCGTGCCACCGGCCACAGGGTAGGACTGGTTGTACTGGTCGCCGTACGCAGTGCCGGAATACTGGCCGGACAGGCCGGCAGCGCCGGTTCCAGTGGTGCGGCTTGAGGTTTCCGGGGCGCCTGCGGTGAGGCCGCGGGTCAGGCGTCCGGCCAGGACGCCGGCGCCTGCCGCGAGGAGCAGGAAGGTTCCGGGGTTGTTGCGGGCGTACCGCTGGACTTCGGTCAGGAGGTCTCCGGGCTGCCGGTTCTCCAGCCAG
>NZ_JWTB01000056.1 GCF_000813845.1 Pseudarthrobacter phenanthrenivorans
GGGCAGAATTACCTGTCCGTGGACCGGGACCTGGTCCTGGCCTACAAGGAATCCCCCGCAGGCCAACTGATCCACCCGGGCATCAACGAAGCCGGCGCCGTGGCAGCCTTCACCGCCGCCGGCACCGCATACGCCACCCACGGCATCCCCCTGGTCCCGGTCTACGTGTTCTACTCCATGTTCGGGTTCCAGCGCACCGGCGACGCCTTCTGGGCAGCAGCAGACCAAATGACCCGCGGCTTCATCATCGGCGCCACCGCAGGCAGGACCACCCTCACCGGCGAAGGCCTCCAGCACGCCGACGGCCACTCCCCCCTGCTCGCCGCCACCAACCCCGCAGTCATCACCTACGACCCCGCCTACGGCTACGAAATCGGCCACATCATGCGCTCCGGCCTGGAACGCATGTACGGACCCGACTCAGACGACCAGAACGTCATGTACTACCTCACCGTGTACAACGAACCCATCGTCCAGCCCGCCGAACCCGAGAACCTCGACGTCGAAGGCGTCATCAAGGGCATCTACCTGCTCGCCCCCGCAAAGATCGACGGTCCCCGCACCCAGATCCTCGCCTCCGGCGTCTCCGTGCCCTGGGCCCTGGACGCCCAGCGCATCCTCGCCGACGACTGGAACGTCTCCGCCGACGTCTGGTCCGTCACCTCCTGGAACGAACTGCGCCGCGACGGACTCGCCGCCGAAGAAGAAGCCTTCCTCAACCCCGGCAAACCCGCCCGCACCCCCTTCGTCACCCAGCAACTCGAAGGCGCCACCGGCCCCATCGTCGCCGTCTCCGACTACATGAAAGCCATCCCGGACCAAATCCGGCAATTCGTCCCCAACGAATTCGCCACCCTCGGCGCCGACGGCTTCGGCTTCTCCGACACCCG
>NZ_JWTB01000057.1 GCF_000813845.1 Pseudarthrobacter phenanthrenivorans
ATGCCCTCGAACGGTTCCTGCGCGTCCGCGCCTGACCACCCCTGCTGCTAGTGAAGCAGCCCCAACTGGTCAGGGGTGTCCACGTCCTCGCCGGTGGACAGGTCGCTGCAGTCCACTTCGTCGATGAGCTCCGGATGCGCCCGCAGGAAGCCGCGCGCCCCGGCATCGCCACTCACCGTTGCGCATACGTCGTCCCGCAGGGAGGTGTCGATCAGCAGGGGATGGCCGCGCCGGAGAGCCGCCTGACCGCCGTCGCCCGGATGGGTGTCGCTGTAGGCAGCGGCGGTGATACGCCCCGGGCGGTGCCGGGCCAGCAGCCGTTGAACCGTTGACGCGGTGAGGCCCGGCTGGTCCACCAGGGCGACCAGCAGGTGGTCTCCCCGCTCCGCGGCCTGGTGACCGAGCAGGAACGAGCTGCCCATGCCCGTGCGCCAGTCCTGGTTGACGACGACCCGGTAGCGGCCCAGTTCGGCCGCGGCTGCCACCTCCTGGGCACCCGCTCCAAGCACCACCACCACTTCCCGGCAACCGCCGTCCAGGAGTTTCCCGGCGATCGCCTCCACCAGCGGCCGTCCGCGGTAGGGGAGCAGGGCCTTGGGGCCCAAGCCCAGTCGGGTGCCTGCCCCGGCGGCCAGGACGATGCCCGTCGCCTGGCGTTCCTGCGCGCTGTCCACCCCGGTGTTGCCCATAACTGAACCCTAATCAAACAGGGGCAGCCGGGTCAGTCTCCCCACGGAAGTGACCCGGCTGCCGAGTGCGCTGGCGTCAGGCGTCGCCGCCTGCTCCGCCGGTGGTTCCGGCGTTGACGTCCAGCAACTTGTAGCGGTCCAGGGCATACGACGGCGCACCCGCCTCCACTTCGCCCCTCGCCGCAAGCAACTGCAGTACTTTCACCACGATGGAGTGGGTGTCGTTCTTGAAGTAGCGGCGGGCTGCTGCTCGGGTGTCGGAGAAGCCGAAG
>NZ_JWTB01000058.1 GCF_000813845.1 Pseudarthrobacter phenanthrenivorans
AGGACGTCGTAGCCGGCGTCCAGGCCCCAGGTGAACCCGGCGATGTAGGCGGCGCCCAGGCCTTCCTTGCCCTTGCGGTGCAGGACGTGGACCTGGGGGTCCTCGGCGGCGAAGCCGTCGGCGAGCTGGCCGGTGCCGTCGGGGCTGTTGTCATCGACCACCAGCACGTCCGACGCCGGAACGGCCTTGCGAAGGCGCTGGAGCGTCTTGGGCAGCGATTCCAGTTCGTTGTAGGTGGGAATGATCGTAAGGACGCGCACAAAGGGCCTT
>NZ_JWTB01000059.1 GCF_000813845.1 Pseudarthrobacter phenanthrenivorans
TTCATCTGGTGGGTCGCGTTGCGGCCCTCGAAGTGTGGTCCGAGGCCGTAGCCCTTGACGGTGTGGGCGAGGATGACGGTGGGTTTGCCCTTGAATTCGGTGGCTGCCTTGTAGGCGGCGTAGACCTTGCGGTAGTCGTGGCCGCCGCGTTTGAGGTTCCAGATCTGGTCGTCGGTGAGGTCCGCGACGAGGTCCTTGGTCTGCGGGGTCTTGCCGAAGAAGTGTTCGCGGACGAACCCGCCGGATTCGGCCTTGTAGGTCTGGTAGTCCCCGTCCACGGTCTCGTTCATGATTTTCACCAGGGACCCGTCGGTGTCGCGGGTGAGCAGGTCATCCCATTCCCGGCCCCAGACGACCTTGATCACATTCCAGCCCGCGCCGCGGAAGAACGCTTCGAGTTCCTGCATGATCTTGCCGTTGCCGCGCACCGGCCCGTCCAGGCGCTGGAGGTTGCAGTTGATCACGAAGTTCAGGTTGTCCAGGTTCTCGTTCGCGGCGAGCTGGAGCAGGCCGCGGGATTCGGGCTCGTCCATTTCGCCGTCGCCCAGGAACGCCCAGACCTGCTGGTCCGAGGTGTCTTTCAGGCCCCGGTTGTGCAGGTAGCGGTTGTTCTGCGCCTGGTAGATCGCGTTCATCGGCCCGATACCCATGGACACGGTGGGGAATTCCCAGAACTGCGGCATCAGCCGCGGGTGCGGGTAGGAGGACAGGGCGTGCCCGGCGCGGGACTTTTCCTGCCGGAACCCGTCCAGGTCCTCCTCGGAGAGCCGGCCTTCCATGAACGCCCTGGCGTACATCCCGGGGGAGGCGTGGCCCTGGAAGAAGACCTGGTCCCCGCCGCCGGGGTGGTCCTTGCCGCGGAAGAAGTGGTTGAACCCGACCTCGTACAGGGTCGCGGCACCGGCATAGGTGGAGATGTGCCCGCCGACGCCGATATCGGGCCGCTGCGCCCGGTGCACCATGACCGCGGCGTTCCACCGCATATAGGCCCGGTACCGGCGCTCGTACTCCTCGTTGCCCGGGAACTCCGCTTCCTGGTCCACCGGGATCGTGTTCACGTAATCGGTGGTGGTCACCATCGGCACACCCACGCTCTGCGCGCCGGCGCGCTGCAGCAGGCTCCGCATGATGTATTGGGCACGCTCGGTGCCCTGTTCCCTGATCAACGCATCCAGGGACTCAACCCACTCGGCAGTCTCTTCCGGATCACGATCAGGCAGCTGGTTAGTCAACCCGCTGAGGATATGGGAGGTATCTTCTCCTGCAGCCACGTC
>NZ_JWTB01000006.1 GCF_000813845.1 Pseudarthrobacter phenanthrenivorans
ACCACCATCAATAACGTGGTCAGGAAGGGGAGTATTAGTCATGGGGGTGTCCTTACAGACGGGGGATGTTGGGGACTTCTACTTGCTGAGGTTGGCTAGGCGTTCGGGGCTAAGGAGTTCCTGGAGCTGGGCATCGGTGAGGAGTCCGTGCTCGAGGACGAGTTCGGCCACGCCCTTGCCGGTGGCAAGTGCTTCCTGCGCGATGGCAGTTGCGGTGGCGTAGCCGAGGTGGGGATTCAAGGCGGTGACCAGCCCGATGGACTGTTCCACGGTCCGGCGAAGGTGGTCGGTGTTGGCGGTGATTCCACGGATGCAGCGCGACGTAAGGGTGCGGCAGGCTGCCTCGAGGTGGGAGATGCTCTTGTGGAGGCTGTGGACGATGATGGGTTCGAAGGCGTTGAGCTGGAGTTGTCCGGCTTCGGCGGCCATGGTGATGGTGACGTCGTTGCCGATGACCTCGTACGCCACCTGGGAGACCACTTCCGGGATGACCGGGTTGATCTTGCCGGGCATGATGGAGGATCCGGACTGCACGGCGGGCAGGTTGATTTCGCCGAAGCCGGCACGCGGGCCTGAGGAGAGCAGGCGCAGGTCGTTGCAGATCTTGGACAGCTTGACGGCCACCCGCTTCAGCACGCCGGACAGGTGCACGAAGGCGCCCACGTCCTGGGTGGCCTCAATCAGGTCCACGGCGGTGACCAGGGGCAGCCCGGTGATCCCGGCAAGGTGCCGGCAGGCGGCCTCCGCGTAGCCGGCAGGAGCGTTCAAGCCGGTGCCAATGGCCGTGGCGCCGAGGTTGATCTCGTGGATCAGCAGCTCGGCCTCCGCCAGTCGCAGCCGGTCCTCGCCGATCGTGACGGCGTAGCTGCCGAACTCCTGGCCGAGGGTCATCGGCACGGCGTCCTGCAGCTGGGTGCGCCCCATTTTCACCACGGTGCGGAACTCCATGGCCTTGGCGGCGCAGGCATCCTCGAGTTCCTCGAGTGCTGCCAGCAGTTCCCGGGCGGCGAAGATGGTGCCCAGCTTGACGGCGGTGGGGTACACGTCGTTGGTGGACTGGCTGAGGTTGACGTGGTCGTTGGGGTGCAGCCGCGCGTAGTCGCCCTTGGGGTGGCCCAGGATTTCCAGGGCACGGTTGGCGATGACCTCATTGGCGTTCATGTTCGACGACGTCCCGGCACCGCCCTGGACGACGTCCACCACGAACTGGTCGGCAAGCCGGCCGGCCATGACATCCTGGCAGGCCTGCTCGATGGCATTGGCACGTTCGGGGTCCAGGAGGCCGAGTTCCCGGTTGGTCCGGGCGGCAGCCAGTTTCACGGCGGCCAGTCCGCGGACCAGGTGCATGTTGGAGGACAGCTTCTGGCCGGTGATGGGGAAATTCTCCACCGCGCGGAGCGTGTGTACGCCCCAGTAGGCGTCGGCGGGCACGTTCCGGTCGCCGAGCAGGTCATGTTCCGACCTGGTCGGCGCCGTGGGGGCGTCCGCGGTTGTGTCAATGATGGTCATGGGTGTCCTCACAGGGCTTCGTTGTCGGGCGTGGACTGGTTGGTGTTCAGGAAATCGGTGGCCAGGAGCTGGCCCACCGGGTGGCCGCCGCCAAGTACAGG
The DNA here is from genome assembly GCF_000813845.1 of Pseudarthrobacter phenanthrenivorans. Classification (GTDB taxonomy): domain Bacteria; phylum Actinomycetota; class Actinomycetes; order Actinomycetales; family Micrococcaceae; genus Arthrobacter; species Arthrobacter phenanthrenivorans_B. The sequence continues at coordinate 1,611 of NZ_JWTB01000006.1, forward strand.
GGCGGTGGCGATGCCGGCGAGCGGATCGGTGTCCACGCCCAGGGCAGCCAGCAGGTGGACGGTGGCGGGCATCCGGGCGCGGTCGCCGCCGTCGGAAATCTTGACGGCCACGGCGCTGCCGTCGGCCAGCCCCACCAGCTGGACGCCCTCAAAGCCGTCCTTGGCCACTGCGCCGGGCAGCAGGCGCATCAGGCCGGTGACGTCGCGGCCTTCCCCGGCCACCATGACCGGGTGCTGCTGCATGGCAAGCCCGACGGCGGCTTCCGGGCTGCCGTCGTCGAGCGCCGCAGCCCGGGCGATCCGGCCGAAACCGCGCGCCATACCGCGCAGGGTAAGGGCGAAAAGCGGGGTGCCGCAGCCATCGGTGCTCACGGCGGCCGGTTCCTCGCCGGTGAGCTCGCTGACGGTCTGGCGCACCAGCTGCTGCAGTGGGTGGGACGGTTCCAGGTATCCCTGCACGGGCCAGCCGTTAATAACGCAGGTGGCCGCCATGGCGGCATGCTTTCCGGAGCAGTTCTGGGTGATTTGGCTGGCGCTGCCCCCGTTGCGGAGCCAGTCCTCACGCTCGGCGGTGCCGTAGGGGAGGTCCGTGCTGTTTTCCAGGTCGGTGGGGGCAAGCCCCTGCAGTTCGAGGATCCGCAGGGCTCCGTCCCGGTGTTCGGCAGCACCGGAATGGCTCGCGGCGGCCAGGGCCAGGAGGTCGGCAGGCAGTTCGAGCCCGGCGCGGACCATGGCCACGGCCTGGAAGGGCTTGAGGGCAGAACGGGGATAGAAAGGTGCCATGGGATCACCCGCGGTTGCCGCCACCGAACCGACAGCCGAGAGGGCAACCGCGGAGCCGTAGTGGACGCTTTCCACCAGGCCGTCGCGGATGGCGGCCACCAGGGGCGTGTGCTGCGGCAGGGCCAGCTGGGCCGGGGCAGCGGTGTGGGCAGCAGAAGACACAGGGGATGGCATGGGGTCCTTGGAAGGGTTGGTTTGGATCTGGCTAGTTGTTGAGGATGGAGTCCAGGGCAGCGCCCACGGCTTCAAGGTGGTGGGCCATGGCGGCCCGGGCGTTCTCTGCGGAACCGGCCTCGATGGCGGCGAGGATCTGCTGGTGCTCCACATCGGATGCGTGCTGACGGTCTGCCACCATGTTCAACGTCTCGGACTGGTGGGCCAGCGCGTCCCTGATGTCAGCCACAACGCTTGCGAACACCTTGTTGCCGCTGGCGCGGGCGATCGTGGCGTGGAAGCTGGAGTCCAGGGCAACCCAGGATTCAGGATCAGTTTCCGTGGCCATGGCGGCGACTATCCCGCGGAGGATCTCCAGTTCCTCCGGTGTGCGCCGTTCGGCAGCCAGGCCGGCGGCGGGAACCTCGATGTGCGGGCGGGCTTCCGTGAGGTCGCGCGCCGAATAGTGCCCCAAGGTAAGGTCGTTGGCCACCTTGCTGGCAATAACGAATGTACCTTTGCCGGTCCTGGTGACCGTGAGCCCCAGGGCGGTGCAGGAACGGAGGGCTTCCCGGATGACCGAGCGGCTGACCCCGTACTGCTGGGACAGGGTGGCTTCCGAGCTGAGCTTGCTTCCCACAGGAATCGCGCCGGACTCGATGTCCTCACGGATGGCGTTGAACACCGCCTCGGCAGCGCTTAGCCGGGCGAGGGGACGGAATACAGGCTGTCCTGCTGTCCGGCTGTCTGACAGGTTCACGCTTTAAATATGGCACTGGTCACAGTTGCTGTCAAACCCTAATCGTCCTGGTGCCCGGCAGCGGCCCGTCTCCGCTGCTTCCGCCGGCGTCTGCGGAGGTGCCAGACCACCAGTCCTGCAAGCACCACCGCAGCGATTACGACGGCGAGATCCCGGCCCACAGCCTGGGAGACGGCCTCGTAGGAGTTGCCGGCAAGGAAGCCCAACAGGACGAAGCCGGTGCCCCACACCAGGCCGCCCGTCGCATTCCACACCAGGAAGCGGCCGTAGGGCATGCGCGAGGTGCCGGCCAGCGCAGGCATGACGGCGCGGAAGAAGGCTGTGAAGCGGCCCAGGAAAACAGCGGAACCGCCCTTGCGGCGCAGGAAGTCCTGGGCGTTCCCAAGCCGCTCCGAGTGCCGGCTCAGGGCCCTGGACTTAATGATGCGGGTGCCCAGGTGCTTTCCCACTTCGTAGCCAACGCTGTCCCCGATGATGGCGGCAGCCACCACCACGGCCATCATCACGCCGAGCTGCACTTCGCCCCGGCTGGCCACCACTCCGCCGAGGACGGCCGCCGTTTCCCCCGGAATCACAAAGCCGACGAACAGGGCATCCTCGGCGAAGACCAGGCAAAAGACGGCGATGTACGCCACGAGCGGGCTGACGTTCAGGAGGCCGTCAATGAAGCCCGTCATGGCGGCGGGTCAGCCTTGGGGAGCCGGAACCGGTCCCAGCTTTGCCAGGAACGGCACCTTGGCCAGGACTGACAGGCCAAACCTGTTCCACAGCCCGGTGAGGAAGGCAGCCCCCGTGGCTGCGGTGAGGAAGGAGGCCGTGACATCCGTTGGATAGTGCACGCCGAGGTAGACGCGCGAGAAAGCGACGGCCAGCGCCACGACGATTCCCAGGATGGCTGCCGGCCGCTGCCACCGTGTGCCGCGTGCCAGCAGGAAGATGGCGATGGCCAGTGCGGAGGCAAGGGCCACGTGCCCGCTGGGGAAGCTGTCGGTGCCCGGTTCGGGGATGAGCGGGTTGTACAGCGCCGTGGAGTCCGGCCGGTGCCTGGCCACAAGGACCTTGAACAGTTCACTGCTCACCCAGCCGCCGGCCGCCACGAGGCCGGTGGCCACGGCGTTCACGGGGCTGCGGCGCACCATCAGCAGGTAGAGGCACAGGGCGGCGATCATCAGCACACCGCCCGCGGGGCTGAACACCACGTTGATGACCATGGCCACGCCCGTCAGCGGGGCAGTGTGGTCGTGGCTCAGCTCGGCATCCACGGCCATGTCAGCCGACGTCAGTGGCGGGATGAACCTCAGGGCAAGGCCGGCGGCCACGATCAGGATGGCCGCGGTCACGGGAACCGCTATCCAGTGCCGGAGCTGGGGGAGCACCGCCATGCGCACAGCCGCGTCGTCCTCGGGAGATGCTGGTTTTGGGGAACGGTTGGTAGGGGGCGTCACGGTTCAGCCTGGTTCTCTCGCCGGTCAGGGTACCTACGAGTATGCGCCTGTGCCGCTGGAAGAAACCTGTGAATACGCCCCCTAGAGGTGCTGGATGCCCGCCCGCTGCATCGCATCCCGATAGGTTTCCACGCTCTTGGCGAGCAGTTCTTCCTGCTTGGCCTCAGAAACAGCAAAGGCCCTGCCGCCGAGGGCGGAGGCCTTGTAAATTTTGATGCCGGCGTTCTTCAGTGACGAGTGGTACGTCTTCTCGAACAAGGTCAGGAACGTGGATGCATCCGTACCGTGCGCGATGATGGCCGAGACCCGGGAGTTGATTTTGAGGAACTGCCGGAACGGGCGCAGGCCGTCGGTCTTTTCCTGCACACTCAGGGCTGAGGGGCTGCCGCTCTCGCGGATCCAGGGATACGCGTTCCAGGGCATGACGTAGCGGGGGTCCAGCTCAGCCAGTTCGTAGATCTGGGTGGCCCGCCGGGCGGCCTCGTCGTCGTTGTTGTGGGAGACGAATCCGGATTCGGTCCCCTTGCCCGGGCTGGCCTGGAGGCTGATGATCCTGCACTCATCCTCGTCGTGGATGGGGTCGATATAAGGGACAGTGGAACCGGGCTTCTTCTCCATCAGTTCATCGCACAGCTGGGTGACCTTTGCGATGTTCGGTTCCTGTAGCAGGGCCTTTTTTTCGTCCCAATCAATTGTCACGATTTCTCCCTTGGCAGCGAGGCGTCCAGAATCAGGCGTCCTATGTCACTCTACGCTTCCCACGGGAGGGCTGGGCATACCGAATTTTGCGGCAGCCGGCTTAGTGCCTGCCCCGGAGGTGCTGGTCGTGGAGCTGCTGGAGTTGTTCGTCCGTCAGTTCGTCGAATGCTCCGGCCTCGCGTTTATCGCTGTGCGAAAAGCGGACGAACATGAGGATGATCAGCGGCAGGTCCAGGACTTCGCAGATAAACCACAGCAGGTTTCCGGCGAACTGCTGGTCCTGGATGGCGTCCCTGAACCACCACTGGGGATTGGGGACAGACATCGCATGATCCAGCACCTGGCCGTTGAGGCTCAGCAAAATCCCTGGAACCGCGTCGATCAGCAGCTCGATGAACACAAACATGAATTCCAGGGTCAGGTACGCACTGGACCGTTGGAAGTCCGACTCTTCGATGATGGGCAGCGCCATCAGCATCCCCAGAAGCGGGACCCCGAGGGTCAGAAGGGCGCCGGCCACCGGGTCGGTGCGCAGCGTGTAGAACGCCGGCGTGAGGAAGGTGGAAAAGAGCGCCAGCCCCAGCAGCGGCGCACCGAAGGAGTTGCTGATGAACCGGACCGGCCGGCTGGCGAGGACGGCGTTCAAAGTTCGGATGCCCCTCGCGGGCAGTGCCGCCCGCGCAAGGGTGAGGGGCTTGCCCAGGCCTATGAGCAGCGGAACCACGAACAGCAGCAGGGAAACCTTGATGGTAAACGCCCACCGTTGCTGCGAGCCATAGACGCCTGTGAATCCGCAGGTCAGGACAACAAACGAGCCCATGCCCAGGACGTAAAAGGCCACGGCGCGCCACACTGGCCAACGCTGGCCGCCGAGGGCAGCTGACCGGATACCCCACCCGTACAGGACGCCGGTCACGGCGACAAAAGCGGTGGCGGCCCAGTCGAGTTGCCAGGAGGAAATCAGGATCTCAAGGGGTGGCACGCGCCAAGGTTAGCCGCCGTTTCTGGGAGCTGCATGATTGTGCGCCTCCCGCAAGCGGGGCCCCGGGGAGTGGTGGGGCGGTGGAGTGGTAGGTGTGGCCGGTTGGGGTGGTGGTGGCCACGGTGTGCCGTGGTCCGGGGACTGGTTTCGTGGTCCAGCCGGGTGTTTCTTTGGTGTGGTTGCAGGCCTCGCAGAGGCCTTGGCCGTTGGCGGTGGTGGTGGGTCCGCCGTTGTGCCAAGCGGTGATGTGGTCGTGGTGCCGGATCGGAGCGTCGCAGTACGGGGTCCGGCATGTGTCGTCACGGACCTGGAGGAAGCGTTTCAGGTTGGGCGGGAAGAGCCGGGCTGTGGAATCCATCGCCACCAGCTCCCCGGCGCCGGGGGCGGTGTAGAGGCGTCGGACCCAGAGGCTGAGTTCGTGGCTTTCTGCATGACTGAGGGCCAGGTTCCGGGCGGTTGCTGCCGGGATGGTGCCGTAGCCGGGGAGCCGTGCGGGTTCGGCGTCGGCCTGCAGGAGGGTGCGGTCGGTCAGGACGAGCTGGATCTCCACCCCGCTCACACCACCCGGGGTCCCGGTGACGCGTTCGACGAGGGTGTCCGCCATGACCTGCCCCCGGGACCGCTCGTCTCCACGGTTTCGGGCCGTGTCGGCATCACGGGACAACGCGGCGAAGGCGGCGACGCCCTGGGCGGCGGGCAGCAGCGCGGTCAGGTAGGTCATGGTGTCCGGGGCCGGGCGCAGGCTCACGGTCCGCTCCGTAACGGCCCGTGCGGCCCGTTTCGCGACGGAGACAGGATCCCGCCGGTACGCGGCGGCCCGGACCGCGGCGATGATGGCCTTGTCTCCCATCCCGTCCAGGGCCCCGGTGTCGGCGGCGAGTTCCTCATCCACCCCGGCCCGGTCCCCGGGCGACAGGCAGATGGTGTCCTTCACGATCAGGGTGGCACGCCACTCATTGACCAACCCGGCACGGAACGCGGCAAACGTATGCGGCATCCCGGTCAGGGCCTTAGCCAGGCCCAGCAGCCGGGACGCCCTGGCCGGTGACTCCCGCCGGGCCAACGCGATCTGCGCCGCGACGCCGGCTCCCTGCTCATCGGCCGGGACCCCAGCATCGGTCTGCTCCTGCCTCTGGGATAGATCGAAGGCGACGGAAATTCCGGCTTGCCGGGCACCGGCCACGCACTTCAGGTCCTCCAGGCCGCGGATCTGGTTGATCTTCCCGGCATCATCGCCGGCCATGGGAACACGAGCCAAAAGCTCAAGAACATCATCAATGGAAGGTGTGGCGGGCGGGTATGGCGTGGCACCAACAGCAGACAGTCCGGCATATCGCACCGCCCGTTGTACTCCTGCCGTCCTCAAAACCGCTTCCATGACCAAAGCCTCCCAGCAGGGTGTGACAATCCCGGCCACCCAAGGTCCCTATGTGGAAAACGCAACGCAGCAGCGGCCCGGGCCTTGGTGTTCAATGAATTATGCAGTTCACCAGGAAGGGCCTGAAGGCCGAAGGCTTCGCCGGCTTCCGACCCATCCGAAACCTCGAAACAATGCGGATCCCGCAGGGAACAGGGCTCTTTGTGGTGGTGGCTCCGGAGAATTTCCAGGCGCGCTTCCTCACCAAAAGCACCGCGGGGGTCTTCAAGAAGAAGGACCCGTCACTCCCGGCAACCGCACTGGCCGACGAGTGGGTGGACGCCGCCGATGTCCTCTACCTGGGGAAGGCCGGACCCGGAGGCAAGGGAAACCGCGGGCTGCGGCGCCAGATCCAGGAATTCGTCGATTTTGGGCAAGGCAAGCCGCCCGGCCACTGGGACGGGCGGCTTATCTGGCAGCTGGCTGAGGCCGGGTCACTGGCTGTTGCGTGGAAGGAACTTCCCGCTGCCCAGCTGAACAACGCGGAAGCCGGTTACCACGCTGCTTTCGTGGCGGAATTTGGCCGGTTGCCATTCGCGAACCTCAAGCAGGCGCGTACCAGGGCGGGCGCCTGAAACAGAGGCATAACTGCTCAGGCAGGACCCCGCAGCCGCTCCATCTCGCGGCGGTCTTTCTTGGTGGGCCGCCCGGCGCCCCGGTCGCGCTGCGGCAACCCTAGCGCGGGAAGGACGGGCCGTGGCGGAGTGTGGTCGGTGAAGCAGTGCGATGCGGCCTCGGCTCCCACGCGTTTGGCAATCAGCCGCCGCACCTCGAGGATGCGCTCGTACCCCGGCATCCGGACGGTTACGGTGTCGCCCGTAACCAGCGTTGCGGAGGCTTTGGACGGGCTGCCGTTCAGGCGGACATGCCCCGCACGGCACGCGGCGGTGGCTGCGGACCGGGTCTTGTAGGCCCGGATCGCCCACAGCCATGCATCGATGCGGACACTGGCGGGGGAGGAAGGAAGGCTGGTCATGATTGGCACCGAGTATAGCCCCGGTGCCTGCGCGTCACTCCACCGTCACCCGGACGCGCTGCACCACGTTGTTTCCCATGCCCTGGTAATTCCAGTTCTGCTCCAGGGGCTGCCTGGCCCCCGTGATGTCCGTGGCGCGGCAGGCGAGGACATGTTCTCCCGGGTCGGCCACCCAGGGCAGGGTCCACCGCCGCCACGCGAAGCCGCCAATTGGCTTGTCCAGGTGGGCGGACATCCAGGTGCCGTCGATGTCCACGTCGACGGCGGCCACCGCACCTTCGCCTGACCAGGCCCTGCCTTCCAGCATCACCGGGCCTGCCGGGAGGAAACGCTGCCGGGTGAAGAAGTCCGGCACACCTGGCGGAACCATCAACGAACGCACCCTGATCCGCGAAACCGGCCGGCCGGCGTCGTCCGCCGAGTCCTGGTAGCGGTAGGCCGTCTGCTGCTGGTAGCCGGTGAATGGCGCCTTGACCACGTCGATGGACTGCAGCCACTTCACGCTCGCCATCCCGTACCAGCCCGGGACCACCAGCCGGAGCGGGTAGCCGTGCTGCGGCGGCAGTTCGGCGCCGTTCATTGTGTAGGCGAGGACGACGTCGGGACGCAGCGCTTCGCGGATCGGCAGGCTCCGCGCGTAGTGCTGGGGGACGCCGCCCTGCACGCCGGAATCGGCACCGGTGAACACCACTTCCACCGCATCCGGAAGTACGCCCGCCCTGCCCAGGAGGTAGGCCAGCGGTACGCCGGTCCAGTGGGCAGTGCCCACCGCTTCCAGGATCCAAGGCTGGCTCAGGGGGCGGGGTTCCAGCAGTGACCGGCCATTGCCCGCACACTCGAGGGTCACGGGCACGGTGATCGCAGGGTCCCGGCGGAGGGCAGCCATGCTCAGCTCCAGGGCCCGTTCCACCGCCCCGCCGATCCGCAAGTGCCAGCCGGCGGCGTCGAGGTCCGGGATGTCGAAATGCGTCAGCACGTAGTGGAGCCCCGGCGGTGTGACGTCGCGGCGAAGCGCCTCCAGCGGCATCGCATGGTTGCGGGCCGCGAGCTGCAGCTCCTCGTGGGTGAGCGGACCGGACGTCGGCTGGGTTCCGGGCGATTCAGCAGGTGCCTGTTCCGCCGGCCGCTCCCCGGTGGACTGCTGGTTGCTGTGTTTCATGGCGCTGCGATTCTGCTTGGCTGGCTTTCGGGACGCCCCCGCCAACAGGTCTACGCCGGGCCCACCTGCCCCGTCAACGAAATTTATCCTGCTACAGCACCGGCCGGGTCAGGAACTCGGCAAGGCTGATGGGGTCCTGCCCGGTCAGTCCGTGGACGTCCGGCGAGAGCCCTGCCATTTCGCCCGCGGCCATCGCCGTGTAGGTGCTCACCCACGCGTCCAGCTGCCACTGGGGAGCGCCGTAGGAGGCCCGGGAGGCGTAGGCCTCCTCCACTGTTTCCGGCTGGTAGCTGATGGTCCGCCCGGTCCCGGCACTCAGGACCCCGGCCGCTTGTGCCATGGTCAGTTCCTCCGGCCCGGTCAGGTCATAGGTCATGCCCTTGTGGATGGCCGGGTCACGCAGCACTGCATGCGCGCAGCGGGCAACGTCCTCCCGCGCAACCCCGGAAAACACCCCGTCGCCGGCCGGGCCGCGGATCACGCCGTCGTCCCCGGCCAGCAGGGGCAGGAAGTCCAGGTAGAAGTTGTCGCGCAGGAAGGTGTAGGCCATCCCGGACGCCTTGATCCGTTCCTCCGTGGCGTAGTGGTCCCGGGCCAGCGTGAACATGGCGTCAGGGGCGGCGCCATAAAAGGATGTGTACACCACGTGCTCCACCCCGGCGTCGGCCGCGGCGTCCACGAACGCGTAGTGCTGCTGCAGCCGGTCCTCGGCTTCCGCGGCGGACACCATGAACAGGACCTTCGCCCCGTCGAGGGCCTGGCGCGACGCGGCGCCGTCGCCGTAGGAACACACCACCGGATGGGCGTCGTCCAGCTGCGGAGCCCGGGCCGGGTCGCGCACCAGCAGGCGCTGGGCGAAACCGGACGCGGCAAGCTGCCGCGCCAGCATTCCGCCCAGGCCGCCGGTGGATCCGGTGACCGCGAGGTCCGGCAATTCCGACGGGGCCGGCACCTACGCCTCCCGGGTGGCCGGTGACTTGGTCTGCGCAGGGTCCCGTTCGGCGAGGCTGCCGACGGCGTCGTCAATCTTCTTGAGGACCTCCGCCTCCAGCTTCACGCCCGCGGCGCCCACGCTGTCTGCGATCTGCTCGGGCCGGGAGGCCCCGACAATGGCGGACGCGATGTTGGGGTTCTGCAGCACCCAGGCCACAGCGAGCTGCGGCATGGTCAGGCCGGCGTCCTGCGCGATCGGCTTCAGGTCCTGCACGGCTGCCAGCACGTCATCCCGCATCCAGCGCTCGATCATCCTGGCACCCCCCTTTTCATCCGTGGCACGGCTGCCTTCCGGAGCGGGCTGGCCGGGCTGGTATTTCCCGCTCAGGACGCCCTGGGCCATGGGTGACCAGACGATCTGGGAGACGCCCAGCTCTTCCGACGCCGGAACCACCTCGGCTTCGATCACGCGCCACAGCATGGAGTACTGCGGCTGGTTGGAGATGAGTTGGAAGCCCAGTTCCCTGGACAACCTGTGCCCCTCGCGGAGCTGGTCCGCCGTCCACTCGCTCACGCCGATGTACAGCGCCTTGCCTTGCCGGACGATGTCGGCGAACGCCTGCATGGTTTCCTCCAGCGGCGTTTCGAAGTCGTAGCGGTGGGCCTGGTAGAGGTCCACGTAGTCCGTCTGCAGCCTGCGCAGCGAACCGTTGATCGATTCCATGATGTGCTTGCGGGAGAGGCCCAGATCGTTCTTGCCCTTGGGGCCGGTCGGGCCAAAGACCTTGGTGAAGATTTCCAGGGATTCGCGGCGCTCGCCCTTCAGCGCCTCGCCGAGGACGGTCTCCGCGGCGGTGTTGGCGTAGACGTCCGCGGTGTCGAAGGTGCTGATGCCGGCGTCGAGGGCGGCGCGCACGCATTGGGCGGCGACGTCGTTCTCCACCTGGGAGCCGTGCGTGAGCCAGTTGCCGAAGGTAATTTCCGAGACTTTGAAACCGCTGTTTCCGAGGTATCTGAATTCCATGGGTTTCACGCTAACCCAGATGGTTGCTCAGGGTAAGGGCTTAGCCGTTCTCCTGAGCCTTGTCCTTCAGTACCTGCCCGGGACCGGCCAGCGAAACCAGTGATCCCGTGTCCAGCGGTGGCACGGGATGGGGCGGCTGGGGCTTCTTGAAGGACCGCGGCAGCTCATGCGGCGGGCGGTGGTTGTGCAGGGCGGATTCCACCAGCGGGGCCACCTGGCCGACCTTGTCGGCAGGCACGGCCGGATCCGGAAGGTCCCGCACCGACAACTTGATGTCCGGAGCCGCCGCACGCGCCCTTGCTTGGGCGCGTTTGTCGGCTTCCGCAACAGCGGACGCCCAGTCCTCAGCCAGGACCGGGGGCTCGGGGCGGGCTGCGGCCAGTTTTGGATGGCGTACGACGGCGGAGCGCAGCGACTCCTTCAGCCGGTCCGGCCTGAGCGCGGCCGCCCGCTCCCGGAACGGTGTGCGGGCCGGGGCCGCCTCTGCGGATGGACCGGTAAAACGGGCCCGGTCCCGTTGCCCGGGAACGCGCCCGAAGAGGGCCATCAGGACGACGGCGGCCAGCCGGCCCAGGCCCACGAGGACCAGGGTGATGACGCCCAGCAGGAAGAGGACGCCGAACATCAGCAGGGCCACGCCCACGGTGCCAAGGAAGGTCAGGTTGAGGACGAGAGTGTCAGGGTGCTCCATCTTTCCTCTCCTCTCTGTCCCGCCTTCCGGGCCGGTGCACGTCACCGGATGCCGGCCGCAAGCTCCTTCTCCACCATACGGATTTTTGTCCCGCCGTGCCGCCGCGGACCGGGCCGCGTCCGAGGTTGTAGCGAAGCTGTTACCGGATATGACAGCATCACCGGGTGACCGAATCGACTCAGCCCGAGAACTGCATGTGCCTGTCCGGGGAGACCTACGCCGCGTGCTGCGGCAGGTTCCATTCCGGCCGCGGGTTTGCGGCGACGGCGGAGCAACTCATGCGGTCCCGCTACAGCGCGTTCGTCCTTTTGGACGAGGACTACCTGCTGCGTACGCACCACCCTTCCACCGCCCCGGCTGCCCTGGACCTGGACCCGGCCATGCAGTGGCGCCGGCTGGACATCGTGTCCACCGGCGGCGGCGGTCCCTTCGATACGGAAGGGACGGTCGAGTTCAAGGCGTATTACCGGCATGGCAGGGGCCGCGGTGTCCTGCACGAGAACAGCAGGTTCGTCCGGGACGGCGGCCGGTGGTTGTACGTGGACGGCGACATCCTCGCCTGACTATTCGCCGTCGTCGTAAAACTCGCTGTCCGGCGTGAAACCGGCGCGGTCAACCTTGCGGTGGAACCGCATGCCCGCCAGGCCGCCCAGCACGGCGCCGACGAGGGCCACCACGGCCACCACCACTGCCGCGATGATGCTGGTGGTGGTCAGCTGGCCTTCATTGATGGGGATGCGCGGGAAACTGTTGAGGTTGGCCAGGACGTTGAACTGCTGCCCTGCCACCATGCCGAGGATGGCCACCAGGACGGCCACAATCAGGGCCCAGATCCACACCATGAAACCCTGCTTGGCGCCGTTGAAACGGGCCATCCTGCCTGCCACGTAGCCGCCGGAGTAGTAGGAGAGGAACAAGATCACCAGCAGCACGATGATGCCCACCAGTCCCACGGTGCCGCTGTTCTGCGCCGCCTGGTTCACGGCGGCATTGACGTCGGTGTTGTTGGCAAGTCCCACTGCGGTGCCCGCGGCTGCCACCAGTGCGGTCAGCAGTACCGCCATACCGGTGGCGGTCAGCCAGCCGAAGAATGCCGAGCCGGCCTTGATGCCGCCAAAGCGCTCCTTCTGGCGTGCAACGGCGGTCTCGCGGTTGGCCAGGGTCGGGTCCGCCGCAGGTTCCACCACGGGGGCCGCGGTGGTCGGTGCAGGCTCGTAGGCCCGCTCCGCCGAGGGCTCAACGTAGTCGCGGTCCCTGTCATAGCCGCGCTCCCTGGGGCGGACCGGCGCCTGGTCAGCTGGCGGCCGGTCAAACGAGCGCGTGGCGGCATCATCCGCGGCCTCACGGTAGCTTCCGTCACGGGCGGCGTCAGCCTCGCGGGCGCGGCGGGGAGGCAGGTTTTCTGGGTCCGTTGAGCTGCTCATGGCTCAACTCAACCACCGGTCCACGGTGATAGCAAGCGTGCTTACTATTTTGTGACCTGCGGTTTTACCGGTATTTCCGGTGCAGGTCTTCTTTCCGGGACGGGCCCGGGGTGGCATCCGCGATCCACGGGCCGGTCCCTTCGGAGGGATCGAGGATACCGGCCTCCAGCCAGGTGTAGTCCCCGGCGAGGACCTTCCGGGTCAGTGCGTGGTCGGCGTCGTCCGTGTTCCGCCACAGCTGGTCGAAGTACTCGTCCACCCGCACCCGGGCCTGTTCACAATAGGCATCGGCGAGTTCGTAGGCGCCGGCGCCCTTGTCCGGGGAGGTCTTCAGGAGCATCTCCGCCCGCGAGCAGCAGGCCGTCATGGCGAAAAGTTCGGCGCCGATGTCCACGACGCGGCCCAGGAACGCCTGCTTCCGCTCCAGCTTGGCCTGCCAACGGCCCATCCCGTAGAAGGTCTGGCGCGCCAGGCGGCGCGAGGACCGTTCCACGAACCGGAGGTGCTTGGCCAGCCGGCCGAATTCGCCGTAGGACCGGGGGTCCATACCGGCTCCCGCCACGAGCTTGGGCAACCATTTGGCGTAAAACCCGGAAGCCCCGACGGCGGCCCTGGCCTTATCGGCAAGGCTCGCATCCAGCGAGGCGAGGTCGCCCGCGGCGGCCAGGTGCGCGTCCACCGCTTCCCGGGCAATCAGCAGCCGCATGATTTCGGAGGACCCTTCGAAAATCCGGTTGATGCGCAGGTCCCGCAGCTGCTGCTCCGCAGGTACCGCGCGTTCACCGCGGGCCGCCAGCGATTCGGCCGTCTCGAAGCCGCGTCCGCCCCGGATCTGGACCAGCTCGTCAGCGATCCGGCAGCTGATCTCCGTGGCCCACAGCTTGGCCAGTGCCGCTTCGATGCGGACGTCCTTCTGCCCGGCGTCGGCAAGCTCGGCGGAGAGTTCAAACACGGCGTCCAGGGCAAACGCGGACGCGGCGATGAAGGCGATCTTCTTGCCCACGGCCTCGTGCTCGCCCACCGGCCTGCCCCACTGGGTGCGGGCATTGGACCACTCACGGGCGATTTTCAGGCTCCACCGGCCGGACGCCACGCACAGCGCCGGCAACGCGAGGCGCCCGGTGTTCAGCGTGGTGAGCGCGATCTTCAGGCCCTGGCCCTCCCGGCCCAGCCGGTTGGCGGCCGGCACCCGGACCTGGTGGAAGCGGGTCACACCGTTTTCGATGCCGCGCAGGCCCATGAACGCGTTGCGGTTTTCCACGGTGATGCCGGGCGAATCCATCTCCACCACGAACGCGCTGATGCCGCCCTTATGCAGGGTGCCGCCGGCGTCGGTGTGGGCCGGGACCACGGCCATGACCACCACCAGTTCCGCGATCACCCCGTTGGTGGTCCAAAGTTTCACGCCGTCCAGAAGGTACGCGTCGCCGTCGTCCGTTGGCGTTGCCGTGCTGCCCAGCCGGGCAGGATCGCTGCCCACGTCAGGTTCGGTGAGGAGGAACGCGGTGACAGCCCCGGCAGCGCAGCGCGGCAGGTACTCGCGTTTTTGTTCCGGGGTGCCAAAAACCTTGACAGGCTCCGGGACGCCAATGGACTGGTGGGCGGAAATAAGGGCACCCAGGCTGGGGTGCACGCTGCCCAGCAGGGCCAGGGCACGGCCGTAGTACACCAGCGACAGGCCCAGCCCGCCGTACTCCTCCGGAATCTTCATGCCAAAGACACCCAGGTCCGCCAGGTCCCTGATGTACTCGTCCGGAATCTTCGCATCCCGTTCGATCACCCGCCCGGACATGGTTTTGGCGAACGCGGTGAGGCGGGCCATGAAGGCCTCGCCCCGCTCCACGGACGCCGGGTCCGCGGCGGGCCAGGGGTGGACCAGGTCCAGGTCGAAGCTGCCCAGGTAGAGGCCCTTGGCGAAGCTGGGCCGGTCCCAGCCGGATTCCCGGGCGGCTTCGGCGACGGCCCGGGCATCTTCGGCGGTGGCCCCCGCGCCGATCTTGCCGGCGGGAACAGGGGTTTCGTCAGCGGGGGCGTCTTTGGGCTGGCTGTCAGTGGCGGAGGTCATGGGTTATCTCCTTGGCCGGATAGGCCGGTGTAGCCATGGATCCGCCGGGTTGGAGAACCCTTCAGCTGTCCCTCAAGATTACCCGCGGGTAGGTTCCGGTACTAGGGGACGTTTGGCCCTGGAAATCGCCCGAAAGGTCCACCGCGGCGGCCCGGTGGACCAGCTTGTCCCACCCGTAGTTGATGCCGTGGACCACCGCCAGCAGCGTGTTGGCCAGCACCGTCCAGGTGAGCTTTCCCGCGCCCAGCAGCACCAGGGCGATGAGCCCCGCCGTCAGGACAAACGCGGCCAGGATTGCGGCAAACACCAGCGTCCCGATGAAGACCAAGGTGGCTGTTTCCACTGAGCTTAGATCGAACTGCATGAATCCCCCTGCTGCAACGTTGCTGTGGTGAATAACTGCTGTGGTGAATAACTGCGCTGCTGAAAAACTGCGGTGGCGAACGGCCGGTTCGCCAAAGACCAGTAGCAGAAGAGTAGGGGGACAGCTGCGGGCCCAGCCAGAGCAGCATGGGGCAGAAGTGACTGTTGATACGGGATTGAAACACTACCGGGAGGTAGGTCACAAAGCGGTCGCGGCGGCCTGCGTTAACCTTGTAGTTGGCAGTTTTCCGGTCCGGGCCCCGCCGGGCCGCGTGCCAAACCCCAACCCACCAGCCCAAGGAGAGTGTGTGCCCCGCTCCGCCAGGTCATCCGCTGACGCCATCAGCGCCCGGCTCCGGGACCTCGAACTCCTGACCAAGGGCCCGGCCTGGGCCTTGACCCGATCGGCGCCGTGGGTGATCGCCGTGCTCCAGGCTTCCTTTACCCGCACCCGGCCGCAGGTGCCGCTGGAGGAATTCCATGCCGACGTCGACTCCTTCCTTGAGGAGCTTCGGCGGCAGGACCCCGGGCTGGGCGGCGGGGCCAATGGCAAGGCTTTTGGCGACGAGTGGACCAGGCGGCAGTTCCTGACCCGCCGGAACCAGTCCGGCAGGATCGTCTATGAGGCCACCGAACCGGCCGCCCGCGTGCTGGCCTTCCTGGACAGCCTGTCCAGCGAGCGGTCCACGCTGAACGGTTCCCGCCTGGGCACCCTGCTGGGGGACGTGGAAAAGCTCGCCAATGAAACCAACCCGGACCAGAGTGCCCGGCTCGAAGCCCTCGAAGAGGAAATCGAGGAACGTCAGCAGCTGATCCAGGACATCAGTACCGGCGGGTTCGACGGTCTGCTCGACGACGACGAGGCGGTGGAGGCCGCCGGCAACATCCTGGACCTCGCCGCGAGCCTGCCCGCCGACTATAAGAAGATGCGCGACCGGATCGAGGAACTTGTGGGCGAACTGCGCAACCAGATCATCGAAGAGTCGCTGACCAAGGGCGCCACCATGGCCCAGGTGCTGGAAGCCGACAAGCGGCTCCGGCAGAGCCCCGAGGGCAGGACGTTCCGGTCCTTCACCGCATTCCTGGAGGACCCGCAGCAGCAGGTGCGGTTCCGGTCGGCCATCGGCGAGGTCCTGAGCCGCCAGTTCGCCGACGACCTGTCGCCCGAGGACCGCGAAACCCTGAAGAACCTGGTGGCCGAGCTCCGCCAGCAGCACAGCCAGATCCAGCGCATCTACGGCAAGCTCAGCGAAAGCCTGAACACCTACGTCCAGAGCGACGACTTCCGCCAGTCCGTCCGGCTGCGGCAGGTCCTGCGGGAAGCGGAGCAGGCCATCCGGTCCCTCCCTTATGAGCGGGAACGCCCGGCACTGGTACCCGGCCCGGTGCTCTACAACGCCGGCTTCGAGTCGCTGTCCATGGTCAAGCTCTTCGATCCGGACGAATTCGCCGCGCCGCCCCGGCTGGCCGACCCCATCGCCTTCACCGACTCGGACCGGGTGCGCTCGCCCAGGACCGGCAAGGCGAAACCTGCGGTGGTCCGGGCGGCCATGGCCGGGGCCGCAAGCCTTGCCGAGGCCTGGCAGCAGTTGCCGGCCGAAGAGCAGCACATCAACAGCATCCGCGCCCTGCTCTCGGAAGCCCTGCACGCGGGGGCCGATTTCAACCGCGGGGCGTGGGATGGCCTGGACTTCGAACAGATAGACGGTTCCACCCGGAAGGCCTACCTCCCGGTGGTCACGCTCGCAAAGGATTCAGATGACTGAGGAAATCACGACGGCGGAGGAAGCGGCGGTTGGGCATGCCGATATCCCGGCGGCATCGGGCACCGGGTACACCGGGGCAGTCTCACCCCGTGACACGTTCGTCGACGGCGCCGCGCTGTTCCCGGGCGACACCGGTGTGCTGCCCATGAAGGTCCGCCAGGCGCTGGTGAAGCTCCTCAAGGGCCCGTACATCGACGGCGGCCGGGACGAGAAACTGTGGACAGTGCTGCTGGACAACCAGGTGATCCTGCGCAGCCGCCTCTCCGAGCTGTTCCTTGCCCTGCAGTTGGACCATGAACGCAAGATCGCTGTGCTGCGCCCCGTGGATCCGGACGTGATCGGAGGCAGCACCCGTTCCAGCATCCTGCGCCAGCAGCGTGCGCTCAGCCGGGTGGAAACCATCGTGCTGCTCCGGCTCCGCCTGCTGCTGGACAGGCACGTCACGGCACAGACGGACCCCACCATCACCCGGGAGGAGATCAGCGACCTGGTGGCGCATTACCAGCCCTCCGGCCAGCAGGACGCCCTCCGCGACGCGGACGTGGTGACCCGGGCCATCACCAAGCTCCTGGCCCGGCAGCTCCTCGTCCCCACCGGCCTGGACGACGTCTACACCATTTCCAACGCCCTGCCCCTGGCCCTGCCGTTCGAAAACATCGGCGACATCCCCGCCCACATCGAGGCCCTGGTAGCGGCCAGAACCGATCCCACCGGGACCGAGGCGCTGATCGACGTCGACGCCAACCCGGTGGTTGAGGCCACAGACGACGATGACACCGACGAAGCGGAGGCCGGCAAGTGACGATCGCAAGCATGCTTCCGCTGGGTGATGTCACGAACCCGGGGCAGATGCGCCTTGCCTTGGTACAGGTGGTCAACTGGGGCACGTTCCACGGGGCGCACACGATGCACGTGGACCGGAACGGAACCCTGCTCACGGGCAACTCCGGCGTGGGGAAGTCAACCCTATTCGACGCGATGCTGCGGGTTTTCGATGCCCGGCCACGGTCCAACGAGGCCGCTGCACAGCGCTCGGGCGGCGCCGTGGAGGACAAGCGGACCACCTTCACGTACATGCGCGGCAAGGTGGGCGACAAGGCCGTGGGTGAGGGATCGGCCAGTGCGTTCCAGCGCCCCGGTGCCACCTGGTCCGCCGTCGCGCTGACGTTCGACAACGCTGCCGGCACCCGGGTGACGGTCTCGGCACTGTTCGACCTTCCGAAGAACGGCACCGAGTCCAGCGTGGGCCGGTTCTACCTGATCGACAACGTGCCCCTGGACCTTGAGGCCGTGGAGGGCATCGCGGACAAGCGCTTCACCAAGGGCGCGCTGGAGACGGTCTTCCCGCACGCGCAGGTGTTCGACGTCCACAAGGCGTTCGCCGAGCGGTTCCGGCGGCTGCTGGGCATCAGCTCGGACCAGGCGCTGCCCCTGCTGCGCGTCATCCAGGCCGGCAAGGGCCTGGGCGGCAGCGTCAACACCTTCTTCCGCGACCAGGTCCTTGACGCCCCCGCCACGCTCGCCGCGGCTGATGACGTGGTGGAGGAGTTCAGCAACCTGATGTCCATCCGCCAGCGGCTGGAGGACGTCCGGCAGCAGCGGGACCAGCTGGCCCCCGTCCCCGGCCTCAACCGGGAGTATGCGCAGTCGCTGCTGGACGCGAACCGGCTCCGCGAACTGGTGGGGGAGGAGTTCGAGGCCTATAAGCAGAAGCTGGCTGTCGAGGTCCACCGGAAGACCCTGCTCCGGTTTAAGGAACTGGCCCAGGCGAAAGCCAAGGAGCTGGGCGCCGAACGCGGCATCCGTGACGGGCTGGCCAAGGAGCTGCGGCAGCTGGAAGCGGACTACAACAACCAGGGCGGCAACGCCATCTCGGCGATCGAGCAGTCGCTGGAGAACGCCCGGGTTGGCCTGAAGCTCCGCCGCCAGGTGGAGGAGGCGGCCCAGCAGGCACTGTCCGACGCCGGGTTGCAGCTTGAGTGGAGCGCGGCCGGGTGGGAGCAGGCGCATGAGCAGGCGGCGGCGCGGTCGGCCGAGCTGAAGGATGATTCGCAGGCCCTGCAGGAGCTGCGGTTCGAGGCCTTCGATGCGCACGCCACCCGCAAGCGCGAGCTCGCGGCCGCTGAGCAGGAGCTCGTGTCGCTGAAGACGCGCAAGTCCCTGCTGCCGCCGTCGAGCATTGAAAACCGGGCCGCGATCGCCGCGGCAACCGGCGTTCCCGAGGACCATATGCCGTTCGCAGGCGAACTCATGGACCTCGCCGAAGGGGAGGAACGGTGGCGGCCGGCCGCCGAACGCGCGCTGCGCAGCCTGGCCACCACGCTGCTGGTCCCGGGTGAGCACTTCGCCGCCGTGACCCGCTACCTGAACGGCCACAACGTCCGCGGCGCGCTGCGGGCGGTGGATGTCTCCAAACCGCTCGCCGGCGGTGCGCTCGCCGTCGAGGACGTGCGCGGCGGCGACCTGCTGACCAAGCTGGACATCCTCGCCTCCGGCGCGGCCGCCGTTGCCGGTGAATGGGTCCGGGAGCGCATCGCCCTGGATTTCGCCTACCCCTGCGTAGAGGACCCGGACGAGCTGGCGGCACTGGACAAGGGCCTGAGCCTGGGCGGCGTGGTCAAGCGGAACCGCCACACGGTTGAGAAGGATGACCGCTTCACCAGCCGCCAGGACTACGTCCTCGGCTTTGACAACGCTGCCAAGCTGGAGCTTGTGGCCGGGCAGGTGGAGGACCTCCGGCAGGAAGTGGCCAAGGCCGCCGAACTGGCGCAAAGCCGCGAGGACTCACACCAGGGCATGAGCCGGCAGCTCGATGCGCTGCGGCGGATTGCCGAAGACGACCGCCCCTGGGAACAGGTGTCTGCTGCGGTGGCGGCGGAGGAGCTCGCACGGATCGAGCAACGGCTCAAGGACGCCCTGGCCGCGCAGGCGGACCTGGAACCGCTTCGGGCCACCATTGAGGAGGTCCGGCAGAAACACCAGTCCAGCACGGAATCGGCAGCCGTCCTGCAAAGCGAATACAAGGCACTCGACCGCCAGCTGACCGGCGCCGACGCGATGCTGGAAGCCGCTCGCCGGCGCCTGGCCCAGGCGCCGCCGTCGGACGCCACCGTTACCGCCCTGGAACCGCACTTCGCGGAATTCGGCGACGTGACCGAGATGCACGAGCTGGACAACCTGGCCAACCGGGTCCGGACCGCCCTGCTGGGCGAACTGCACGCCGCGGAGTCCCGGGGACAGGCCACTGCCGAGCGGCTCACGCGGATCTTCGAGGGCTTCGTGCGGGAGTGGGGCAGTGCCATCTCGGCGGACCACGGAACCAGCATCGGCGCGGCCAGCGAGTTCGAGGCGCGCTACCACGCGATCGTGAACGACGGCCTGCCGGCGCAGGAGGCGGAGTTCCGGCAGTTCTTCAACCAGCGCACGCATGAATCCTTCAGCACGCTGCTGCACCTGCTGGACGAGGAACGCCGCTCCATTACCAGCAGGATCCTGCCGCTGAACGGCATCCTGTCCCAGGTGAACTTCCACGAAGGCAGCTACCTGGAACTGGACATCAAGCAAACACTGCCGCCCACCGCAAAGCAGTTCAAGGACGCCATCCAGAACGCCCTGAAGGCCCGCCACACCCGGCCGGCGAAGGCGGAGGCGGGGCGTGCCGATGGTTCCGCTCCGGAGAAGGACGACGACGGCGAGCTCACCGCCCGCTACAAGTCGCTGGAGACGCTGGTGAAACGGCTTGGCTCGCAGGCGCCCGAGGACCGGCGCTGGCGCGCCGAGGTACTGGACGTCCGCGGCCACCTGTTCATCCAGTGCAAGGAACACCGGGAAGTGGCCGGTCCGCGTGGCGGCAGGAAGACCGAGGTGTTCATGCATGCCGACACCGGGTCCATGTCCGGGGGCGAGCGGCAACGGTTCACCGCCTTCATCATGGCCGCGGCATTGAGCTATCAGCTGGGCATTGCCGAGCAGGGCTTCACCACGTACGGCACCGTGATGATGGATGAGGCGTTCGTCCTGGCCTCCGAGGAGTTCGCCGGTGCGGGGATCAAGGCGCTGCACGAATTCGGGTTCCAGCTGCTGCTGGCCGCGCCCGAAAACGTGATCGACCTGTCCCGCCACCTCGGCTCCGTGACAGAGATCCTGCGGGACCGGCGCACCAACCGCTCCGGCGTCCTCACCGCGCCCGTGATCCGACCCCGCCCCGGGGAAGAAGGAGCTTGGCGGTCCGAGGCCAACCCGGTGGACATCATCCTGCGCTGACCGCACCGCGGGAGCCCCCTCCACGAGCGTGGAGGGGGCTCCCGGCCGGTGTGCGCCTGGCCCCTACTTCGCTTGCACGCGTGCCAGGAACTGGGCCGTACGGTCCTGCAGCCCCTGGATCTGGCGTTTCACCACAAGGGCCGGGTCGGGGTTGATCTCATTGGCCGGCGGCTCCTTGCGGACGTTGCCGCAGCACAGGAAGTCGGCGCAGATCAGGGTGCCCACCGTGTTGCCGTCGCGTCCGGACTTGCCGGCACGCCTGGCGACCCACAGGAGGACGTCCTCCTTGGAAAACACGTCGCGGCAGAGTTCGCACAGCACCGAGCGGTTCTTCCTGGCACCTCCTTCGGGTGCCCGGAGCATGACCCCGGTGAGCCCCGTGGGCCCTGGAACCACCAGATAGCCGCGCAGCGGCATCTTTTCGTCCCGCCAGCCCAGGAACTCAAGGTTGTCCCAGTCGAGTGAGTCGAAGTCCTTGGGCAACGTCAGTTTCGCGGCTTCCGACCGGCTGGCATTGACGAAGGAGGAGCGGATTTGTTGGGGCGTGACTGATTGCATGGCTGGACTTTCGTGAAGGGTAGGGCGGCCCGAACCCGGGCCCGGGTAACAAGGGGAGTCAGTCAGTCTCCGCGGAGCAGGCCAAAGCGGCCACCCCGCTTTCCACGGCAGCGGCGGTCTGGATGACCTTCAGCATGCTCATTTGTTCCCGTTGTCCTGTTCCTGTCCAGCGCTCCGGCGGTGTACCACCGGACCGGCAAGGCCATCCTGCCAAATCAGGAGCGCGCTGTCCAAGAACGCGAGCCGCCTGTGCCCTTCGTCACATCCCTTCGATTAGGTGACAAAAACGTTGCGTAATGCACTCGTAGATAGGTTAGCCTTACTCATCCGATTGACCTTAGGAGTCCCGTGACGTCCCCCCTTTTCCCCGGCCCCGTGGCCTCCCGCCGGACGCTCTTGGCCAGCGCTGGCAAGGCCGCAGTGGTGGCCGCGGCTGCGTTCACCCTCTCGGCCTGCAGCACCGGTCCCGCCTCCTCCGTTTCGGACGCGGGAACGGCCTCCAGCAGCGCACAGTTCCCCGTCACCATCAAGCACGCCTAC
Organism: Pseudarthrobacter phenanthrenivorans; assembly: GCF_000813845.1. GTDB lineage: Bacteria > Actinomycetota > Actinomycetes > Actinomycetales > Micrococcaceae > Arthrobacter > Arthrobacter phenanthrenivorans_B. Next base: position 23,612 of record NZ_JWTB01000006.1, read on the forward strand.
GGCAGCACTACCATCGAGAAGCAGCCCACCCGCGTGGCAACGGTCTCCTGGGTGAACGACGATGTCGCCATCGCCCTCGGCGTGGTCCCGGTGGGCGTCCCGAAGAATGAGTGGGGCGGCAACGACAAGGGCTCCACCCCCTGGAAGGACGCCGCCCTCGAGAAACTGGGTGCAGGCTTCGGCTCTTCCAAAGCTCCGGTGCAGTACTCCGAGGCCGACGGCGTCAACTTCACTGAGATCGCCAAGCTCAGCCCGGACGTCATCCTGGCCGCCTACTCCGGCCTCACTGAAGAGGACTACAGGAAGCTCAGCGAAATCGCACCCGTGGTGGCCCACCCGGACGTGGCCTATGGAACTTCCTGGCAGGACTCCACCACCATCATCGGCAAGGCCCTCGGCAAGGACGCCGAAGCCGCCAAGCTGGTGTCCGACACCGAAGCCACCATCAAGGACAAGGTCTCCCAGTACCCGCAGATCCAGGGCAAAAGCTTCATCTACGGCAACCTGGAGCCAGCCAAGGGCGACGGCGTGAACGTCTACACCGCCAACGACAACCGGCCCCGCTTCCTCAGCGAAATCGGCATGACCCTCGCCCCGGTAGTGGCGGACAACTCCAAGGGTTCCATGGAGTTCTACATCCCCTGGTCGGCCGAGAAGGCCAATGAACTGCAGTCGGACATCTTCGTCACCTGGGTCCCGGACGCCTCCACCACTGACGCCATCAAGGCCGATCCTCTGCTGGGCCAGATCCCGGCCATCAAGAACGGCGCCCTGGTGGCCGATTCGGACAACACCCTGACCCTTTCCATCTCGGCATCGTCGCCGCTGAGCCTGCCGTGGTCCGTGGACACCTTCCTGCCGCAGCTGGCCAAAGCAGCGGACGCAGTGAAGTAAAGGCCGTTCCATGAGTACGACGACGGCACGTCCGGCAGCGGACCCGTGCACCCGGGCGCCGGACCGGGCAGCCCGTGGTCCCCGCCGCGGTGGGGCACAGGGAAGGAAGCAGGCCGCGTGGCTGCTCGCCGCCGTCGTCGTCCTGCTCCTGCTGGCCGCCACGTCCCTGGCGGTGGGCGCCCGCGACGTTCCCCTGGCCACCGTGTGGCAGGCCCTGGCCGCCTTCGATCCGGGGAACGGAGACCACGCCGTGGTGCAGGCGCGCATCCCCCGGACCGTCCTGGGCCTGCTCGCCGGCGGCGCCCTGGGCCTGGCCGGTGCCGCGATGCAGGGTGTTGCCCGTAATCCGCTGGCCGATCCCGGCATTATCGGAGTCAACGCCGGAGCTGCCCTGGCGGTGGTCACCGGAATCTATGTCTTCGGCATCACGGAGTTCTCCGGTTACGTCTGGTTCGCCTTCGCCGGGGCGGCCGGCGCCGCGGTGGTGGTGTACCTGGTCGCCTCGCTGGGCAGGGAAGGTGCCACCCCGGTGAAGCTCGCGCTGGCTGGAGCCGCCCTCAGCGCGGGGCTGTCCTCGCTGATGAACGTCATCCTGGTCTCCAGCCAGGACACCCTGGACAGGTTCCGCTTCTGGCAGGTGGGCGGTGTCGCAGGCCGGGACTGGTCAGTGCTCCTGCCAGGCTTGCCGTTCCTCGCGGCGGGCGCGCTGGTGGTCCTGCTGGCCGGCCGGACCCTCAACAGCCTTGCCCTGGGGGACGACATTGCCCGCGGGCTGGGCCAGCGGGTGGGCCTGTCCCGTGCCCTCATCGCCGCGGGGATCGTGCTGCTCTGCGGCACTGCCACCGCGCTGGCCGGGCCCATCGGCTTCGTCGGCCTGGTCATCCCGCACGCCGTCCGGTTCCTCACCGGCCCGGACTACCGCTGGATCCTGCCCTTCTCCCTGGTCGCCGCCCCCGCGCTGCTGCTGGGTGCCGACATCATCGGCCGGGTGGTGCTGCTTCCCGGCGAGGTGCCCGCGGGCATCATGACCGCCCTGGTGGGCGCGCCCGCCTTCGTCTGGCTCATCCGGCGCGGGAAAGGGGCCGGCCTGTGACCCGTGTTGCCCTATCAGATATGGCTGCCAAAGCCCCGCCTAAAGAACCAAAAGTGGTAGGGCAACGGCGGCTGGTTCCGGTGAGCCGGACCGCGTTGCTGGCCGCCGCCGTCGCGCTCCTGTTCTTCGCGTCCGTCCTCCTGGGCAGCTACACGGTGACCGTCCCGGATTTCTTCACCATCGTCGCCAACCACCTCACCGGCGGCCCGAAAATCCCCGGCGCCAGCTTCATCGTGATGGAGAACAAGCTGCCCCGGGCGGTCATCGGCACCATGATCGGGACGGCGTTCGGACTGGCCGGCGCCCTGTTCCAGACCATGCTGCGGAACCCCCTGGCCAGCCCGGATGTCATCGGCATCAGCTCCGGCGCAAGTGCCGCGGCGGTGGTGGCCATCGTCGTTTTCGGTGCCTCCGGCGGCGCCGTCTCCGCGGCAGCATTGGCGGGGGCGCTTGCCGTGGCTGGCCTCATATACGCGATCTCCAGCGGCGGAGCGGGTCGGGGAGCGGGCCGGGGCAATGCGGCCGGAAACCGGCTGGTCCTGGCGGGAGTAGGGATTGCTGCGGCGCTGCAGGCCGTGGTCAGTTTCCTGATGACCCGCGCCGATATCCGCACGGCCGCCGACGTCCTGGTCTGGCTCAACGGTTCGCTGAACTCCGCCAACTGGGACCGCGCCGGCATCCTGTTCCTGGCGCTCGCGGTGCTCGTTCCAGCGGTGGGGGCCATCGCCGGACCACTGCGCGTCCTGGAACTCGGGGATGACGCCGCGGCAGGACTGGGGGTCCGGGTCAACGCCGCACGCCTGGCCGTGGTGGTCATCGCGGTTGCGCTTGCCGCGGTGGCGACGGCGGCTGCCGGGCCCGTCTCCTTCGTCGCGTTCCTGGCAGGCCCCATTGCCCGCCGCGTTACCGGGAAAGCCAGCCTGCCGGCGTCGGCCCTGGTGGGTGCCCTCATTGTCCTGGCGGCCGACTACTTCGCCGCCAACCTTGCCCCGCTGCTGCTGGACGGCACCGTCCTGCCCGTGGGCGTCGTCACCGGCGCGCTTGGCGCCCCGTTCCTGCTGTGGCTCCTGGTCACGGCCAACCGAAAGGATGCCTGACGTGGCTGTTCTCGAAGCCAGGGACCTGACGCTCACCTACGGCCAGCGCCGCGTGGTGGACGGCCTGAGTGTCCAAATCCCCGAGGGCAAGGTGACCATGATCGTGGGTGCCAATGCCTGCGGCAAGTCCACGCTGCTCCGCGGCCTGTCCCGGCTCCTGAAGCCTTCGGGCGGCGCCGTGACGCTGAACGGCAAGGATATCCACGCCCGTCCGGCCCGCGAGCTGGCCCGCACCCTGGGCCTGCTTCCGCAACATCCCACCGCTCCGGACGGGATCACGGTGCGTGACCTGGTGGGCAGGGGCCGCTACCCGCACCAGGGATTCTTCCGCAGCTGGAGCGATCAGGACGACGCCGCAGTGCAGCGCGCGCTGCAGGCGACCGGAACGCTGGACCTGGCCGGCCGGGACGTGGATGAACTGTCCGGCGGCCAGCGGCAGCGGGTGTGGATCGCCATGGCCCTGGCCCAGGAAACCGACGTGCTGCTCCTGGACGAGCCCACCACCTACCTCGATCTTGCCCACCAGGTGGAAGTCCTGGACCTGGTGACCGACCTGAACCGCAGCCGGGGCACCACCGTGGCCATCGTCCTGCACGACCTCAACCTCGCCGCCCGCTACGCCCACCACGTCATCGCCATGCAGGCCGGAGCCGTGATGGCTGCCGGCTCCCCGCAGGACGTGGTGACCGAAGAACTGGTCCGCGGAGTCTTCGGCCTGGAGTCCCGCGTCATCCCGGACCCCGTCTCCGGCACGCCCCTCATCATTCCCATCGGCCGCCACCATGCCACCGCCAACGAACTGGAGCTTGTCCCATGAAGACCCGCGAAGCCGCAGCCACCCAGCACACGGCAGCCCAGCCCATGAGCCTTGCCTTCGAAGTCACGGTCTCCTCGGTCCGGCAGCTGAGTCCCACCTTCCGCAGGGTCACCTTCGGCGGCTACGCGTTGCGCGATTTCGGCGTCCACGGGAACACCCTGGACCTGCGCATCAAGCTCCTGATTCCATCGCTGGCCCCGGACGGGACCCGGCTGCCGCTTCCCGCCTTCCATACGGGCCAGGCCGGCTGGTACCGGGACTGGCTGGCCATGGATCCCGCCGTGCGCGGTGCGATGCGCACCTACACGGTCCGGGAGGCACGGCTGGACGCGGTGTACCCGGAGATCGACGTCGACTTCGCCATGCACACGGGTGACCCCGGGTGCAGCGGTCCCGCCGCCAACTGGGCGTTGAACGCCAGGCCGGGTGACGCGCTCACCATCATCGGTCCCAACAACCGCGCCGCCCACTGCGTTACCGCGGAGACCTATTCCGGCATTGAGTGGCGGCCCGGGCTGGCCCAACGCATCCTGCTCGCCGGCGACGAAACGGCGGTTCCGGCCATCTCTGCTATCCTCGAAAGCCTCCCGCCGTACATGAGCGGGCACGCCTTCCTTGAGGTGCCGGAAGCCGGCGACTTCCTGGAGCTCAGCTCCCCGGCGGACATCGCCATCACCTGGCTGGCCCGCGGCGCGGCCATCGGGCGCTCGCGGCCCCACGGCCAACTGCTGCAGGAGGCCGTGCGCAAGGCCGTCCCCGTCCCAGGCTGGGTCGGCATAACAGCGGACGACGGCGGCGCCGGGCCGGAGCCCGAAGACGTCAACGTGGACGTGGACATCCTGTGGGAGACGCCGGCCCGGATGGAAACAGCCCACCTCCGCGGCGCCAGGAACCCGGGCATGCCCCCCGGGGCCATGCCCTTCTACGCCTGGATGGCCGGTGAAGCGGCCGTGATCAAGGATCTCCGCCGGTACCTCGTCCGGGATGTGGGCATCGACCGGAAGCAGGTGGCTTTCATGGGGTACTGGCGGCAAGGCAAAGCGGAAGGCTAACGGCATTCCCTGCCCGCCGGCGTCGTAACACACGTTTTCAGGACTGCCCGAACCGGTTAAAGCCGTGTCATTAGGTGTGACAAGCATTACACTACGGATACTTCAACTGGAACATTAAGGTCTCATTCCATGAAAACTATCCGTCGGTCGGTTATCTCTGCCCTGACACTCCTGGTCATGCTTATTTCACTTGCCGTGGTGGGCAGCGGGGCGAACGCAGTGGGAGCACTGACAGTCGCGCCGTCCGCGGACACCTACGTCCAGGCCGACCGGCCCACGGAGAACTTCGGGACGAGCGTGCGCTGGTCCACGGAGGGCCGGACGAGCATCGCTCGGAGCAGCCTGCTGCGGTTCAACGTCCAGGTCCCCGCCGGGGAACACATCACCTCGGCAAAGCTCCGCGCCTATTCGGAGGCGGCGGCAACGTCGACGGAGTTCGTGGATGTCTACACCACCGGCGGTGCATGGACCGAAACGGGCGTCACCTGGAACAACGCCCCGGCCCGCGGGACCCTGCTGGGCAGGACCGGCGGGTTCTCCAGCGGCGCCTGGGTGGAATGGGACGTCACCAAAGGCGTTACCGCCAACGGCGGTGAGCAGAACTTCAGGCTGGAATCCGGCGCGCAGAAATGGCTGGGCTTCAAATCGAACCAGGCCCTGGACGCGGCACTGCGCCCAAAGCTGGTGGTCACCACGGCGGCTGACACGGTAGTGACCGAACCCACCCCAACTCCAACCCCCACCCCTGCGCCCACTGACCCGGGCGGTGTCCAGGCTGCTGCCACGCAGAACTGGGGTGCACCCGTCGCCGGCGACGAATTCAATTACGTCGGGGCCCCGGACGCAACCAAATGGAGCGTGTATAAAGGCGCGGGGCATGCCGGCAACGGCATCCGCAGCCCGGAGCAGGTAAAGGTGGACGGCTCCACTATGGTCATGAGCGGCACACCCGACGGAACCACCGCCGGCATGTCCGCCAGGTTTGCCAACCAGAAGTACGGGCGCTGGGAAGTCCGCGCCGCCGGCTCCGGCGACAATGAATACCACATGGTCTCGATCCTCTGGCCGGACAGCGGGAACTGGCCCTGCGACGGCGAAGTGGATTACGCGGAAACAACGGGCGACTGGAACGTGATCAAGTTCTTCCAGCACTTCTCCTGCACGAACTCCCAGACCAGGGCCAGCAAGACGCTGGATGTTTCCCAGTTCCACAACTATGCAGTGGACTGGTCCCCCGCCGGAATGACCGGTTACGTGGATGGCGTGAAGTGGTTTGAGGACAACGACCCCACCCATCAGCCTCCGGGCAGCATGCATCAGACCCTGCAGCTGGACTGGTTCCCGGATACCACCGCTGACGGTGCTGCGGAAATGCGGGTGGACTGGGTACGTGTCTACCCGGCGGCAGGCGGAACGAGCCCGGCCCCCACACCCACTCCGACGTCCACCACGACTCCGGCGCCAACATCCAGCCCGGCCCCGACCGCGACGCCCACCACCCCGCCGTCGGGTGATTCATTCGAGTTCGCCGCCGCCGGCGACATGAACCCCTCAGGAAACACGTCGACGAGCTCGGCAGCCGGCAAGAACGCCGCGAGCATCATCGGCAGCCTCAACGATGGTTCGCTGGATAATTTCCTTGCTATCGGGGACTTCCAGTACGACAAGGGAACCTGCACTGCGCTTGGCGCGTGGAACACGGTGTGGGGCGGGTTGAAGGCCAAGACCTACTGGACCGCGGGACCGAACCATGACGTGGAACCGGGTGTGAATGATGACGTGGACCGGTTCATGGACGGCCAGTGCGTGAACACCACCAAGTCCGCCACCAGCACCACCCTGGGCCGGTTCCAGGATGCACTGGAGTGGTATTCCTTCGACAAGGGAAACTGGCATATCCTCGTGGCGCCGACCGCAACATGGCGGTACAACGCATCCCGCGCGCAGGCCATGACCGCGGAAATGGACGCTGATTTGAAGGCGGCCAAAGCGGCCGGAAAGCATCTGGCAGCCGTTTACCACGACCCGTATTTCACCTCCAACACGTCCAGCCACACGCGCTTCACCCAGGCGAAGCCCTGGATCGACATGTTCTGGAACAACCGGGTGAAAGTGCTGCTGTCCGGCTCCCAGCACAACTACGAACGGACCTGCCCGGTGAACAACGCGGACCAATGCGTACCGGACGGCATGCAGCAGTTCCAGGTGTCCACGGGCGGCATCGGCCTCCGCTCGTTCACCAGTGACCCGGCCTACGTCCAGCGGAAATTCAGTGATACCTGGGGCCACCTGAGGATGAGTCTGAAGGCAGACGGCTCCTACACCTGGGAGTTCCGCCCCGTGCACGGCGGCATGCAGACGGACAGCGGGTCCCGCACCCCTTGATCGAAGGGTGGGGGCGGCCGTGGCAACCCGGCTGCCGGGCCCACCCGCCCACTTACTGTTCATCCCGGCGTCGTCCTTGCTTCTCCTTGAGCCGTTAGGTTGGGGCGGTGGTGCCTGAATCCCTGCTTCCTGACTCCGGGCGCCGGGTGTTTGTTGCCCTTGGCGATTCCTTCACGGAGGGAGTAGGGGACCGGGACGACCGGCTGCCCAACGGCGTGCGTGGCTGGGCCGACAGGGTTGCCGAGAAACTTGCCAAGGCACAGCCGGGGTGGAAGTACGCCAACCTGGCCATCAGGAGCAAGCGGCTGCGGCACATCATCGATGAGCAGCTGGAGCCCGCGCTCCGGATGCAGCCCACGCTGATAACGCTCTATGCCGGCGGCAACGACATCCTGGACCTGAAAACGGACATGCCCGCGCTGATGGCGGACTACGAACAGTTTGTTGCCAGGCTTGCCGGCACCGGTGCCACACTGGTGCTTTTCACCGGGTTCGACGTCAAGGTGTCCGCGCTGCTGGAGCCGCTCAAGAAACGCAATGCCTATTACAACCGCCGGGTCCGGGAAATTGCGCGGAAGTACGGAGCGGTGCTCGTGGACTACTGGTGCCTGGACGCCTTCCATGACCGGCGGATGTGGGACTCAGACCGGCTCCACATGTCCAAGGCCGGGCATAAATACCTGGCCGGGCAGATCCTGGACCAGCTGGGCGTGCCGCACAAGATCAAACGCAAGGACTGGGAGCCGGCGCCCAGGCTGGGCCTGCGGGAATGGGAGCGGCGCCAGCGGCGATGGGTCCACGACTGGGTCCTGCCGCTTTTTGGCCGCAAGCTTCGCGGCGTCACGCTGGGGGACACACTCAGGCCGCGCTGGCCGGAACCGGTGAAGGTCCCCCGGAAAGGCGGCCTGAAGAAGCTCGCCATGGACGGTCCCGACGGCGGCGGCGCGCCTTAGCCCTGTTGCGCCGGCGGGGTGTCCAGGAGGTTTTCAAACCCCGGCGCTACCCGGCCGGCGTGGAACTCCACCACCTCGAAGTCGGCCACGCCATTGGTATAGAACGGATCCTGCGCCAGGCTCGCGTCGAGAATGTCCCGTTCGGCCTGCGAGAGCAGCAACCCGCCCGTGCGGGGGATCTTGCGCCCGGCGGCGATGAACACGCCGTCGTCGAACGCTTTCTGCAGCCAGGAGATATGGGCGTCGTTGTGGAAGTCGACAATCTCCTGGGGCACGCGGTAGGTGAGGGAGACAACATACATGGACCCAAGCCTACGGGGCCGCACAAGCTACTTGAAAGATCAATCGTAGAATGGGGACCATGACCGAACCCCGCTGGCTCAACGCTGACGAACGCCGCGCCTGGCTGGCGCTGGTGAGCATCAACACGCTGCTGCCTGCGGCCCTGGACACCAGGCTCCACGCGGCCGGAAAGCTGTCCCTTTTCGATTACACGGTCCTGGCCATGCTGTCCGAAGCTGAGGGCCGGTTCCTGCCCATGAGCGAGCTTGCTGCCCGCAGCAGCGCTTCCCTATCGCGCCTCTCGCACGTGGTGACGAAGCTGCAGAAGCGCGGCTGGGTGGAGCGCCGCCCGCATCCCCGCGACGCCAGGGTGACCACCGCCCACCTCACCGAGGAAGGCATGGCAACCATCGTTGGGCTCGCCCCGGGCCACGTCGAAGACGTCCGTGAGCTGTTCCTTGATGCCTTGACCGAGGAGGATGTGCTGGACCTGGCGCGGATCGGCGAAAAAGTGGTGGGCCGGCTGGACAAGGACCATTGGATCCTGCGCGAGACCCAGCCCTGACCGGCTGATTGGTTGCTTCCGGCAACGGATGGCAAACTAACCGCATGGAGTTCACTTCCCGGTTTGTTGCGCTCGGCGATTCCTTTACCGAAGGCGTTGGTGACGACGACCCCACGCGCCCCAACGGCGTCCGGGGCTGGGCGGACCGCGCTGCCGAACAGCTCTGCGCCGCCGACCCTGGATTCGGCTACGCAAACCTGGCCATCCGCGGCAGGAAGCTCCGGCAGATCCTCGCGGAACAGGTGGACGCCGCCGTCGGGCTTAAGCCCACGCTGGTGAGCATCTACGCCGGCGCCAATGACATCCTGCGTCCCCGCGTGGACATCGATGACCTCCTGGTGGAGTACAATGACGCCGTGGGCAAGCTCACCGCCACCGGCGCCACCGTGGTGATGTTCACCGGATTCGACGCCCGCGGGTCAAAGGTCTTTGGCACCATGCGCGGCCGCACCGCCATCTACAACGAACTGGTGCGTGGAATCGCGGGGGACCATGGGGCGCTGCTGGTGGACTACTGGCGCTTCAGCGAGTACTACGACTGGGGCATGTGGGCCCACGACCGGATGCATATGTCCGCCGCCGGCCACGCCAATATGGCCAAGCGTTTCCTCGAGGTCCTCAAGTATGACCACTCCATCGATATCCCGCCCATGTCCCCCGTGCCGGAACTGGGCCGGGCCGAGGCCATCCGCGCCAACGCCCAGTGGTTCCGTGAGTATGCGGCTCCGTGGGTGGTCCGGAGGGTCACCGGCAAGTCGTCCGGTGACAATCTGCGGCCCAAGTACCCGGAGCCCATCCGGCTGTAGCCCGCTGCTCAACACCGGCTGGTCAGGCGGGGTGGAACCCTGGCGTTGCCAGCATCGAGCCGTCCGCGCGGATGGCCAGGACGGCCACATCCCAGTTGTTCGCCGCATGGTCCAGCATCCGCGTCCCGCCGGCAACGATCGCGGTGGCCAGGACGTCGGCTGTCACGATCTCCGTGGCCGCAACGGTCACCTGGACGAAGCCGGCCGCGCTGCCCACCCGCCAAATGTGCTCACCGCGTTCGGCGGAGCCTGATGTTGCGATCGCGCTGTGCCGGCCGGCGCTGCCCAGCGGGTACCCGGTAATCAGCGTGCGGCGGTCCGCGGGGTCCACAACACCTGCCTTCCATTGCTCGGCGCTTCCCGGCCGTGGCGAGCCGCTGACCAGGACGTCGCCTCCTGCGTTGAGGCACCAGTCGTGCCGGCCGAGGGCAAGCAGCGACGTTCCTGCCTCGCGGATGGCATGGCCCTTGATGATCCCGGAAAGGTCCAGCACGCCGTCGGGCCTTTCAGGGGTGAATGCACCGTTGGTCCGGAGCCGCCAGTCATGCGCCTCCGCGTACCGCTCTCGCATCTGCGCCGACGCGTGGGTCAGCTTCAGTTCACCGCGCGCCATCCTGCTGGCTTCCGAATCGGGACGGTACAGGCTGAACGTTTCGTCCAGGTCCCGGAACAGGCGTTCGACGACGGCGGTGGCGGCAGCGAGCTCGTCGAGCCCCGGCTGCCCTTCCGCGGGAGAGCCGACGGGCATGGTCAGCCCGATGACGGTTCCCATGCACTCAAACGTGCGCGCCTTCAGTGCCAGGCTGCCGGTGTTTGGCAGGTCGCTAGAGGTTCGCTGCATCGATGGCTGCCTGGAGTGAGGTGAGGTAAGCATCGCTGGTGATGGTGGCGCCGCTGACGGTCTGGACATTGGCAGACTGCGCCGCCAGGACCTTGCTGCGCAGCAGGGGTGCGGCGCGGTTGCTGATCTGGATCGACTTGCCGTCCGTATTGGTCAGCTGGAGGGCCGTAACGTCGGTGATCTTTCCGTTGGCCACCGTGATCTGGACCTGGACGGGGCCAAACCGGGTCTGGACAGTGTTTCCTTTGTAGGTGCCGGAGGCCGAGGAACTGGACGAACTGGAGGATCCGGAGGAGCTTGACCCGGAGGAGCTTGCGGACCCGGAGGAACCTGTGGCGCCCGACGAGCTGGAGGACCCAGCCGACCCTGACGAACCTGTCCCCGCCGACCCCGTGCCGGTGGCACCCGTGGTGCCTGTCGCCGTCGTACTTGATGCCACGGTGCTGATGCCGCCCGCCTGCGTGCCTGTCTGCCAGCCCGCCAGGAGGATTCCGGCGGAGGCCAAAGCTGCTGCGACTGTTCCGCGAATTTTCACCAGTCAAACCTTTCGTGATGGATCTGTTCCTCGGGGACGCCGGCCTTCCCGGCATCCTCAATGACGTTGGCCGCCCACGCCGCCGGGCCGCAGACGTAGACGTCCGCATCCCTGATGTCCGGCACATAGGAGGTAAGGCAGTAGCCGTTGCGCACGGAGTCCTCGGGAAGCCAGCTGGACCGGCCGTGGCCCCGCGGCCCGGTGAGGTGGAAGAGCCGGACCCCGCGCGCCTGGCAGAGGTCAAGGATTTCGTTGCCCAAGTAAAGCTCCTTGTCAGTGTGGCCGCGGAGGAGGACCGTGGCCTCGCCAGGAGCGAATGGGGTGGTCTCCAGCAGCGCGCGCAGGGGAGTGATGCCGATGCCGGCGCCGATCATCACCACCTTGTTCTTCGTCCGGGCTGCTGTGCTGAGCATTCCGTAGGGGCCCTCCAGGGCCACCTTGGTGCCCTTCCGCAGCCGGAGCAGCCGGGCGGAACCGTCGCCAAGGTTCCGGACCGTGACCCGCAGCGTCCCCTGCCCGTCAGGGCCATTGAAGACAGGCTCTGCGGAGAGGCTGAACGGGTGCGGGTGCCACCACATGCCCGGAGCCAGGAACCGCCAAATGAAGAAGCGTCCGCCCGTTCCAGCCAGCTGGTTAAGCTTCCGGCCTTTCATGACGATGTTCACCACGCCCGGCGCCACGGCCTCCACCCGGGCCACGGTCAGCTGGTGCCGGGCCGTTGCCAGCACCGGCTCCAGTACCCGGAAGTACACCAGGGCTGTGCCGGTGTAGATGCAGATGGCGAGCCAGTACCAGCGCTGCCAGGTGCCGGCTGCAAAGAGGCCGCCCACACTGAACTGATGCGGAATCGAGGTGGCCACGGCTGCGTATGTCAGCAGATGCACCACGTACCAGAACTCGTAGGGAAAGCGGCGCCGGACAGCTATCAGGGACGTCACCACGACGGCAATGAACAACGCCATGGAGACGAAAGCCAGCCACATGTCGGGCACCTGGACCCAGAGGTTGATGGACTCGCTGACCGGATCCAGTCCCTCGGCCATGCCATACCCAATAACCAGCAGGAGGCCGTGTGCCAGCAGGAGGTAGAGGGAGGGTTTCCCCAGCTTTCCGTGGAACTCCAGGGCTCGGTCGTGGCCAATGGTGCGGTCAATGAAGGGGATCCTCGCGGCCAGGAGCAGCATGAGCAGGACCAGGTCCATGCCCGCCAACCCCGCCACTATCCCCGCTGCCGTGAACGCGGCCGCAGGGGAGGTGATACTGGTGGCTCCGCCGTCGGCAAGCCACAGGGCAACAGCCGCCGCAACGGAGGCCCAGGCGATGACGGTCAGGAGGTCAATGCGCAGCATCCGCTGCCGGTACTGGCGGGCAAACCAGTCGTGGGTGGGCTTCCTGATTGGTGAAAGCTCCGGGCGGCCGGAGCTGCTTGCGGCCGGAGTTGCCGGCAGGAGCTGCGTGTTCATGGCTCCACGATGCGTGAGGAAACTATGATCCTGCTGTGAAAAAGGGCCAGCCCTGGCTGTGATCTTTTCCCTGCCCTTATACACCCTTTGACGCCCGATTGGTCTTTAATTGCGCCACCTCGTAGACTTGGTAGGCGCTAAGTGCGCGGAGCGTGCGCAATTGCTCCGGTTGCCCGGTAATTTCTCCAGGGTGGCCGGTAGTTAGGGGCTCAAGTTGCGTAACTAACCGTTGCCCGTACATTCTGTGGGTCGCACTTGGCAGCATGGTCCAGCAGCAGATATGCGGATCATTACTTTCAATTCTTGAGGAGAAGTCATGGCAGCACACTGCCAAGTGACCGGGGCCGAGCCGGGCTTTGGGCACAGCATTTCGCACTCGCACCGCCGCAACAAGCGCCGGTTCGATCCGAACATCCAGAAGAAGCGCTACTGGGTTCCGTCCCTGCGCCGTAATGTCACCCTGCAGGTTTCTGCACGTGGCATCAAGACCATCGACGTGCGCGGCATCGACGCAGTCGTCGCCGACATTCTTGCTCGTGGGGTGAAGCTCTAGTGGCTAAGGACAAGGACGTACGTCCGATCATCAAGCTCAAGTCGACCGCTGGCACGGGCTACACCTACGTGACCCGCAAGAACCGTCGTAACGACCCGGACCGCATGGTCCTGAAGAAGTACGACCCCAAGATCCGCCAGCACGTCGAATTCCGAGAGGAGCGCTAAACATGGCTAAGAAGTCCAAGATTGCTCGCAACGAGCAGCGCAAGGTCATCGTTGAGCGTTACGCTGCAAAGCGCCTCGAACTGAAGAAGACCCTGGTTGACGAGAACGCAACCGACGAAGCACGCGAAGCAGCCCGCCTGGGCCTGCAGAAGCTGCCCCGCAACGCGTCCCCGATCCGTCTGCGCAACCGCGACATCATCGATGGCCGCCCCCGTGGCACCTTCCAGAAGTTCGGTATCTCCCGTGTCCGTTTCCGCGACATGGCACACAAGGGCGAACTCCCGGGCATCACCAAGTCTTCCTGGTAATCCAGCACCGCTGATTCCAGCTGCTTGAGAAGGGCCGGCAACCTCAGGGTTGCCGGCCCTTCTGCGTTTAACCCATTGCTTGTTCAGCGCCCGGGCCCGCCAGGAAACACCTGTGCCGCAGCACACACGGGCAGAATGACGACGACGGCACGTTGCGCAGGCGCTCCACCCCGGGTTTCGCCGCGCAATACCGCGGATCTTCGGCCTCCGAAGGGCCGGTTTGCGATGGGCCGGGTGTGCGTGTATTGTTTTCTGAGTCGCCGCGGGGGAGACAGTGAAGAACTGTTTACC
>NZ_JWTB01000060.1 GCF_000813845.1 Pseudarthrobacter phenanthrenivorans
CGGGATTGGTGATGCGACGTTGAACGGTCGTGAGTTGGCTGTTGCGGCGTATTTGAAGGAGCATGTGGCGCAGTTGCTGGTCGGCAAGGATGCGCACCGGATCGAGGACACGTGGCAGTTCCTGTACCGGAGTGCGTATTGGCGGCGGGGGCCGGTGACGATGGCGGCGATCGCTGCGGTGGATATGGCGTTGTGGGATATCAAGGGCAAGGTGGCCGGGTTGCCGGTGTACCAGTTGCTGGGCGGTGCGTCGCGGAACGGGTTGCGGGCGTATGGGCATGCGTCCGGGTCGGATATTGAGTCGTTGTTCGATTCGGTGCGGGAGCATCTGGAGCTGGGGTATAAGTCGATCCGGATCCAGACCGCGATCCCGGGGATCAAGGCTGTTTATGGGGTGGCTGCGCAGGCGCAGGCGTCGGGGGAGCGGTATGACTATGAGCCGGCCGGGCGGGGTGCGTTTCCGCAGGAGGAGGACTGGGACACCCGGGCGTATTTGCGGCACTTGCCGACGGTGTTTGAGGCGGTGCGGAATGAGTTTGGTCCGGAGCTCCCGTTGCTGCATGACGGGCATCACCGGATGACGCCGATTCAGGCGGCGAAGCTGGGCAAGGCGTTGGAGCCGTATGACTTGTTCTGGTTGGAGGACTGCACGCCGGCGGAGAACCAGGAGGGTTTGCGGCTGGTCCGGCAGCACACCACCACGCCGCTGGCGATCGGTGAAATCTTCAATACAGTGTTCGACTTCCAGACGCTGATCAAGGAGCAGCTGATTGATTATGTCCGGGCGGCGTCCACGCATTTTGGCGGGATTTCGCCGTTGAAGAAGGTGATGGATTTCGCCGCGCAGTACCAGATCAAGTCGGGGTTCCATGGTCCGACGGATATTTCGCCGGTGGGGTTCGCGGCGCAGCTGCATGTGGGGTTGGCGATCCATAACTACGGGATCCAGGAGTACATGCAGCACTCGGCCAGGACCAACGAGGTCTTCGAGCAGTCCATGACGTTCGT
>NZ_JWTB01000061.1 GCF_000813845.1 Pseudarthrobacter phenanthrenivorans
GACGTCGTCCCAGTTGTTGACCAGCTGCATGTTCTGGTTCACGAGCCACACGTTGCCGGAGTTCACATCGTTCAGGACCACCAGGTCCCGGTTCACCCGGAACACATACGACGGCGACGCACTCGCCTTGGGCACGTCCACCTTCTTGTCATCACCATCGTTGACGCAATCCCGCACGTACTTGTTCGCACCCGACCACGCCGCATGCACGCACCCGCCCAACTGCACCGGCGCAGCCGGGACGCCCTCGCCGTCGAACGCCACCGTCTTGGCCGTCCCCCCGTCAAGAGGCTGCTTCAACAACGCCTTCCGCGTCGCCACCGCCACAAAATCGCTCTCCGGCCCGGCCTGCTGCAACTTCGCATCCCGGGCATTCTCCAACGCCAACCGCTTACCACCAGGCAGGAACAGCTTCCCCGCCGCAGCATCCAACACCACCGGCTGGTCCCCCACCACGGTCATCTGCAGATCCCCGGCACCCTTGAGCCCATCCCAAGTACTGGACTCCGACGACGTCACCGCACCATTGGCATCAACACCCGTCACCGTCACAACCCCGGTCTTCGGATCCGCCGAATAAATCCGGTCATCAGAACCAACCGCCGACACAATCCCCTCAGAACCCACCATCACCGGCTCCGACGCCTCCTGGTCAAAACCATTCACCGTCGACGGCGACACCGCCCACACCTTCCCCGAAGCAGCATCCGTCACCGAAATGGTCCGCGCCCCGAAACTCACATCAGCCGAGCCCGGCAACTGCTTATCCCCACCCAAGCGCATATTCGCCGGCGACACCTGGTTCAACGTCGACCCAGTCTCGTCATCAACGAACACCTCGCCCGCATGCTGAAGGACATCAAAGGTGGTAGACGCAGGCGTCACGGCACCATCAAGCACCCTGGAAGGATAATTCAACCGACCCACAGCGTTCTTGGTCTTGGACACCACCCACACACCGCC
>NZ_JWTB01000062.1 GCF_000813845.1 Pseudarthrobacter phenanthrenivorans
TCGACCAGGTCCGCTATGTCCTCCAGGGCCGGCTGCCGTACTCCGAGGACGATTACCTGGAAGAAGGCTGGATCGGATATTTCCCCGAAAGCGTCCACTACGGCCCGCAGGAACGAGCCGAGGGCCTGCGCACTCTGGTCCTGCAAGCTGGCGGTGCCAGCGGCCAGGGTTACCTCTCCGTCGCCCAGCGTGAAGCGACCAACTCCGAGTTGGAAAAGACCGGCGAGTTCAAGAAGGGCCTTTACCACTACACTGACTCCAACGGTGTAGCGCAGACCGTGGACGGATCACAGGCGATCTTCGAACACGCCACGGGCGGCAAACTCGAGTTCGCCACCCCGCGCTATGAAGACGTCATTGCCATGAACCCCAACGCCTACGAATGGCTGCCCTCGGCTGATCAGGGCGTCTCCGAGAAATGGCTGGGCTCCTTCACCGAGCGCAACTTCCGCATCGGCCTGATCAAACTCGAAGCCGGCGCGACCTACCAGGCCGGCCAGTTCCCGTCCATCGAAATCCTGTTCCAGACCAACGGCCAGGTCACCGCAGGCGGCGAAAAGTACGGACCCGAAACCGGCTACGAATTCCTCGCCAACGAAGGACCCACC
>NZ_JWTB01000063.1 GCF_000813845.1 Pseudarthrobacter phenanthrenivorans
GTCAACAACTGGGACGACGTCATCCCGCCCAAGGAAACCTCTGACGACGCCGACAAGGATTCCGCCGACGAAGTCCAGCAGACGGTCCTGCCCGACCGCACCAAACCGAACAATGCGCCCGTGGCCAAACCCGACCAGTTCGGTGTCCGCGCCGGAAAGACGACCATCCTGCCGGTGCTGGACAACGACTCCGACCCCGACGGCGACGTCCTGACTGTCCGCACGCCCGAGGGAGTCAAGACCGGCTCCGTTTCACCCATTTACGGCTCCACGGGGCTGCAGGTCGCCGTTCCCGCAGACAAGGCCGGCAGCGAAACGTTCAAGTACACCGTGGATGACGGCCGCGGCCTCTCCGCATCCGCCGATCTCACCCTCAACATCATCCCGGCCGGCACCAACACACCGCCGCGGCAAAAGCCCAACCGAGACACCACGCTTGTCGTCCAGTCAGGCAAGGCGGTCACGCAAAACATCCTCCCCGACTGGATCGATCCCGACGGTGACGACCTGTTCGCTGGTTCCGTCTCCAGTGCCGACCCGCTGGACCAGGTCCGGATCAGGCCAGACGGCCAACTCACCTTCCAGGACTCCGGTGCAGCACCCGGGCGAAAAATCCTGACCGTTTCCGTGTCAGACGGCCAGTCCACTGCCGAGGGAAAAGTCACGGTGGATGTCCGGAGCCCGGGCGCCCTGCCGCCGATCGCCAACGCCGACCATATCGTGGCCGTGGCAGGAACAGACACTGTTATCACTCCGCTCAAAAATGACACGGATCCGCAAGGCGGTACATTGCGGCTTGCCCAGGCCACAGCCGACGCTGAGTCCACGGCCACCCTGAACCCCGACCAGCAGACCTTCACCTTCAACTCCCGCATCCTCGGCGCCCACTACGTCAGCTACCTGGTGACCAACGGCCCGGCGAGCGCCCAGCAACTGGTGCGCGTTGATGTGGTGCCGGGCACCGACGGGGGCGCGCCGGTGGCCGTCCGGGACACCGCGCTGCTCCCCACCGGCGGCGACGTCCTGGTGGACGTCCTGGGCAACGACTCGGATCCCTCCGGTGGAGTGCTGGTGGTGCAGTCCGTAACCGCCGACGCCGGCCTGCCGGTTAGCGTGGCAGTGCTGGACCACTCGGTGGTGAGGATCACCGACATCCGCGCCGAAGGCCAGCTGACGGTCCGGTACACCGTCTCCAACGGACGCTCGTCCGCCACCGGCGAGATCGCCGTGCTGATGGTTCCCGCTCCGGCTAAGCTGCAGGCTCCGCAGGCCAAGCCGGACGAGGCCACGGTCAGGGCGAACGACGTCGTGACCATCCCCGTCCTGGCCAACGACGCCGACCCCAACGGCTCCAAGCTCACCCTGCTGCCGGAACTCGCCCAGCAGCCTGACGCCGCCGACGGCCGCATGTTCGTGGCGGGCGACCAGCTGCGGTTCGTGGCCGGGCCCGAAGCGAAGACCGTGTACGCCATTTACAAGGTCCACAACGAATCCGGGCAGGTGGACTCGCAACAGGTGACCATCCGCATCCGTGCCCGGGACGATGACCGGAACACGCGGCCCGAGCCCCGCAACCTGACCACCCGCGTGGTGGCCGGGATGACCGTCAAGGTGCCCGTGCCCCTGGACGGCATCGACGCCGACGGCGACTCCGTCCAGCTCATCGGCATCGACAAGGCACCGGCCATGGGAACCGCCGTGGTACGCGACGGCTACCTCGAATTCACGGCCGCCGGCGACGCCGCCGGCACTGACAGCTTCACCTACCGGGTCCGGGACAGGATCGGTGCCGAGAACACCGGAACCGTCATTGTGGGCATTGCCCCGCCGGAGGCCAACAACCAGAAGCCCATCGCGGTGGACGACGCCGTGGATGTCCGGCCCGGCCGCAAGGTGGCCGTGGAGGCGCTGGCGAACGATTCGGACCCCGACGGCGATCCGCTCAGCCTGGTTTCCGACGGGTTCGAGGCCAAGCCGGACCTGCAGGTGGAGGCCACGGACGGCGCCAAGGTACTGTTCACTGCGCCCGGCACCGCCGGCAACGAAAGCATCAGCTACCGCATCCAGGACGACAAGAAGGCTTCCGCCAGCGCCGTGATCCGGGTGCGGATCAGCCCGGACGCCGAACTCAAGCGCCCGGTGGCCAAGGACGACCGGGTGACGGTGGCCGAAACCCTCGGCAAGACCGCTGTGGACGTCCCCGTCCTGAAAAACGACTCCGATGCCGACGGCGTGGCCTCCGAGCTGAAGATCAGCCTCCCCGACGGCAACCCGAACGCCCGGACCGGCGACTCGGGCAACGTGGTGGTGACCCTCACCCCTGAAGACCAGCTGATTCCCTACACGGTCACGGACGTCGACGGCCTCACCTCCACCGCCCTGATGTGGATCCCCGGCCAGGGCGCGCAGTATCCCACCCTCGCCAAGACCGACCCGGTTGAAGTCATGTCCGGCAAGGACGTCACCCTGGACTTGTCCGAATACGTCCGCGTCCGCAACGGCCGCACCGCCAGGATCACCGTGGCCGACTCCGTGCGCGTCCAGGGCGGATCACCGGAGGGCGTCATTCAGTCCGACGGCAAGGCACTGCGCTACACCGCGAAACCGGACTACGTGGGCCCGGGCTCCATCACCTTCGAGGTGACGGACGGCTCCGGACCGGACGACGGCGACGGCCTGAAATCCACGCTGGTGATCATGACCAAGGTGATTCCGGACCCCAATGCCAACCACACGCCCACCTTCAGCGGTACCTCCGTGGACGTTCCCAAGGCCGAACAGGCCACGGTGGACCTCGCCGGGCTGGCCAAGGACGTGGACGAACGGGACAAGGACAACCTCCGCTTCGAACTGGACGGGACCCTTCCCGCCGGATTCAGCGCAAAGGTCGACGGCGCCACCCTCGCCATCACTGCGGACGGTTCCCTTGGCATCGGCGTCACCGGAAACATCCAGGTGAAGGTCACCGACGGCAGGTCTCCCGCCGTGGGTGCCACCATCACCGCACGCCACGTTGCCTCCAACCGGCCCCTGCCGGTGGCCAACGATGATGCGGTGGACAAGGCCAACGCCGGAAAGACGGAACAGGTCAACGTCCTGGCCAACGACTTCAACCCCTTCCCGGACACGCCCCTGCGGATCGTTGGCGCCACGGTGGAGACGGGCTCCGCAGCCGGTCAGCCGTCCGTCTCAGGAGACAGCATCACCGTTACCCCGGCCGAGGGGTACAAGGGCGTCATCGTGGTCCGCTACACCGTGGCCGACAAGACAGGCGACCTGTCCCGCCAGGTCGACGGCCGCCTGCGGCTCACCGTCCGGGGCAAACCCGACGCGCCTTCCGCCCCCAGCGCCACCGACGTCCGCAGCCGCACCGCCGTGCTCAAGTGGGCCCCGCCGTCGGACAATGGTGCCCCCATCACCGGGTACACCGTCCGCTCGAACAACGGCTTCGAACAGAAGTGCCCCACCACCACCTGCACGCTGAGCGGGCTCACCAACAACGTGAAGTACGTTTTCACGGTGCTCGCCACCAACGAGGTGGGGGACTCGCAGGCTTCGCCTCAGTCCAACGAAATCCGCCCTGACGAAAAGCCGTCACCGCCGGAAGCCCCCACGGTGAAGGCCGGGGACAAGACGCTGGCCGTCACCTGGCCCGCGGCGAAGACCGAGGGCTCACCGGTGAAGCACTACAACCTGGAAATTTCGCCGCCGCCAGCCAGCGGGGTGGCCGTCAAGAACGAGGTCGCCGGGCTGAACTACACCTGGACCGGCCTCACCAACGGCGTGAAGTACAAGGTCCGTGCGCAGGCCGTCAACGAGCTTGGCGCCTCCGACTGGGGGACGTATTCTGCGGAGGACAATCCCGCCGGTGTCCCGGCGGCGCCTGCAGCACCTTCGTCCGCCGTTGCATCATCCGTGGGGACCCAGAACCAGCTTCGGGTCACGTGGGCCGAACCCAACACCAACGGCGATCCGATCAGCACCTATTACGTCACCATGAGCGGTGGCAACGCCCCCGCCCAGACCCAGACCGTCCCCGGCAACGTCCGCACGGCGAACTTCACTGCCAACAACTCCGAGGCCGCCTACACGTTCACGGTGCAGGCTGAGAACAAGGCCGGCAAGGGCGCGGTCAGCCCGCCCTCCGCGCCCCGCCGCGCCACCGGCAAGCTGTCCCCGGTCTCCGGCGTGACGGCCACACCGGCCAACACCGGCGGAGCAGGACGCTCCGTGACCGTGGACTTCCGCAGGCTGACCGCGGCCGAACGCAACGGTTCTGCCGAGAATGAAGTCAGCTACAGCTACAACGCCAGCAACGGCGCCCGCGGACCCATCACGCCCGGGCAGACAATTAGTGGCTTCAGCAACGGCACCGCCGTCAGCATTACCGTCATCGCCAACTCGACGGTGGCCCCGAGCTCTGACGCCAGCACCCCTGCCACCACCACACCCTACGGATCCCCGGGCACCCCCTCGGCGTCAGGCCAAAACGGCGGCGTGAACCAAAAGTCGGCCACCCTGAACTGGTCCTCACCGTCCACCAGCACCAATGACGTGGCGCAAACCAGGATCAGCATCAACAACGGAGGATGGGAGAACGTTGCCCCCTCCGGCAGCAGGACGGTCAACACGGCAAACTTCGGTGACACCGTGACCATCGCGGTCCAGACCTTCAACTCCGTAGGCACCGGCAGCGCGGTGGTCACGGCCAGCGCCTCTGCCGGCAAGCAAGGACTCTGGGAAACCCGGATCAAGACCTCGGACCCCAACTTCGTCAGGAGTTGTACCTTCACCCTGGGCGGATCAAACTACCGGCCAAGTCCATACTTCGACTGTGACGGCGTCAACGCGGACAGCCCACCCTGGTTCTACAAGGCGGACCAGGACCGCATCATGGTGGCGTGCTACATCGACCAGAGCGACAACTGGTCCGGCAACGGCATCGTCCGCTGGTGGCGGGTTGAATCCGGTTCCGCGCGCAACGTTGGCCGGTACGTCATCGCCGGCCACACCACGCTTGCGGATCCCGCAGCCCTGGGAGCCCCGCATTGCTGAGGGGGTCAATCCGCGACGTCCGGGGCAGATCTCCCCATCGCGCCGAATTCGGCAATTCGGTAGTCTTACGCCCGGGAAAAGAGAGCCTCGTACCGGTCTCTGACGAGGATGCCGTTCGGCCGCACAATCTGAGGAAAAACACGCTGTGACAACTCTGCTGGGGAAGCTTGGGCTGAAGAAGCGACATAAGAAGGCCGCAGCCGGTACTGCGTTTGGTGTGGTGCTGGCTGTGGTGGTGACGGGCGCGGTGTTGTATCCGGGGTTCAAGACCACTGAGGTGGAGTTGAACGACGGCGGTGTGTGGGTGGTGTCC
>NZ_JWTB01000064.1 GCF_000813845.1 Pseudarthrobacter phenanthrenivorans
CTGGTCACGGTTCCCGTGTTCTCGTTGCTGGGCCTGGCCGATGAACCGGCGATGCTGGACGGGTACGGGCCCGTCCCGCCGTCCATGGCGAGGGAACTAATCGCGAACGGAGCTGGCTCGTTCCACCGGGTGTTGGTGGACCCGCGGGACGGGGCGCCGCTGGAGATCGGCAGGACCAGCTACCGCCTCACGAAAGCCATGCGGGCCTGGCTAAGGATGCGCGACGCCAAGTGCCCGTTCCCCGGCTGCAGCAACCACTCCCTCGACAACGAGGCCGACCACCTCCTCGCCTGGGCCAACGGCGGCACCACCGGAATCAGCAACCTGGGACAACCCTGCCCAAAACACCACAAACTCCGCCACACCACCGGCTGGAAACCCACCCCCGCAACCAAAAACGAACCACCCGGCTGGACCTCACCCACCGGCCGGCACTACGCCAGCGAACACCAGGACTGGGAACCACCAAGCTGGCCGAAGGGGGTATGGCCGGGCGCCGTTGACTTCTTCCACCGCGGGCTGTCGTCCGGAGAAGATGCCCTCGAACGGTTCCTGC
>NZ_JWTB01000065.1 GCF_000813845.1 Pseudarthrobacter phenanthrenivorans
CACGGACAGGTAATTCTGCCCGGCAGGGCTGTAGATCTTCGCCGTCGGGAAGAACGCGTCCATGCCGAACGTGCGTGACTCGTCCGGCACGATGGGCACAATCCGGTTCCCGAACTTCTTGTCGCGAAGCAAATCCTTGAGCAGCCTGACGAATGCCATGGTGGTGGCCGCCTGCTGCTTCCCTGACCCGCGCTTGGCCACCTCGTAGGACTTCGCGTCCGGCAGTTCAACGGCCTGATGCCCGGAACGCCGTTCAGGAACGGATCCTCCGAGGGCCCTTCGGCGTTCAAGGAGGTACGCAATCTCGGGCGCATCAAATCCCGGGTGGAAGTAGGGAGGCCGGTACGGATCGGCATCGAGTTGTTCATCAGAAATGGGAATGCGCAGGTAATCCCGGAAGTCCTTGAGGTCTTCGACCGTCAGCTTTTTCATCTGGTGGGTCGCGTTG
>NZ_JWTB01000066.1 GCF_000813845.1 Pseudarthrobacter phenanthrenivorans
CACGGACAGGTAATTCTGCCCCTTCGGGTTGTAGATCTTCGCCGTCGGGAAGAACGCGTCCATGCCGAACGTGCGGGCCTCGTCGGGAATGATCGGGGCGATGTGCTTGCCGAAGTTCTTGTCCCGCATCAGGTCCTTCAGGAGCCTGACGAATGCCATGGTGGTGGCCGCCTGCTGCTTCCCGGACCCGCGCTTGGCCACCTCGTAGGACTTCGCATCCGGCAGTACGATTTCGGCGTGCGTGTTCCGGCGTTCCGGGACCGAACCGCCCAGGGCGGCGCGGCGCTCCATCATGTACTTGATTTCGGGTGCGTCATTGCCGGGGTGGTAGTACGGCGGACGGTACGCGTCCTTCTCCAGCTCCTCGTCGGTGACCGGGATCCGCAGGTGGTCGCGGAACTTCTTCAGGTCATCCAGGGTGAGCTTCTTCATCTGGTGGGTCGCGTTG
>NZ_JWTB01000067.1 GCF_000813845.1 Pseudarthrobacter phenanthrenivorans
GATGGGGCGTTGGCGGTTTTGGGGTGGGAGGTGATGGGGCGTTGGCGGTTTTGGGGCGGGAGGTGATGGGGCGTTGGCGGTTTTGGGGCATCAGCTGATGGGGCGTTGAGAGGTGCGTTAAACATTGGTTTTCCTAACCTGTATTGGTTGGAAAAGATCGCTTTATCTTATGTGAGCAGAAGCTCATACTGGTGGAAAGACCTCCTCCAAACCCAGAGAAAGTACGGGAAAACAATGACCCACGTTGCAACGGAACCGGTACTGAACGCCGGCGCGGCACCGCAGAAAGTCGACGTCGACGTCCCTCAGGCCAAGGCCCTGGCCGATGAGGTGATCGCCCTGGTCCGGCGCTGGCTGACCGAGGCGTCCAAGGTTCCCGTGGACGCGTCCGCCCAGCAGCTTGCGGGCGTCCTGAAGGACCCCAACGGCCTTGAGTTCACCGTCGGCTTCGTGGACGGCGTGGTCCGCCCCGAAGACCTGAACGTCGCCGCCCGCAACCTGGCCAAGCTGGCCCCCAAGGTTCCGGCCTTCCTGCCCTGGTACATGCGCAGCGCCGTGGCGCTTGGCGGCACCATGGCCCCGGTCCTGCCCCAGGTGGTCATCCCCATCGCCCGCAAGGTGCTCCGCGAAATGGTGGGCCACCTGATCGTTGACGCCACGGACGCCAAGCTGGGTCCCGCCATCGCCAAGATCAAAAAGGACGGCATCAAGCTCAACGTCAACCTCCTCGGCGAGGCCGTCCTCGGCGAGCACGAGGCCTCCCGCCGGCTCGAAGGCACGCACGCGCTGCTGGCCCGTCCCGACGTCGACTACGTCTCCATCAAGGTCTCCTCCACCGTGGCCCCGCACTCCGCCTGGGCGTTCGACGAAGCCGTGGAACACGTCGTCGAAAAGCTCACGCCGCTGTTCCAGCGAGCAGCTTCCTTCGCCGGCCCCGGTAAGAAAGCCAAGTTCATCAACCTGGACATGGAGGAGTACAAGGACCTGGACATGACCATCGAGGTCTTCACCCGGATCCTGGACAAGCCCGAATTCAAGAACCTCGAGGCCGGCATCGTGCTCCAGGCCTACCTCCCGGACGCGCTGTCTGCGATGATGCGCCTGCAGGACTGGGCAGCCGGACGACGCGCCAACGGCGGTGCCGGCATCAAGGTCCGCGTGGTCAAGGGCGCCAACCTGCCCATGGAACAGGTGGAAGCCTCCCTCCACGACTGGCCGCTGGCCACCTGGGGCTCCAAGCAGGACTCCGACACCAGCTACAAGAGCGTCATTAATTACTCACTGCACCCCGAGCGGATCAAAAACATCAGGATCGGCGTCGCCGGCCACAACCTCTTTGACATCGCTTTCGCCTGGCTGCTGGCCAAGCAGCGCGGCGTGGAGTCCGGCGTCGAATTCGAGATGCTGCTCGGCATGGCGCAGGGCCAGGCCGAAGCCGTCAAGAAGGACGTCGGGTCCCTGCTGCTGTACACCCCCGTGGTGCACCCGTCCGAGTTCGATGTCGCCATCGCCTACCTGATCCGCCGCCTGGAAGAGGGCGCCAGCCAGGAAAACTTCATGTCGGCCGTCTTCGAACTGAGCGAAAACGAAGGGCTCTTCGAGCGCGAAAAGCAGCGCTTCCTCGCCTCCCTCGAAGCCCTGGACAACAGCGTGCCGCTGCCCAACCGCCGCCAGGACCGGAACCTGCCCCCGGAGCCCATGCCTCACGCCGGCTTCCGGAACACCCCGGACACCGACCCCGCCCTGCCCGCCAACCGTACGTGGGGCCGTGCCATCCTGGGGCGCGTCCCGTCCTCCACCCTGGGGGAGGCAGCCGTGAAGGCCGCCTTCATCAACGACGAGGAAACGCTCAACAGCGCCATCGCCAACGCCGTGGACAACGGCAAGGCCTGGGGCGAACTCTCCGGCAACGAACGTGCAGAAATCCTGCACCGCGCCGGCGAAATCCTCGAGGCCCGCCGCCCCGACCTCCTGGAGGTCATGGCCAGCGAAACCGGCAAGACCATCGACCAGGGCGACCCCGAAGTGAGCGAAGCAGTGGACTTCGCGCACTACTACGCCGAGTCCGCGCGCAAGCTGGACACGGTCGACGGCGCCACCTTCGTCCCTGCCAAGCTCACCGTCGTCACCCCGCCCTGGAACTTCCCGGTCGCCATCCCCGCCGGGTCCACCCTCGCGGCTCTCGCCGCCGGCTCCGCCGTCGTCATCAAGCCCGCCAAGCAGGCCGCCCGCAGTGGCGCCGTCATGGTGGAGGCCCTCTGGGAAGCCGGCGTGCCCAAGGGCGTGCTCACCATGCTGCAGCTGGGCGAACGCGAGCTGGGCCAGCAGCTGATCTCCCACCCCGCCGTTGACCGCGTGATCCTCACCGGCGGCCACGAAACCGCAGAGCTGTTCCGGTCCTTCCGCAAGGACCTGCCGCTGCTGGCCGAGACCAGCGGCAAGAACGCCATCATCGTCACCCCCAGCGCCGACCTAGACCTGGCCGCCAAGGACGTGGCCTATTCCGCGTTCGGACACGCCGGCCAGAAGTGCTCCGCTGCCTCGCTGGTAATCCTGGTGGGCTCGGTGGCCAAGTCCAAGCGGTTCCACAACCAGCTGATCGACGCCGTCACTTCCCTCAAGGTGGGCTACCCGCAGGACCCGACCAGCCAGATGGGCCCGATTATCGAACCCGCCCACGGCAAGCTCCTGAACGCGCTTACCACGCTGGGCGAGGGCGAGAGCTGGGCGGTTAAACCGAAGAAGCTGGATGACACCGGCCGGCTGTGGAGCCCGGGCGTGCGCTACGGCGTCAGGCGCGGTTCCTACTTCCACCTGACCGAGTTCTTCGGCCCCGTCCTGGGCGTCATGACCGCGGAAACCCTGGAAGAGGCCATCGCCATCCAGAACCAGATCGAGTACGGCCTCACCGCCGGACTGCACTCGCTCAACTCCGAGGAGCTCGGCATCTGGCTGGAGGGCATCCAGGCCGGAAACCTGTATGTGAACCGCGGCATCACCGGGGCCATCGTGCAGCGCCAGCCGTTCGGCGGCTGGAAGAAGTCCGCTGTTGGTGCCGGCACCAAGGCCGGCGGACCCAACTACCTCGCCGGCCTGGGGGACTGGACCCCTGCCCGCAGCACCGCCACCGCCGCCGTCAGCCACCCGGCTGTCCGGCGCATCCTCAACGCGGCCGGCTCCGCACTGCAGCCCGTCGAACTCGAGTCCGTCCAGCGGGCGCTGGCATCCGACGCCGAAGCATGGGCTGAGGAGTTCGGCACCGCCAAGGACGTCTCCGGGCTGAGCGCCGAGCGCAACATCTTCCGCTACCGCAATCTGCCCGTCACCATCCGCCTCTCCGAAGGGGCGCCGCTGGCGGACGTGGTCCGGACCGTGGCGGCAGGCGTGCTGGCGGGTTCGGCACTCACCGTGTCCACCGCCGTCGAACTCCCCGCCCAGCTGCGCTCCGTGCTCACCGCGCAGGACATCGACGTGACGGTGGAGTCCGACGCCGGCTGGCTGGCTGCCGCGGGACGCCTCGCCGACGCAGGCAAGCTGTCGGGAGGCAGGATCCGGCTCATCGGCGGTGACGCTGCCGCCCTTGCCGATGCCACAGGAGGCCGTCCCGACCTGGCCATCTACGCCCACCCGGTCACCGAGGCCGGGCGCGTGGAACTGCTGCCGTTCCTGCACGAGCAGGCCGTCAGCATCACCGCGCACCGGTTCGGCACCCCGAACCACCTGTCCGATGCGCTGATCTGATCCAACGGCACGGCATAAAAGAGACCGGTGGCTGGGCT
>NZ_JWTB01000068.1 GCF_000813845.1 Pseudarthrobacter phenanthrenivorans
CTCGCCGGGGGCGGCGCCGCGGGCCGGGGTGGGCGCGGCAGGGTCGAAGAAGTGCGCCACCAACCCCGCGGCCCCGGCCGGGGCGAGGCCCTCGGTTTCGTCCGCCACAATGCGGGCGTGTTGCCAGGACACGGCCCCGGCGGCCAGGGCGTCCAGGACCGGCGGCAGGGAGCAGACCCGGCGGGCCTGCTCCACCAAACCACCTGCCGCGGCGGAGCTGATGGTCAGGACCCCGGCGATTTCTTCCACGGCCGACATCTCCGCATAGGTCCGCTCATGCACTGGCGCGTCGGGGGCCAGCATCGCCTGCTGGAATTCCACTGCGTCGGCAACATCGCGGGCCTTCACCGCGGCGAGCCGGCCCTCCAGCTGCTTCACGACCTCCAGCCGTTCCAGCCGGAGCTCATACCGCCGCTGCAACACATCCACATCACTGCCAGCATCAGCGCCGGAAGCCAAAGCAGCATCCTCCCGGTCCAGCGCGTGAAGGGCAGCAACAGAGGCAGAAATACCCTCCGTCACAACCCCAACACCGCTGCTGATTCCCATACCCACATCATCCAACGAGGGTCCGACAATCAGGCCTGCTGCCGCCCGCGGGAAGGCGGCCCAACGTGCTGCGCCCTAGCCCGACCGCTGCGAAAGGCGCCTCACAACAAAAGCCGCCCGCCGCCGTCGTACGTTCTCGACGCGGACTTTCCTTTCCGCTGCCCACATACCCGTTGCCAAAAGCACGCTGCGTAGCGCAGAAAAATGTCCAGCGCGAGAAGGAACATGCGCAGCGCCACGATAAGTCGTCCTATCAAAGCGCGCGCCCTACGTTCCGGGGACGAGTGATACATCGAAGCAGGAAACACGTCACGGCTGGTGCCGCTTAAATGAATTCGGCCGCCATCGGGTGGTG
>NZ_JWTB01000069.1 GCF_000813845.1 Pseudarthrobacter phenanthrenivorans
CGGCCGGACCGGGACGGAATGCCCTGGCTTAGCGCGTGCCTGCCCGCGGACCAGGCGCTTGCCGGGTGGAACCGGCTCACCGCCGTCGCCCGTGCCCTGCACGGGCACGGACGAGCGCCGGACCCTGACCCAACTCCGCGCGGACCTGTTTGCTGCCACTGTCCTGGGCAGCGGCACATCAGACCGCACGTACGCCAGAGGTACCCCGGCCGGCAGTGTTGAAGAAACAGATGTCCCGCCGACATCAATAAGGGCCCATGTCCTGGTCACGGTTCCCGTGTTC
>NZ_JWTB01000007.1 GCF_000813845.1 Pseudarthrobacter phenanthrenivorans
AACGTCGCATCACCAATCCCGGTCACACCGTCCTCCGTCGTGATCCGCAACGTCACGAAATTCCGCGACGGACTGGTAACAAACACATCGGCGGCAATGATCTTCATGGCTGGTCCTTTTCGGGTCGGCGGGAAATGTGGGATGGATGGGACAGGCATCAGCGGTGGGTGCTGCCCCTGGCGGCGTCGAGCAAGGCAAGCTCTCCGCGACGCGGGAACCCTTCCCAGTCGCCGCGGGTGCTGACGGCGAAGGCACCGGCCAGGATGCCGCGCGCCAGGCGGCCGGCCACATCGTCGCCGTCGAGCAAGGCGGAAAGGTAGCCGGCGGTGAAGGCGTCGCCGGCCCCCACGGTGTCCACGCTTGTCACTGCGAGGGCGGGCGCTTCAAGGAAGCCTTCGCGTGTATGGACGGCAGCACCAGCCGCTCCGCGCTTCACCACGACTTCCCTGACGCCGGCTTCCAACAGACATTCTGCGGCGGATGCTTCGTCCGCAGCATGTCCTGCTGCCCCGCTCCGTGCCCGGGCCGGGGCAATCAAGTCCAGTTCGTCGTCGGACGCGATGACGATGGTGGCGTGCCGCGCCAAAGGTGCCAGGACCTCCCTCGCCTGCTCACGCGGCCAGAGCTTGCTGCGGTAGTTGACATCGACCGAAACCAGGATTCCTTCAGCCGCGGCCCGTTCCGCAGCGTATTCCACAGCGTCCCGGGCCTCCGGACTGAGCGCCGCGGTGATGCCGGTCAGGTGCAGGATCCGTGCCCCGCGGTCCAGGGCGGCGGCAATATGGCCGCGCGAGATGGTGGACCCCGCGGACCCTGCGCGGTAGTAGAAGGCCCTGCTGAGGTCGGCGGTGCGCTGTTCCAGAAACATCACCCCGGTGCTCCGCCCGGGATGCACAGTGTGGTGCAGCTGGACTCCCTCGCCCCGCAGCTGCGCCTGGATGAACTCGCCGTGCGGATCCGCGCCCACCACGCCGGCCCAGGCTGCCGAATGGCCAAGGCGTGCGATGCCGATGGCAACGTTCGATTCCGCCCCGGCCACCTGCATGTTCAGGGTGCCTCCGGATGCCAGGGGTCCGGCGGACCGGAGCGAAACCATGGACTCGCCGAAGGTCAGGAGATCCACCGTCACGAAGAGGCCCCGGTGCGGGCTGCGAATTCGGAGGCGAGGCCAAGGAAACGGCGGGCGCGGTTTCGCACATCCGAAAGGTCGCCGCCCGAGGCCGCCGTGCCGAAGAGCGGTCCCCCGAGGCCGACGGCGATGGCCCCGGCTTCCCAGTACCCGGCGGCTTCGTCCAGGCCCACGCCGCCGACGGCGATGAAGGGGATGTCCGGGAAGGGATCGCGGACGGCCTTCAGGTAGCCGGGACCGCCGATGGATGCGGGGAACAGTTTGATGGCGGTGGCGCCGCGTTCCATCGCCTCATAGGCCTCGCTGGGCGTCAGCGCCCCGGCAATGACGGGGATGCCGGCGTTGGCGGCCTCGCTGATCGAGGGGGCCAGGGAGGGGGTGACGATGAACTGGCCGCCCGCTGCGGTGACGTGTTCGACGTCGGCCTGGCTGAGGACCGTGCCGGCGCCCACCAGGCAGCCGGCCGGGGCAGCCGCGCGGACTTCGCGGATGGCCTCCAGCGCGTTGGGTGTGGTGAGGGCGATCTCGACGTACTGGAAGCCCTCCTCCATGGCGGCCAGCGCCGCCTGGGCGGCAGCACCGCCGTCGTTCCCGCGGACGATGCCCACGAGCCGGGCCTGCCGGATGCCGGCCAGCAGGCCGGCCGAGGTACCACCTGTGTTTTGGGAGGTCATGGGTTCACCATTCTGCGAAGGATCCGTCGGGGTGGCGCCACACCGGGCCGCGCCAGGCATGGCCGCGCTTGTCCGCGGCACGGACCACGGCCTCATCGATTTCCACGCCCAGTCCCGGCCCCGTAAGCCGCTCGATGTGGCCGTCCACGAACTTGAACGGCGTCTTGTCCACCACGTAGTCGAGCACTTCGGCACCCTGGTTGTAGTGGATCCCGATGCTTTGTTCCTGGATCAGGAAGTTGGGGGTGGCGAAGCCCACCTGAAGGCAGGCGGCGAGTGCCAGGGGGCCGAGCGGGCAATGCGGGGCGAGCTGGACTTCATACACTTCGGCCAGCGCGGCGATCTTGCGGACCTCGGTAATTCCGCCGGCGTGCGACAGGTCCGGCTGGGCCACGGCAATGCCGGCCTGCAGGGCGGGCAGGAACTCCTGCCGGTTGTAGAGCCGCTCACCGGTTGACACGGGGGTGGTGGTGGAAGCGGTGAATTCGCGCAGCAGGTGGGTGTTTTCCGGCACCACGGGCTCCTCAAGGAAGAAGGGCCGGAACGGCTCCAGCAGCGGCGCCACCCGCCTGGCGTTGGCCAGGCTGAAGCGGCCGTGGAAATCGACGGCCACATCCCGGTGGTCGCCCAGGACCTGGCGGGCCGCGGCAACACGGCGGATGACGCCGTCGATCTCTGCCACGGAGGCAACCGGGCTCATCCGGCCGCTGGCATTCATCTTGACGGCGGTAAGGCCCACCTCCAGCTGGGCGCTGATCTGGTCCGCCACCTCGTTCGGCTCGTCACCGCCCACCCAGCCGTACATCCGGATCCGGTCGCGGACGTGGCCGCCCAGGAGTTGGTGCACGGGGGTGTTGAAGTGCTTGCCGGCGATGTCCCACAGCGCCTGGTCCAGGCCGGACACGGCGCTGGCCAGGATGGGCCCGCCCCGGTAGAAGGACCCTTTGGTCATGACCTGCCAGTGGTCTTCGATCCGGAGGGCGTCCCTGCCGATGAGCAGTTCCGAGAGTTGCCCGACGGCGGTGCGCACCGTTTCGCTGCGGCCCTCGCAGGTGGCCTCGCCCCACCCCACGATGCCGCTTTCGGTTTCGATCCGGACAAAGAGCCAGCGGGGTGGAACGAGGAAGGTTTCGATCCGGCTGATGACGGTCACGCGGTGGTTCCTAACCCTTGGTGGCGCCGGCGGTCAGGCCGGAGACGATGTACTTCTGCGTGAAGAGCGCAATGATCATGATGGGGATGGTGACCACTGTTGCCGCGGCCATCAGGCCGCCCCAGTCGATGCTGGCGTAGGAGACGAAGTCGAAGATCGCCACCGGCAGGGTCTTGGTCTTGGCGCCGGAGAGCACCAGCGCGAACATGAAGTTGTTCCACGAGAAGATGAAGGACAGGATGCCGGCGGTGGCGATGCCGGATACCGCCAGCGGAAGCGTGATCAGCCGGAACGCACCGATCGGAGTGAGACCGTCCACCTCGGCCGATTCCTCCAGCTCCAGCGGAAGCGAATCGAAGTAGCTCATCATGATGTAGACGATCAGCGGGAGCGCGACGAACATGTGGCTGAGGATGAGGACCTCAAACTTGCCCACCATGCGCAGGTTGGAGAAGACGTAGTACCAGGGCACCAGCAGCGATACGCCGGGGATGACGCGCGCCATGAGGACCACCAGCGCGGAGCGGTGCATGGTGAACCGGCTCATGGCGTAGGCAGCGGGAACGCCCAGGACGATGGACAGCGCCGTGGAGACGAACGCCACCCAGAAGCTGTTGACGACGAACACGAAGTAGTTGTTGCGCTGCAGCACGTTGGCGTAGTTCTCGAAGGTGGGCGAGAACAGGAAGGCCTTGCCCGTGTCGTAGATGTCCACGTTGGTCTTCAGCGACGCCAGGAGCATCCAGAACAGGGGTGCCAGCAGGAACAGCACCACCACGATCAGGGCCACCACCCGGAAGACCTTGTAGGCGCGGGTGCCCAGCGGCTTTCTCCGGCGCGGGGCCTTGCTGGTGGCGGTGGCGGCGGAATCTGTCATGACGGTCATTTGCTTACCGCTTTCTTGCGCATGGTGAGCAGCCACATGGAGCCGATGATGATCATGAAGAACAGGATCAGCACCGCCGAGGAGAGCCCGTACTGGTTGTAGTCGAAGCTCAGTCCGTAGGCGTAGACGTTCAGCGTCTCCACTTCGTGGAAGGAGCCGCCACCCTTGCCCTTGGTGGCGTAGAGGATGTCGAAGGTCTTCAGTGCATCGATGCCGCGCAGCAGGATGGCCACGATCACGGTGGGCATCATGAGGGGCAGCGTGATGAAGAAGAAGCGCTGGAAGGCGTTGGCGCCGTCCACGCGGGCGGCCTCATCCGGTTCGTCGGACAGCGAGGTCAGGCCGGCCAGCAGGATCAGGACCACCATGGGGGTCCACTGCCAGACGTCCATGAAGATGGTGGTGCCCAGTGCGGTGTCCTGGCCGGACAGCCACGGCTGCGGCGGGATGCCCACCATGCCCAGGAGCTGGTTGACGAAGCCGATGTTGGGGTCGAAGATCAGCCGCCACATCATGCCGACGGCGACCGGGGTGGCCACCAGGGGAAGCAGGATGGCAACCCGGACCCACTTTTCGCCCCGGAAGGGACGCCAGAGGAGCAGCGCCACCCCCATCCCCAGCACCACTTCGAAGGTCAGCGCGACGCCGGTGAAGGCCAGCGTGCGTCCCACGGCAGGCCAGAACCGCTCGGCATCGCTGAGGACCGTGAGGTAGTTCTGCAAACCCACGAACTCTGTTGCGGCACGCACCGAGCCCTGGGAGTCCGTAAGGCTCAGGTAGACGGTCCAGGCGAGGGGGAAGACGATCAGGACGCCGACAAAGATCATGGCCGGCGCGGCGAAGAGCCATTTGCGGTGCCGGTTGGCCCAGGCGGAAAAGCTCCCCCGGGCACCGGTGGGGCCGCCGGCACCGCGGGTGCGGGCACTGCGGGGAGGGTTCAGAACAGACATGGTTCACCTAAGGGTTTGGGGGTGAAGTGGGCCGCCGGGACGGCTGCGGGCCGTCCCGGCGGGAGTGTGGCTTGCGCCCGGCGTCCTACTTCTTTTCGCTGTCCAGGAAGCTCTGGAAAGCGGTCTGGGCGTCGTTGGCAGCGGCTGCTGCGTCTCCACCGGTGATGGTGGCGACGATCGGCGCACCCACGATTTCGCGCGCCTTGCCTACGGTGACCACCTCGGGCCGGTCGTGGCCCACGCCGTTCTTGGCGCTGGCGGAGATCGCGTCAGCGAGGTCCTTGGGGTACGTGGAGGTTCCATCAGGGTTGGACCAGACGGAGGTACGCGGGCCGGGGACGCCGGCTTTCTGGGCTTCCAGGGTGCGTTCCTTGCTGGTTGCCCACTGGATGAACTTCCAGGCGTTGTCCTGGTTGCTGGAGTTCTGGTTCACGCCCAGGGCCCAGGACGGGATGTTGTAGGGCTTGGAACCGGCGGGGCCGGCGGGCAGCGCGGCGAACCCAACCTTGTCCGCCACCTTGGACTTGGCGGGGTCGGTGGCGTTCTTGTAGAGCGAATCGGCCTCGGTGTAGAAGGCGGCACCGCCCTGGGTGAAGATGGCCATCGCTTCAGGCCAGCTCATGTCCGTGCTGACGTTGGCGGGGCCGTAGTTGCGGATCAGGCCGCCGTAGTAGGCGTAGGCCTTCTTGGCTGCATCGGTGTTGACCGAGGCCTTGCCGCCGGCGTCCATGAAGTCGCCGCCGAAGCTGTACAGGAAGCTGGAGAACTGGGTGACTGCGGCGGATTTGCCGGTGCGGGCCACGAAGCCGGCGGTGTCCGGGGAGGATGCCTTGATGGCCTTGGCTGCGGCTTCCAGTTCCTCCATGGTCTTGGGCACCTGGAGCCCTGCGGCCTGCAGCAGGTCCTTGCGGTAGTACAGGACCTCGCGTTCGGTGATGATCGGGACACCGACCACCTTGCCGTCAACCGTGGTGGCCTTGACGGGGCCTTCCTGGTAGTCCTTCCAGTCCCAGCCCGAGTCGGAGGAGACGTTCTTGGTCAGGTCCGCCAGGTAGCCGTTCTTGGCGAAAGCCTTGCCCTCCTGGAGGGGGCGGTACATCATGACGTCGATTTCGTCGCTGCCCGCGTTGAGCTTGACGTTGTACTGGTCTGAAAGCTGGTCCTCGCCCAGCTGCGTGAGCTCAACCTTGAGCCCGCTGGACTTTTCGAACTCCGGAATGGCGGCCTTGATGCCCTCGGTCCAGACGTGGTTGGCCAGGGTGACGCGGACGGTGCCGGTCTCCTTCGCCTGGTCGCTGCCGCCACCGCCGCCGCTGCAGGCGGTGAGCCCCAGCGACATCGCCGCGGCCACTGCCGCGTACTTCACAATTGAACGCCGCTTCATTACGACTCCCTTTGTTCAAGGCCGCGGACGTGCCGGGCCGGTTGCATGACGCCTCGTTACGTCTGCTCTGTTTAGCGAGCATAAACAAATAAGGCAGACATATACAAGACCTTGCACCGGCCCATATGATTTATTCATGACCATCCCAAAGGCGGCGTTCTCCCCTGACCTGCACGCGTCGCTGGTGGAGAACCTGGGGCTGGCCATCGCGGCGGGAACCCTGGCGCCGAACTCGATCCTCCGGCTGGATGAGCTGGAGGCGCAGCACAAGGTATCCCGCTCCGTCATCCGCGAAGCCACACGCGTCCTGTCCTCCATGGGCATGCTGGAGTCGCGCCGCCGGCTTGGCACGGTGGTGCAGCCGGAGGCCAGCTGGAACCTCTACGACCCGCAGGTGATCCGGTGGCGGCTGGCGTCGGCGAAGCGGCTGGAGCAACTGCGGGCGCTGAATGAGCTTCGCGGCGCCATTGAGCCGCAGGCCGCCCGGCTCGCCGCGGAGCGGGCGTCACTGGATGAAGCCAGCGACCTCGTCTCCATGGCCGCGCGGCTGTGGGCGGCGGGCCAGCGCGGGGACCAGGAACAGTTCCTGCGGCTGGACATCGAGTTCCACGCCGCAGTCCTCAACGCCTCGGGCAACCTGATGTTCTCGCAGCTGCACAACCTCGTGGCTGAAGTGCTCTCCGGGCGGACCCAGCACGGGCTCATGCCACACCTTCCGGACCACGAGGCCCTGCAGTTGCACGTGGATGTTGCCAGCGCCATCCAGCGCCGCGAGGCCGGCGCCGCCCACGCGGCCATGAGCAGGATTGTGGAGCAGTCCACCGAGGAAATGGGCGACATTTGGTCCAGCAGCCATGCTTCCGATATTGAATCCGCGGAAAAGGGCTGACCCCGGCTTCGGCGGGACCCGGCCAGCGCTAGGCCTTTACCGCCTCCAGCTCCCCGGCCAGGAACTCCAGCGCGGGGAGACCTTCCGGCAGCCCTGCCGTGTGGTTGAGGTGGCCGTGTACCCCGCCTTCGGCGAGGAAGAAGGACACCGGGACCCGGGCCTGCGCCAAAGTTGACGCGAACAGCTCGGTGGAGCCGCGGGCGTCGTCGTACTCGCAGGCAAGCACCGCAGTGGGCGGAAGCCCGGCAGGGTCCGCGTAGCCTGGCATGGCGTAGGACGGTGCCATGCTGACCGGGCCGCCCACGTAGTTCTCCGCCGTGCGGATGCAGTCCTCCAGGGTGAACCGCAGGTGGCGCGGAAGCCCCGCCATGACGGCGTCGTCCAGTCCCCCGGCCGGCGGCGGGAGTTCGGCGTGCAGGAAGGGGTAGGCCAGCAGGAGCTTGGCGGGCAGCGGCTTGCCCGCGTCGATCAGGTAGAGCGCGGCGCCCACGGCCAGGTTGCCGCCGGCACCGGCCCCGCCCAGGCACAGCAGGTCCGGATCCAGCCCCAGCGCTTCGGCATTCTCCCGCGCCCAGAACCATCCCGCCAAAACGTCGTCGTGCGGGATTGGGTAGGCCACGCCGTCCCGGGCCAGGCGGTAATCCACGGAGAGCACGGGCGTGCCCCGGTGGGCCAGGAACCGCGCCAGGTAGTCCGATTCGGGGCTGTCCACGCTGCCGCTGACGAAGCCGCCGCCGTGCAGCCACACCAGCCCGGGGCTGTCCGTACGGGCAGGTTCGCCGTAGATGCGGATGCCTACCGGCCCGTGGCGCCCCTCGGCGGTAACGCTGTGGATGGGCACATCCGGGCCCGGCGAGCGCTCCGCGTCCGGGTTCAGGAACTGCGGCCCGTCAGGGCTGGCGAGGTACTCGGCGAATCCGGCGGGTTCGCCGTGCGCTGCGGCAGCGGAAGCCTCCGCGGACATGGCGGCGGGTCCTGTTCGGGGTGTCATGGTGTGCCCAGCTTCCGGGAAAAGTAGTCGACGGCGGCGGCCAGGATGCTGTCCAGCTGGTCCTCGGCGCCGAAAAAGCAGTGGTCCCCGCCCTCGACGGTCACCACCTCGTGTTCCACTCCGGCGTCGGCGAGCGCTGCCGCAAGTAAGTCTGTTTGGGAATGCGGCACCAGCCCGTCGGCGTCGCCGTGCACCAGCAGGAACGGAGCGGCGTCGGCGGTCACGTAGCTGACGGGGCTGGCCGCGGCCAGCAGTTCCGGATCGTCCGATCCGCCCACCAACATGTGTTCCGGCTGCAGGGACATGCCCGGCGGCACGGCGGCGGTCAAGGCGGGCGGGAACAGCCCTTCGGGCGTGCTTATCGGGGGAATATCCACCAATGAGGACACGCCATAGAAGTCGACGACGGCGCTGACGCCGCTCGGGTGCCCTTGGGCACCGAGGCCGCCCTCAAGATCGCCGCGGTTGCCGGTGAGCCCAAGCAGCGCCACGAGGTGTCCGCCGGCGGATTCGCCCCAGGCACCGAACCGCTCCGGGTCGATGTTGAGGACGGTGGCAAATTCCCGCAGGTACCGGACGGCGGCCTTGAGGTCGTGAAGCTGGGCGGGGAACGGGGCTTCGAGGGAGTGCCGGTAGTCCGCGGTGGCGCAGGCGATGCCGGCCTCGTTGAGCAGCCGGAAGACCGAGCCGGGCGCGAAGGTGGGCGGCAGTTCCCGCCGGTCGCCCAGCTGGAACGCTCCCCCGTGGACCCAGAGAACCAGCGGAACGGGCCCGGATGCCTTGCGCGGAAGCCAGATGTCCATTGTCAGGGGCCGGAACCCCAGGGCCTTGGCGTAGGTGACTTCCCGGTGCACGGCCGAGATATCCGAGACGTACTCCGGCGTCCCGGGAGCGTCGAAGACCGGGAACGGCGGGATGTTCCGGCCACCCGGACGGGACGAATCGCGGGCAGGATCAAGGACTTCGGTGGTTTCTTCCACTGTCATAGTGTGCTCCTCATCAGTTCAGGTTGAGCGTCGTCCCCGCCGGTGGCGGCAACGAAAGTATGGGTGCCGGGGCCGACGACGGCGGGCGGTGCGCCGGGCAGCAGCACCTCCGCCGTAGTGCCGGCCGGGATCGTGGCCGTGAGCGTCAGCCCGCCGTCGTCCGGTGCCCCGTCCTTCATCGTCCAGGCCACCTCGACCAGGCCGCGGGGGCCAAGATGCGACGTGGCTGCGGAGGTGAGGCCTGCGCCGGGGCGCGGTTCGATGATGATCCGCTCCCAACCCGCACTGCCCGGTGCCTGGCGCAGTCCGGCCGTGTATCGGTGCAGGAAGGACACCACGGAGCCCTTGCTGTAGTGGTTGAGCGACTGGTGCGGGTTGCCGCCGGCGTCGATGCCGTCCCACAGTTCCCAGACGGTGGTGGCGCCGCGGTCCACCATGGCCAGCCAGGACGGTCCGGTGTCCTGCATCAGCAGTTCGTAGGCCAGCCCCAGCGCACCGTTGCCGGCCAGGACCGGCAGCAGGTAGGGGGTGGCCAGGAAGCCCGTGCCCAGGTGCGTGCCGGCCTCCCGGATGAGCGAGGTGAGCTGGGCGGTGACGGTGGCGCGGTGTTCCGGGCTGACCAGGTGGAAGGCGAGGGCGCGGACGCAGTTGGCCTGGCTGGCGTGGGTGACGTGCCCGGAGGCGTCCAGGTATTCGGTTTCCCAGGCGTTCCGGATGTTGGCCGAGAGTTCCGCCAGTGCCGCGGCCTCCCCGTGGCGCCCCAGGACAGTTGCGATACGGGCCATCAGGTCCGTGGTGTGCCGGTAATAGGCGGTGGCGACGATGCCGTGGTCAGCGGTGCGGGCGGCGAACAGGTCCGGCTCGGGCCCGTCCGGTTCCATCCACTCGCCGAAGTGGAATCCGGTATCCCACAGGAACTGCTCGTGCGGTGCCCGGCTGGGGCTTGCGGCGGCCCGGGAGGCATGCCGGTGGCTTTCCGCGGAGGTCCGGACAAAGTCCAGCCAGCGCTGCATGGCATCCCAGTTCTCGGCCAGGATGGAGGCGTCGCCGGTTGCCAGGTACAGCTCCCACGGCACCATCACGACTGCGTCGCCCCAGCCGGCGGACCCGTTGGTGAAGCCCATGAAGTCGGCCGAGGTGACCGCCGGCCCGGGCGTAGGTGAGATGTTGGCGATGACCCCGTTCTCCCACTGGTCGGCCCGAACGTCCCGCAACCACTTCCGGGAAAACCCGGTGACGTCGTACAGGTAGGCCGCGGTGGGCACGAACAGCTGCCAGTCCCCGGTCCAGCCGGCTTTTTCGCGCTGCGGGCAGTCGGTGGGGACCTCGCAGGAGTTGCCCAGGAAGCTCCATTCCACGATGTCGTGGAGCTTGTTCAGCCGCTCATTGCTGCAACTGAAGGTGCCAATCCGTGGGAGGTCGGTCCGGACCAGGCAGCCCGTGATGTCCACGGCCTCCAGGTCCTCCCGCAGGCCCTGCACCGAGACGAACCGAAACCCGTGGGTGGTGTGCCGTGGCTCGAAGACTTCGCCAGGGGCGCCGGAGGAGATGACGGTATCCACCTGCCCGGCGTCCAGGAAGCCGCCAGGGCGGCGGAAGTCATGCGGGCGCAGGTGGTCCCGGGTGACGTCGCCGTCCCTGCCGAGGGATTCGCCGTATTCCACAGTGACAGTGTCGCCGGGGGCTCCCAGCCTGCCGAGCCGGACCCAGCCGTGGAGGTTCTGGCCGAAGTCCACCACCTGGTGGCCATTGGGGAGCCGTGTGATGGATACCGGGGCCAATTCCTGCGTCACCCGGGTGGGAGGGCTGATGGGCCCGGTGAGGGTTTCGAGGCTGCCGGGACGGACGACGGCGGGCTGGACGACGGCGGGACGCAGCACAGGTGCGTCCCGCACCCCTGGTGGGCTCCCGCCGTCGGCCATCCGGAAGTCCACCCGCTGGCCGGCCATAAGGTCGGCGCTCGTGATCTCCGTTGTTGACACCTGCCACGCCGCATCGGTGCCGATGACCTGCCTGTCCCCGCCGGACTCCAGCTCCAGCTGCGCCAGGAAGGCTGTGTGCGTGCCGTACATGTCGGCGTCGCGCGTGTACCCGAAGGTGCCGCGGTACCAGCCGTCGGTGAGGACAGCGCGGACGGTATTTTTGCCCGTCCGCAGCAGTCCGGTGATGTCATAGGTTTGGACCTGGAGGGTGGTGTTGTAGCTGGTGGAGCCCGGCGTGAGCTGCTGGTCGCCCACGCGGCGGCCGTTGATGAACAGCTCATAGATGCCGTGCGCGGTGGCGTACGCACGGGCCTGCTGCGGGACGGTGTCCAGCCTGAAGTCCTTGGCCAGGGCGTAGCCGGGACGTTCCCCGGGCGCAGGCACCGCATCCTCGCCGGGCCCGATCCAGTGGGCTGCCCAGTCCGTGGCCTGGAGGAGACCCAGCTCGACCGGCATCGGCTCGGACCAGTCGCTGGCTTCTTCGGCGCCGTTCCCATCGGCGTTCCAGGTCCGGACCTGCCACTCGAAGCGGTCCCTGGATTGCAGTGCCGGTCCGCTGTACGGGATGCCGCTGCAGGCAGCCGACTCCACCTTTCCGGTGTCCCAGCCGTTGCTGGCCGTGATCCGGTAGGCGGTCTGCGTTGTTGTGCCGGCGGGCGGCGTCCAGCTGAGACTGGGCTCCCGGATGGTCAGGCCCATCGCTTCGGCCAGGTGCTCGGCCCGGAGCCGGGTGGGGGCGGTCATGGGTGGAACTCCTGGAGTGCGGTGGCTGGGAGTTCCAGCTTGGTGTGCGGCAGCCCGGGCTCCACAGGGAGCTTTCAATGGTTGGAATAGTATTGTGGTTCAGCTCACTGCGAGGCATCGCAACTATCGACGGCGCTAGGAACCACTGCCATGACTGTCTCCCCCGAAACGGACACCCCGGCCGCCCGCGGCAAGCGGCCGAAGCAGGGCGAGCCGGTGATCGACCGGGCGTTGAGCCTGCTCGCCGTCTTTTCGGACCGGCGCCGGGCACTGACCCTCTCCGAACTGGCGCGGTACGCCGACATGCCCGCCCCCACCGCCCTGCGGCTGATTGCCCGGCTGGTGGCGTGGGGTGCCCTTGAACGGCTGGACGACGGCCGCTATGTGGTGGGGGTCCGGCTCTGGGAGGTGGCATCGCTGTCGCCGCGCGGGCACGGGGTCCGCGAAATAGCGCTCCCGTACCTGGAGGACCTGTTCGAGGTCACCCGGCACCATGTCCTGCTGGCGGTGCGGGACAACGAGGAAGCGGTGCTGATCGAGCGGTTGTCCTCCAAAGACGCCACCGAAGTGGCCTACCGGGTGGGCGGCCGGGCACCGCTGCGGTCCACCGCCGTCGGGCTGGTGCTGCTGGCCGGCGCGGACCAGCAGTTCCAGGAAACCATCCTGGCCAAACCGCCGGAGAAGGAATTGGGTGTGGCCGAGATGCCCGAGGGACAGCTCCGCCGGACCCTGTCCGATGTCCGCCGCACGGGCATCGCGATGATCCGGCGTACCCACCCATCCATGACGGTGTCCGTGGCGTCCCCCATCCTTGACGCGCAGGGCGCCGTTGCGGCATCGCTGTCCATCGTGGTGCCGGACGGGTCCACTCCGCCGAACGTCCTGGCCCCGGCGGTGCGGGCGGCCGCCCGGGCGGTCTCCCGAAACCTGGGCTACCAGGCGCAAGCGAGCACCGGCCTCTGGACGCATTCGCAGGGCTAAGCCTCCACGTCCCGGCTGCCCTGCCGCTGGCAGCGCCGGTCAGGACGCAGA
The DNA here is from genome assembly GCF_000813845.1 of Pseudarthrobacter phenanthrenivorans. Classification (GTDB taxonomy): domain Bacteria; phylum Actinomycetota; class Actinomycetes; order Actinomycetales; family Micrococcaceae; genus Arthrobacter; species Arthrobacter phenanthrenivorans_B. The sequence goes on from NZ_JWTB01000007.1 coordinate 12,801, forward strand.
CCTCGTGTCGAACGCGGCCGCGGATTCCCGCAGGAGTCGCGCAACCGTGTCGACGGGCATGCTGCTGTGCCGCCGTCGTCCGGCGAACCGCCGCAGGACGATGCGCCGCGTGCCCAGCCCGGGAACGTCCAGGACCTCCACCCCGTCCTGCACCACGCCGGTCAGGGCGAGGGTGGGGACGATGGCCACGCCCTCACCGGCAGCAACGAGGGCGAGGGCGGTCAGCGTGTCCTGGTACTGGTGCACGGTTTCCACGGGGGCGCCCGTGGCGCGGCCCAGCCGCCCGAGAACCGATACGTTGGCCGCCGAGGGCTCCACCCCCAGCCACGGAAGGGGCAGGCGCCCCAGGTCGATGTTCTCCGTGGTGAGCAGGGACCCTGCCGGCACCACCAGCTTCCAGGGCTCGTCCAGCAGCGGTTCTTCAATGAGCCCCGCCCCAAGTGGACCTTGCCCCGCCGTCGTCGAATCAAGTTCCACCACGACGGCGTCGAGCTGGCGCTGCCGCAGCAACCGCATCAGGACGGGGAAGTCGTCCTCCACGATGTGGATCTGCAACTGCGGGTACTGGCGGCGCCATCCGGGGAGGCGCGGGATGACGACTGTGCGGACGAAACTCGTGAACCCGCCCACGCGCACCACACCTTCCACGGTGGCCCCGCCTTCCATCCGGGCAAGTGCCACGCTGAGGGCGCGTTCGATCTCTTCTCCCGCTTCGGCAATGGCCAGGCCGGGAGGGGTCAACACAGACCCTTTGGGTGTGCGCAGCACCAGGGCGTGCCCGGTTTCATCCTCCAACTTGCTGAGCTGCTGGGATACGGCGGAGGGCGTAATGCGCAGTTCATCGGCGGCTGCGAGGACGCCGCCCGAGCGGGCGACGGCAAGAAGTACGCGCACGCGGCGGGGATCAAGGTCCATGTTAAGTAGTTCTAAACCACAGCTTCAGAAAAAAGCAATTGAACTAAAGGCAGGCGGGCCCCAATAATTGCGGATGAAGGGCCGGAAGGCCGGCCGGGCGAGGGTGTTGGGAGGCAGTCATGGAACTGATGCTGGAAATTGCGGGCTGGGCCGGCGCGGTCGTGATTCTCAGCGCCTTCCTTGCCGTTTCCATGGGGTGGCTCAAGGCCGGCAAGGGCTTCCAGGCCGCAAATCTCCTCGGCGCGTGCGCCTTTATTGCCAACGGCGCGGTTCACGAGGCATGGCCGTCGGTGGTAACAAATGTGGCCTGGCTCCTGATTTCCGCCACGGCGCTCTTCCGCCTGAGGGCCGGCGGCTTGACCAGGAAGGCGGAGGCCTCACCGGTGCAACTCCCCGGCGTTCCGGACACCACCGGCCAGCTGGCCGTCGTCGAACCGACGCGGGCAGCCTGACCCACCGCGTCCGCCGGTGGTTCAGTCCCTGCCGGCAGTGTTCAGTACTCGCCCTTGATCACGAAGTACGAGCCGCGGATGGTGCCGGCGAGCTTGGACTTCTGGCGAGCGAACTTGAAGCTGGCTGCCAATTCCCCGGGGACCTCCATCCCGTCCGATAGCTTGAAGCCCACAGCCCGTTTGCCGCCGTCCTCGATGCTGTACATGACGTTGATGGACAGCCCGGACTCGTAGAACACGTACGTCATCCGCAGGCCGTCCACTTCGAAGGACGACACCTCGAGCGGCTTGGCGGCGATGACCAGGTCCCGCTCCGACTTGAGGATGGTGTTCACGTACTCGAGCAGTTCGGGCGCGTCCTGGGCAGGGGTGGTGGTGAAATCGTGGCCGTACTTGTTCTTGTAGTAGCGGGCCTCGTTGGCTCGCAGCCCGGCCAAGGCATCCGCCACCGGTGATGATTCCAAACCAACTGTCGAGACGTCCTTGAAATCCACGGTGTACGGCATGGGTCCTCCTGGCGACGATGTTTTGGACATCGTTGCAGATAAGCGGTGGCTGCGCACCTGGCCCGGACGCCTTCTTCCGGGCCAGGAGCAGCTTTCGCTATGTCGCCAGGGCGCCCAATGCCGCGGCGAAACGGTGCGTCCCGCCAGCAATGGCGTGCCGGGCACCGTCCGGAAGCACGACGTCGGCCGCCACCCCCTCAGGCACGGTCGCCTCAAGCAGGAACCCGCCGCCGTCGACCTTCCATTCCACCCGGACCTGGCCGTGCGGTGTCTTCAGGGAGGTCCGTGCCCAGTCAATCCCCTCCCCCGGCTGTGGCGCGATGAGCACCCGGGCGTAGCCCGGTTCCAGGGGCCGGATGCCGCCGATGGCCTTGTGCATCCAGTCCGCCACGGCGCCCAGGGCGTAGTGGTTGAAGCTGGTCATCTGCCCGGGGTTGATGGTGCCGTCCGGGAGCATGGAATCCCAGCGTTCCCATACGGTGGTGGCACCCATGGTGACCGGGTACAGCCAGGACGGACAGCCCTCCTCCAGCAGGAGCCGGTAGGCCTCGTCCACGTGTCCGGTGTCCGTGAGGGCGTGGGTGATGAACGGCGTGCCCGCGAACCCCGTGGACACCCTGTAGTTGTTGTCCCGCACCAGTTGCGCCAGCCGGTTGCCGGCAAACTCCCTCAACTCCGTGGTGGCCAGGAGGTCGAAGGCGATGGCCAGTGCGTAGACGGTGGTGCAGTCGCTGCGGATGGTGCCAGCGGCACCCACGTAGTGTTCGGCGAAGGCTGCCCGCACCCGGGCGGCGAGCGCCTCGAAGTGGGCCTCGTCGTCGTGCTTTCCCAGGAGTCCGGCCGTCTGCGCGGTGAGGCGCGCGGTCCGGTACATGCAAGCGGTGGCCACGACGGCGGTGTCCGCCTTGGCTGCCCACGGCTGGTCCGGCGCGGCATCAGGGTCCAGCCAGTCGCCGAACTGGAAGCCGGAATCCCACAGCCCGGACGGTGAGAGTAGGCCCTCCACGCGGCGGGTGTGCGCAGCCATTGACTCGAACTGGGTCGCCAGCACGCTGAGGTCCCCGTACGCTTCCCAGAGCGCCCACGGCACCCAGACCGACGCCTCGCTCCAGAGCGCCGACGACTCCGGGGCCGGGAATTCCGGCGGCTGCGGGCAGTACTTGAGGGCGTCCGGCACGGTGATGGGAACCAGCCCGTCCTGCGCCTTCTGCTCGGCTGCCAGGTCCAGGAGCCAGTCCTGCAGGAAGCCCTTGACGTCGTAAAGGTAGGCGGCGGTGGGGGCGAAGACGGCGATGTCGCCGGTCCAGCCGAGCCGTTCGTCGCGCTGCGGGCAGTCGGTGGGCAGGTCCAGGAAGTTGCCCCGCAACCCCCAGACGATGTTGCGGTGCAACTGGTTGACCAGCCCGTTGGAGCACTCGAAGGTACCGGTGCGCTCCAGGTCGGAATGGACCACCACGGCTTCGAGGTCCTCCTCCGTGAGCTCCCCGGGCCAGCCGGTGATCTCGGCATAGCGGAAGCCGTGGAAGGTCTTGGTGGGTTCGAAAAGGTCCTTGCCGCCGGAGAGGACGAAGGTGTCCGTGGCCTTGGCCGACCGCAGTGGCCGGACGCCAAGCTCGCCGTCCTCCAGCACCTCGGCGTGCCGCACGGTGATGGCCTGCCCGGCCTCCCCCTGGACGGTGAACCGGAGCCAGCCCACGAGGTTCTGGCCGAAGTCCACCAGCGTTTTGCCGCTTGGCGAGGTGAAGATTTCCACGGGATGCACGACGCCGGCACGCACCACAGGCGGGCCCACCGGCTCAGCCAGCCGGTCGGCGTCGAACGCCAGGGTACCCACGCCGGTCCAGTCAGTACCGGGCGCGAAGCCGGGCTCCGCCCAGCCGTGGACAGCCTTCCGGGCGTCGATGGTCTGCCCGTCGTACAGGTCGTTGAAAGTGGTGGCCGACGGACCGGCCTGCCAGCTGGCGTCGGTGCCAACGGACTGAACGTGGCCATCTTCGAACTCGATGTCCAGCTGGCCCAGGAAACCCAGCTCGGAACCGTAGAGGTTGGACATGCCGTGCCACGCCAGCCTGCCGCGGTACCAGCCGTTGCCCAGCTCCGCACCAACGACGGTGCGGGGTCCCACCAGGGCGGTGACGTCGTAGGTGCGGTACCGGAGCCGCCACTCGTAGGAGCTCCAGCCCGGGCTCAGGACATCCTCCCCCACTGGCGTGCCGTTGACGCAGGCCTCGTAGATACCGAGGGCGGTGGCGCGCAGCGTCGCCTTCACCACGCCGCCGTGGCCCTCCTCAAGCAGGAATTCCTTGCGGAGGCGCGGGGCGCCGTCGAAGTCCTGCCCGGGGGTGATCATGGCGGCGAGCCAGGGTGTGGAAGTCATTGATGAGGTGGTCCGTTCTGAAGTGGAGGCAAAGGTACTAGGCGTAGTGGCAGGCGACGTCCGCCGCGCCAACGCGGCGCAGCGCCGGCCGTTCGGTGGCACACAGCTCGGTGGCCAGCGGGCAGCGGAGCCGGAAGGGGCAGCCCCCGGGCGCAGGCACGGCGGCGGCACCCGTGCGGACACCCAGCGATTCCCGGGCCTCACGGCGCGCCGCCTGCTCGGCAGGGCGGGGCACCGGTGAGGCGGCCACGAGGGCCTGGGTGAAGGGGTGCTGCGGGTTTTCGGTGACGGCGGCGGCCGGTCCGCTCTCCATCACCTGGCCGCGGTACAGGACCACCACACGCTGGGCCAGGAACTGCACCACGGCAATGTCGTGCGCGATGAACAGGTAGCTGAGGCCCCGCTCGTCGCGGAGATCGGCCAGCAAGTTGAGGACCTGCGCCTGGGTGGAGAGGTCAAGGGCGCTGACGGCCTCGTCGCAAACCACCAGCCGGGGATCGCAGATCAGGGCGCGGGCCACGGAGATGCGCTGGCGCTGGCCGCCGGAAAACTGGCTCGGGTACCGGTCCACGGCCTCGCGCGGCAGGCCCACCCGCTCCAGCATGTCCTCCGCCTTCACCCGGGCCTCCGCAGCGGCGATGCCGCGCAGGCGCAGGGGTTCGGCCAGGGAGGTGCCGATGGTGTTCCGGGGGTTCAGGGAGGAGTTGGGGTCCTGGAAGACGGCCCGCAGTTCCCCGCCCAGGTCCCGGCGCTGGGCGGCGGTAGCGGAGGTGATGTCCCGGCCCTGGTAGCTGATGGTGCCGCCGGAAACTTTCTGCAGGCCGAGGATCGCCTTCCCGATGGTGGACTTGCCGGAGCCGGATTCCCCCACCAGGCCCACCGTTTCACCGGGGGCGATACTGAAGCTGACGCGGTCGACGGCGGCGGGTGCGGCGGCTGCCTTCCGTCCCCGGCCGTAGCGGACCACCAGATCCTTGACCTCAAGCATGGGGACGGCGGTGGCCGGCGTGGAACCGGCGCGTTCCGTGACTGCGGTGCTCATGCCATGTCCTTTTCGGTGAGTAGCGTCTGTTGGGGGCTGACCTCGAGCAGGCGGGAGGCCGGGATGTCCGTGGCCAGCCAGTCCATGCCTTCGACGGCGAGCTGGTCCGCCTTCACGCACCGCACCAGGCCTTCTCCTGCCCCGGAGGGAAGCAGCGGGACGGGTTCGAGGCAGGCGGAGCCGGCAAACTGGCAGCGGGCGGCGAACCGGCACCCGACGGGCCAGTCCTTGGGCTGCGGCACCTGGCCGCTGATGGTGGCAAGCCGCTCAGGCATGCTGTCCGCGTGGTTGGCGTGCGGGTCCGCGGCCAGCAGGGCCAGCGTGTAGGGGTGGCGGGGGCTGTCCAGGATGGCCGCGGTCCTGCCGTTTTCCACCACCTGCCCTGCGTACATCACGGCTACCTGGTCACAGATGTCCGCCACCACGCCAAGGTCGTGGGTGACCATGACCACGGACATGCCGGTGTCCTTCACCAGTGCACGGAGCAGGGACAGGATCTCGGCCTGGACCGTGACATCCAGGGCAGTGGTGGGTTCGTCCGCCACCAGCAGTTTCGGTTTGCCGGACAGCGCGAGGGCGATCGCCACGCGCTGCGCCATGCCGCCGCTGATCTGGTGCGGATAGGTCTTCAGGATCCGTGCAGCATCAACGATGCCCACCTTCTCCAGCAGGCTGAGCGCTTCCTTGCGGGCCTCGGCCTTGCCCATTCCGCGGAGCCGGCGGATGGTGGCGGTGAGCTGGTAGCCGACGGTGAACATCGGGTCCAGGGCGCGCATGGGTTCCTGGCTGATCAGGGCGATCTCGCGGCCGCGGACGGATTCCATGTCCTTGTCCGTGGTGGCGGCAAGGTTCCTGCCGTTCCAGAGGATTTGTCCGCCGGTGACGGAGACGCCGGAGGGCAGCAGTCCGAGCAGGGACAGCGCGGTCATGGTCTTGCCGCAACCGGACTCCCCCACCAGGCCCAGGACAGTGCCCTGTTCGACGTCGAAGGAGACGTCGGTGACGAGCCGGACGCCATTGTCGACGCCGACCGAGAGGTTGCGGACGCTGAGCGTCCCCCTGGCTGCGCGTCCGCCAAGGGCGCCGTCGTCCGTGGCATGGACGGGGGCGGCTGCCGCGATGGCTGCGACTGCCTTGGCGCGTTGCCGGCGTGCGGCAGCCGAGGGCAGGTGCGGCGCGGCGGCGTTGGGGGCCTTGCCCAGGGCGTTGCCGATGGCATTGGCGGACAGGACTGTGAGGGCCAGGACGGCACCGGTGGGGACCATCATCCAGGGGGCGTCGTAGACGTGCTGGGAGGCGCCCTGGATCATGCCGCCCCAGCTGGGCTGCGGGATGGGCGGCCCGAAGCCGATGAAGGCCAGGCCGGCCTGGATGAGCATGCCGACGGCGAAGATGAGTGCCGCCTGGACCACGATGGTGTTGGCCAGCCCGGGCAGGACGTGGCGGAGGCTGATGCGCAGCGGTCTGGCGCCGTCCACCTTGGCGGCGTCCACATAGAGCTGGGACTGCAGCGACTTGGCCTGGCCCAGGATTACCCGGTAGATGCCGGCGGACATCAGGATGCCAAGAATGGCCATGACCACGGGGATGTTGGTTCCCACCGCGCCGATCACGGCCAGGATGATCACCGTGCCCGGCAGGGACATCATGACCTCGGTGACCCGGCTGATCACGCCTTCGGTCCGTTCACCCGCACCGGCGGCAGCCATGGCCAGGATGGTGCCAAGTGTGACGCCGACAATGACCGTGAGCATTGAGGTCCCGAGGGTGCCGGCCGCCGCGGCGAAGATGCGGCTGAGGATGTCGCGGCCCAGTTCATCGGTTCCCAGCCAGTGCGCGGCGGTGGGGCCGGAGAGGACGGCAGTGAAGTCCTGGTCCTCGGTTTTGAAGGGCAGCCACAGCGGTGCGGTCAGCGACGCGGTGACGAGCGCGGCGAGCCAGACGAGGCCGGCTACGGCGCTGGGCGAGGTGAACAACCGGTGCCGGGAAAATCTGGTGATGGCCGCCCTGCCGGCGTTGCGCGCGGGAGCCGCTGCCGCCGTCGTGGTTTCTGCCTGGTCTGCGGGGGCCGGAGCCATTGAAGGGATCATGAGGCACGCAACTTCGGGTCGAGGAACTTGGTGGCCAGCTCCAGCACCAGGTTGACGGCGACCACCACCACGGTGGCGATGACCACCACGCCCTGGACGGCGGGGGCGTCATGGGTGCTGACCGAGGTCTGGACGGCCTGGCCCAGGCCGGGCATGGCGAACAGCTGCTCGGCGATGACGGAGCCGCCGAACAGGCCGATGAACTGCAGGGCGATGCCGGCCACGATGGGCAGGCTGGCGTAGCGCAGGGCGTGGACGTAGAGGATCTTCCAGGTGGGGGTGGCCGTGGCACGCAGCGTTCGGATGTGCTCCTGCTGCAGGGCCTCGAGCATGGAGGCCCTGGTCTGCCGGGCGATGAACGCCGCACCGCCCACGGCCAGGGTGATCACCGGCAGCGCCAGGGACAGCGCCCAGTCCTGCGGGGAGACCTCGAACGGGACGTAGCCGGTGGCGGGAAAGATGGAGGACTGGACGGCAAAGAGGTAGACGAAGAGGACGCCCACCCAGAACGCGGGCAGGGCAACCAGGAGGCCGACGAAGCCGCCGATGGCCTGGTCCAGCAGTCCCCCGCGGACGGCCGCGGTGACGCCAAGGGCGATGCCCAGGACGGCACTGAGGATGGTGGCACCGGCGGCAAGGGAGGCGGTGACAGGCAACCGGCTCGCCAAGTCCGCGCTGACGGAGCGGCCATCGATGAGCGAGATGCCCAGGTCGCCCTGGACCGCGGAACCGAGCCAGGTGAAGAACTGAGTGAGGAGCGGGTCGTTCCAGCCCAGCCGCTGGTTGACCTCGTCGATGGCTTCCTGGGAGGCGCCGGCGCCGAGGGACACGGCCCCGGGGCTGCCCGGCATTGCGTGCACCAGCAGGAATGCCAGCACCGCAACCACCAGCACGGTGGCCAGCGCCATCAGCAGGCGCTTAGTGATGAATAGTGCCATGGTGACCTCCATCGGTCAGGCCCGTCCCGCCGGGCACTCCCCTTGGCGGGGAGCACCCGGCGGGATGGTGCGGGTGTTAGCTCGCCGGGGTGTAGGACGAAAGGAGCGGGTAGGCGTTGGTGCCGGCGAACTTCACCGGGGCCACCTTCTTGGTGTTGTAGCCCTGGTTGGTGAGGGCCTCGTACAGCGGGATCATCCAGCCGGACTCCACCAGGCGGGTGTTCAGCTTGGTGGCGGCTGCCTTGGCGGCGGCGTCGTCCTTGGCTGCGGCCAGTTCGCCGGTGGCGGCGCTGAGCTGGTCATCGGTGGCCTTCTGGACGTTGGTGAAGCCGTTGAGGACCACGCCGTACATCACGCCGACGGGGTTGTCCCAGTTCAGCGGCGCATAGCCGAGGGGCGTGGTGGCGACGGCGGCGAAGGCTTCGTCCGTTGACGCGGCCATCTTCACGTTCATGGTGATGCCGACGGCGGCGAGGTCCTTCTGGACGGCCTGCAAGTCCGTCTGGGTCTGGGCGCCGGCGATGATGGTGAACTCGAAGCCGTTGGGGTAGCCGGCCTCGGCCAGCAGGCTCTTGGCCTTGTCCGGGTTGTACGCGAACTCGATTTCAAGGTCCTTGGTGAAGCCCGCCGAATCCTTGGGGAGGGCGTTCCAGGCCGGGACATCACCCTTGTGCAGTGCGTCCACCAGGGCCTGGCGGTTGATGGCGTACTGGATGGCCTGCCGGACCTTCTCCTGGGCGAACGCCGGGGCGGTCTTGCCGATCTTGTCGAAGGAGATCATGGTGTTGACGGTGCCGCCGATCTGGGTGACGCCGACGCCCTTCGACTTGGCGAAGTCAACCGTGTTCGAGGTCAGCATGGCCACGTCCGCCTGGCCGGACACGAGGGCGTTGGCCCGGGCCTGCGGGTCCAGCACCACACTGAAAACCACCTTCTTATAGGCGTACTTGGATGCGTCGGCGCTCTTGTCGTTCTTCACCATTACGTACTTGTTGCCCTTCACCGTGGAGGGGTCCAGGGTGTACGGGCCGGAACCGTCAGGGGTGGCCGCCAGGCTGGCGGTGTCCGTGACACCGTTCTTTCCCACGATCATCCCGGTGGTGGAGGCCAGGTTCTTTTCGAATCCCGGCTGCGGCTTGGCGAACGTCAGGGACACCTGGGTGGGGCCCACCACGTCCACCGAGGTGATTTCCTGCGCGCCGCCCTTGGCGACGGCCGAGTAGGCGCTCAGTGCGGGATCGGAGCGGCGGTCCAGGTTGGCCTTGACCAGTGCGGCGTCGAGCTTGGAGCCGTCCGTGAACGTGACGTCGTCCTTGAGGGTCAGCGTCAGGACTGTTTTGTCCGCGTTGTAGCTGAACTCCTTGGCCAGGCCTGGTCCCGTGGAACCGTCCGGCTGCAGCGTCATGAGGCTGTCGTAGAGGCCTTCGAAGAACTGGCGCTGCGCTGCGGAGACGCGCAACGGGTCGTAGCCGAAGGAGGCCGAGTCGCTGTCGATGGCCAGCGTGATGCTGCTGGTATCGGCTTTGGCGGAGGCCTGGCTGGATCCGCCGCCGCAGGCGGCCAGGGAGCCGATCAGCAAGGCACCGGTCAGGACGGCAGCGCTGCCGCGTGCGGTGGTAGTCAGGAGTTTCATGTGCTGCGCCTTCGCATTCTTCTATGACTGCAACGGAAAGAAATCAGTGGGGCCGGAGGTGCCCGGCTCCCTTCAAGAATCAGCCGGGGCTGCCTGCACCAAACATGACAATGTCATTGATTGAAAAGGTATTGTGGCGGCGGTCACGCCGGCCGACAGGATGGAGGGGAAGGCAGCGAAGCCTGGGACGCCGAGCGCGTCCATCACGAAAGGAACCCCATGACCAACCCGTTCCCCCGCGACTTCCTCTGGGGCGTGGCCACCGCAGGCCACCAGGTGGAAGGCAACAACGTCAACAGCGATACCTGGTTCCTGGAGCACCTGCCCGGGACGATCTTCGCCGAGCCCTCCGGGGATGCGGTGGACCACTACCACCATTACCGGGAGGACATCGCACTGATCGCCGGCCTCGGCTTCACCAGCTACCGCTTCTCCATTGAGTGGGCCCGGGTCGAACCGGAGGAAGGCCACTTTTCCGTGGCCGAACTGGACCACTACAAGCGGGTCCTGGAGGCATGCCGCGACCATGGCCTGGCTCCCGTGGTCACCTTCCACCACTTCACGTCACCCCTGTGGCTCCTGCGCCGCGGCGGCTGGGAATCCCCGGAAACCCCGGAACTCTTCGCGCGCTATTGCGGACGGGTGATGTCGCACCTGGGTGACCTGATCGGCGTCGCCTGCACCCTGAACGAGCCCAACCTGCCCTGGCTGCTGGAGTCCTTTGGCATCGGCGGCGAAGCGCCGGAGAACCGCGGAACCGTGCCCGTATGGGCCGCGGCCGCGGAGCGCCTGGGCATCGACGCAGCGGCTGTGGCCCCCTTCCAGTTCTGCTCCACGGAGGAGGGCTTCCAGGTGAAACTGGCTGCACACCGCGCCGCCACTGCAGCCATCAAGGCGCACCGCGCCGACCTCCCGGTGGGATGGACGCTCGCCAACTCTGACATCCAGGCCATCCCAGGCGGCGAAGAACTGGCAGCCCGGGTGCGCCGGGACGTCAACGAACGGTTCCTGGAGGCATCGCGGGGGGACGACTTCGTGGGCATCCAGACCTACGGCCGGACCGTCTATGGCCCGGACGGCCACGCCCCGGCGCCGGAAGGAGTGCCCACCAACCAGATGGGTGAGGAAATCTATCCGCAGGCCCTGGAGGCCACCATCCGCGAGGCCCACCGGATCGCCGGCATCCCGGTCGTCGTGACCGAGAACGGGCTGGCCACCGAGGATGACACCCAGCGCGTTTCCTACCTCAAGGCAGCGGTCGACGGCGTGGCCTCCTGCCTTGCCGACGGCATCGACGTGCGCGGCTACATCGCCTGGACGGCCTTCGACAACTTCGAGTGGATTTTCGGCTACCGGCCCAAGTTCGGCCTGATCGCCGTCGACCGGACAACCCAGGAACGCACGCCGAAGGAAAGTGCGCACTGGCTGGGCAGCTTTGCCCGGGAGCACACCCTGGCCGGGGCTGCGCAGCCGGCCTGACAACAGCGAATGGCCCGGACCTCCCTTGGAGGTCCGGGCCATTGTCCTTGCCTGCTACTGATGCAGCCGCAGCTTCGCGAGGAAGTCCGCCATGATCAGCCGCGTATCCACCGAGGTGTAGGTCCGGCGGGACGGCCCCGTAGCCGTTTCGGTGAACGCCGAGGTGACGTCGTCCAGGCCGGTCACCACCAGGGGTGCGCTGTCGCCGAGGCACCACAGCGGCCCGAACTTCACGAAGTCCGGCACGTGAAGGCTGTTGAAGTGCTTCCACAGCCACTCGCCGGCAGGTCCCCCATTCCTGAAGGCGTGGTCGAGTTCCGCAACCGAGGCCACCACCTGCCGGTACGTTTCGGCGGGGAACTGCCAGACCGCCAGTTCCTGGTGTGACAGTACGAAGTCCGCAGCGGCGGGATCCGTGCAGTAGTTGTACTCCTCGTTGTTCCGGGCAGCTCCACCCACCCAGGCCAGTGTCAGCAACGGGGCAATGCCTGGATCCAGCAGGAGTGCATCGGCAACATTGGTGAGGGGACCGGCGCACACCAGGATCAGGGGCAGCCCACCCGCGGCCCTGGCGGCGCCAATGATCGCGTCCGCCGCAGCGGAGTTCCTCGGCTGCCCGGTAAAGGGGCTGTCCGGCCCGGCATGCACCGCAGATTCGGGGTGCTCCAGCACCCGGAGCAGCTCCCCGGCAAGACCAGCGCCCCGATGGGCCATCCCCTCGGGCGGCCCGAACATCGGGTTGGTCAGGGAGCTGGTGACGCCGACGATCCTGTTGGCGGGCGACAACGCATGGTGGGCCAGTGCAAGAAGGCCGTCAGGGTCGCCGGCCCAGTCATTATCGATAATCACCCGGCACCGGGGTGCAATCCGAATCAAGTCCATTTTGCAAGCGTCGCAGCGCCCGCAGAATCACGGGACCGCACATTCCATTCACCGAAAGGCGGAAGTGTGCCTCCGTCAGTGCGTGTCCGGTTCCCGGATCACCAGGACGGGGCAGTGCGCGTGATGGATGGTCTGGTGGGAGACCGACCCGAGCAGCATTCCAGTGAACCCGCCATGGCCGCGGGAGCCGACCACCACCAGGTCCGCATCGCGGGACGCATCAATCAGCGCCGAGGCCGGGTTGCCCTCCACGATGCGGCCGGTGATGGCCACGCCCCGGTCCTTGACGCGTTCCAGCTCAGCTTCGAGGATGGCCTGGGCGTCTTTCTGGAAGATGTCGTAGTCCCAGGCTGTGCCCATGGCGTCGCTGACATAAGGGAAATTCCAGGCCGTCAGGGCCTGGATTTCGCCTGTGCGCAGCCTGGATTCCTCAACCGCCCAGTCCATTGCGGTGCGTGACTGCTCGGAACCGTCCACGCCCACCACTATCCGGAAAGTACCGCTACCGGCCACAGTTCCTCTTTTCCTGGTCCGCGCTTGCCGTCACTGCCGGCCCTGGCCGGTGGAAGTGCCCTGCGCCGGTACGGCCACGGTTGAATGCTCCGGCTGGGCCGCCCGGTGCGGGTTTCCCGCCTCCCTGGCACAGTGCAGGCAGCAATAGATGCCCGCTTCGCTTTCCACGGGATGGCCCAGGATCCGGCAGCCGCAATGCTCGCAGGCAGGAGCCATCATGTGGATTGCGCACTCGAAGCTGTCGAACGTGCCGCTCTGGTTCCCCATGCTGACTGTGAACATCCGGCCCTCGCTGCTGCCGCAAACGTCGCATCCGCCCATCGTCTCCGCCTCCTGTTGAAACGCCTGTTCCCGACACTCAAGTTGACCGCCAGGGCCGCTCAACTGCCTAGGGGCGAAGGTCCTCCCGGGCCTAAAGGTGCCGGAGGTACCGTTCGGGTGAGTCCATGAAGCTCCGCCAGGCGGCGACGAGTTCCAGTTCCTCCCAGGACCGGGCCCGGAGTCCCCAAGGTCCGACCTCAAGGATGGTGGCCCCGGGAAGCGCCGCCAACAAAGGGGAATGGGTGGACATCAGCACCTGCGATTTCCCGTCTGCGAGGCGTTCCTTGAGGACGGACAGAAGGCCCAGGCAACCGGAAAAGGACAAGGCGGATTCCGGTTCGTCCAGTACCCACAGGCCGGGCCCGGCGAACCTGTCGGCTGCCAGCTGCAGGAAGGACTCGCCGTGGGACATGTCATGGAAGGGGATGTCCGGCCTGGAGGTGCTGGGGTTGTTTTCCAGGTACGTGTAGAAGCCGTGCATGGTCTCAGCCCGGAGGAAATAGCCGCGGCGGGTTGCTCCCGCGTTCCGGATGAGCTGGAGATGGTCGCCAAGGATGGATTCGCTGCGCCGCGTAACGTGGCGGGCACCCGTGGACCCGCCCTCGGGCGAGAGCCCGTAGGCGAGGGCCACCGCTTCCACCAGGGTCGATTTTCCCGAGCCGTTCCCGCCTACCAGGATGGTGGCTGGGCCGAGGTCGAGGCCCTGGTCGAGGACCTGCAAAACCGGCGGAAGGACCGCTGGCCAGCGCGAGCGGTCCAGCATGTTTCCGGGGTCTTCTCCCAACCGCCGGACCGGGTATGCGCTCAGGGCCATGGCTCCATCCTTCCAGCAGGAATTAATCCGCACGGCTCCCATCCGCCCCGGGTCCCGCTCCGAATCCCAACTGTACGAGTCCACGACGAGCCTAGGACGGGACGATGGATGACCTGGACCAGCAGGCCCTCACGGCCGCTGTCATCAAGGAACATGGGCTGGACCTCGCGCAGCTGTGGATGGAGTTTGTCGCACTGGGCGGGGATGCCTCCGAACAACTCATTCGCGACTACTGCGCCGGCGAGGCCACCCTGTCGCCGAAGGAGCGGGATGCCTTGGCCCAGGCGGTAAACGAACACTGCGCTACCGAGGGCCTTCCGCTCCGCGCTCCGCTCAGCGACTCCGACCTTGTCCTTTTGCAGCCGGAACAGCGTGACCCTGACTGCAAGGGGCCTTACTCGTCGAAGTAGGTGAAGGTGTCCGTGGCGCCGGCCACGGATTCGACCACGGCGGCAGCAACTTCGCGGAGCTTCATGTTCCTGCTGTTGGAGGCGTCGCGCAGCAGCTTGAAGGCTGCCGCCTGGCTGCACCGGTTTTGCGCCATGATCGCGCCCGTGGCCAGGTCGATCACCGTCCGCGTCTGCATGGCAGCGCTCATGCCTTCCTTGGTTTCCTCAAGTTTCAGCATGCGCAGCGCCAGTTTCAGTCCCTTGGAGGCCTGCCGCACAAACCCTTCGGCCATGTTGATCCCGCCACTGCCAACGTCAACAGGCTGCGGGCAATAGAACGTCAGGACACCCCGGGCGTCCTCCTCAAGCACGGCCGGGATGCTCAGCACCGAGAGGAACCCCTGCCTGCGTGCAGCCCGGACGTACTCCGTCCAGCGCTGCTCCCGCCGCAGGTCCGGAACCAGGACAGTGCCGGCCGTCCGCATGGCCGTCAGTCCCGGGCCGTCCCCGTATGTGGACTCCAGCCGGGCCATCCCCAGGCCGGGGTTGCTGCCGGCAGTCGCCGCCGGCTTCTTGGGCCGCATTACCGTGATTTCACAGCAGCAGGGATGGTCCGCAGAGCCGAGCCGGGTCGCGGCATAGGTTGCCAGACCTTGAAGGAACGCCTCGACCTCAGGGTTCTGCAGGAACGACTCCTGGAGATGGAGGGCAACGTCTGCGAAGTCCCCGTCTTCGGGGACGCCGGGATTGTGCACCGGTCTTACCTCCCGGACATTGGTTAAAAGCCACAACATTGCGGCCGCCCACTGCCGAACGGTGATGCCAGCCTACCTGTGCGGAGGCCTTACTCTGGCAACATGACGCGCCTCTCCACCCCGGCCGGGTCCCTGCAGGGGAATTCCTTGCAGGCCGAAGGGACAACGGTCCACCGCTTCCTGGGCATCCCCTACGCCGCATCGGTATCGGGCACCAACCGGTTCCGCCCGCCCGCGCCGGTTCCGCCCTGGGACGGAGTGCTGGACTGCACCGTTCCCGGACCCGCGGCACCCCAGAACCCCGAGTCACCCGCCCCGCCCGGAACTTTGCCGCGCAGCTGGAGCGAGGAGGGCTGCCTCAACCTCAACATCTGGACGCCGGGCACGGATGGTCCGGCGAGGCCGGTGATGGTCTGGATCCACGGCGGCGCCTTCCTCATGGGCGCCAACAGTGACGGCATGTACGACGGCGCCCGGCTCGCCGCGGCGGCCGGCGCAGTGGTGGTTGGCATCAACTACCGGCTTGGCGCCCTGGGCTTCCTGCATCTGGCGGAACTGCTGGGCCCGGAGTTCGCGGACTCATCGAACCTTGCCCTGCTTGACCAGCTGGCGGCACTGCGCTGGATCCGGCACAACATCGTGGCGTTCGGGGGCGACCCGGAGAACGTGACTGTCTTCGGCGAGTCAGCAGGCGCCGCAGCCGTCGGCACCCTGCTGGGGATGCCGGCGTCGGAAGGCCTCTTCCGCCGGGCCATCATGCAGAGCGGCACCGCCGAACGCTGCCGCCGCCCGGAGGATTCGGCACGCGTGAGCTCGCTCTTCCTCGAGCTGTGCCGCTTGTCGCCGTCCTCCGCCGCCGAACTGCTCACGCTCCCGGTGGAGCGGCTGCTGGCCGCGCAGCAGGACCTTGAGCGGCGTTTTGCCGCTGAATCCTTCGCAGTCCCGCTGCCGTTCCAGCCGACGGCCGGGACACCGTCGCTTCCCGCTCCGCCGCTGGAAAGTATCCGCAACGGACTCAATGGCGGGGTGGACCTGCTGATCGGGACCAACCTCAACGAGGGTTCGTTCGCCGTCGAAATGCGCCCGGCCATTGCCGGTGACCCGGACTTTCCGGACCGTGCCGCGGCAACCCTTGCCGGCAGCGGAGTGCCGGCGGCCGCAGCATCCGGCTACGCCGAGGCACTGGCCGGGGTGATGGGCCGGGAACCCAGCGGCAAGGAACTGCTGGAGGCCTCGATCGCGGACTCCCTGTACCGCCAGCCGAGCAACCGGCTGCTGGATGCCAGGAGCCTCGCGGCCCGGAACGGAGCCGGCGGAAGGAATTTCGCCTACCTGTTCACCTGGCGCAGCCCGGCCATGGGCGGGAAGCTCGGCGCCTGCCACGCGCTGGAGATCCCGTTCGTCTTCCGGCACCTTGATGCTCCGGAAGCCGCCTTCCTCACCAGGGGCCTGGCTCCCCGGGCACTGGGAGATACCATGAGCCTCGCCTGGGCATCCTTTGCCCGCGACGGACGGCCCCAGCCGCCGGCATGGCCGGAATACGGCGCGGAGCGGAGCACGCTGGTCCTTGACGAGGACGTCCGGGTGGAAGCCGACCCGCGCCGCGGAATCCGGGAGTTTTTCGCCGCCGTCAGCCCGCTGCTGCCAGCTGGTTGAGCTTGTCCCGGATCCCGTTCAGGGCGGGATCGCGCAGGGACATGAATGCAGGCTTCAGGAGCGGCTGGATGATCTTGGCCGGCCCGTTGATGCTGAACTCCGCCGTGTACTTCACCACCGAGCCCGTCCCGTTGGGGCTGACATCGATCGAGTCGAAGGCAGTCACGGTTTTGTTCTCGCCCCGCAGCTTGATGTGGTTGGCGGTCAGCTCAATGACTTCGTATTCCAGAGACTGGCGCTTGCCCCGGAACTCGGACTCGGCATGGTACCGGTGGCCAACAGCCACAGGGCCCGGGGTGAGCTTATCCATGACAGGGGTGTTCGGATCCCACTCACTGGTGTTCTCGAACTCGCTCAGGAAGGCGAAGGCCTTCTCTGCGGACAGGTTGGTTTCCACACTTCCGGTGACTGTGATCATCGTCCCAGTCTAGGAAGGGGTCGGCTGGAAGCCCAGCCCCGGAAACGGGGCCGGGCCATCCCGGCGGAAGCTAGCCGGTGACGCCGACGGCAAGATGCTGCAACTGCCCGTCCACGACGGTGGCCAGCACCTGCCCGCGCGCCAGCTCGTCAGGCGCTGCGGCCAGCGGATCAACGTCCAAAATCGTGAAGTCAGCGCGCTTGCCCACCGCAAGCGACCCCGCCTCCGCCCACTCCCCTGCTGCTTTTGCGGCATGGGAGGTGTAGCCTTCCAGCGCCTGCCGGGCGCTGAGGGCCTGGCCGGGGGCGATCGGCTGCTCGTCGGTATGGCCGGACCGCCGCCGCAGCTGGGCGTCCGCGAGGATCGGCAGGGGTTCAAACGGCGCCACCGGCCAATCCGAACCAAGCGCGAGCGTTACGCCCGCGGACCGGAGGTCCGCGCACCGCCAGCCGCGGTCCGCGCGCTCCTTGCCCAACCGGGTGGACCAGTTGTCGGTCTGGTCCGCGCGGGAGTAATGGGTGCAATGGCTGGGTTGCATGCTGGCGATCAGGCCTGACTTTGCGAACCTCTCGATGATGCCGTCCGGAACCGTTTCAATATGCTCGATCCTGTGCGGTGCCCGGGCCATGTGCGCCGGAAGATCCTCAAAGGCCGCCACCACCGCGGCCACGCCGGCGTCCCCGATGGCATGGGTGGCGGTGGGGATGGCCCGTTCGGCAAAGAACCTGACGGCCCGGGCATACTCCTGCGGACGCGGCCAAAAAGGTGCAACGGACTGGCCGTAGATATCCGGCTCGAAGAGCCAGGCCGTGCCGTTATCCACGGTTCCGTCCACGAACAGCTTGATCCCTGCCACCTTCCACCGGGAGCCGCGGACGTTTTCCACCTGACCGGCGAGCCGCTGCCAGTCGGCGTCCCCGCTGCCCGGCATGCACCACGGCGATACCCGCACCCGCACCGGCAGTCCCCTACCGGCCGCGGCCAGGTCGTTTTCGAGGGCCGCAAGGAGCTCCAAGGTTCCTTCCCCGCAGTCCATGACATGGATGCCCGTCAGGCCGGCGCGGGAGAAGGACTCGAAGACTTCGCCCAGCCGCTCCTTCCGTTCCTGGAAGGTCTCCGTCGGCATGAGCGTCAGGACCAGGTCCAGTGCGGCGGCCTCCAGCAGGAGCCCGGTGGGCCTGCCACTGCCGTCGCAGACCACTTCTGCGGCCTGGTCGAAGTGCCGTGGTCCCGAGATTCCGGCCAGTTCCAGCGCTGCCGTGCTGGCGAGGGCTGAGTGGGCATCGAACAGGCGGATCAGCGCGGGCCTGCCGCCGACGACGTCGTCGATCAGCTCCCGGTGGGGCGGCACGGACCCGAACGCGTTGGGATCAAGCCCCCAGCCGCGGACCCAGCCGCCCGGCGGGGTGGCCTCCGCTTCCGCCCGCAGCAGTGCGCGGACGGCGGCGAGGTCCGTGATGCCGGAGAGGTCGCAGCCCCGCGTCATGTCCAGGCCCATGACGGGGTGGACGTGGCAGTCCACCAGGCCGGGCGTGAGGACCGCCCCGCCAAAATCGATGACTTCCGATTCACCCCAGGAGCGGGCCTCGTCCCGCGTCCCGATCGCCTGGATGCGTCCGTCGCGTACCGCTATGGCCTGTGCTGAGGGCCCGCCGCGCGTTTCATCCATGGTGTGGACCGTGCCGGCGAGGATGATCAGGTCCGGGTTGATGTCATTCATGGGTTTCAAAGCTTCCAATTCGGTCGAAAATTGCTGGACGGCGGCGGCGCACCCACCGCGCGGCCAGCAGGCCGGCGGCGAACACCACGGGCGTTACCAGGATCAGGATGGTGTTGGTCAGCGGGTCCGCGGCGGTGAGGAGTTCAATGTTCACCGCGATCAGCAGGACGACGCCGAAGAGCAGGATGGCGGAGACCAGGCTGAGCGGGGCAAGGATTTTGTTGCGGGCAGCGGAGGGATTCCGGCGGAGGTAGAGGAACGCGGCCACGGACACGAGCCCCTGCAGGCCAACGATGCCGAAGATCCCCGGCGTGTTTACCCAGATCAGGAGCTGCTGGTAGGGGTCCGCGTTGAGGACGGCGCAGATGGTGATGACCACGGCCGCCAACAGGGTCTGCAGCTGTCCGGCACGGTGCGGCGAGCGGAACCGGTGGTGGGTCCGGCCCAGGAATGCGGGCAGGATGCCGTCCTTTGCCAGCATGTAGACGTAGCGGTTGATGGCGTTGTGGAACGCCAGTTGTGAGGCGTAGACGCTCGTGACGATCAGGACGTACATGGCAGTTTCTGCCCAGGGTCCCACGTAGTGCCCGATGGTTTGGAAGAACATCCCGCCGGACAGTTCCCCGGCGGCTTCCACCACCTGGTCGTCCCCGAACGCCTGGATGACGGCCCAGACGATGAAGGCGTAGAACACGGACATGAAGCCCACCGCGATGTACATGGCCCGGGGAACGGATGTATCCGGGTCGCGGGCTTCGGAGCGGTACAGCACGGTGGATTCGAACCCCATGAATGCGGCGAAGCAGATGCCCAGGATGGCCAGAACGCCGGGCCCGAAGGCCTGCCCGGGGCTGAAGGATCCCATGCTGATGCCGTGTGCGCCGCCGCTTCCCAGGATGCCTGCGCCCATGACGCCGAGGATGCCGGTCTCTGCGACCAGGAGCACGCCCAGGACCTTGGCGCCGACGTCGATGCCCCGGTATCCCAGGAACCAGACGGCAGCGACGGCGGCAAGGGCGACCGCGGGCCATGGCACGTCGAGTCCGAAGAGGACCTGCAGCATGTCGTGCGTCTGTACGGCAAAGAGGCCGTAGACGCCGATCTGCAGGCAGTTGTAGGAGATGATCGCAAGGATGGCTGATGCCAGGCCCGCGGTCTTTCCCAAAGAAATCGAGATGTAGGTGTAGAAGCCGCCGGAAGCCTTCACATGCCGCGTCATTGCCATGAAGCCGATGGCGAAGAGGGTCAGGACGATGCCGGCCAGGAGGTAACCGGCCGGGGCGCCGATGCCCGCGACTCCGATCGCCACCGGGGCTACGCCTGCCATCACTGTCAGGGGTGCCGCGGCCGAAATCACCAGGAAGGCGATGCCTCCGGTGCCCAGCGCGTTGCGTTTGAGTGCGCCGTCCGGGGACGGCGGTTTTGGTCGGGTTTTGGTAGCAGGCATGGCGTGGTCCTTTCCTGGGAGCCCACTTAAACGAAAGGCTTTCGTTTAGTATGGGACCAAGTGGTCCGGAGCACAATAGGTTTCCCGTGACGGCGGGTAATGTTTCCGGCAGTTAGGCTGGACCCGATGTCCAAGAGCTGCAGTCAGGAGAACCGATGGGCCGCCCGCCCCTCCCGTTGATTTCGGTGGAGGCCCTCACCTCGGCCGCACTCGAACTGGTGGACCAGACCGGTGATTTCAGCCTTCCCAAGCTCGCCAAGAGAATTGGCGTCAGCCAGTCCTCCATCTACAACCATGTCAGCGGCCGGGACGAGATTCTGGAACTGTTGAGGCACCGGATCATTACCGAGGAACCGTATCCGCCGGTGGACCACCAGGATTGGGAAGCGGCGCTGCGGGTCCTCATCCGCGCGTACAGGGATGCGTTCGCCCGGCATCCGCGGCTGGCACCCCTGATGGTGCTGCAGTCCATCACCGACCCGGAAGTCATCGGGCTCTATGAGGACCTCGCACTTGCGCTGGAAGCCGCGGGTTTCAGGGGCCGGGACGTGGTGGCGGCGATTTCGACCATTGACAGCTTTGCCTTGGGCGCGGCACTCGACCTTGCCGCCCCGGAGGTCGTCTGGGACCCCCCGGCCGACGGTTATCCCGCGTTGAAGCGTGCGTTGGGCTTTTCCGGCCCGCCATCGGAACGCGGCAATCACGCCTTCGATTTTGGGCTGGATGTCATTATCGCGGGGCTGCGGGCGAAGCTGGCGGGCTGACCCGCAGCGCCGCCCGCATCCGGGGCTGGATCCACACCTGGTACCCCTCGGCGGCGGTGAACAGCTCCCTGTGGCCGGCGGCGTCGGCGGCCAGCCACAGGGCAGCGGGGTTCGGCATGGCGTCATCCACCACGCCGGCCCGGACCAGGGTGCAGTTCCGGCGGATCTCCACCGGAACGCCGATCAGCCGGGTCCAGCTGGAAGAGGGGTAGGGCTTCATGGCATTCCCCCGGGTGTCCGGCTAGCAGGACTCGAAGTCGGTAAGGACCTTCACTTTGCCGGCTGACGCCGACGACGGATCGAACGTGTAGCCGATCCACTCCTTCGCCAGCCGGCGGGCCAACTCGATCCCCACGACACGCTGGCCCATGGTGAGCACCTGGCAGTCGTTGGAGAGGATTGAGCGTTCCACCGAGAAGGAGTCGTGCGCGGCGGTGGCGCGGATTCCCTCCACCTTGTTCGCGGCGATGGCCACGCCGATTCCGGTGCCGCAGAAGAGGATGGCGCGGTCCGCTGCGCCGTCCCGGATCATTTCCCCGGCGGTGATGCCGACATACGGGTACGGCCTGGTGAAGTCGTCCGGGGCGTCACTTCGGCTGACCCCGATGTCGATGACTTCGCTGACGCGCGGATCCTGCCGCAGGTCCGCGAGGACCTTGTCCTTGTAGTCCACGCCGGCTTCATCCGCGCCGACTATGAGCCGCAGCCCCATGGTGTGTCCTTCCGTTGTCATTGCTTTGCTCCCGCCGGTGCGGCTGCGCTCGCGGTTGAGGTGGTGAAGTGCGGTCCCATGACGGCGAAGACCATCGCCAGGGACGTGGCGCCCGGGTCCGGGGTGCCCAGGCTCTTCGCGGCGAGGGGGCGTGCCCGGCCCTTAAGCGGAAGGAGGTCCGCCGTGGCTTCCGCCGCTGCAGCCGCTTCCTGGGCGGCTTCCTGCCAGGCCCGGCCGGACTCCACGCCGCCGGCCAGGCGGCGTGCGAAGCCGGAGGCGAAGGGCAGCAGGGCGTCCACCATGGTCTTGTCCCCGGTTTCGGCCTTGCCCAGCTGGACGATCCGTTCCGCGAACGCGGTGACGGCTGCCGCGAGGCCCTGGGGTTCAGGCGCGGAAGAGTTGCCCAGCGTTTCGCCGAAGGCCCGCAGGCCTGCCCCCCACAGCACACCCGATGTTCCGCCCGCCTTGTCCGCCCAGGCATCTCCGGCCGCGGCAAGGACATCGCCTGCGCCCGCGCCCCGGCTGAGTGCGTCGGCAGCAGCCCCGGCTGCCGCATCCACGCCCCGCACCATGCCGCGGCCGTGGTCGCCGTCGCCGGCGATGGCGTCCATCCGGCCCAGGCGTTCCTCCGCCCCGTGCAGGGAGGATTGCGCGGCATAAATAGCGTCAACGCAGGCGGCCGCGTACTCGCGGGAGGCCTCCGTGGCGGCGAAACCAGCGTCGGCGGCACCGCCGTCGGACGCTTCTTCCCCGGCGGCAGCGCCCGCCGGCGTGGTCACGGCGCCCCGGCGGTAGGCAGGGGTTTCTGCCGGAGCTGTCCAGAGCGGTTCCAGTTCTTCGTCCAGCCACGTCACCGTCAGCGAGACGCCGGCCATGTCAAGGCTGGTGACCAGTTCGCCCACTTCGGGCATGACCAGGGTGTAGCCGGCGGCGCGGAGCAGCGGTGCCACGGTTCCCCAGAGGACGAAGAGCTCCTCGTGCTTGGTGGATCCCAGGCCGTTGAGGATGACGGCGATCCGCTTGCCGGCGTTGGCGGGGGTCTCGGAGAGAACCCGGGCCACCAGTTCCCGTCCCAGCTCCTTGGCGGACGGAAGGTCCGTGTCGTGGAGGCCGGGCTCGCCGTGGATGCCCAGGCCCAGGCCCATCTGTCCGTCCGGGAGCGTGAACAGCGGTGATTCGGCGCCGGGGAAGGTGCACCCGGCGAACGCGCTGCCGATGGTGCGGGTGAGGTCATTGGCCTTGCGGCCCAGACGGACCACCTCGGCCAGGCTGTCGCCCCGCTCGGCGGCCGCACCCATCACCTTGAAGACCGTAAAGTC
Organism: Pseudarthrobacter phenanthrenivorans; assembly: GCF_000813845.1. Lineage (GTDB taxonomy): Bacteria > Actinomycetota > Actinomycetes > Actinomycetales > Micrococcaceae > Arthrobacter > Arthrobacter phenanthrenivorans_B. Next base: position 35,943 of record NZ_JWTB01000007.1, read on the forward strand.
ACCGGCAATGCCGCGGCGCTTGGCGGATTCCGACGGCGGCGCGCTGGCGATGTCGTCCGTCACCAGGACGTTCTCCACGGCGATGCCCTCGGCGGCCAGGCGCTCGCTGGCCATGCCGAAGTTCATCACGTCACCCGCGTAGTTGCCGTAGGTGAACACGACGCCGGCCCCGGACTCTGCGGCCTTGGCCACCGAGTAGGCCTGCTGGGCGGACGGCGAGGTGAAGATGTTGCCCACCACCGCGCCGTCGGCGAAGCCCGTGCCGATGATTCCGGCGAAGGCCGGGTAATGGCCGGAACCACCGCCGGCAAGGACGGCGACTTTGGGCCGCGCCGGCCGGTAGCGGCGGACGGCACCGCCGGGGACCTGGCGGACCAGGTCCGAATGGACGTCGCAGAAGCCTGCCAGGGCCTCCTCGGCGAACTCTGAGGGGTCGTTGAAGATTTTGGTCATGGGAGGTTCTCCGGCGTCCGGGGTTCTGTCAGTGCTGGGGCTGTGGGTGGTGACTGGTGGCAGGTGGCTGCTAGTGCATGTGGCTTCCACCGTTGATGTCAACGGTGGTGCCGGTCAGGTAGGCCGAGTCCTCGGACGACAGGAAGGTGATGACGGAAGCAACTTCCTCGGTGGTGGCGTTGCGGCCCAGCGGGATGCCGGCGTTGATGGCGGCTTCCTGTTCCTCGGTGCTGCCCACGCGGATGTTGGTGTCCACGGCGCCGGGGGTGATGGCGTTGACGGTAACGCCGGTGGTGCCCAGTTCACGGGCCAGGGCCTTGGTGAAGCCCAGGATGGCTGCCTTGGCCGCGGAGTAGGGGACCTTGCCGAAGACGCCGCCGCCGCGCTGGGCGGAGACGGAGGACATGTTGACGATCCGGCCCCATCCGTTTTCGATCATGTCCGGCAGGAACGCCTTGGTCACCAGGTAGGTGCCGGTGGCGTTGACGTCCATGACCTTGTGCCACAGCTCAAGGGTGGTCTCCAGGAACGGGACGGGCGAGGTGATGCCGGCGATGTTGGCCAGGGCGCCGACGGGCGGGAGGTTGCCGGCTGCGACTTCGGCGGCGACGGCGGCCTGGGCGGCGATGACAGAGGCTTCGTTGGCGACGTCGATCTCATGGCCGAAGGCGGGGACGTTGAATTCGTTGCCGATTTCAGCGGCGACCTTGGCGGACTTTTCGCCGTCGAGGTCAAGGATGACGATGCCCCAGCCTTCACGGGCATAGCGGCGGGCGGTGGTGATGCCGATGCCGCGGTCGGAGGTGGCTCCGGTGAGGACGGCGGTGCGCTGGATGGTGGTCATGATGGTGCTCCTTGAATGTGTTTTTGTGGATCGATTGCTACGTATTTGTCGTTATGAGGCGTCAAAACGACATCTGCGGAGCAGTCGATGGTGTTAGAGAAGGTCGGTGATGAAGCTTGCTGCCTTGGCGGCGGCGGCGGGGCGTTCGTCATTGGTGACGTCCCGGGTTTCCAGCTCGAGGGAGAAGTGGCCGGCGTAGCCATCCGCGGCAAGCCGCTTCAGGCCGCCGGCGAAGTCGGCGTCCCCGTTGCCGATGCTGAGGTTGATGTTCCCCGGCACGGCGTCGCGGAGGTGGACGTGGCTGATGCGGCCCCGGTTCCGGTCCAGGTAGGCCTGGATGTCCTCGCCGGAGGCCACGATGTGGCTGAAGTCCATGACGATTCCGACGCCGGATCCTGCCAGCCGGTCCGCAAGCAGTCCCGCGCGTTCCAGGTTCCAGCAGAAGCGCAGGAAGTGCAGGGATTCGGTCCAAAGTTCGACGCCGAACTCCGCCGCCCGCCGCCCGGCACCAGTGAGCTGGGCGGCGACGAGGTCCAAGTCCTCCTCAACGCTCCGGACCGGGGTGTGGCCCAAAGCGCCGCACGGCAGAACCAGTGCCTTCGCACCGATGTTGGCGGACAAGGTCAGCAGGGCGTCCAGGTGGCGCTCCCGCGCTGCCTGCGCATCGGCGTCGAGCACCCTGTTCAGGTCCCCGATGTCGCCGTTCACGGAACGGACGCGGAGCCCGGACGTGTTGACTTCGGCCGACACCGCCTCGACGGCAGCGGCATCCAGCCCGTACGGAACGTGGTCGCAGACGCCGGGCAGGGCACCGAGGTCGATTTCCTCAAAGCCCAGGCCCTTCATGGTGCGGAGCGCACTGGCCAGGTCCTGGTGCCGGAAGCTGATGGATGAGCATCCAAGTCTGGAATGGAACATCATTGATCCTCTGGGTCGTGCCGGGCTGTAGTGATGGGCACCACAGTATCTTCGTTAACTGTCAACAGTCAACTCCCAAAGTCGACTGTTGACAGTGAGAATGATGTGGGTCACACTGGAGCATATCCAGTTTGTTAACAGTCGACAGCGGCCGTCGTTCTGCAGCCGCTCTTCGAAAGGGAACCACCATGAGCAAAGATGCTCTGACCATGCGCGGTCCGGTCCACGGCACCAAGGACGCCAGGCGAGTTGCCATTGGATCCGGCGTGGGGGCCGTCATCGAGACCTATGACTTCATCGGCTTCGGCACCGCTGCCGCACTGTACTTCGGCACCGCCTTCTTCCCCGGGAGCGATCCCGTCACGGGGACCCTCGCCTCCTTCGCCACCCTTGGCGTCGGCTTCGCCGCCCGCCCCCTGGGCGGCATCATCGGCGGCCACCTGGGTGACAAAGTGGGCCGCAAGCCGGTCCTCGTCTCCTCGCTGATCCTGATGGGGCTGGCCACCTTCGCCATCGGCCTGCTCCCCACCTACGCAGCCGTCGGCCTCCTCGCCCCCGCGCTCCTCGTCTTCGTCCGCATCGTCCAGGGCCTCGCCTTCGGCGCGGAATGGGGCGGCGCCATCCTGATGAGCTACGAGCACGCGCCGTGGAAGGCCAAGGGCAAGTACACCGGCATCGTCCAGGCCGGCTTCCCGGTGGGCCTGCTCCTGGCCAACCTGACCTTCCTGGCCAGCGCCGGCCTGGGCAACGAACTGGCCTGGCGCATCCCGTTCCTGGCCAGCATCGTGCTGGTGATCGTGGGCCTGATCATCCGCTCCAAGGTTCCCGAGTCCCCCGTGTTCGATGAGGTGAAGGACAGCGGCACCATCGTCAAGGCACCCATCGTGGAGGTCATCAAGACGGACTGGCGCAACATCGTCAAGGGCATCGGCCTGCGCATCGCCGAGACCGCCGGTTACGCCGTTTCGATCACATACATGATTTCCTACATCAACAGCCAGCACCTCGCGGACAAGACCCAGACCCTGGTCGCCCTGAGCATCGCCTCCGCCATCGGCATTGTCGCCACCCAGGCCTGGGCTGCCCTGACGGACCGCATCGGCCGCCGCCCGCTGTACGTCTGGTCCACCGCCTTCGCGGCCCTGTTCGCCATTCCGATGTTCCTGCTGGTCAACACCGGCCTGTTCATCGCCATCATCCTGACCATCGTGATCTCCTACGCGGTCTGCCAGAACTCCCTCGCCGGCGCACAGGGCGCCTGGTTCCCCGAGCTTTTCCAGGCCAAGACCCGCGCGTCCGGTGCCAGCCTCGCGTACCAGATCTCGGCCATGGTCTCCGGCTTCACCCCGTTCATCACCACCCTCCTGTTCGTCAGCTTCGGCTGGATGGGCCCGGCACTGCTCTTCGGCGCCTACGCCTTGATCGGCCTCTGGGCGGCCGTCGCCACCCGCGAAACCTGGGGCAAGCGGGAACGGGAACTGGCTGATGAGGCGACCAAAAGCACCCCGAACACCGTCAACGCCTGAATGACCACCACGTACAAAACGACCACGGAGCAAGCAATGCCTACAGATACCGTCCAGGACGCCGCCCCGCAGGGACCCGCACTGCAGAATGCGGTGACTCCGGAACGGCTGGAGAAGATCAGCGCCGCCGCGTACCGGATCCGGCACCACGCCCTCAACATGGGCGAGGTGCAGGGCCAGGGGTACGTGGGCCAGGCGCTGGGCGCAGCCGACATGCTCGCCACCGTCTACGGGGACCAGCTGCGGTTCCGCGCCGAGGACCCGCACTGGGAAGCACGCGACCGGTTCCTGTTGTCCACCGGCCACTACGCGATCGGCCACTACGCCGCCCTCGCCGAAGCCGGGATCGTCCCGGTGGAGGAACTGGAGACCTACGGATCGGACGACTCCCGGCTGCCGATGTCCGGCATGTCCACCTACACTCCCGGCATGGAAATCTCCGGCGGCTCCCTGGGCCACGGCCTGACCATCGCCGTCGGCATGGCTCTGGGACTGCGCTACCAGGGCTCGAACGCCCGGGTGTTCAACTTCCTCTCCGACGGCGAACTGGACGAGGGCTCCACCTGGGAAGCGGCCATGGGTGCGCACCACCACCAGCTGGGCAACCTCACCGCCATGGTGGACATCAACGCCCTGCAGGCCGACGGTAAGACCGACACGGTGCTCCGCACCGAACCGGTCACCGAAAAGTGGGAATCCTTCGGCTGGTACACCCAGCGGGTGGACGGGAACGACGTCGGCGCGCTGCTGGCAGCGTTCGACAACGCAGCCGCCCAGGCCGCCGCCGTCGGACGCCCCTCCGTGATCCTGTGCGACACCAAGGTGGGCCGCGGCGTTCCGCTGCTGGAAAACCGCGAAAAGGCGCACTTCATGCGCATCGAAGAAAACGAATGGCAGATCTGCCGCGAGCAGCTCACTGCCGGCTACGAAGGAAAGGCTTCAGCATGAGCACCACCACCGAGGCCCCGGACACCGCAGCTGCTGCGGCAGCCAAGCCGAAGCTGAAGACGTCGGCGATGATCGCGTCGTTCGCCGACCCCGGGCAGAAGACCTCCTCCGCGCCGTTCGGGCACGCACTGGTGAAGGCCGCGCAGGAAAACGACAGGATCGTTGGCCTGACCGCGGACCTGGGCAAGTACACGGATATCCACATCTTCGCCAAGGCCTTCCCGGAGCGGTTTTTCCAGATGGGCATGGCCGAGCAGCTGCTCTTCGGCGCAGCCGCCGGCCTGGCCGAGTCCGGCCTGGTGCCGTTCGCCTCCACCTACTCGGTGTTCGCCGCCCGCCGCGCCTACGACTTCCTGTGCCTCGACGCCGCGGAACCGAACCTGAACGTCAATATCGTGGGTGGCCTGCCGGGCCTGACCACCGGTTACGGCCCCAGCCACCAGGCCACCGAGGACATGGCGATCTTCCGCGGCATGCCCAACCTGACAATCGTTGACCCGTGCGATTCGGTGGACATCGAGCAGGCCGTGCCGCAGCTGGCCGCTTCCGCGGGACCCACTTACCTGCGCCTGCTGCGCGGCAACGTTCCCACCGTCCTGGACGAGTACGACTACACGTTCGAGCTCGGCAAGGCCAAGGTCCTGCGCGGCGGCAACGACGTCGTCTTCATCTCCTCCGGCCTGATGACCATGCGCGCCCTGCAGGCAGCCAAGGCGCTGGCGGCACACAACGTGGACGTCGCCGTCGTGCACACGCCCACCATCAAGCCGTTCGACGCCGAAACCGTTCTCAAGGAGGTCAACACCGACCGGCTCGCCGTCACCCTGGAAAACCACTCCGTGGTGGGCGGCCTGTTCGAAACCGTGGCTTCCGCCGTCGTCACCGCCGGCGTGGGCAAGCGCGTGGTGCCCGTGGCACTGCCGGACCAGTTCCTGGACGCGGGCGCCCTGCCCACGCTGCACGACCGGTACGGCCTCGCCGTCGACCGCATCGTGGCCAAGGTCCTCGCCGAACTCGGCTAAGGCAGCACCAATGCAGAAAGCACGGCACCGGTCCCAGGCCGGAGCCGTGCTTTCTGCCGTAGTATCGAAACCACTACCGACTGTAAACAGTCGACTTATGACATTGAGGACAGAAGCCATGGCCGGACTCACCGCCCCGCTGCTGGGACTGGAAAAGAAAAGCCTGCGCGAGCAGGCACTCTCCGCGCTGCGGACCGCCATCACCAGCGGCGAACTGGAACCCGGCCGGCACCTGGTGGAAACAGAATTGTCCGAGATGCTCCAGATCAGCCGCGGCACCCTGCGCGAAGCCCTCCGCCAGCTGGAGCAGGAAGGCCTGCTGTCCGCCGGACCCCGCGGCCGCCTGTCCGTCCGCCACTTGGACGAAAAGGAAATCCGGGACATCTACGCCGTCCGGGCCGCCCTTGAATCCCTCGCCGCCCGGACCCTGTGCGAACTCCCGGACCGGCAGCACGTCACCGAGTCGCTGCACAAGGCGATCGACGCCATGACCGATGCCACCAGCGGAAGCCTGGAGCAACGTATCGAATCCGATCTCGAGTTCCACCGCACCCTTTGCCGCCTCACCGGCAACGAAACCCTCCTTCACTCCTGGGAATCCCTCGAGGGCTCCATCCGGATGTCCATCATGTTCGCGGGCCTGGAAAAGGGCGTGAGCAACATGAGCGTGGACCGCCACAAGGACATCGTGGCCGCCATCGACACCGGAGACGCCGCCCTGGCCCGGAAGACGATCCTGGAACACATGGACACCGCGGCCGCCAACCTGGTGGCGTAGCTTTCCTGCCTCTGTCAAGCGTTTGGGAATCCCTGCGCACTCCCGGCCGTTAACCTACTGCGCGGTAAATAACCGCGGCGTTAACGAGGGATGGTATGACCGCAAAGTTTGTGTCATTTGAGGACGACGCCGGCAAGGTCACCCGGTATGCCCGCCACGACAACGGCGGCGGGCTCATCGCCCCGGGAGCCATGGTGGCGGACAACGCCAGGATCGGCCCCATGACCTACATCGAGCACGGCGCCAGGGTGGGGGCAGGGTGCCGGATCGGCCACGGCAGCTGGATCGACCGGGATGCCACCATCGGAGACCGGACTGTGATTGGTGACGGCGTCCGCATCGGCCGGGGCACGGTCATCGGCAACCGCGTGCACATCGGCAGCCACTCAAGGATCGGCTCGAGTGTCCTGATCGAGCACGGCGCCCACCTGGATACCGACAGCACCGTGCCAGACGGCAGCGAAGTCCTGGCCGGGGCGCACTCACGCCTGGCACCGGCACGGCACCGGCAGCACCGCAAAACCAAGGGCGGGCTGGCCGCCTAGGCACGGCCTAAAAAGCCCTGCGGGTCCTTGGCCGCTAGGGAACGGAGCTTCCGCGCACCACCAGTTCCGCCGGATAAATAACCGGTTCCGGTGCTTCTCCGGGCTCCCCGATGGCTTCCACCAGAAGCTTTCCGGCTGCGGCCGCGATATCCGCCATGGGATGGGCCACTGTGGTGAGCCCCAGGCCATGCGCCGCCTGGATGGAGTGGTTGTCGAAGCCCACCACTGCGACGTCCTCCGGCACCCGCCGCCCCCTTCCGCGAAGAGTGTCCACCACGCCGAGCGCCATGAGGTCGGACGCAGCGAATATTCCGTCCACATCAGGCGACATGGCCAGCAATTGGGCCGCAGCATCGGCGCCGCCCGCCGTCGTAAAGTCCCCGTGGATGACGGGTCCGGGCTGGATGCCCGCTTCCCGTAGTCCCTGCAGCCAGCCGTCCAGGCGGTCGACGGCGGCCGTCATGTCAGTGGGGCCGGCAACAGTTGCCAACTTACGGCGGCCGGCGCCGGACAGGTGCCGCGCCGCCAGCCGGCCGCCCTCGACGTTGTCCAGGTCCACATAGGGAATCCCCGCGTCCGTGTCCCACGGCCTGCCGATGAAGACGGTGGGCAGCCCGGTGGCGCCCAGGGTCTCCACCCAGTCGTCGGCGCGGTGGTGGGACACCACGATCGCGCCGTCGACGTGTCCTCCACGCAGGTAGCGGAGGGTCCGCGCGGAGTCATCCCCGGCCCGGGACATGAGCAGCACCAACTGCAGGTCCGTCTCGCGGAGGGCTTCATTGACTCCCATGATCACCGCGGCAAAGTACGGGTCCATCATGACCCTGGCGTCGGGTTCGGGGATGACCAGCGCCACGGATCCCGCCCGCCGAGTGACCAGGCTCCGCGCAGCACGGTTGGGGGTGTATCCCAGCGCCACAATCGCGGCGTCAACGGCCGCCTGGGCCTGTGCGCTCACCTTGGAGCCGCCGTTGATCGCACGGGATGCGGTGGAGCGGGACACCCCGGCGGCCGACGCCAGGTCCTCCAGCGTAGGACTGGGCCGCCCTGCCCCTGCCGGGGCCGGGCGGCTGGAGTTTGCGTTCATTACACCGACAATACGACACCCCGGGCCGGCGGCGGGACGGGGTTGCTGCCCGCGGGAAGGGCGTTGCCGGATGCCACCGACGAGTACCACAGGGCGCTCGCTTTCGGAATCCGTTCCTGGGTGGGATAGTCCACCCGGACCAGGCCGAAGCGCTGGTGGTAGCCAAAGGACCACTCGAAGTTGTCCAGCAGTGACCACGCGAGGTATCCGCGGACGTCCACGCCGTCCGCAATGGCTCCGTGCACGGCGTCGAGATGGGCGGCGAAGAAGCCCAGCCGGTCCTGGTCGTCCACGAAACCCATGGCGTCGGGCACGTCCTCATAGGCTGCGCCGTTCTCGGTGACGTAGATCGGAATGCCGGCCGGTCCCGTGTACTCGGTTTGGAGTCGGTTGAGCAGGCGCCGGAGCCCTTCGGGCTGCACCTCCCAGCCCATTCCCGTGACAGGAAGGCCCCGGCGGACAGAGCGGGTGCCGTCGGCAGCCACGAACGGCGATGCCACCGCTCGGGTTGCCTGCCCCGGGACCGACGTCGTTTCCGGAGCTGCTTGCTCCTGGACGCCGGCCGGGTCCTTTGTGAGTGATTCACCGTGGTAGTAGTTGACGCCGAGCAGGTCCAGGGGTGTGGAAATCGACTCAAGGTCGCCGGCGTGCACCAGGTCCGCCATTCCCAGGTGCGCTACGTCTGCCAGGACGTCGGCCGGGTATTCGCCGCGGAACAGCGGGTCAAGGAAGATCCTGTTGAACTGCCCGTCAATCCGCCTCGCTGCATCCCGGTCGCTTTCGCTGCCGGGATCCCTCGGGTCGGCGACCGTCAGGTTCAGGGTGATGCCCAGGGAGGCCTCCGGGTCCCGGCGGCGGAGCTCCGCCGCTGCCAGGCCGTGGCCGAGCAGGAGGTGGTGCGCCGCAGCCAGGGCGGCCCGGGGTTCCTGCCGGCCCGGAGCGTGGATTCCTGCCGCGTAGCCCAGGAACGCCGAGCACCACGGTTCGTTGAGGGTGGTCCAGATGCGGACCCTGTCCCCCAGCACGCTATGCATATGGGCCGCGTACTCAGCGAAACGGTAGGCGGTGTCACGGTTGGCCCATCCGCCGTTGTCTTCCAGGGCCTGGGGCAGGTCCCAGTGGTAGAGGGTCAGCCACGGGGTGATGCCGGCAGCCAGCAGCTCATCCACCAACCGGGAGTAGAAGGCGATTCCCTCGGGATTGGGCGTAACGCCGTCAGGCATGCAGCGGGCCCAGGACGTGGAGAACCGGTAGGCCTTCATGTTCAGCCGGCCCATGAGCGACACGTCCTGCCGGTAGCGCCGGTAGTGATCGCAGGCCATGTCCCCGTTGTGGCCGTCCGCCACGGCACCGGGCAGCCGCGCGAACACATCCCAGATGGAGTCCCTCCGGCCATCGGCGTGTGCTGCGCCCTCGATTTGGTAGGCAGCTGTTGCCGTCCCCCAGAGGAAATCCTCCGGAAACGGACGTTGGGTGGAACTCATCCTTTGACTGCTCCTTGCATGATTCCGGATACGAGTTGACGGCCTGCCGCAATGAACAGCAGCAGGAGCGGGACGGTGGCCAGGACGGCGCCGGCCAGGACCACGGAGTAGTCCACGAAGTGGGCGGCCTGCAGCAGCTGCAGGGCCACCGGGAGGGTGGGGTTGGAGGGGTCAAGGACAATGAACGGCCAGAAGAAGTTTGTCCAGGTGGCCGCGAAAGTGAACAGTGCCAGCATGGCGGCGGCAGGGCGGGCTGCCGGGAAACCGATGTGCCAGAACGTCTGGATCATCGATGCGCCGTCCATCCGGGCGGCCTCGATAAGCTCGTCCGGCAGGGCGTCCCGAAGGTACTGCGTCATCCAGAACACCCCGAACGCGGTGACGAGGCCGGGGATGATGACCGCCCACAGTGAGCCCGTCCACCCCAGTTTGGACATCACGATGAACAACGGGACCACGCCCAGCTGGGTGGGGACCGCCATGGTGGCGATAACGAACACCAGCAGGGCCTTGCTGCCGCGGAAGCGGAGCTTGGCAAAGGCGAACCCCGCCAGGGTGGAAAATACGACGACGGATGCGGCCGTCACGCCGGAGACGATCAGGCTGTTGCCCATCGCCTTCCAGAACGGGATGCTGTCGAAGACCTTGGCCGCATTGGCCAGGAAGTTCCCGCCGGGAAGGAGCGGGATGCCCCGGCTGAGGACGGTGTTGTCATGGCTGCCCACCAGGAACGACCAGTACAGCGGAAAGATCGAAGCGAGCAGCACGGCACCGAGGAAGCCATAAGTGGCGAACCCCGGCCGGCGGGCGGCGCCGAAGCCTGTCCGGTGGTTCCCGCCGCCGCGCCGGGCTGCTGCCCTGGCCGCACCTTTTCCGGCAGTCTGTTCGATCACGGGAATGGAGCTCACTTGCGGCCTTCCTGGCTGGCGATGCGTTTGGTGATGACGAAATTAAGCAGGGCAATCAGGACGATGATCAGGAAGAGCAGCCACGCCACCGCGGAGGCCCTGCCGAAGTTGCGCTGGCCCCAGCCGAGTTCCCAGATGTACATGGTCAGTGTTTGCCACTGGCGGTCCGCCCCGCCCAGGCCGGACTGGTCAAAGACCCGGGGCTCATCGAAAATCTGGAGGCCGCCGATGGTTGAGGTGATCACCACGAAAATGATGGTTGGGCGAAGCATGGGTACTGTCACGGAGAAGAACTGCCGCAGCCTGCCGGCGCCGTCGATCGTGGCCGCTTCGAACACGTCACGCGGAATCGCCTGCATGGCAGCAAGGAAGATCAGGGCGTTGTAGCCCGTCCAGCGGAAGTTCACCATGGTGGCTATGGCGGCATGGCTTGCCACCGGATCGGAGTGCCACCGGACCGGGTCAAGCGCAAGCGCCTTCAACATCTCGTTGATCAGCCCGAACTGGTCGGCAAAGAGATTGTTGAAGATCAGCCCCACTGCCACGGGTGCCACGACGAACGGCACCAGCACCCCCATCCGCCAGAACGTCCTTGCCCGCAGGTTCGCGTCCAGCACCGCTGCGACCACCAGGGCCACGACTACCTGGGGAACGGAGGAGAGGATGAAGATGCTGAAGGTGTTGCCCACAGCGTTCCAGAAGTACGGCTGGGCCACCACGAAGGCGTAGTTTTCCAGTCCCGCGAACTTTCCCTGCCCGCCGATGAGGTTCCAGTTGTGCAGTGAAACCCAGGCCGTGTAGGCCAGCGGGAAGAGGCCCGTGACGGCGAACAGCAGGAAGAAGGGCGAAACGTAGAGGTACGGTGACAGCTTGAAGTCCCATTTGGAAACCTGCTGGGATAACGCGAGGCGCCGGACGTTTCCGCCGTCACGCCCCGTGCTGGGGCTGGGACCTGCGTGGCGCGTGACCCGGTCGGTGACTGCCATGCCTAGAGGGACTTCACTGCGGTGACGAACTTGTCCCAAGAGGACGCGGCGTCGTCCGACTTGTCAACGTCCACCCGGGTGAGGGCCTGCTGCATGGCGTCATTGATGGCGAAGTACTTGGTTCCCTTGAAGGGCGTGACATCAACGGCCTTGGCCCGCTCGGCGAAGATTTCGCCGGTCGGGGCGCCGTTGAAGAACTTGCTCGTCTGGCCCAGCAGCTCACTGCTTTCCAGTGCCTCTTTCTGGCTGGGGAAGGTGCCCTTAGCGGTGAACGCCTTGATCTGCTGCTCAGGAGCAGTCAACCAACCGGCCAGTTTCTTGGCTTCTGCCTGGTGCGCTCCCTGCGTGGGAACGGTCAGGTAGGACCCGCCCCAGTTTCCGCCACCTCCCGGGAAGACGTTGGCCACATCCCAGCCGGTGACCCCGGCCGCGTTGCCCTCGATCACTCCGAGCATCCAGCCCGGGCAGAGCGTGGTGGCGAAGGCGCCGGTCTGGAAACCGGAGGCCCAGTCATCGCTCCACTGCTTGAGGTGGGCGGACAAGCCGTCCTCGGTGGAGGCCTTCAGGACCTGCTTGTAGGTGTCCTTGACCTGCTGGTTCTCCGTGGCGATGACGGAACCGTCTTTCTCCTCATAGACCTTTTCAAGCTGGTTGCTCATGCCTTGGTAGATGGCCCCGGCGGAGTCGAACCAGGCGGAACCGGGGTTTGCGGCTTTGAATTTCTTTCCGGCGTCGAAGTAGCTGTCCCAGGAGGTACCCAGCATTTTGGCAACCTCGCCACGTTCGGTGGGCAGGCCGGCCTTCTTGAGGAGTTCGGAGTTGTAGCAGACGGCCTCGGGGCCGGAGTCTGTCCCGTAGCCAAGCAGCTTGCCGTCCGCGGTGGTGGCGGCCTGGGCCTTCCAGTCCAGCCAGCGCCCTTCCACTGCGGGGTCGGCCAGGTCCGCGAAGCGGTCCGGGTACTGCAGGAGTTCGGGAAGCCAGTCCACTTCCACGGCCTCGATATCGGACAGGCCCGAGCCTGCGGCGAGGCGCGTCGTGAGGTTGTCACGCGCCTCATTGGTGGTCGCGGCTTTCTTGTGCTGGATGGTCACGTTGGGGTTCTGTGCTTCGTATTCCTTGAAGAGCTCTTCGTAGCCGAACTCGTTGAACGTGCCGACGGTGAGCGTCACAGCCTCGGATCCGGTGGCACCGTTCACGCCGGACTTCTCGGGCGCGGAGGAACCGCAGGCCGTGAGCGACAGGGCAAGGCACGCGGCGGCGGCCGAAAGCACGGAGAACTTGCTGGGGTTTTTCACAGGGGGAAGACTCCTTCGTCAGGGTGCCCATCGGACCGCACGGGCGGCCGGGGCTGGGAGGTAGTGGAGCGGCCGGGCCGGACAGATGGACGACCATGGTGGGAGCGCTCTCACCAAATGGTGTCCCACCTCACAACTTCTTGTCAAGAAAATTTAGGAGCGCTCCCACTACCCTTGCCGGCCCCCGGGTGCGGTGTTACGCTTCCCCGACGGGAGCGCTCCCACCATCTGACCCCGCGCGTGGTTAACCGCCGCGGGTCATCCAGCCCCACCACTGACAGGACCAGCAATGCCGCTATCCTTACGCCCTGATGCACCCAGACCCCTTCCGCCGCAGCGCCGGCACCACCCTGGCATCGTTGCCGCAAGCACCGCCCTCCTCATCGGGCTTGCCGCCGCCGGCGGGACCATTCCGGCGCAGGCGGCGCCGCCGGCCGTGAAACCCGGAGTCCAGGCTCCGGCGTCGCCACAGCAGCCGACACAGACCTCGCAAAGCCCGTTCGGGTCCAATACGTACGTCTTCGATCCCGGCATGCCGGTGGCGCAAATCCAGGCCACAGTGGACGCCATTGCGGCCCAGCAGGTGGACGACGAGATGGGCTCAAAGCGCTACTCCCTGCTGTTCAAGCCCGGGACGTACGGCACCCCCGAGGAGCCGCTGATCGTCCAGGTGGGCTACTCCACCGAGGTGGCGGGCCTGGGCGCTGCACCCACTGATGTCACCATCAACGGACACGTGGACGTCTACAACCGGTGCCTCACCGCGGACAACTGCATCGCCCTGAACAACTTCTGGCGGTCCCTGTCCAACCTCACCATCAACGTCACGGGACTTGAGGGCTGCCGCAGCTCGGCAAACTTCTGGGCAGCCTCCCAGGCTTCGCCGATGCGCCGGGTCAACATCACCGGCGGCAACCTTTCCCTGATGGACTACTGCACCGCCGGCCCGCAGTACGCCAGCGGCGGCTTCATCGCGGATTCCAAGACGGGCGCCGTCATCAACGGCTCCCAGCAGCAGTACCTGGTGCGCAACAGCAGCATTGGAAGCTGGTCCAACGGAGTCTGGAACCAGGTGTTCTCGGGCGTCAACGGGGCACCTGCAGATTCCTTCCCGGACCCGCCGTACACCACCCTGGACACGACTCCCATCAGCCGCGAGAAGCCCTACCTGACGGTGGACCCCGCCGGGCAGTACAGCGTGTTCGTGCCCTCCGTGCGCCAGGACTCAGCGGGGACCACGTGGGAAAACGGCCCTACGGAAGGCCGCAGCATCCCGCTGGCCGACTTCTACGTCGCATCGCCCGGTGATTCAGTGCAGACCATCAACACGCAACTGGCCCGTGGAAAAAACCTGCTCCTTACCCCCGGGGTCTACGACGTTGACCGCAGCATCGAGGTCAAGAGGGCCGGAACCGTAGTACTCGGTCTGGGCATGGCAACACTTACCGCCGTCAACGGATCAGTGCCCCTGACAGTCGCGGATGTCCCCGGCGTGGACATTGCTGCCGTTACCGTGGATGCCGGTGAGGTCAACTCACCCGCCCTGATGCGCATCGGCAAAGCCATCCCGGGCGAAGGGGGCGGACCCGCCAACTCTGCCGTCCACAGCGATCCGGCCAACCCCACCACGCTTCACGATGTGTTCTTCCGCATCGGCGGCCCCCACGTGGGCAAAGCCTCGGTCAGCCTGGAAGTCAACAGCGACAACGTGCTCCTGGACCACATCTGGGCCTGGCGCGCGGACCACGGCAAGGGCGTTGGCTGGACCAGCAACACTGGCAGGAACGGCGTCATCATCAACGGTGACAACGTCACTGCCACCGGCCTGTTCGTGGAGCACTACCAGGAGTACAACGTCATCTGGAACGGTGAAAACGGCAGGACCGTGTTCTTCCAGAATGAACTGCCTTACGACGCTCCGAACCAGGCAGCCTGGCAGCACGACGGGGTCCTGGGCTGGGCGGGATACAAGGTGGCAGATACCGTCAAAACCCACGAACTCTGGGGCGGCGGCAGCTATGTGTACAACAACGTGGACCCAACCATCCACGCCACCCGCGGCTTTGAAGTCCCCGTGACCCCCGGGGTGAAGCTGCACAGCCTGCTGACAGTGAACCTGGGTGCCGGCACGCTGGACCACGTGGTCAATGACACCGGCGCGCCCGTCTCCACGGCCGCCGTCGGAGTTCCGAGCTACGTGGCCAATTTCGGCTAGGAGCCGGCCACCACAATGGAGGGCGCGGTGCCGGCAATGGATGCCGGCACCGCGCCCACTTTTCGTTTTCGTTCCGGGGCCCTATTCGTTCCGGGTCCGGCCTGCCAGCGCCGCTGCGCCCCACACGGCCAGCAGCAGCGCCACCAGCACAAGGCCGGCCTCGCCCAGATCGATGGAGCCGAGCCACGCCGTCACCGGGTCGTCCAGGGCAAAGGCCGTGTGGAGGAACCCGCCAAGGGTGATGCAGGCGATGACCAGTGCTGACAGGGCCGAGATGCCCGTGACCAGCGTGTTGAATCCGAGCCTTCGCTGCGGGTCGGACAGGGCCGAGCGGTACATCCGCATCATGGCCATGCCGTTCAGGGAATCGCACAGGGTCATTGCGGCGGCAAAGGCCAGGGGCAGCGCGAGCATGGCGAATGCCGGCACCCCGGCCAGCGCCGCCGCGGCCGTCACCATCAGCAGCCCGATGGTGGTGGCGGTGTCAAAACCCAGGCCGAACAGGAAGCCGACCACGTAGATGTTCCGCGGCCGGCGCACCCTGGACAGGGGACGGGCAAGCAGCCGCGCCATCAGGCCCAGCGGCTCGAGATCCCCGGCGTTGACGGCGGCACCGTTCCGGGCGCGGCGGAGGGCACCAGCGGACCGGGCGAAAGCCGAGCCGTTGAACAGCCCCATGGCCAGCAGGAACAGCCCGGAAACACCGCTGCCGATCAGCCCGAGCAGCAGATTGCCGGCTGTCCCCTCCTGCATGAATCCCCCCACCATCGACGCTCCGGCGATCACCAGCACCCCGGCGAGCGTCACGACGGAGCTGTGGCCAAGGCTGAACGCGAATCCCACGCTCACCGGGTCCTGCCGCTGGGCCACGAATTTCCGGGTCGAGTTGTCAATCGCGGCCAGGTGGTCCCAGTCGTAGCTGTGCTTAACCCCGGCCAGGTAGGCGGTCAGCACAAGGCCCCACGTGAGCGCCTGCGGTGCCGTGGCCCCGGCATTTCCGGCGAGGAGGAGCACGACGGCGGCAGCGTGCAGGGCAGCCACGGCACCGAAAGTGCACAGCACCCGTGTCCGCAGCGGCAGTGATTCCCGGTCCCGATAGAGGGCGGTGATGGTGGTCAACGCCGTCATCAGTGCTTCCTCAGGTTCAGTGGCCCCTGCCCGAACCAACGGTCCCGCAGGACATTGGCGCAGGCGGTCAGCAGGCGGTTCAGTTCCCCGGTGTTGTTGGACAGCGCGCGCAGCACCAGGCCGCCAGTTCCCCGGACGTTGCAGGTCAGCGAGATACCGGCCAGGGCATCGAACCCTGGCGTGAGGTGGTGCAGCTCATCGGCGAGCGCCTGGTCCACCCGCGCATCCACCACCATGAGCGATCCCACGTGGCTGTAGCCCTCCATGAAGCCAAGCCCGGTGACGTCGCCGAGCGGTGGCCGGATCAGCAGGTTGTCCAGTGCCAGGAGCTGCGCAGCGCTCTCCCCGTCCTCGACCCAGACCTCGTTCCGCAACCGGACCTCCTCATAGCGGAAGGCAGCCCCGTCCGGTGACCAGCCCGGGGTGACCACCTCGGCCATGACCAGGGTTGAGGTGGGCCGGAGGGTTACGCGGGTGCGTTGCCGGTAGCTGGCTTCCCGGTAGGCGATGAGCTGGTCCGGCATGAGCTCCAGCCGCGCCCCCTCCCCGAGCCGGACAGCCATCCGCTGCTCGGCAAAAGACCCGGGAGTCCGGTAAACCTTGGTCGCGGACTGGGTAGTCAGCAGCAGAGAAGCAGAGTCCCCCACCTCCACATCAATCAGGAAAAGGTCCGCCCCAAGATAAGCCCCGCCAGGATTCACGACGACATAACAAACCTGCCCGGAGTCATCGAGATAGTGCGGCCGCAAAACCCGAAGGGCGCCCTCATGGAACTGGTGCGAGGCAACCGAGCGGCCACCTCGGGAACTGACGCCCAACTCAAGCCGCCCCATAGGTGACCTGTCAGCAGAAGCGGAGCCGGGGATAGGGGGCCGCGGCGTGGCGGGCACCGCGGAGCGGGCACGGCCCCCTATCCCCGGTGAAGCGCCGGAAGCGACCCCACCTGCGGGCGCAGGCCGCGGCGAGGTGCCTGCTTGAGGTGACCCAACCGCCGTCGTACTCATGCCAAGTCGAGCATCAGGACGTCGTGCCGGATCCATTCGATGACCTTGTCGAGGCCTTCGTCGGTCTTGAGGTTGGTGAAGCAGAAGGGCTTGTTGCCGCGGAATTCTTTGGAGTCCCGTTCCATGACGGCGAGGTCAGCGCCGACGTGGGGGGCGAGGTCGGTTTTGTTGATGATGAAGAGGTCGGACTTGATCATGCCCTGGCCTGCTTTGCGCGGGATCTTCTCGCCTTGGGCCACGTCAATGATGTAGATGGAGAAGTCGACGAGTTCGGGGCTGAAGGTGGCGGAGAGGTTGTCGCCGCCGGATTCGACGAAGATGACCTGCAGGTCGGGGTGCCGGGTTTTGAGTTCCTCGATGGCGGCGGTGTTCATGGAGGTGTCTTCGCGGATGGCGGTGTGGGGGCAGCCGCCGGTTTCGACGCCGATGATGCGGTCCTCGGGGAGGATGCCGTTGGCGGCGAGGATTTTGGCGTCTTCGATGGTGTAGATGTCGTTGGTGATGGCGGCCATGGAGATGTTGCCGCTCATGTGCCGGGTGAGCCGTTCCACGAGCTGGGTTTTGCCGGCGCCTACGGGGCCGCCAATGCCGATTTTGATGGGTTCAGTCATGGTGTTCCTCCTTTGGGTTCATGGGCGGTCAGCTCATGAACATTCGGGCGCGCTGGCGTTCGTGCCGCATTTGTGCAATTTCCAGTCCGGGGGTGACGGCGCCGAGGTCGTCCGGCGCCAGGTGCGCGATCACGTTGATGGCGGCAGCGACGTCGTCGTGGGCTTTCCGCAGCACCCGTTGCCCGGCGTTTTGGCCGAGCGGGATGGCGCGGACGGCGTTCTGCGTCAGGGAGGTGACGGTGGCGAAGAGGTAGGCGGCGAGCGCCTCCTGCAGCGGCACTCCCAGGGAACGGGCGACGACGGCGAACGCGAGGGGCTGGTGCCCGGCGGCCCGGCCCGTGGCCACCAGGTCCCGGTAAAGTTCCAGCGCGGGCGAGGGAAACACCTCAGCCCCAATCTCGAGCAGCCGGCCGCCCATCTTCACGCTGGCCTCCCGAACCTGCCGCGGCAAGAGTGAAGCAGACAAAAGCGAATCCAGCTCCCCAAGATCAACACCCTCATAGAAGAGCCGAACGGCCAACCCATCGGAATAAGTCAGCGACTGCGCCACAAAAGCCGAGAGCCAGTTTCCAAATGACACTTCATCAAAAACGAGCTCCCGCTCGATGTACGTCTCAAACCCAAGGGAGTGAGCAAAAGCCCCAGTAGGAAGCGCAGAGTCAACTAACTGCTGCAAAGCAAGCTGGTAACTAATCACCGCACTGCCGCCCAACGGAACGGAGCATCGCGACGGCCCGGATTGGGGGCCGCGGCGTGGCGGGCACCGCGAAGCGGGCACGGCCCCCAATCCGGGCCGGCGCACCCAAGCGACGCCTCCCGTGGAGCCCCAGCGCTGCCACAGGGTTACTAGTGCGAGTGTTCAGCATGGCGGAAAGGCACAGGCATGACGCGTTCCTGGCGGGTGTAGGGCACGGAGTTGTGGCGGAGGTAGTCCTCGACGGTGTGGTCGTAGGCGCACACCATGACGTCTGCTTCATACTCCGAGGACGCATCGAAGAACTGTGCCTGGAGGTGCCGGTTGCCGAGGGAGTGTGCGGTGACGCCCATTTCGTGGATGGTGCGGGGTGCGATGACCAGGACGTCGGTGGGCAGGACGGACACCACGATCATGTTGGACTCTTCAACATGCAGGATGTCGCCGTCGCGGAGGTCGCCGGAGCCGGCGGGGAGGCGGATGCCGATTTCCTTGCCGTGGTCGGTGGTGGCGCGCTGGATGCGTTTGACCAGCGAGGTGCTGGGGAGGACCACTTTTTCGCGGTGGAGTCCGGCGTAGGCGGCGAGGTCGGCATCGGGCATTTCGTGCAGGTTGCCGAGGATTTTGTCGATGATCACGTGGTTTCTCCGGAGTTCTAGAACAGGAAGTAGCGCTGGGCCATGGGCAGCACGTCGGAGGGTTCGCAGGTGACGTCTTCCCCGTCGACGGTCACCTGGTAGGTTTCCGGGTCCACCTGGATGTCCGGGGTGGCGTCGTTGTATTTGAGGTCGGCCTTGGTGAGGTTCCGGATCCCTGACACGGGCCGGATGACCTTCCCGAGCCCCAGTTCTTCGGGCACCCCGGCGTCGATGGCGGCCTGAGACAGGAAGGTGATGGAGGACTGCTGCAACGCTTTGCCGAAGGTGGCGAACATGGGCCGCATGGTGCGCGGCTGCGGGGTGGGGATGGAGGCGTTGGCGTCCCCCATCAGGGCGTAGGCGATCTGGCCGCCTTTGAGGACCAGTTCGGGTTTGACGCCGAAGAACGCCGGGTCCCACAGCACCAGGTCCGCGAACTTTCCTTCCTCGACGGAGCCGACGGTGTCGGCAATGCCCTGCGCGATGGCGGGGTTGATGGTGTACTTGGCCACGTAGCGCTTGAGCCGGAAGTTGTCGCTGCCCTCGGAACCGTGGACACCGCCGTCGGGCGCTTCCAAGACCCCGCGTTGCTTCTTCATCTTGTCCGCCACCTGCCAGGTGCGGGTGATCACCTCGCCCACGCGGCCCATGGCCTGGGAGTCCGAGGAGGTGATGGAGAAGATGCCCAAGTCCTGCAGGACGTCCTCGGCGGCGATGGTTTCTGCCCGGATGCGGGAGTCGGCGAAGGCCACGTCCTCGGGGATGTCCGGGTTGAGGTGGTGGCAGACCATGAGCATGTCCAGGTGCTCTTCGATGGTGTTCCGCGTGTAGGGCAGGGTGGGGTTGGTGGAGGCGGGCAGGACGTTGGGCATCCCGGCGATCCTGATGATGTCCGGGGCGTGGCCGCCGCCGGCACCTTCGGTGTGGAAGGTGTGGATGACGCGGCCGTCGATGGCGCGGATGGTGTCTTCCACGAAGCCGCACTCGTTGAGGGTGTCGGTGTGGATGGCCACCTGCACGTCGTACTCGTCGGCCACCCTCAGCGACGTGTCGATGGAGGAGGTGGTGGCGCCCCAGTCTTCATGGACTTTCAGTCCGATGGCGCCGGCGCGGATTTGCTCTGCGAGGGGTTCGACGGCGGACGCGTGGCCTTTGCCAAACAGGCCGATGTTCATGGGCAGTCCTTCGGCGGCCTGCAGCATCCGCTGGATGTGCCACTTCCCCGGCGTCACGGTGGTGGCTTTGGTACCTTCGGCGGGTCCGGTGCCGCCGCCGATCATGGTGGTCACGCCGCTGGCCAGGGCGGTGGGCACCTGGTCCGGGGAGATGAAGTGGATGTGGGTGTCGATGCCGCCCGCGGTGAGGATCTTGCGTTCCCCGGCGATGATTTCGGTGCTGGCGCCGATCACGATGTCCACGCCGTCGGTGATCTGGGGGTTTCCGGCCTTGCCGATCTTGACAATGTGCCCGTCCCGAAGGGCGATGTCCGCTTTGTAGATGCCGGTGTAGTCCAGGATCACGGCGTTGGTGATGACGGTGTCCGGCACACCGTCGCCGGAACCGTCACCATCGCGGACCGCCTGGCCGTTCTGGCCCATGCCGTCGCGGATCACTTTGCCGCCGCCGAACACCACTTCCTCGCCGTAGGCGGTGAGGTCCTTCTCGATTTCGAGGAACAGCTCCGTGTCCGCCAGGCGGATCTTGTCCCCGGTGGTGGGGCCGTACAGGTCGGCGTACTGCCTGCGGGGAATCTCGAAACTCACTGGGCGTCCCCTTCCGTGCCGGAACCGCCCCGGCGGGCGCCGCCGTCGAGCTTTCCGTTGACGGCGTTGCTGAGGCCGAACACCTCCCGGCGCCCGGCCAGGTCAATCAGCCGGACGACGCGGGAGTCGCCCGGCTCAAACCGGGCGGCAGTCCCTGCGGGAATGTCCAGGCGGCGGCCGTAGGCGGCCTCCCGGTCGAAGGCCAGGGCTGCGTTGGCCTCGGCGAAGTGGAAATGCGAACCCACCTGCACGGGCCGGTCGCCGGTGTTGGTCACGGCCACCTCGATGGCTTCCCGCCCGGCGTTGGCCGTCACGGGTTCCGGCCGGAGGACGTACTCCCCTGGGATCATGGCGGCGCTCCTTAGCGGATGGGGTTGTGGACGGTGACGAGCTTGGTGCCGTCGGGGAACGTGGCCTCGATCTGGACATCGTGGATCATTTCGGGCACTCCCTCCATGACGTCCGCGCGCGTGAGCAGGGTGGTGCCGTAACTCATTAGGTCGGCCACGGTGCGGCCGTCGCGGGCCCCTTCGATCAGTTCATAGCTGATGATGGCGACGGCCTCGGGGTAGTTGAGCTTGAGGCCTCGGGCCTGCCGCCGGCGGGCGAGGTCGGCGGCCACCACGATCAGGAGCTTTTCCTGCTCACGCGGCATCAGGTGCATGGGGTTCCCTTCGACGGTGCGGGGCGTGTTGACAGCGTAGGCCGGTCAGGTTTCCGCCACGTTTCGAGGGCATCAAGAAAGGCTGGATTCCGTTCCGACCCCGGCTTCAGTGAGCCGGGCAAGGATCTCGTCGCTGGACTGGACAGGCTGGCGGTACGTGGCGGACAGGATGCGGAGCATGTCGGCGGCGTCCTGGTCGGCTTCTGAGGCCATCGCGTCCCTGGCATAGGTCACGCGGATGTTGTGCGCGAAGGCGTCCGCCCCGGTCTGGGCGATGCAGTTGTGCGTTGAGACGCCGGCCAGCACCACTTCGCCGGCATCCCAGTTCCGGAGCCGTGCCAGCAGGTTGGTGCCCACGAAGGCGCTGTCCCTGGTCTTGTTCAGCTGGGGCAGGTCGTTGGTGACGAGCCCGGCACCGATTGGGCCTGCCCGCTGCCGCGGAAGATGAACCCCTGGTCGTCGTCCAGCATGCTCAGGGTCCAGGTGGACTTGTCCCGTTCATGCTCGGTGCCCACCAGGAGCGCCTTGTGTCCGGCCGCCCTGAACCCCTCCAGCAGGCGGTTGCACTCGCTGACAACCCGTTCCTGCTGGGCTGCCAGTTCCGGTGTCTCAAAGAAGGCGTTCTGCATGTCGATGACCAGGAGGGCAATCACGGGGGCACCTTTCCGAATCGTGAACCGGTGCCATGGCTGTACCCGCCGCCGGCGCGGACAAAACCTGCATACCCGGAATCTAGGGGGCGGACTCCCGGATCCTCAGCTCGAACCCGGCCTCCACGTGCACACCCTGTGCTGCGGTTTCGCGCCCGGCGATCCGGTCCAGCAGCAGGCCGATGGAGCGTTCGGCGATCTCCTCCATGCCGGGCGAGACAGTGGTCAGGGAGGGCGACGCGAACCGGGCTTCGTCGATGTCATCGAACCCGGCGACGGCCACGTCCGCCGGCACGTTGACGCCGCGGATCAGCAGTTCGTGCAGGGCGCCGAGTGCCAGCACGTCGTTGAGGCCAAAGACGGCGTCGAACGTCACGCCGGCCGCCAGGAGCCCGGCCACGGCGGCAGCCCCGGTGTCCCGGCGCCACTCGGCAGGCGCCACCAGGGCGGGGTCGAACGGGATGCCGGCGTCCTCGAGTGCCTTCCGGTAGCCGTTCAGGCGCAGGCCCGCGCTCCCGGAGGATTCCGCGGGGTTCGCTCCGATCACGGCAATACGACGGCGGCCACCGGCCAGCAGATGCGCCGTCAGCGCTGCCGCGGCTTCCCCGTTCTTCATGGTGACCAGGTCGAATCGCGGGTCCATGATGTGCTCGCCGAGCATCACCAGGGGCTTGGTGCCTGCCCGCGCGGCAATGGCCTCGGCGTCCGCCACCAGCGGCGTGAACAGCAGGCCGTCGGTGAGCTGCCGGAAGGTTCCCTGCAGGGCGCCGAGTTCCGCGTCCGCCTCGGCGTCGGACTGTTCCACCATTACGCGGTAGCCGTGGCGGGACGCGGCCTTCATCACCTTGGAGGCCAGCTCCGCGTAGTACGGGGCGGAGAGGTCGGACAGGACCAGGCCCAGCATGGAGGTCTTGCCGGACCGGAGGCTGCGGGCCGTGAGGTTTGCTTCGTAGCCCAGTTCCGCGATGGCGTCCTGCACGCGCTGCTTGGTGGCCGGCCGGATGAATTCGTAGTCGTTCAGGACATTGGAGACGGTCTTGAGGGACACGCCCGCAGCCCTCGCGACGTCGTTCATGGTGACTGCCATTAACGTTCTTTTCCTGCTTTCGCCGCGGCCTTGGCCGCCTGCTTGCTGGCCCGTACCTTGGCCAGGGATTCCGGGTCCACGATGTCCGCCACGGACAGGTAGCTGCCTTCCGCACCGTAGTGGCCGGCGGCCTCGCGCCATCCGGGCGCGTCGAGGCCGCGCTGCTTGCCCAGCAGTGCCAGGAAGATTTTGGCTTTCTGCTCTCCGAAGCCGGGCAGGGCCTTGAGCCGCCGCAGCACCTCGGCACCGTCCGGCGAGCCCTTGGTCCAGATGGCGGCGGCGTCGCCGTCCCAGTCGCTTTCCACTGCCTCCGCGAGCGCCTGGACGCGGGCGGCCATGGACCCGGGGAAGCGGTGCACGGCAGGACGTTCCTTGAACATTTCCACGAACGCGGCGGGATCGTGTGCGGCGATGGCGCCCGGATCCATCGAACCGATCCGGGTCCTGATTTTCTCCGGCCCCGCGAAGGCGGACTCCATGGTCACCTGCTGGTCCAGCAGCATGCCGGTCAGCAGGGCGAAGGCGTCCTCACTCAACAACTTGTCCGCGGCGGGGTCCCCCGTGATGTGCAGTTCCATGCCGTCCATCCTCCCACCTGCGGGCCGCCGTCGTCACAGCAACGGCGGCGGCCCGGCACCGGGGCGTTCAGCCCTCCACAGCCAGCCGGATCATCGACCAGGACACGGCCGGGAGCTCCGCCGTGAGCCGGCCTTCCTCAACCTGCACCGTCCCGTTGTCCGAGGGCAGGACGGAGGTGGAATCGTCGGCGCTGGCCTGCCAGTAAGGGTCCTTGTTGGCGTAGGTCACGGCTTCCACCAGGCGCACATTGCCCAGGGCTGCGACGGCGGCGTCCAGCGTGAGGGCGTCGGCGGCGGACCGGTTGACGGCGAACACCACTGCCTCGCCCTTGCCGGCGTCGTACGTGGCGACGGCGGACAGTGCCGCGACGTCCGCCGTCTTGCCGCCGCTGACCAGCGGGGATTCGACGGCGAGCCGCAGCACGGTGCCGGAGGCGTGCCGGGAGGTCAGGGCGAAGGGGTGGAAGGTGGTCTGCTTCCAGGCCCGTCCGCCGGGTTCGGTCATGATGGGCGCGATGACGTTGACCAGCTGGGCCAGGCTGGCGGAGTGGACGCGGTCCGTGTTCCGGAGCAGCGTGACCAGCAGGTCCCCCACCACCACGGCGTCGGCCACCGTGTAGGTGTCTTCGAGCAGGACGGGGGCCACCGGCCAGTCCTTTCCGGTGGGTACCTTGGACTCGTCCCGGCTCATGTGCCACACATTCCACTCATCGAAGGAAATGTTCACCTGTCTGGTGGATTTCTTCACGGACTTCACGTGGTCGATGTGGCTGACGATGTCGTGGATGAAGGCTTCCATCTTGTGCCCGGCGGCGAGGTGTTCCTGGAGGTCGCCGAAGTCTTCGAAGTACTGGTGCGCCGAGACGAGGTCCACCAGTTCGTAGGTCTCGGACAGCACCACCCGTTCCCATTCGCCAAACGTTGGCATGGTGGGTCCGGAGCTGCCGCAGGCCACGAGTTCAAGGCCAGGATCGATCATGCGCATGCCGCGGGCAGTGTCCGCCGCGAGCCGGCCGTACTCCAGGGCGTTCTTATGCCCGATCTGCCAGGGCCCGTCCATCTCGTTGCCCAGGCACCACATCCTGATGCCGTAGCCGTTTGCCGCGCCGTTGGCGCGGCGCTGTTCCGACAAGGCCGTGCCGCCGTCGATGTTGCAGTACTCCAGCAGATCCAGTGCCTCCTGGGTGCCGCGGGTGCCGAGGTTGACGGCCATCATGGGCTCCACCCCGGCCTTCGCCGACCACTTGGCGAATTCGTCCACGCCCACCGTGTTGGGGTCCGTGGAATGCCACGCGAGGTCAAGGCGCACCGGACGCTGCTCCACCGGGCCCACGCCGTCCTCCCAGCGGTAGCCGGAGACAAAGTTGCCGCCCGGGTAGCGGACCGTGGACACTCCCAGCTCCCGGGTCAGTTCCAGCACGTCCCGGCGGAAGCCGTCCCCGTCCGCGTCCGGGTGGTCCGGCTCGAAGATGCCGGTGTAGACGCACCGGCCAAGGTGCTCCACGAAGGCACCGAAGGTGCGGCGGCGGACGGGTCCGACGGTAAAGGAGGGGTCGATGGTGATGGTGGCGGCGGCAGGTTGTGGCAAGGTCACGAAAGGCATCCTCGGTTCGGTGTTTACAACGTTATAGAAACATTCTTGAAGCAAGGGCGTGCCGAGTCAAGAGTTTTGTTTTCGGTGGCCTGGAGGATATTCGCCGCCGTGTTGACGGCGCGTACCCGTCCGACCTGCGGCAACATCCGCAAGGGACCCTGGGGCCGCACGTCCAAGTACTACCTAATCGAAAAAACAGGTACCAGCTACGCGTTCACCTGGAGTTTGCCGGGATTTAAGTTTTTCTCAGAGACAAGGCCTGTTGGCTCTCGGTACTTGGCTCACTAGGGGGTGTGAGACTGGCAATGCGCGCACGACAGGTAGGCCCAGGCTTCCCGGTCCAAAGGATCCGGGTGATAGGCGGGGCCGGCGACGAGGAGTCCTTCGAGACCAAGGGCTCTCCCCCAGCCGTCGCCGGCCCTCTTGCCCCCGCCTCCGGCTCCAGGGTCCACGCGAAGCTGCACGCTGCAGTCAGCCACGGCATGCCAGGGAACCCGGCCCTTTTGCTCGACCTGGTCAATGGCACCCAGTCCCTTGCCGACTCGCTGGACCTGCTGGTCGCGGCCTCAGCGGCGCACGTGGTCAGGACCGCGGGACTGGATGTGGGGTGCGGAGTGGTGCTGCACCAGCCCAAGCGCAGCCCGGCAATCACGGGCACCAGCGAGGAAGTGGTCCGGCTGCTGGATTGGGAACGGGAGGCAGCTGAAGGCCCGGTCACCGACGTCATGGCCGGCGGCCACCCCGTTGCAGTACTCCAGAGGAACGGGGACTTCCGCTGGCAGCGTTACTCCAGCCAGCTGCAGTCCGCCGGCTACGGCAGTGCCCTGGCGGTGCGGCTGCGGTTGGAACCCGAACCGCCAGGGGATACGACAGTCCCCCGGGAAGACGGGCGCCCTGGCCGCAGCGAAGCGGGCCAGCCCGCCGCTGTCCTTGCCTTCTTCGCCCACGACGCCAAAGCCTTCCCGCTGCAGGTCATTGCTGAAGCACGGAGCTTTGCGGCACTGGCAACCAAGAGCCTGCAGATGGCCGTCAACCTGCACGCGGCCCGCTCGCTGGCCACCGACCTCCGCTCTGCCCTGGACAGCCGCACATCCATCAACGTGGCGTGCGGGGTGATCATGGCGCAGAACAGGTGCTCCTACCAGGAAGCATTCTCCATCCTGGCCAAGGCTTCGAGCCACCGGAACATCAAAGTGCGCAAGGTGGCGGAGGACATCCTGGAGCAGCTGCCCGAGGGCGCGCCACAGGCGCACTTCGGCCACTAGGTTCCTGCCGCGGCACGGGTTCATTCCTCCCGGGATGGGTAGGAACCGTTGAGGACCGGGCACGGGAGGAGTGGCAGGGTGAAGGACAACGTGCAGGCATCCACCCCGCGCGGCCGTACCGGGAATCCAGCGCCGGGTGGTGCCTCCGCCTGGCCCGCAGGGCCGCTGGCCGCGGGCCTTGGGCTGGCCGCACACCTTGGCGGCGGAGGCCTGTCGCCGGCAGCCCCTGTCGTGGTGGCGCTGGCGGCGCTTCTGGGACTGGCCGCGGTGCTCCTGGAACGCCTGGCGCCGGCACGCCTTCCGGGCTGGGCCATCCTGGTGGCATCCGCCGTTGCCCAACAACTGCTGCACCTGGCGTTCGCAGCCTTCTCGACGGCCGGCGCTGTCCCGTTGCCGGACCACATGCATGGCGGACTCCCGGCGCCGGACGTACCGTCGTCGCCAGCCGTCCCTGCAGACCACTCGCTGCACCTGATGCTCTACCTGCATGCGGCCGCGGCGCTGCTGGTGGACGCGGCCGTTGCCCAGTGGGGCCGGTTCACGGGGTGGGCGCGGGCGTCCCTCAGGATGTAAGGGTGCCCCTGGCGATGCTCACGCTGGAGTGGGCCGGGTTGCCGTCCACGGGCTCGTCCGACACGTCCACCACCGGGTACTGCGAGAGGTCAAGACCGGCGGGAACCTGGAATGTCCCCGACGTGGAATTCATGACGCCGAGACTGACCAGCCGGGACAGGTCCGGGGCGATGAGCCACACCTCCTGGTAACCCCTCGCTTCATCCTTGTCCAGGGTGACCTGCAGGTTGCGCGAGCCATCCGGAGCTGCCACCACCTTGGCCGAGCCTGCCGCCGAATGCTGCGGCAGCGGCTCCAGCTGGGCGGCCGCCAGCTGCTGGGGCTGGGGACGGTTCAGCGCCCAGATCCCGCCGAAAGCCACCAGCACGGCAGCAGCCGTGGCGGCCAGCCAGGGGCCGGGACGCCGCCACCACGCGGCTTTGGCCTGCCCGCGGAAAGGGACAACGTTCGACGGCGGCACTGGGCCCGGTGCGTCGGCGCCAGGGCCCGGGGCGGAGCCGGCGGCCGGACCGAAGGATGGGCCGCCGCGTCCCTTCCCGACCGCGTCCACTGCCAGGGGGTCCTCCCGCAGGGACTCGTCCAGGCCGAGTTCGCGATGGATTCCCGCCCAGACCTCCGGGCCGGGCATGGAGAGCCTGCTCGTGTCGGGCGCGGTCCTGACCGCTTCCACGGTGCGGCGCAGGGCGGCATAGTCGGCAGCGCATTCGGGGCACGCCCGCAGGTGCTCCCGGCCTTCCGGGTCGTCCCATCCTTCGTACAGGGCCAGGAGGCTCAACTGTTCCGGATCAAGATGCGGCATGGTCTACCTCCAATCTGCTTCTCAGGTGGGTCAGGCTGCGGCGGATGTGGCTCTTGACGGTACCAAGGGGAAGGCCAAGTTTCCGCGAGATCTGTTCGTGCGTCAGGTCCTCGTAGAAGGCAAGCTTCATGATGGAGCCCTGCGGCTCGCCCAGCCGTTCCAGTTCGCCGTCCAGGAGCAGCCGGTCAGCAAGCATTTCGGCTGCCTCAGTTCCAGCTCCTGTCTCGCCGGCCATGCCTGCACCGGCGGCGGCAAAGGCCTTGCGGGCCTCGCGGGTCCACGCCTGCTGCGCATCGGCGATGGCGTTGCGGGTGATCCCCACGATCCAGGCAGGGAGCCTGGCGACCTCCGGATTGAACGTGGCCCGCGAGCGCCACACACGGATAAAGACCTCCTGGGTCACATCGTCTGCGGCGGCACGGTCCGGAAGGGACCGCAGCGCCAGGGTGTGCACCAGTGGCGCGAACTCGCGGTAGGCCGCTGCCAGCGCCCTCTCGTCGCCGGCCAGGAAGGAGGCGGTCAGACCGTCGTCCCATCCGCGGGAGGCGTGCCCGGGCGATGTCACAGGGAACTCCCTCCCGGCTTCGGTGACGAGAAACGTGCTGGTCACCGCTTATGCAGGGGCAGCAGTGACAATCACATTGTCGCTGTAGTCCATGCGCTCGTCCAGCCACCGGCCGCCGCAAGTGACCAGCTTGAGTTCGTGTGGACCGTGGCGGCGGAACACCGAGCCGGAGTCGAATCTGTCCTTGGCCATCAGTTCCACGCGCACCACCCGGTAGGTGAGCGCCGGGGCATCCTCGCGGCCCACCCGGATCAGTGTTCCGGCCGCAAGGGACTTCAGCGCCGAGAACGGCGCCCTGTCGGAGGTGGTGTCGATATGGCCGGCGATGACGGCGGTGCCTTCGGCTGCCCCGGGGGCGGGACCGAATTTGTACCAGGCGGCACGGTCGAACACGTCGGGTATCTCCATCGCCCCGCCGCCTGATACTCCGGCAGGTACCACGGGCATGCTGATGGAGGTCCCGGACACCGAGAGTGACGTGGGGGCCGGGACGGACCGGGGGGCGGGCGGCGGAGTCGCCGGCCGGATCTGGATGGCGCTGGTGGAGGGAACAGCGGGCGAGGGAACAGCGGGCGAAGGAACGGCCGGCGGGGTAACAGCTGCCGGTGAAGGCGCGGCAGCGCCGGCCGGGGACGGGGCGGAGGTCGGAGGGGCCGGGGAACCGGCGGCCGGTGCGACGGTGGCCGTCTCACCGGCGCCGGCGGGGCCCGCAGTCCCGGCGGTACCGGCCGGACCGCAGCCCGAAAGAACCAGTGCGGCAGCAAGCACCGCCGCCGCAGCGCCCGGGGAACGGCGGCGGTCCGTTCCTGCCGGCGTCGTGCCTGTCTTCATGCCTGCTGTCCTCCCTTCAGCACCGGGTAGCCACCCTCAATGGTGCCCGGCGACCCGGATCCGGCGCCGGACCACCAGGGCGGGCGGCCACCCGGCGCATCCTCACCAGCAGTCAGGGGAGCCGTCCCGCATTGCCGGGCCGGCTCCCCTGGGCTGGTCCTTCAACAGCTTCCGCCCGCGTTACAGCTCCGCGCGCCGGGTCCTGACTGCGCGGGCCACGCCGACCGCTCCGGCCAGGAGGGCGAGTGCCGCCAGGCCGAAGCCGGCCGTGGCAACGGCAGGGCCCGCGCCGCCGGCATCCGCTGGGCCGTTAAGGGCACCGGGAACCGAACCCGGGGCGGAGTGCAGTCCGTCAATGGTCTGCACGGCGAGCTTCAGGTTCTGGTCCTGCAGGCTGCCCCAGGCGTAGACGATGGTGTGCGTTCCTTCGGTGACCGCCACGTCCGCGGGGCCGAGCACCGGGGTGGTGGTGCCAGCGGCGGCAACCGCGGCAGGGACCGTGCCGGGGTCGAGGGTCAGGGTCTTTTCATTGGGGTTGGCCAGGTTGCTGATGACGGCGGTGCCGCCGGCCAGGACGTCGACGGCGGGGGCAGCGGCTGCGTGCCGGACCGTCAGTTTGCCCTTGCCTGCGGGTATCTGGGACACGTCATTGGTGAACAGGCTGGCCGTGGGTTTGCCATCGGCACCGAGGTGCGCGGCGGCGGTGTAATTTCCGTTGGCGGCGAGGTTGACGCTGACGGGGCCGATCGCCGGCGCGGAAGCGTCTGCGGCGTCCGCTGCCGTGATGGCGATGTTGTACGTGCCGGCCGGGAGGGCCAGCGGTCCGGCGAGGGTTCCGGGAGTGAAGTCATCCAGGGTGCGTTCGCCGTTGACCCAGACGTCCACGGTCAGTCCGGGGACGCCATGCAGCACGGAAAGCTGCGCGTCCCCGTCTGCTGCGTGGGCTGGGCCTGCAAGAGCGATTGCGGCTGCAATGGCTGCTGCACCGGCACCTGCGGTGAAGATTGTGTTGCGCATGTCCATCTCCTTGAGCGGCCCGGCTGCCGGGCGTTTTTTGCTGACACCCCTACTACCGGCGCAGCCCCGGATTTGGATGCAGATTCATGGAGATTTTTTTGGCTTCTTTCTTCCGCCTATGGGGCGGGGGCGGCGGTGCTGGCCCGCAGGACCAGTTCGGGCGGAACCACCGTGGAGCTCACAGCGGCACCGGACTCGATCTCCTTGAGCATGATGTCCATGCAGCGGCGCCCCAGTTCCTCGAAGTCCTGGCGGACAGTGGTCAGCGGCGGCGTGAAGTACCCCGCTTCCGGCTGGTCGTCGAAGCCCACCACGGAGACGTCGTCGGGCACCTTGACCCCTGCCTCGGTGAACGCGCGCAGCAGGCCCAGGGCCATCTGGTCGTTGCCCACGAAAATGGCCGTGGCCGTCAGGCCTGACGCCAGCCGGCGGCCGATGGCGTAGCCGCTGCCCGCGCTCCAGTCGCCCTCGACCAGCAGGGATTCGTCCAGGCCGGCCTCCCGCAGGGCCGCCCGCCACCCCTCCGCGCGTTCGGCGCCGTCCGTCCAGTCCGGCGGCCCGGCAACGTGGCCGATCTTCCGGTGCCCTTCCTTGATGAGGTGTTCGACGGCGAGCAGGGCTCCCGCGCGCTGGTCCACCATTGCGCCGCTGACCGAGGCGCTGCCGGTGGAACCCACGGCCACCACGGGCACGGGAAGGTTCAGCTGCTCGAGTACGTCAACGGTGTCCGCATGCGGCACCAGGACGGCAATCCCGTCCACGGCCTGGTCCATGAAGTGGCCCACGGCGTTGGAGATCGCCTCCCGGCTGACTTCCCGGAGCGCGGCGATGCTGACAAAGTACCCGGCGTTGCGGGCCGCCTGCTCAACCCCCAGCAGGGTGTTGGCCGGGCCGTACTGGGACAGTTCACTGGCCAGCACGCCGATGGTCTGCGAGCGCCGGGTAACCAGGCTCCGGGCCGCGGTGTTGCGCCGGTACCCCAGTTCGGCAATGGCGGCCTCGACTTTTTCGCGCGTCGCTTTGCTGACATTGGGGTGGTTGTTCACCACGCGGGAGACGGTCTGGTGCGAGACGCCGGCCACCTTGGCCACGTCTTCCAGGCGCGGCATCCGGCCCTTGCTGGTTTTCGGCATGTGCCTATTGTGCCTGTTGGCGTGTTTCCGGCCTGCGGCACATGCCGGAAACCACAGCGGCTTCGCGCGGAGCAGCAGCTTCTGGAGCCTTGCGCGGCCCGTGCCCGGCGGGAAGGATGGGGGTGATCCCGCGCCTGTAAAGAAGGAGCCCGGCGGCATGACCAAGTACCTGATCTCGTTCCCCAGCGGCGCCATGGACATTCCCGATGGCGGCCTGCAGGAAGTAGCGGATGCCGCGCACGCCGTGGTGCAGGACGCGAAGGACGCCGGCGTCTGGGTTTTTGGCGGCGGCATTGACGAGGGCGTTCCACCCGTCATGGTGGACGGCGGCGGAACGGTGCATGAAGGCACCTATCCCCAGACGGCGCAGATCGAAGGCGGCTACGCGGTGCTGGAACTTCCCACCTACGACGCCGCGCTGCAGTGGGCCGCGAAGATGGCGGCAGCCTGCCGCTGCGCACAGGAGGTACGCGCCTTCGCGTACGACCCCGCCAGCTGAAGGCCCCGGCAGATCCGTGGAGCTGGACTACCCGTTCACGGGAACCTGGCTGGTGCAGAACTCTCCGGCCAACCGCGTGCCCAGCCACGGGACGCGGTTGTTTGCCACGAGCCATGCCATCGATTTCACGCCTGTGGACCGGGACGCGCGTTCGGCGCCAATCACCATGGCTGCGTTGTTCCGGCCCCAGCCGCCGGACCGCTTCGTGGGCTTTGGCAGGGCCATCTTGGCGCCGGTCTCCGGGACGGTGCACGCCGCCCATGACGGGGAGCCGGACCATGCAGCCTTCCGCGGCTTCCCGTCCATCGGCTACGCGGTCACCCAGGCAGGGAGGGTGCGGGAGGGCTGGCTGGGCCTGGCCGGCAACCATGTGGTGATCGAACACCTTGGGGTGTTCGTCGCCCTGTGCCATCTGCGGTGCGGGAGCGTCGCTGTCCACCCGGGGCAGCGGGTGGTGCCTGGGGACGTGATCGGCGGATGCGGCAATTCGGGCAACAGCACGGAACCGCATCTGCATGTCCAGGCGATGGATGGTCCTGATCCGGGGCGTGCGGCAGCCGTTCCCATCTCATTCCCGGGCGGGCTGCCGCGGAACGGGACCGTTGTGTCCGGATAAGGGCTGCTGGACGGCTTCGGAAACAAAAAGGGTGTCCGCCCTGACGCCGGGCGGACACCGCGAATTCGTGTGGGTGGGCCCTGTGGGGCTCGAACCCACGACCCACGGATTAAAAGTCCGATGCTCTACCAACTGAGCTAAAGGCCCCTGCCGGCCGGTCAGACACGTTGTGTCCACCCGTCCGGCCCAATCCATTTCTGGACGTTAATACTCTAACCCATGCTTCCGGCGGCTTTGTCACATGTCCCGCGCTCCGGCGTCGTGCATTCCTGCCACCCGGTCACGGCACTTGCCGCAGCCCGAAGACTCCTTTTCCGCGCCTCACACCGCGCATCCCCGGATGGTCCGGTGGATGCTCGATTTCCGCTGTGGCACAGGAGTAGCGTGGGGGGCATGAGCGAGCAAGCAGGAACCAGTCCTTACGGCGGCGGCAACCGGCACCACAAGCCCAAACCTTTCGCGCCGATGGACTTCGAGCCCTTCGCCGGCGGGGCCGACCCCGCCCGGGTTTCCGAGGCCGCCCACCTTGCCGCCCAGGCCCTGGTCCGCCATGGCCGCGACAGCGACGATCCCGTGATCACCGAGCGCCTGGTGAAGCTTGCCGACGAACAAGGGCTGGATGCCATCGCCGAGATGTGGGCGGAAAGCCCTGCCCGCTCCCTTCCCGGCGCCCTGTGGCGGCTCTACGCCCTCCGCGCCGCCACCGTCCAGGATCCCGAACGGATCTCCGTCTACTTCCGTGCGGGCAGGGACACGGCGCAGGTCTCCAACGTGGTGGCCGGCGCCGCCGAACCGCCGGGCGCTGATGAAATGCGTACCATGGCCGATGCCATCCTTTCCGGCGCGTTCGACGGCGATTTCGACGTCGCCCTGGAACGTTCCGCAGCCTTTTGCCGCGTCGTTGCCCTGGGACAGGCCACCCTCGCCGACGGCGCCGAGCACGCCAACGAGGCACATGCCAGCAAACTGACCCGCAATTCGCACCAACTGGTAAAGACCGCCGAAGACCTGGAACACGCCGCCAACGCGTGGCGCCTGGGTGAGCTGGACTGATACCTTTCCAGTCCCCGGAGCGCCATTCGGGGACGACGCCGGCCGCCGCTGTCAAGATTGACTTGGGCCGGACGAAGTAGAAGACTGAAACCGGTGCCGAGCCGCGAAACCCCCGGGCTTCAACAATTAGCCGCCTAGAGCGGCCTACCGCCGAGAGGCGTATCCGGTTCGGCACCATTTTTCTGCCCTCATCCGGGTGGCCAATTCAGGGCGTACTGTAACTGGCCGGTAGAGTAGGCGACAGTTGCGCGCCGGCGTCACGTCACACGGCAGCGACCCCCGCCTTATAAGTCCCCGGAGACCGGTACATACGTGAAGCTGCGCCTTTTTCCCCAGGAGCCCGCCGGGCTGAACCTGCTCTCGCAGATGGCACACCAGATCGTGCTGGCCAGTGCCACCCTGGCCGAGATCCTTGGCGTACCGGCGGACGGCCACGCCAAGCTCGTGGAGGACATGCACAACATCGATGCGAAATCCGCAGAGCTGCATTTTGCCCTGCTGACCCATATGCGCACCAGCTTTGTGAACCCCCTCCCCCGGGAGGACATGTACGCCCTGTCCCGGTACCTCAACGAGGCCATGGAGAAGATGGACGCCGCCGCGGAACTGGTGGCGCTCTACAAGCTGGACCGCCTGCCCAAGCGTGCCGCGGACCAGCTGGAGATCATCAGCCGGCAGGCCGACCTGACCGTGGACGCCATGCGCCGGTTGAACAACCTGGACGACCTCGAGGACTACTGGATCGAAATCCTCCGCCTGGCCAAGCGGGCCGAGCGGACCCACCGGGTCTGGGTGGCGGACATGATCGCCGACATGAAGTGGGCCCAGTACTCCCGCAACCGGGACATCGCCAACCAGCTGGTGGAGGTCACCAAGGACATGCGGCGGGTGGCCACCCAGGTAGGCAGCATCATCGTCAAGGAGTCCTGAGGTGGCGCCAGCCATCTTCACCGCGGTGGTCCTGCTGGCTGCGGGATTCGCGTTCCTCAACGGCTTCCGTGACGCGTCCACCTCGGTTGCCCTTGCCGTGCGAAACAGGGCCCTCACCCCCAGCGTGGGCGTGCTCCTGGCCGCGTTCTTCAACTTTGTGGGCGCCCTTTTGAGCGCCTCCCTCGCGGTGGCGGCCAGCCAAAGCTGGATTAACCTCCCGCACGGCACCGACGGCCTCAACATCCTCGTTGCCGGACTGGCCAGCGCCTGTGCCTGGGGCCTGCTCATGTGGCGCCGCGGCATCCCCGCCTCGTCCACCCACGCCCTCGTGGGCGGCCTTGCCGGCGCGGGCCTGGCAAGCCTGGCCGTCGGAGGCCCGGGCGTCGCCGGGGTGGACCAGTCGCTCCTGTTCCAGGTGGTGCTGCCCCTGGTGCTGTCCCCGCTGGTGGCCTACAGCGGCTCCTTCCTCCTGGTGTATCCGGCAACCTGGGTGGCCCGCTACACCCAGCCCAACGTGGTGAACCAGCGGTTCCGCCGGGGCCAGGCCGTGGCCGCCGGGGCAGTCGCCTTCGGCCACGGCCTGCAGGATGGACAGCGCGTCAGCGCCGTCCTGTTGCTGGCACTGTTGGCGGCAGGCTATTCCGACGGCGGGATCCCCGTTTGGGTGGCCGCGCTGTCCGCCGTGATGATGACGGCCGGCACGCTTTTTGGCGGCTGGCGGATTTCGCACACCATCGGCTACAAGATCACCCGGATCGATCCCCTGCGCGGGTCCGTGGCCCAGACCTTCAGCGCGCTGATGCTTTTTGTCGGCGCCATTGCCCTGCATTGGCCGCTCTCCACCACCCATACCGTGACCGCCGGGGCGCTGGGCGCGGGGGAAAACCAGCATTTTTCCGTGACCAACCGGAAGCTGGTCATCCGGATCCTGTGGTTCTGGGCCCTGACTCCCCTGGCCACGTGCGCCCTGGCCTTCGTGCTGGCGCTGGCATTGTCCCCCATCCCCGGATAACGCGCGGCTGCGCCGTCCAGCTCCAACCCTGTACAGCTCCGGTAACGGTGACGTAGATTCAAAGTGCGCCCCCGGACACTGATGCCGGGGATGGGCCGTCCCAGCCGGGTGCAGGGCCGTGGACGGGCGCCGCTGCAGCAACACGGCGGCCCGGATGCACAACGCGGAAAAGCCAGGCATCATGTCTCTCCCGTATTCCCGCGGCCCGCTGCCACAGCCCCGGCAGCTCCAGTGCGAGGCCTGCGGAACCGAAACGCAGCTCACCGTTCATGCCATTACGGCCATTGGTGCCGCGGGCGGGGACCTGGTGACGGTCTCCTACACCTGCAACGACTGCAGCCGCTTCCAGGAACACACCGCCTATGCCACCGACGTCGCGGCTGCCCTGAGCCAGGTCCGCTGGATGGCCAAGGTGGTCCTCTTCGGGGA
The DNA here is from genome assembly GCF_000813845.1 of Pseudarthrobacter phenanthrenivorans. Taxonomy (GTDB): domain Bacteria; phylum Actinomycetota; class Actinomycetes; order Actinomycetales; family Micrococcaceae; genus Arthrobacter; species Arthrobacter phenanthrenivorans_B. The sequence continues at coordinate 72,085 of NZ_JWTB01000007.1, forward strand.
CGACTACATCCACTGCGGTTTTCCCATGGAGGAGGCGGAATTCGAGGTGGAGCGGCTCTGCTACCGCAGCAGCACCACGGCAAGCGGCCTCAACGCCGTGTCCCTGCCCACCCGCGTCCTGCGCTGCCAGTGCGGGTTCCAGCTGGAAGTCCCGGAATAGGTCCGCCGCGCCGGGCCACGTGGCGGGCAACCCGGATCGGGGGCTGGCTAGAGCTGGGGAACCGCCGGAGCTGGCCCCGCTGCCAGGACGGCAGCCAGCTCGTCCGCCGTGAGGTTTGCTGCGGTGCAGAGCTCGTCCTCTGCCACCCCGCAGGCGGAGGCCTTGCGGACCGCCTGCCGCAGCGACTCCAGGGCGTTGTCCAGCTCCCACTGCATGCTTTCCAGGTGCGAACTGGTCCGCCAGACCTCCGAGAGCACGTCGCCCTCGTCGTCCGCTCCGGTAACGGCCAGCGCGATGTGCGGTTCAAGCTCCGGGGTCAGCGGACCGGCGGCAAGGGGACCCGCCAGATCCGCAGCGGCGGCAAAGTCAGGCGCCACGGCAGCCGCCGACGGTGCCGGTCCGGTTCCGGGCAAGGAAACAGTAAGCTGGGGGCCCAGACCGCTGTTGGCCGTTTGCGTCATTGCCGAACTCCTTTAGTTGGCTTACTACTAGACATAAAAGTATCTAGTTGAGCGTACTAAATGATCGGGTGCACCGCCAACGGACCTGCTGCTTATCCAAAACGGCCTGAGACGTAGTCCTCGGTGGCCTTCTGGACCGGGTTGCTGAAGATCGTGTGGGTGTTGCCGTACTCGATCAGCTTGCCCGGCTTGCCGGTGCCCGCGATGTTGAAGAACGCGGTCTTGTCGGACACGCGCGCGGCCTGCTGCATGTTGTGGGTCACGATCACCACGGTGTACTGGTCCTTGAGCTCATTGATGAGGTCCTCAATGGCAAGGGTGGAGATGGGGTCCAGTGCGGAGCACGGCTCGTCCATGAGAATCACCTGCGGCTCCACGGCGATGGCCCGGGCAATGCAGAGGCGCTGCTGCTGGCCGCCGGAGAGGCCGGAGCCAGGCTTCTCCAGCCGGTCCTTGACCTCGTTCCACAGGTTGGCGCCCTTGAGCGAACGTTCCACCAGCACGTCTGCCTCGCCCTTGGAGATCTTCTTGTTGTTCAGCTTGACCCCGGCCAGGACGTTGTCGCGGATGGACATCGTGGGGAACGGGTTGGGCCGCTGGAACACCATGCCGATCTGCGAGCGGACCGTCACCGGGTCCACGCCTGCGCCGTAGAGGTTGTCGCCGTCCAGCAGGACTTCGCCCTCGACCCTCGCTCCGGGGATGACCTCGTGCATGCGGTTCAGGGTGCGGAGGAAGGTGGACTTTCCGCAGCCGGAGGGGCCAATGAACGCGGTGACGGACTTGGCCTCGATGTTGATGCTGACGTCCTCCACGGCGAGGAAGTCGCCGTAGTACACGTTCAGGTCCTTGACGTCGATGCGCTTAGACATGGTGTTCCTTCACTTGCTGTGTGTGGGTTGAAGTCTGTGGATGCGGCGGGCGAACCGCCGGCCGGTCAACGGCCTGTCTTGGGGGCGAAGATCCGTGCGACCAGGCGTGCCACCAGGTTCAGGACCATGACCAGGATGATCAGCACCAGCGCCGCTCCCCAGGCCCGCTGCGAGGAGGGGTCCGGGTTTGAGGGCGAGGTGGGGTTGAGGATCTGCGTGTAGATGAACGTGGGCAGCGATGCCATCCAGCCGCCGAACACATTGGAGTTGATGCTGGTGGCAAAGCCGGCGGTGACCAGGATGGGCGCCGTCTCGCCGATGACCCGGGCGATGGCAAGGGTGACGCCGGACGCGATGCCGGAAATCGCCGTCGGAATCACCACCTTGAGGATGGTGCGCCACTTGCGCACGCCCAGGGCGTACGCCGCTTCGCGGAGTTCATTGGGCACGATCTTCAGCATTTCCTCGCTGGAGCGCACCACCACCGGGATCATCAGGACCGACAGTGCGACGGCGGCCACGGCGCCGGTCTTGGTCCCCGGCCCCGCCACCACGAAGAAGAACGCGGCGGCGAACAGGCCGGCCACGATGGAGGGGATGCCGGTCATGACGTCCACGAAGAACGTGATGGCCTTGGCCAGGCGTCCGTCCTGCCCGTACTCCACCAGGTAGATGGCCGTGAGCAGCCCCACGGGAACGGAAATCACAGTGGCCAGCAGCGTGATCTGCACGGTGCCGAGGATCGCGTGGTAAATGCCGCCCATCACCGGGCCGCCGCTTTCCACGGCCTTGTTGTCGAAGGCACCGGTCACGCCGTTCATGGAGGTGGTGAGGAATCCGGGGTCGATGAGGCCGGGAATGCCGTTGACCAGCACGGTCCAGATCACCGAAACCAGGGGCAGCAGCGCCACCAGGAAGGAACCAACCACCAGGCAGGTGGCCAGTTTGTCCTTGGCCTTGCGCGAGCCCTCCACCGCGCCGCTCCAGGAGACCAGGCCGGCCGCGAACAGGATCGCGGAGACCACGCCCCAGCCGAACGGGTTGAAGCCGGCCAGGGCCATGATGGCGGCGCCGACGATCAGGGCGGCACCGAGCACGGCATACGGTGCGTACTTGGGCAGCTGGCCCTTGGTGAGCGCCGACCGCTTGCTGCGGACGGGGGTGAGCGTGGAGGTCATTTAGTTGGCTCCCGAGAATTCCTTGTGCCGGGTAATGACCCAGCGGGCGATCATGTTCACGGCCAGGGTGATGATGAACAGCACCAGGCCGGCGGCGATCAGGGTGCTGACCTTGAGGCCGCTGGCTTCCGGGAAGTTCAAGGCAATCTCGGCAGCGATGGTCTGGTTTCCGGACTGGATCAGGCTGGCGGTGAGGGCGCCGGAGGAGAGTACCAGGGCAACGGCCATGGTCTCGCCCAGGGCGCGGCCCAGGCCCAGCATGACGGCGCTGATGATGCCCGGACGGGCGAAGGGCAGCACTGCCATCTTGATCATTTCCCAGCGCGTGGCGCCCAGCGCCAGCGCCGCCTCCTCATGCAGCTTGGGGGTCTGCAGGAAGATCTCGCGGGACAGCGAGGTGATGATCGGCAGGACCATGACCGCCAGGACAATGCCGGCAGTGAGGATGGTCTTGCCGGTGCTGGAGGCCGGTCCCTGGAAGATGGGGAGCCAGCCCATGTTTGCCGCAAGCCAGCCATAGGCCGGGGCGATTTCCTTGGCCAGGAAGGCAGCACCCCAGGCCCCGTAGACCACGGATGGGATGGCGGCGAGGAGGTCCACCACGTAGCCCAGCCCGGAAGCCAGCCGGCGGGGTGCAAAGTGGGAGATGAACAGTGCCACGCCGATGGCGACGGGTGTGGCGATCACCAGCGCGATGACGGCGGCGATCAGGGTGCCGATCACGATGGGCCAGATGTAGGCGAAAAAGCCCTGGCCGCCCTGGATCTTGTCGGCGGGTGCGGTCAGCGCGGGAACTGCCTGGACCACCAGGAAAAGTGCGACGCCGAAGAGGACGGCGAGGATCAGGCAGCCGGCTGCCAGCGTGGCGCCGGAAAAGACTTTGTCCCCGGCGCGTCCGGCGCCCTGGGTACTGGTCAGGGTGGTGGCGGTCATTCGACGGCCCTTCGGTTCGTTGCGTGAAAGAGGAAGCGGGTGCAATGCCAAGTTCCCCGCGCTGCCTTCCGGCAGGCGGGGAACCCGGTTTTGCGGCGTTGGCTAGGACTTGACCTTGATCGAGTCGATGGCCTTGACGGCCTTGGCGGCCAGGTCGGAGGACAGCGGAGCGGACTTGGCCGAGTCTGCGGCAGCCTTCTGGCCCTCGTCGGAGACCACGTAGTGCTCGAAGGCCTTCACCAGGTCAACGGTCTCCTGCTTGTCGTAGGTGGTGCACAGGACGTGGAAGGACACCAGGACGATGGGGTAGGCCCCTGCGATGGTGGTGGTGCGGTCCAGCTTGATGGACAGGTCGTTGGCGGCGCGGCCTTCAACGGGCTTGCCGGCATCCACTGCCTTGGCTGCGGCGTCTGCGGAGATCTTGGTGAAGGAATCGCCCACCTTGATCTGCGCAACGCCCAGCTTGCCGCTCACCGCGGAGTCGTCAGCGTAGGTCACGGCGCCCGGGGTGTCGGTGACGGTCTTGACCACACCGGAGGTGCCCTTGGCGTTTTCGCCCTGCAGGCTGGCAGGCCAGATACCGGCAGCCTTGTCAGTCCAGACGCTGGGGGCTGCGGCAGCCAGGTAGTCGGTGAAGTTCTGGGTGGTGCCCGAGTCGTCGGAGCGGTTGACCGGGGTGACCTTCAGGTCGGGCAGCGATACGCCTGCATTCAGGGCCGCGATGGCGGGGTCGTTCCACTTGGCGATCTGGCCGCGGAAGATCTTTGCGACGGTGGTGGCGTCCAGTTTCAGGTCCGTCACGCCGGGGACGTTGAAGGCCACGGCGATCGGGGAGATGTAGACCGGGACGTTGATGGCGCCGTCGGGTCCGCAAACGGACTTGGAGGAGGCGTACTCGTCATCCTTCAGGTAGGCGTCCGAGCCGGCGAACTGGGCCGAGCCGTCCAGGATGGCCTTGCGGCCTGCGCCGGAACCGTCCGGGGAGTACTGCACGGTGGCGCCGGAGTTGGCGGAGGCGAAGTTGGTCTTCCATGCGTCCATGGCGGCGCCCTGGGCGGAAGAGCCGATGCCGGTCAGCGTGCCGGTGACCTTGGGGCCGGCGGCGGACTGGTTGCCGGCAGGAGCGGTGCCCGTGGCGTTGTCTGAACCGCAGGCGCTGAGCGCGAGTGCGCCGGCTGCGATGACAGCGATAGCCGCGTGGCGGCCGAAGCGGAGTGCCTTCACTTAGATGTACCCCTTCCAGGGTTATTCAGGTGCGGGGACAGGGCCGGAGAACCCTGCTGCGCGATGCGTACGGTGTGTACCTTCAAGTAAGTTATGGGCCGCAGGTAACGGGATGGGCTGTCCAAAGTGAACGGAGGATTAACGACGGCGGGATATTGGCTGACATATGCCGGGTCACCATTGCGCGAATCACAGATGCGGCCGTAGTGGCCTGTCCCGGACGCCCCACCGCCACTGAATAGACTTGAACCCATGGCACTCGAAGCAGGACTCTCGGCAACCAGGCGGTTCCTGCGCAGCCGCGTCCGGACCGGTCTGATCCGGAGCCGCAACTCGTTTATCCCCGCCATCCAGATGACCGTCTGCGCGGTGGGCGCCTACGCCTTCGCGGAATATGTGCTGGGCCATTCCGGCCCGCTGTTTGCCGCCACCTCCTCCCTGATCGCACTCGGATTTTCCCGCGAGCCGCGGCTGCGGCGGGTGATGGAGGTGGGCCTGGGCTGCACCATCGGGATCGCCGTGGGTGACCTGCTCCTGCACTGGCTGGGCGGCGACATCTGGGTGGCCGCCGTCGTTCTTCTCTTCTCCATCCTGCTGGCCCGGTTCCTGGACAGCGGAAACATCTTCACCACGCAGCTGGCGCTGCAGTCGCTGCTGGTGGTGCTGTTGCCGGCGCCGTCCGGCGGGCCGTTCACCCGGAGCATTGATGCGGTGGTGGGCGGCCTGTGCGCCCTGCTGGTGACCATCCTCGTGCCCAAGGATCCCCGCAGGGAGCCTCGACGGGACGTCCAGAAACTGCTGCACGAGCTGGCCGAGGTGCTGCGCGAATGCGCCGGGGCCCTGGTGAACAGCGACTCCACGCAGGCGTGGCACGCGCTTATCCGGGGCAGGAACTGCCAGCCCCTGGTGGATGCCATGCGCCAGTCGCTCCGTGCGTCCGGCGAAGTCGCCACGCTGGCGCCTGCCTACCGCCGGCACCGCGACGAACTTGACCGGTTGAAGCAGTCGCTGGACTTCATCGACCTGGCGCTGAGGAACAGCCGTGTCTTCGCGCGGCGGCTGACCAGCGCCATCAATCACACCGCCCTTTCGGACGAGGCCACGGACAGCATCGCGGAGGTGCTCCAGGAGACCGCTGCCGCCATTGACGAACTGTCGCTGGGGCTCGCGGAAATGCACGACGGCGTCCGGCGCGCCCACCTGCGCACGGCCCGCCGGGACCTTAGTGAAATCGCGCTGCGGCTGCATCCGAAGCTGCTGCAGGTGCAGCGGCTGGAAGGTGAAACGGTGGTCATGCTGTTCCGGCCGCTGATGGTGGACCTGCTCGAGGCCACCGGCATGGACGCTGCCGAGGCACGGGACGTTCTGCCCGCGCTGTAGTCGGGATGGGCCGGGCCCAGCGCGGGGTGGGCCCGATGTCGGTGCCCGCCACTAGGGTTGAACGCATGGCAACAAAGACTTCCCGGGCCTCCAAGGCGCCCGCGTACAAATGCGCCGAATGCGGCTGGACCACCGTGAAGTGGGTGGGCCGCTGCGGCGAGTGCCAGGCGTGGGGCACGGTTGAGGAAACGGGCACAGCGGTGGCACGGACCACGGCGGCAACAACGGTGGTTGAACCAGCGCGGCGGATCGCGGACGTGGACGCCACCACCGCCGCATTCCTCCCCACCGGCGTGGACGAGCTGGACCGGGTGCTGGGCGGCGGCCTGGTGCCGGGCGCCGTCATTTTGCTGGCGGGCGAGCCCGGCGTGGGCAAGTCCACGCTGCTGCTGGACGTGGCCGCAAAGTTCGCCCGGACCGCCCAGGACGTCCTCTATGTCACCGGTGAGGAGTCCGCGGCGCAGGTGAAGCTGCGCGCTGAGCGGATCGATGCCGTCGCCGAATCCCTGTACCTGTCCGCGGAAACGGACCTTGGCCAGGCGCTGGGACAGGTGGAGAAGATCGAACCACGGCTGCTGATCGTGGACTCGGTCCAGACCCTCAGCAGCGCGGACGTGGACGGCAGCGCCGGTGGTGTGTCCCAGGTGCGCGAAGTGGCGGCCTCCATCATCGCCGCCGCCAAGCGGCGCAACATGACAACCCTGCTGGTGGGGCACGTGACCAAGGACGGTTCCATCGCCGGGCCCCGCCTGCTGGAGCACCTGGTGGACGTGGTGTGCCAGTTCGAGGGCGAGCGGCATTCAAGGCTCCGGCTGCTCCGCGCCGTGAAGAACCGGTACGGCCCCACCGACGACGTGGGCTGCTTCGACCTCAACGAGAACGGCATCGAGGGTTTGGCCGATCCCAGCGGCCTGTTCGTCAGCCGCACCAAGGACCCGGTCTCGGGCACCTGCATCACCGTCACCATGGAAGGGCGCCGGCCCCTGCTGGCGGAAGTGCAGTCACTGCTTGCCGAAAGCCCCAATTCACAACCCCGCCGGGCTACCAGCGGCCTGGACAGTTCCCGGGTTTCCATGCTGCTGGCCGTCCTGCAACAGCGCGCCGGCACACTGCTCCACAAGGACGACTCCTACGTCGCCACCGTGGGCGGGGTAAAACTCAGCGAACCGGCAACGGACCTCGCGGTTGCCCTCGCCGTGGCCTCAGCCAAGGCCCGCAAGCCCCTGCCCATCCGGCTCATCGCATTCGGCGAAGTAGGCCTGGCTGGCGAGGTCCGGCCGGTCCCGGGCATCAACCAGCGCATCCAGGAGGCCCACCGCCTGGGATTCACCCACGCAGTGGTCCCTGCCAGCCACACCGGCCCGGGCCCCGTCCCTGCAGGATTTTCCGTCCGCGAAGTGGAGCACCTCACGGAAGCGCTCAGCCTCCTGATCGGTTAGGACGCGCCGGCCGGTTGACAGGCAGCCATGTGGAACGCGCTGGCCGATTGGCACGCGGGTAGCCAAGGGATACGCTCCGTGACAAAAGCCTCGTCGCGGGTACTGTGTTTGCAAGGCCTTCCTGCAGCGGGAGGTTTGCTCAAATTCGGCACTGGGGGCCAATTTGGTAATCCGGGAACATGAGGGCCGCACAGATGCGCCCGGCCAGGTTCGGCGCGCCCCGGCGGAGCCTGTGGTGTCGGACCGTCTTGACGGACTCTTCGGCGGCCTGAGTGCCCGCAAGAGGATGGTGGCCTGCCAGCTGCCGGTCAGCTTGACCATCACACTCGTGGTGACTGCCGCCGCCGTCTTCAGTCCAGAGACCCTCTCCAACCATCTGTTCCTGGCGGCGCTGCTGTTCCACCTGGCAATTGCCGCATTATGCGTGGCTGTCCCCTGGGCGCGGCTGCCGGCAGGGTCGTTCGCCGTGATCCCGCTCCTCGACTGCCTTGCCATCGGGTTCACCCGGGAGGCCGGCGGGTCGACCTTCAGCGTCCTGAGCCTGATGCTGGTGTTCCCCGTCGTATGGCTGTCGGCGCAGGTCCGGCCCTCCATGCCTGCCCTGGCCATCGCGGGGACGATCCTCAGCACCGTGGCCCCCGCCATCGTGCGGGGCTCGGCACCGGCCGGAGGATCGATGATCCGCACCATCATCCTCCCGCTGGTCATGTCCGTCATCGCGGTGAGCGCACACGTGGTGGCCACCACCATCCGCCGCCACCGCACCAGGCTGTTGGAGAGCGAACATGACCTGGCCCGCACGCTGGACGAGAGCGTCCGGCGGCAAAGGCTGCTGGATGCGGTCCTGAAGTCCGTGGGAGTCGGGGTTTGGGTGGTGGACCGCCGCGGCAGGACGGTGCTGGCCAACAAGGCGATGCATGCCGACGCCGCCCTGGCCGGGATCCTCGAGTCCGCCGGCGGCAGGGTCCTGCTGTCTGCGGACCGCTCCACCCCTGTCCCGGCCGGCCGGCTTCCCGCAGAGCGCGCCGCCTCAGGGGAAGACTTCCGGGATGAGCTGTACTGGGCCGGCCCCGCGGACCGCCAGGCCGCCTACTCGGTGAGCGCCCACAGTTTTCCCGCCAAGGGAGGGCAGGATGGCGGCGCGGTCATCACCTTTGTCGATGTCACAAGCCTCATCGGGGCGCTGGCGGCAAAGGACAACTTCGTTGCCACGGTCTCGCACGAATTGCGGACACCGCTGACCTCCATCCTTGGTTACCTGGAACTGGCCATGGACGAGCCCGGACATGAGGATATCCGGGAGGAACTCCTCGTAGTACGCCGGAACGCCGAACACCTGTTGAACCTGGTCAACGACCTCATCGCAGTGGCATCCGAGCGCGTGGAGCTGTCACCGGAGCACGCGGACCTCGCCCGGATTGTCACCGAGGCGGTGGACTCGGTGCTGCCCAGGGCGGCCGGCGCGGGGCTCGAACTGAAGCTGGAAGTGGAGCGGCCGCTTCCCGCCCGGGTTGACCCGGCACGGATCAGCCAGGTCATCCACAACCTGCTCTCGAATGCCATCAAGTTCTCGCCCCACGGCGGCCTTATCACTGCCACCGCCCGCAGGACCGAGGCCGGATTGGTCTGTTCCATCAGCGACACAGGGATCGGCATGAGCGGGGAGGAACAGGAACAGGCCTTCACCAAGTTCTTCCGGTCGGCGCGCTCCCGCGAAACGGCCATCCCCGGTGCAGGGCTGGGGCTGCCGGTCAGCAAGACGATCGTGGAAGGCCACGGTGGTTCCATCAGCCTGGACAGCGAGCCCGGCCGGGGCACCACGGCAACCTTCGTCCTCCCCGCCTGAATGATGACGGCGCCGGCCGGCGTTGGCAGGGCAGGCAACCGGGTATGCCCGCTGTCAGGCCCCCGCCAACCACCGCGCAACGTCGCTGCGCAGCACCAGCAGCGGGCCGCCCGTGGCATTCACATTGCCGTTCGCAACGTAATAGCCGCGGCCTGAACCCGCTCCCCCGGCGGCGCGGTCCAGGGCATCCACCAGGTGCCTCGGGAGGTGGCCCTGCGGACCCAGGCCGCGCAGCTCATCGACTTCTTCCGGCGTCAGCCGTCCCAAAACCTCAGCAATGTTGGCCATGAGTGGTCCCGTCCCTCTCGAGCAGAGTGCCTGGCAGAGTGCCTGAGGGAATAACCTAAAGCAGCGCCGTGAACTCCACGTTAACGGCGGACTGCAATTGGACGACGGCCGGCAGCGGCCCACACTGGAGGATCAATGCCCATTCGCAGTGCAGGCATCCTGCTGTACCGGCCGGACCCGGACGCCGCCGCCGGCTCCCCCGTCCGGGACCGGCTGCAGGTCTGGATAGCGCACATGGGCGGCCCCTTTTGGGCCCGCAAGGACCAGCACGCCTGGTCCATCCCCAAGGGCGAATATGCCGACGGCGAGGACCCCCTGGCGGCTGCCCTGCGGGAGTTCGGCGAGGAGATGGGGACGCCGGCGCCGGACACCGGCTACCGGCTGCTCGGCGAATTCCGGCAGCCCTCCGGAAAGCTCATCACGGTCTTCACGGCGGAGGCGGACTTCGCCCCGGATGAAATCACCAGCAACACCTTTCCGCTCGAATGGCCCAAAGGATCAGGCCGGATCCAGCACTATCCCGAGATCGACGACGCCCGCTGGTTCCCCGGCCAGGAGGCCCGGCTCAAGCTCGTCAAAGGACAGCTGCCCATCCTTGATGCGCTGGACAGGTACGCTGCCGGCAACGGGCCTGAAGCGGACAACGGGTCTGGGGCGGAGAAGGGGCCTGAGGCGCAGGACGGGGAGGCTAGGAGCGGGCACCCCCGGCCTTGACCGCAAGTACGGGCCGGTCTGCCTGCATGAGGATCTGCTGCGCGTGGCTGCCCAGGATGAACTTGCCTACCTGGGTACGGTGCCGGAGGCCGATCACGATCAGGGATGCGTCCACCTCGCGGGCCACGTCCAGGAATTCGTCCGCGAGGTCGTGCTCGTAGGGCGGCTGGATAACGGTGGCCGTGACGCCGGCGTCTGCTGCCTGCTTGGCGGCCTGCGCGAGGACGTCCTCCGGTGCCACCGACTTGTCCACCAGCGCACCCTGCCGCGCCGAGTTCACGATATAGAGGTCCTTCTGCCTGAGCTGCGCTTCGGCGATTCCCGCGGCGAGGGCTGCCTCGCCGGCCGGGGTGGGAACGAACCCGACAATGATGCTCATACCTTCTCCTTGATGTTCTGGTTGGTGCCGTTCCCCGCAGCGGCGGCTGCCGCCGTCGTACTTTTACGCCTGGCCAGCACGCCCCGGATGCCCGGCAGCACCGCCACCAGGACAAAGACCGCCAGCAGGGTTGCCGAGATGGGGCGGGTGAAGAATCCGGTGGGGTCGCCGCCGAAGACCAGCAGCGAGCGCCGCAGCGAACTCTCCAGCAGCTCACCCAGGACGAATGCCAGGACCAGCGGTCCCGGTTCGAAGCCGAACTTCTTCATCAGGTAGCCCAGAACGCCGAAGAACACCACCAGGGTGACGTCGAACATGCTGTTGTTGATGGTGTAGGCGCCCAGCAGCGTGATCAGGGCGGTGATCGGGGCGAGGATGGCCGCGCGGACCCGGAGGATCCGGACGAAGATGCCCACCAGGGGCAGGCTCATGATCAGCAGCAGGATGTTGCCGATGTACATGGAGTTGACCACGCCCCAGAACAGGTCCGGGTTCTGCTCCACCAGCTGCGGGCCGGGCGTCACGCCCTGGATCAGCAGCGCGCCGAACATCAGTGCCATGGTGGCGTTGGCCGGTATGCCGAGGGTCAGCAGCGGGATGAAGGATGACGTCGCCGCCGCGTTGTTCGCTGTTTCCGGGCCGGCCACACCCTCCGGAGCCCCCTTGCCGAAGCGCTCCGGCTGCTTGGCCCGTTTCTTCTCCATGGCGTAGGAGGCCATGGACGCGATGGTGGCACCGCCGCCGGGCAGGATGCCCAGGAAGAAGCCGAGGACGGAGCCGCGGGTGATGGCGCCGGAGGCATGCTTGAGGTCGGACCGGGAGGGCCAGACATTGGAGACTTTCGACGGCGCCTTGGCGGCGCGGTGCCGCTCCTCCAGGTTGTAAAGGATCTCACCCAGGCCGAAGAGCCCCATCGCGATGGGGACGAAGTCGATGCCGTCAGCCAGCTGCAGACTGCCGAAGGTGAAGCGGCTTTCACCGGTAAAGACGTCGCGGCCCACGGTGGCGAGCAGGAGCCCGACGGCGGCCGCGATAAGGGCCTTGGCCTTGGAACCTCCGCTGATGGTGGCCACCAGCAGGATGCCCAGCATGGCGAGGGCAGAGTATTCGGCCGGTCCGAAGTCGAGGGCAAAGCCTGCCACGACGGGGGCCAGGAAGGTCAGGCCAATAATGGCTGCTGTTCCGCCGATGAAGGAGCCGATGGCTGCCAGGCCAAGGGCAGTCCCGGCCTTGCCCTGCCTGGCCATCTGGTACCCGTCAAAGACGGTGACCACCGATGATGCCTCACCGGGGAGCCGCAGCAGCACGGAGGTGATGGTGCCGCCGTACTGGGCACCATAGAAGATGCCGGCCAGCATGATGATCGCCGTGACGGGCTCCACGCTGTAGGTCAGGGGCAGCAGGATGGCGATGGTGGCTGCGGGACCAAGCCCGGGCAGCACGCCGATCAGCATGCCGATCACGACGCCGATCAGGCAGTACAGCAGGTTCATCGGTTCCAGGACGACTGAAAAACCGTTGATCACGGGATTGAGGAAATCCACGGTGGTCTCCTAGAAGAGGTGGGGGATGGACGTGCCGAGCGCCAGGACGAAAATCCCGTAGAACGCGGCGACGACGATGGCGCTGACCAGGAGGGCGGAACGCCAGGTTTCGCTGCCCAGGAATTTCATCCAGATGATGCACAGGATGAGGGACGGGAGCTCGAAACCGATGACGGGCATCAGTGTCACCATGGCGGCAAGCGTGGCGAGGCCGGTGAGCGGGGAGAGGGACATCCGGGTGAATTTCTCCGCGTCCCGGTTATGCCGGCCCCATACGAGCTGGAAGATGGCCAGGGCCACCATGACGCAGCTGGTCAGGAAGGGCCACAACCCGGGCTCGGGCTTTTCCGGAGTGCCCAGGCCCATGGCAACGGACAATGCGAGGGCGCCGAGCCCGATGGCGAGCACCACCAGGGACGAGGCGGCGTTGGCGAGCGGACCGGCAGCGGGAGGCTTTTCCTCCTCCCACTGCGCGGCGAGCTCTTCGGGAGTCAGGGCTTCGGGGAGTTCTTCGTTCGGGCTGGTCAATGCTTCCGCGACCGGCTGCCGGTCGGGGCCCGCGCCCCGCCCGGCAGCGACTGCTGGAGTAGTCTCCATGGCCGTTACTTGTTCCCGCTGAGGCTGATGCCGTACTTCTCCACCAAGGACTTGTACTTCGCGGCGTAGTCCTTCCATTGGGTAGCCACTTCCTGGCCGGAAATCTCCTTGGGGGTCAGGAGGTTCTTCTTGTTGAACTCCTTGTAGGCATCGGAGCTGAACGTGTCCTTGAAGGCGGCGGCGAGCTTGTCCTTGACCTCCTGTGGCGTGCCCTTCGGGGCCGCGACGGCACGGTACTGCGCCACCGGCACGTCATAGCCCGCCTCCTTTGCCGACGGAACATCCGGCAGGAAGCTGTTGCGCTCCTCGGAGAAGACCAGCAGCGGCGCAACCTTCCCGGCCTGGATCTGGGCCATGGCCTCACCAAGCTGAACCGTGGCCAGCTCCACCTGGTTGCCCAGGACGGCGGTCAGGGCCGGTTTGCCGCTGTCGAACGGGACATCGGTGCCCTGCACGTTGGCCTGCTTGAACAGCACCGTCTGGGCAAGCTGGCTGCCGGTGCCCACCCCGGTGGTGCCGAAGGTGATGTTGCGCCCGGCCGAGGTGACATCCTTGAAACTCTTGAAACCGGAGCCCTGGCTGGCCACGAGGACGTAGTCATCCTGGGAGAGGCCGGTGATGATATCGAGGTCATCGAGGTTGACGGCCTCGTCCTTGCTGACGGCCAGGGGCGTGATGGTGACCAGCGACGCGGTCAGGAGGACCAACTCCTGGCCGTCGGCCGGCTTGCCGGCAACCTCCTTCGTGGCCAGCGCACCGTTTGCCCCGGGCTTGTTCACCACCGGCATCGGAGCACCCAAGGTCTTGGCCGCTCCGTCGGCGAGTGCCCGGGCAATGAGGTCGGTGCTGCCGCCGGCCGCCTGGCCTACGGTCATGGTGACGGGCCCGGACGGGTATTTGGAGGTGTTGCCGGCCGCGGCTCCGCCGGCAACATTGCCGCCGCAGGCGGTCAGCGCCAGCAGGGTGAAGGCGGACGCCGTTCCAAGGACGGCGCGGCGTGACGGGAAGTGCATCATTGGGACTCCTAGGGCAAGTGCAAGTGCGGGCTGGGGCGCCCGGAACAGCTGTGAAGGGGGTCACCCCCGCTTCGCTTTGTCGAGTGTAGGGAGCAGCTATGATGCCTGTCTAAGCCCTTATCTGCATCATTTGATACCCGGAAGGCATCATGTTCACATTCGACCAGTTGGCCGGCTTCATTGCCGTTGCCGAGGAGCTGCATTTCGGCCGGGCAGCGGAACGGCTCAACATGACGCAGCCTCCGCTCAGCCGGCAAATACAGAAGCTGGAAAAGATCGTGGGGGCCGAACTGCTGGAGCGGGACAACCGGAAGGTGGAACTGACGTCCGCCGGCCGGACCTTCCTTGATGAGGCGCGCAGGCTGATGGCCCTGGCCGAGCGGGCCCCGGTGACGGCGCGCCGGATTGCCTCCGGCAAGTCGGGCGTGCTGCGGATCGGGTTCACGGCAGCCAGCGGCTTCAGCATCCTGGGACCGTTGCTGGACGAACTGTCGGGCATCATCCCGGACGTGGACATCGAGCTGCACGAACTCGTCACGGGCGACCAGCTGGCAGGACTCCTGACCGGCGAACTGGACCTGGGGCTGGCCCGCCCTCCCTTTGACCGGGAGAGCTTCGACTCACACCTGCTCTACAGGGAATCCATGATGCTGGCCGTCCCCGAAGGCCATCCCCTCGGACGGCTGGGACGGAGCATCACCGCTGATGATTTCAGCGGGGAGCCCCTGATCATGCACTCCCCCACGCAGGCCCGCTACTTCTATGACCTGGTGGTGCGCATGCTCCCCATCCGGCACGCCAATGTTGTACATACGGTCAGCCAGATCCTCACCATGGTGTCGCTGGTTGCCGCCAACCGGGGCCTGGCATTCGTGCCCCACTCGGCCACCCTGCTGGGTATCCGCGGGGTGGAATTCCTGCCGCTCGAGGGCGGCGACAGCGAGCAGGTGGAACTCCATGCGCTGTGGAACCGGCGGATCACCAACCCCGCCCTCTCCCGCCTCCTGAAGGACCTGGAATTCGCGATGGAGTAGCTCCGGGATGCAGCGCTGCTCGATGCCGGGAAGGTATCAATACATATAAAAATGCACTTAGACAGGCATCGGGACCGCTCCTACTCTGGAGTGGAACCATCAGCCTGCCGCCGCGCGGCGCACACACCGAAGGACCACACCGTGGCTAAGTACACACCCCAGGAACTCGCGGACACGCTCAAGGAAGGCCTGCTGTCCTTCCCTGTGACCTCTTTCGACGCCAACCTGCAGTTCGATGAAGAGAACTACCGCAAGCACCTGGCGTGGCAGGCAAGCTTTCCGGTGGCCGGCCTGTTCGCCGCCGGCGGCACCGGCGAAGGCTTCTCGCTCACACCGGCAGAATCGGAGCACGTGGTGCGCACCGCCGTCGAGGAAGTGGGAGGCACCGTCCCTGTCCTCGCCTCCGCGGGCGGCTCCACCGCCCAGGCCATCGCAAACGCCCAGGCGGCGGAAGCAGCCGGCGCCGAAGGCATCCTCCTCCTGCCCCCATACCTGACCGAAGCCGACCAGGACGGCCTGGTGGAGCACGTCAGCGCCGTCTGCGAGGCCACCTCGCTTGGCGTCATCATCTACAACCGGGCCAACGCCATCTACAAGGACACCACGGTGGCAACCCTCGCCGGCCGGCACGAAAACCTGATCGGCTTTAAGGACGGCGTCGGCGACCTGGAACACGACGCCCGCGTCTACGCCAAGCTCGGCGACCGGCTGTTCTACCTGGGCGGCCTGCCCACCGCCGAGACGTTCGCCCTGCCGCTGCTGCAGCTGGGCATGAGCACCTACTCAAGCGCCATGTACAACTTCGTTCCGCAGTTTGCCCTCGACTTCTACCAGGATGTCCGCAACAACGACCGTGCAGCCGTGAACAAGAAGCTCAACGACTTCGTCATCCCCTACCTGGATATCCGTGACCGCGTGAAGGGCTACTCTGTCTCGATCGTCAAGGGCGGGCTGGACGCCGTCGGCCGCTCCGCAGGACCCGTCCGGCCCCCGCTGCAGAACCTGGCCCCGCAGGACCTTGCGGACCTGAAGGCCCTGATCGCCACCGTTTCCTAGCCGTCACCGCAGACGGCACCACGCCAACCACAGGAGGAACCCATGACCCTCACCGGGCACTCACTCATCGCCGGCCGGACGGTTGCCGGCGAAGGCAAGACCACCACCGGATTCAACCCCGCCACCAACCAGGCGCTGCAGCCCGCCTACACACTGCTGGCCGAAGAACAGCTCAAGGCAGCCACCACCGCAGCGAAGGAAGCCTTCCCGTCCTTCAGCACCCTGGACCCGGACACCCACGCCGCGTTCCTGGAGGCCATCGCGGACAACATCGACGCCATTGGCGAGGAACTGATCGTCCGTGCAGCACAGGAAACCGGGCTGCCCGCGGCCCGGCTGCAGGGCGAACGGGCCCGCACCACCGGCCAGCTGCGCCTCTTCGCCGGCGTGGTCCGCCAAGGCGACTTCCGCGGCGTCCGAATCGACCCCGCCCTCCCCGGCCGCACCCCCCTGCCGCGCCCCGACATCCGCCAGCGCCAGGTCCCGCTCGGCCCGGTGGCGGTTTTCGGCGCCAGCAACTTCCCGCTCGCATTTTCGACGGCGGGCGGAGACACGGCCTCTGCCCTGGCCGCCGGCTGCCCCGTGGTCTTCAAGGCCCACAACGCCCACCCCGGCACCAGCGAACTCGTGGGCCAGGCCGTCACCAAAGCCGTCCGGGACGCGGGCCTGCACCCGGGTGTGTTCTCCCTGATCTACGGCCCCGGTGCGAGCATCGGCCAGGCCCTCGTGGCCGACCCCGCCATCAAGGCCGTGGGCTTCACCGGGTCCCAGTCCGCCGGCATCGCCCTGATGAAGACTGCCGCCGCCCGCCCCGAGCCCATCCCGGTCTATGCCGAGATGTCCTCGCTGAACCCGGTCTTCGTCTTCGAAGGCGCCCTCAACGGCTCCGCCGAACAGATCGACGCCCTCGCCGCTGCCTACCTCACGGCCGTCACCGGAAGCTCCGGCCAGCTGTGCACCTCCCCGGGCCTGCTGTTCGCCCCCACCGGTGAGGCAGGCGACAAACTTGCCGCCGCCGTCGCCCGCGCCGCCGCGGCCTGCGCCGGACAGACCATGCTGACGGAGGGTATCGCCGGTTCCTGGAACAGCGGAACCGAGGCACTCGGCTCCGCGGCCGGCGTCGAACTGCTCGGCCAGGGTACCCCCGGCCCCACCGAAAACGCCCCCGCCCCCACCATCTTCGGCACCGGTGTCCGGCAGTTCCTGGACAACCACGTGCTGCACGAGGAAATCTTCGGCGCCGCGTCCCTGGTGATCCGCTACGACAACACCGACGACCTCCTCCAGGCCGCTGCCCGGATGGAAGGCCAACTCACCGCTTCCCTGCAGCTCACCGAACAGGACTACTCCACCGCCGCGCCCCTGATCCCCGTCCTCGAACAGAAGGTAGGCCGTATCATCGTCAACGGCTGGCCCACCGGAGTGGAAGTAGGCCACGCCATGGTCCACGGCGGCCCGTTCCCCGCCACCTCCGACTCCCGCACCACCTCCGTGGGAACCCTGGCCATCCACCGGTTCCTTCGGCCCGTCGCCTACCAGAACCTTCCCCAGGAGCTCCTCCCCGAGCCCCTGCAGGACAGCAACCCCTGGCACCTCAACCGCCGCATCGACGGCGACGTGGTCCCCGCAGCAGAGAAAGCAGAAGTCAGCGCATGAGCAACCAGCCCCTTATCGCCGGCATCGAGGTGGTGCCGGTCGCCGGGTACGACAGCATGCTGATGAACCTCAGCGGCGCGCACGGTCCCTTCTTCACCCGCAACATCGTCATCATCACCGACTCGGAAGGCCGGACCGGGCTGGGTGAAGTTCCCGGCGGCGAGAAGATCCGCACCACCATCGAAGAGGCGGGCGCCCTGCTCAAGGGCAAACCGGTGGCACGCTACCGGTCACTGCTGCGCGGGGTTGCGGCGGCGTTCGCTGACCGCGATGCTGGCGGCCGCGGGCTCCAGACCTTCGACCTGCGCACGACGGTGCACGCCGTGACCGCCGTCGAGTCCGCCCTGCTGGACCTGCATGGTCAGTTCCTTGGGGTCCCCGTGGCGGAACTGCTGGGTGACGGCCAGCAGCGGACATCGGTGCCGATGCTCGGGTACCTGTTCTTCGTCGGCGACCACAACCGGACGGACCTGCCCTACCTTGTGGAAGACAACCCCGCGGACCGCTGGGAGGAGCTCCGCCGCCAGGAGGCCATGACTCCGGAAGCCGTGGTCGCCCTCGCCGAAGCCGCCCAGGAACGCTACGGGTTCAGCGACTTCAAGCTCAAGGGCGGCGTGCTGTCCGGCGACGATGAGGTGGACGTGGTTACCGCCCTGGCCCAGCGTTTCCCTGATGCGCGGGTCACCCTGGATCCCAACGGCGGCTGGCTCCTCGAGGAGGCGGTCCGGCTGGGCAGGCGGATGCAGGGCGTCGTGGCGTACGCCGAAGACCCCTGCGGCGCCGAAGGCCGTTTCTCCGGCCGCGAAGTCATGGCCGAATTCCGCCGCGCCACCGGCCTGAAGACCGCCACCAACATGATCGCCACGGACTGGCGGGAAATGTCCCACGCCGTCAGGAGCAACGCGGTCGATATTCCTCTCGCCGACCCGCACTTCTGGACCATGCACGGCTCGGTCCGGGTTGCGCAGCTGTGCAACGAATTCGGCCTCACCTGGGGATCACACTCGAACAACCACTTCGACATTTCGCTGGCCATGTTCACCCACACCGGTGCAGCGGCCCCGGGCGAAATCACCGCCTTGGACACGCACTGGATCTGGCAGGACGGCCAGGGCCTCACCAAGGAACCACTGCAGATCAAGGGCGGTGCCATCGAGGTACCGGACAAGCCCGGGCTCGGCATCGAACTGGACCGCGGCGCCCTGGACAAAGCCCACCAGCTGTACCTGGAGCACGGCCTCGATGCCCGCGATGACAGCATCGGCATGCAGTACTACATCGACGGCTGGTCCTTCGACCCCAAGAGGCCCTGCCTGGTCCGCTGACAAGGCACCGTCAACCAACGTCCCACCGGCAGAGGGCTCCATGACGGACCCTCCGTCACGGACAGCTGCCGTGGCCGCTCCCCGGCAGCTGTCCGGTACATTTCTCCAAGGCCCCCGCCTTGCCTGTCCCCACCCAAAGGAAACACTCAATGAAGTCTGTGGACAACGCCGTCCTGGACCTGGCATCCGCCACCAGGAAGTTCTTCAAGCGCGTGCTCCCGGTCATGCTGGTCATGCTGGTCTGCAACCAGCTGAACCGCTCCAACATCGGTTACGCCCAGGACCACCTCCAGGCCGACGTCGGCATCGGCGCCGCCGCCTACGGTTTCGGTGCCGGCCTGTTCTTCATCGCGTACGCGATCTTCGAACTGCCCAGCAACGTGATGATGGAAAAGTACGGGGCGAAGGTCTGGTTGACCAGGATCATGGTCAGCTGGGGCATCGTCTCCTTCCTCATGGCGTTCGTGCAGAACGAAGCCATGTTCTACATCCTGCGGTTCCTCCTCGGCGCCGCGGAGGCCGGCTTCTTCCCTGCCGTGATCTTCTATTTCGCCCGCTGGGTTCCGGCAGGCCAGCGGGGCAAGGCGACCGCTGTGTTCATCGCCGGTTCCTCCGTGGCGGCTGCAATCTCCGGGCCCATCGCCGGGATGCTCCTGAGCATGCAGGGCACCTTGGGCCTGCGCGGCTGGCAGTGGCTGTTCGGTTTCGAAGGCGTTGTCTCCGTGCTGGTGGGCATCGTGGTGTTCTTCCTGCTCGACGCCAGGATCGAGGACGCCAGGTGGCTGTCCCCGGCAGAAAAGGCGGCCCTGGCGCGGGCGATCAGCGCCGAGGATGAACAGCACGCCACGGCGGACACCGGCAAGGTCAACCGCTGGAAGATGCTCCTGAACCCGCAGATCCTGCTCCTGTGCGGCATCTACTTCGCCATCCAGCTGTCCATCTACGCCAACACGTTCTGGCTTCCCAGCATCGTCAAGCGGATTCCGGGGACCACGGATCTCTCCGCCGGTTTCCTGTCCTCCGTCCCCTGGATCTGTGCGGTCGTCGCCACGTACTTCGCCGCGAAGTGGCAGGACAAGGCCAAATCCAGGAAACCCCTGCTGGTGGTTGCGCTCCTGGTCGCCGCCGCCGGCACGTACGCGGCCGCCGCCGCATCCCCCGTGCTGGCGCTGGTGTTCCTGGCCATCGCCGCCATGGGCTTCAAGAGCGCATCCCCGCTGTTCTGGACCATCCCGCAGTCCGGCCTGCACCCGCTGGTGCTGGCCCCTGCCATCGCCATCATCAACTCGCTCGGTAACCTGGGCGGATTCGTGGCACCGTTCGGCTTCGGCATCATCAAGGAACAGACGGGCAGCGTAATTCCCGGGCTGTTCGCCCTGGCCGCTGCATCCGCGGTGGCCGCCGGCCTGGTCTACTTCCTCAGGGAACGCCGCACTGCAGAACCGGCCGGGGAAGCTGCGGACGCGTCCGTGGAGGCGGCGGTTCCCAGCCGCTCCTGACGCCCCCGGCCTCGAAACCGCCGGAAGTCAGGCGCCAGTAATCACCAGGGCCACGCTATGGCCGCCAAAACCGAAGGCATTCACCAGGCCTGCCGGGGCATGATCCGCCCGCAGCTGGTGGGTGCCTTCGGTGATGACATTGAGGTCCACTTCGGGGTCCAGTTCCTCCACGTTAAGCGTCGCGGGCACCTTGCCTTCGCGGAGCGCTTCAAGGACCACGACGGCGGCCAGCGCCCCGGCGCCGCCCAGCAGGTGTCCGGTATGCCCCTTCGTGGAGGTCACGGGGAGAGCCGCGCCGAAGACGGCGTTGATGGCCTGCCCTTCCAGCCGGTCGCCCACCGGCGTGGAGGTGGCATGCGCATGGACGAATCCGATGTCCGCGGGCTGCATCCCAGCCGAATCCAGCGCCTTCTGCATCACCCGCCGCTGCATTGCGGGGTCGGCGGCCACGATGTCGTTCGCGTCGGACGTCACCGCGCCCCCGGCCACTGCACCGAGCACGGCGGCGCCCCGGGCGCGGGCGTGCTCCTCGCTCTCCAGCACCACCACCGCGGCGCCCTCTGAAAGCACGAACCCGTCGCGGCCGCCGTCGAACGGCCGCGAGGCCCGCTGCGGCTCACCGGCATACGTGGACAGGGCACGGATCTGCGAGAAGCCACTGATGACCAGGTCGTTCACGGAAGCGTCCACGCCTCCGGCAATCACGACGTCGGCAGCACCGGAACGGATCATCTCGGCTGCCTGGACAATCGCCTCAGCCCCGGACGCGCAGGCGCTGACGGGGGTCCGTGCGCCGCCGCGGGCGCCGAGGTCGATGGACACCCATGCGGCCGGGCCGTTGACCATCAGGCGGGTGAGGGTGTGCGGCGAGACCTTGCGGGGGCCTGATGCGGCGAGGGTCCGGTCCTGCTCGATGGTGGAGCCAAGCCCGCCGTAGGCGGAGCCGATCACCACGGCGAACCGCTCGGGATCCACCTCCGGGCTGCCGGCCTGCGCCCAGGCTTCCCGGGCGGCCACCAGCGCCAGCTGGCCGCACCGGTCCATCCGCTTCATCTCACGCGTGCTGAGGTGCTGCGAAAGCTCTGCCGTGACCTGCCCGGCGATCCTGACCGGCAGCTGCGCCGCCCAGTCATCCCCGAGCGCCGCGATCCCGGAACGCCCGTCAAGCAGGGCCTCCCAGGTTTCCTTGACCGTGGAACCCAAGGGGTTGATGGTGCCGGCGCCGGTGACCAGTGCGCGGGATTCGATGCCAGCCATGAGGCCCTACTTTGCGGGGTTGTGCGTGCCGATGGGCATGAGGGTGAGGTCCGGGTGGTTCTTCTCGATCCGCCGCAGCGCCCAGACGTCGTTGAACAGGGCGAGGTACTCGCCGTCGGACCGCAGCAGCACCTCAGCGCCGGGCACGTTGGCCAGCGCGGGCATGGCGTCCGCCGTCGAAATCCGGGCCAGCGAGTACGGCAGGCGTTCCAGGCGCATGGGCGCGCTGAAGTCGTGCGCCATGCGGTCCTCCACCACTTCGAACTGCATGGGGCCGACGGCGGCAAGCACCGGCGCCTGGTCGCCGCGGAGATCGGAGCGGAGCAGCTGGATGACGCCCTCGTGTTCGAGCTGCTCAATGCCACGGCGGAACTGCTTGAACTTGCTGGGGTCCTTGGACCGGGCCACCTGGAAGTGCTCGGGGGCGAACAGCGGGATGGCCGGGTATTCCACCGGGTTTTCGAGGAACAGGCTGTCGCCCACGCGCAGCGACGAGGCGTTGACCAGGCCCACCACATCGCCGGGATAGGCCTCGTCGATGACTTCGCGTTCGCGGCCGAACACCTGCTGGGCGTACTTGGTGGCAAACGACTTTCCGGTGCGGGTCTGGGTGACCACCATGCCCCGTTCGAAGACGCCGGAGCAGACGCGGATGAAGGCCACATGGTCGCGGTGGGCCTTGTTCATGCCTGCCTGGACCTTGAACACGAAGCCGGAGAACGGGGCTTCCACCGCGCGGGGGTTGCCGTCGATGTCCGGCCGGGGCGCTGCGGGCGGGGCGAAGTCCACCAGCGCATCCAGCAGTTCCTTGACGCCGAAGTTCAGGGCGGCGGAGCTGAACAGGATGGGGGTGGCCTTGCCTGCGTGGAAGGCATCGACGTCGAACTCGAGGTTGGACTCGATCACCAGCCCGGCCTCGTCCACCGCGTCGGACCAGTTGCTGCCCTGGTCTGCCGCGGCTTCCTCGGGGGTGAAGTATTCGGTGATGGCGATCTGCGCGCCGGCGTTGTTGCGCTGGAACCGGGCGAAGCGGTCGTTCCGCAGGTCCCAGACGCCGCGGAAGTCCCCGGAGATGCCCACGGCCCAGGTCAGCGGCATGGGCTGCAGTCCGGTGCGTTCGGTGATTTCGTCCATCAGTGCCAGGGCGTCCAGGCCGGGCCGGTCCCACTTGTTGATGACCGTGATGATGGGCAGGTTGCGCTGCTTGCAGACCTCGAAGAGCTTCATGGTCTGGGTTTCCAGGCCCTTGGCGGCGTCCACCAGCATCACTGCGCAGTCGACGGCGGCGAGCACCCGGTAGGTGTCTTCGGAGAAGTCGGCGTGGCCGGGGGTGTCCAGGAGGTTGATGACCGTGTCCCGGTAGGAGAACTGCAGGGCGGCGGAGCTGATGGAGATGCCGCGGTCCTTTTCCATCTGCATCCAGTCGGAGACCGTCTCCTTGCGGTTGGCCTTGCCGCTGGACGCCCCGGCAGTGCCGATGACTTTGGCGTGCAGGGCCAGCGCCTCGGTGAGGGTGGACTTTCCGGCGTCCGGGTGGGAGATGACGGCAAAAGTCCTGCGGCGGCCCGCTTCCTTGTGAATCTCGGAGATCCGGGCGGGGGTCAGGACATCTTGGGACACGGTGCTACTTTCGCTGCGGTTTGTGGCTGCCCTGGGGCCTGTCGGGTACTGCGCTGCGACTCGAGGGCGGGGAATGCAATTGGCAAACGGCCAAAGTACAAGTTTATCGCAGGGCCGCAAACCGGCGGGGCTGCGCTTAACGCGGGCGAAACCGGGCGTTCAAGGCCGCGAAATGCCATGCCGTTAGCGTGGGCGCATGATGCATGGCGCCACCTTCTCCGGGAACCTTTTCTTCGATCCTCTGGCAACCAACCTGGGGTCAGCCCTGGGCGGCGGCCCGGCGGCAGCAAAGGGGCCAGTACCAGCAAGAGGGCCGGTGCAGGAGCAGGCGGATCCGTCCGGCCCGCCCCGGCGGCGCGGGGTGCAGTCGCCGGCGGAGCATAAGGCGCTTCGGGCCGCGTCCCTGTCGAAGGTCAGCAGGGACCTGGAACGGATGCTCCGGGAACGGAAACGCTGAGCCACGACGGCGGCGCGGCGGCACCAGCCAGCTGATACGCAGGTGCCCCCCCCGGTAACGCGGGCCGGTCCCGCTGCCTGGGACCGGCATGATGGTTCCATGCGCAGCATCGAGTTGGTCTTTGACAGCGTTACGGACGCCCTGGTCAGGGACGACTGGGCCCGGCTGCAGGCCGCAGGCCTTCCCAGCCTGGCAACGCATACCTCCCCCAGCAACGCCCCGCACATCACTCTTGCCGCCGGCGCGGCCCTACAGCACGTCGGCGCCGGCCCGGACCTGCAGGACGGTGGCCCTGGGCCCTGGCACCGGCTGCCAATGGACATCGCACTGTCCGGAGCGGTTGTCTTTCCTGCGGGCAGCGGAAAGTATGTCCTGGCCAGGGCAGTCCTCCTGTCGGCGGCCCTCCTGGACCTGCACCGCGGGCTGCACCGGGACCTGTCGGGTGCCCTGCCGATGACCGCCCCGGGCGCCTGGACCCCGCACGTCACCATTTCGCGCCGGATCCGCGGGGACCAGCTGGGCGCAGCCATGGACCTCCTGGACCTGCGCGTGGACGGACAGTGTACGGCGGCGCGGCTCTGGGACAGCAACACCAAAACGCTCACGCCGCTGGGCCCACCCGCGTGACCAACCCCTGAGGCACGGCGCACCGGACCCAAAGTGGCCGTCCGGGTTACGTGGCCACCAGGCATTTTTCCAGCCCTTCCGGGCACCCCCTAATGGGGCACTTTGGGGCTTGCCCGTGCGGAAGTGGCGTTTCTTGCCCCTATCATTGAGCTTGCGGGAATCAGAGCACTTTTTGATCCTGCCGGCCAACTGCGGACGCCGGCATTCCTGCGGGTGGCAGTCCGCACCGTTGAAGGGAAACACCTATGGCGCGGAGCCCCGAAGAATCGCTGAGGGCCACTCTGGGCCGGGTGGCACCCGGGACGCCCCTCCGCGACGGCCTGGAACGGATCCTGCGCGGCCGCACCGGCGCACTGATCGTCCTCGGTTCCGACCGCACCATCGATTCCATCTGCTCCGGCGGGTTCGACATCGGCATCGAGTTCTCGCCCACCAGGCTGCGTGAGTTGGCCAAGATGGACGGCGCCATCATCTGCGACAAGGACGCCGGCAACATCCTGCGCGCCGCGGTCCAGCTGGTCCCGGATTCGAGCATCGAAACCCAGGAGTCGGGCACCCGGCACCGTACGGCGGAACGGGTGGCCAAGCAGACCGGCGTGCCCGTCATTTCCGTGAGCCAGTCCATGCAGATCATCGCCCTCTACGTCAATGGGCTGCGGCACGTCCTGGAGGGCTCGGAGAACGTCCTGGCCCGCGCCAACCAGGCCCTGGCCACCCTCGAGCGGTACGTGGCCCGCCTTGACCAGGTCACCAGCTCGCTGTCCGCACTGGAAATCGAGGCCATGGTGACGGTGCGGGACGTGGCCGTCACCCTCCAGCGGCAGGAGATGGTCCGCCGCATTTCCGAGGAGATCTCCCAGTACGTCCTGGAACTGGGCGAAGACGGCCGGCTCCTATCCCTCCAGCTGGACGAGCTCACCGTGGGCCGGGGCCCGGGCAGCGACGTGATCATCCGTGACTACGCCAGCCCCAATGCTTCCGCGGAAGACATCGACAAGGCCGTTAATGAGCTGGTGAGCCTCGGTCCCACCGAGCTGATCGATCTCGGAAAGATCTCCGCGATCGTGGGGTTCGCGGGCGGTGAGGCCAACCTCGATGCCGTCGTCCAGCCCCGCGGCTACCGGCTGCTCTCCGGCCTGAAGGCTGTTCCCAAGGCCGTGGCGGACCGGCTGGTGGACCACTTCGGCGGCCTGCAGTTCCTGATGGCGGCCACCATCGACGACCTCATGACCGTCGACGGCATCGGCGACCAGCGCGCCCGCACCGTGCGTGAAGGCCTGAGCCGGATGGCCGAGGCAAGCCTCCTGGACCGCTTCCTCTAGAAATTCCCATCCGTGGGACACCGCTCATCGAGTGCTCCGTAATTGTCGTTATGAGGCCTGAAAACGACAATTACGCAGCAATCGATGAAGCAGCAGCTCAATTCAGCTGGAAGACGGCCTTGGGGCTGGCGCGCGAACCCAGCTTCGCGGTGAAGATGTAGTAGGCCCCGCCGCCGCCCGGAGCGGCGGCCACGGCCTTGCAGCCGTCGGCGCTGCGGTTCCGGCTCCACGGAAAGTTGGCGGTTTCGCTGGCGCCGGGTGCGATCACCTTGACCAGGTCCTCGCTGGACGCCTGGCAGTCCTTGGACGAGAAGATGCGGTCTGATCCGCTGGTCACCAGGAATTCCATCTGCGAGGTGCCGATGTTGACCTCGCAGGGGACGGTGCCGCCGTTGGTCACCTTCAGGGTAAGCAGCGGGTTCTCCCCGGGTCCGTAGGCCGGCTTGTCCGTGGACGCCGTCACGGTGACCAGGTTCTGGTTGCAGGTGGGGGTGGCGGAGGCAGTGGGCGACGGCGTGGCGGACGGGGTTGCCGGCGCGGACGCAGAGGGGGTCGCGTCAGCAGACGGGGAAGCCTGGGAGGTGGCAGGAGCTGGGGACGACGGATTCGGGGACGACGGATCGGTGGAGGATGCCTGCTGCGAACCGCCTTTGAAGGCCCCGGCCAACGCGAAGCCGCTGACCACCAGCGCGATCACCAGAAGCAGC
Source organism: Pseudarthrobacter phenanthrenivorans (assembly GCF_000813845.1). Lineage (GTDB taxonomy): Bacteria > Actinomycetota > Actinomycetes > Actinomycetales > Micrococcaceae > Arthrobacter > Arthrobacter phenanthrenivorans_B. Next base: position 98,676 of record NZ_JWTB01000007.1, read on the forward strand.
GCCCCACCGGCCACCAGCCGCCGGCGGCGGTACACGGCGGGGCTGGGCTTCCGGACGCTGCTGGAACCCGATGCCGTGCCGCGTGCTGGTGAATTGCCTTGCCTGCCCATCCTCCTAGGCTAGGGAACACTGCCTGTTCTGCCTTGCCACCACGCCGCCGCACCCCCGTCACTCTGGTCACAGCCGGTTTGCGGGCCGCCGGAAGGCATCCATTACAGTGTTGGCATCGACACTCAAACCTCCCCCACCCTGGACCTTCCCGTGGGCTCTGCCACCCTGGACCTGCTCCACCAGCGGATCACCTCCTGGTTCGCCGGCATTGCCCGTGACCTGCCGTGGCGCGAGCCTGACTGCTCCGCCTGGGGCGTGCTGGTCAGCGAGATCATGCTGCAGCAGACCCCGGTGGTGCGGGTGCTCCCCGTCTGGCACGAATGGCTCAAGCGCTGGCCCTCCCCCGCCGCCCTGGCAGGGGAACCGGCAGGCGAAGCGGTCCGTTCGTGGGGCAGGCTGGGCTACCCGCGCCGGGCCCTAAGGCTGCACGCCGCGGCAACGGCAATCGTGCAGGACCACGGCGGGAAGGTCCCGGACACCTACCCTGAACTCCTGGCCCTGCCGGGTGTCGGCAGCTACACGGCCGCCGCGGTGGCTGCGTTCGCGTACGGCCGCCGTGAGACGGTGGTGGATACCAATATCCGCAGGGTCCACGCCCGGCTTGTGTCCGGCGTCGCGCTTCCCGCCCCGGCGCTGACGGCGGCGGAGATGCGCCTTGCCGCCGCCCTGCTGCCCGACGACGACGGCACGTCCGTACGCTGGAACGCTGCGGTCATGGAGCTGGGGGCGCTGGTGTGCACGGCCCGGGCGCCCAAGTGCGCTGCCTGCCCGGTGAAGGACTCCTGTGCCTGGCTCGCGGCGGGTGAGCCCCCGCCGTCGTACGTCCCCAAGGGTCAGGCGTGGCACGGCACCGACCGCCAGGTCCGGGGCGCCGTGCTGGCTGTGCTGCGGTTGGCGGACGCACCCGTACCGCCGGACATGTTCCTGCGCGAACCCGCCGATCTCGGCTATGCACCGGAGGGAATCGGCGTTCCGCTTGCCGCGCTGCACCGGCTCAATTCCGCACCCGAGCAGCTGGAGCGGGCGCTGGCAGGACTGCTGGCGGACGGGCTCGCGGAAATGCACGACGGCGGTTACCGGCTCCCGGCCTGATCCGGCGGCGGTGCGGCCGGATGGCATACTTTCTGGTGACTGGAACCGGGGGAAGCCATGAGAACCATCCTGTACATCGTGTGGGCGCTGTTCGTTGCCGCCGCCATCTTTTCGCTGCTCTACGCTGCCCGCAGGACCAGGCGGCAGGAGCGGTTGATCTCAGGCTGGCCCAAGGCCCAGGCCACGGTCACCGGCAGTGCCACCGGGTGGACCAGCGGCGTGGGCGGCGCCAACCGCAACCTCCGCTACTACCCCACCTACCAGTTCGTGGACCCGCAAGGGACCCTGTTCATGGGAAAGTCCGAGGTCTCCGCGGTTGAACAGCCCATGCCCGGGTCCCTGATCGAGGTGGCGTACAACCCCGCAAATCCCAACGAATCGCTCCAGGTTTCAAAGGAGCCGCGCACCGCCATGGGCTGCCTCATCGCCTTCTTCGCGGTTTTCGCCATCGCGCTGTTCTGGTTCATCGGCATCTTCCCGCTGGGTTAGGCACCGGCATAACGATGCTGCCGCCAATTGGGGCCGGCCACGGCTGATGCGCCAGGTGCGGACGTAGCCTGAAGGCATGCGCAAGCCTATCCTGCTCATGGCATTGGTGACCGCGGCGTCGCTCACCTCCGCGTGCGAGCCGGCCGGCAGCGCGTGTCCGGCGATTGCCCAGGCCACCGCCGTGGCCGTAACGGTCTCCGCCGGCTACTCACCCCGGGTGGCGGCGCTGCACCTGCGCGCCTGCCAGGACGGCACCTGCACGGAGGGCGGCATCGAATTGCGCCCGGGCAGCTCCTCGATTGACCAGGGATGCAGCCCCGAGGGCGCCTGTTCGGCCACTGCCTCGCCCGATGGCACCAAGGTGGGGAGCCTCATGCTGGCCACCCTGACGGAATCACCCATGGCGGTGACCGCCTCGGGCACGGCGGCGGATGGGACCGCGCTTCCGGTCCGTACGCTGGAGTTCCAGCCGACGGCGCAGTATCCGTTCGGTGAGCAGTGCGGCAAGTTCCTGTCCGCGGCCGTCGTGCTGGACGAGGCCGGGCTGCACCAACAGCCTGCGTCCCGGTAACGGGCGTAGACCGGACTAGAACAGTGCCGGCTGGGTGAAGGGGCCGCCGTCGGCAGTTCCGGCCGCCTGGGAGCCGTCGATGGGCTCGGCGCTCCAATCGAAGCCGAGTTCGGCGAGGAGTTCCTCAACGGAGATTTGGCCGTCCAGCACTTCGATTTCCGGGGTGTTGTCTGCTTGCGGCCGTTCCATGGCATCGAGCTTATTCGCAGCAGGCGCCCAGGGGCTCAGGGCTCGCCGAAACCGGCCTCCACCAGGCCGCCCACGTACTCCACCGCCCGTTCCGCGTCCACTCCCCACGCCTCCACGTGCAGCACCGTCCCCTTGCCGGCGCCCAGGGTCATCAGGCCGGTCATGGACGCGCCGTCCACGCCGTTGATGGTCACCTCGGCGTCAAGCGATGCCAGCCCGCCTGCAACCTTGGCCGCGGGCCTGGCATGCATCCCTGCCTGGTTGACCAGCTCAAAGTCGCCGGTACAGTCGGGCGGGGCGCTGCTGACGGCCTCCGGCTCCTGCCTGTCCGGCCCGGGCCGGGCTGCCGGCGGGCGCACGCCTTCAGCCGCCTGGCGGACGGCCTGCACGTCAGCTCCGCCCTGGGCGGCTACCGCGGCGGCCACCAGGCCTTCGACCAACGGGGCGTCGGCGATCAGGACACCGGCCGGATTCTCCAGGAATTCGAGCGCCGATTCCGCTGTCATCACGGCCGACCCCAGGTCGGTAAGGACCACGGTGCCGTCCGCACCGCCGGCAACCGCGCCGCGTCCGCCGGCCTGCCCGTCGGAGCCGGCACCCGACTGCTCTTCCTCCTGGTTACCAACTTTGGTCCTGGCCTGCTCCAGCGCGCCGAGGACCTTCTCGAGGCTCGTGCCGATCCTGCCGTCGTCGGTGCCCCCGGCGGGCAGGATGACGACGTCGGGTGCCATTTGTGCGGCAAGCTCCACGGCGCCGTCGGCAATCTTTGCGCTGTGGGACACCACCACGATGCTTACCGTCACGCAGCAGCCCCAACTGCTGCACGCAGGATCAGCGCGCTGGACACCGCGCCCGGGTCCCGGTGGCCGGCGCTGCGTTCGCCCAGGTAGCTGGCCCTTCCCTTCCGCGCCACCATCGGATCGGTGGATACCGCCCCCGCCTCGGCGGCCTCGGCAGCCGCCACCAGGACGCCAAGGACATCGCCGTTGCCGCCGTCGGCAGCGGTACGGGCCGCATCGACCGCCGGCGTCCAGGCGTCCACCATGGTCTTGTCGCCGGGCTCGGCCTTCCCGCGCGCCACGATCCCGTCCCGGGCAGCCGCCAGCGCCCCGGCCCACGCCGCCGCATCGATCTCGGCGGAATCGCCAAGGGCGGTGGCGGCGCGCAGGAACGCCGTTCCGTAGAGGGGCCCGGCAGCGCCCCCTACCTTGGACATCAGCGTCATCGCAGTCATCTTCAGCGCGGCGCCGGGTGTCTCCGGCTCCCCCTCGCCGAGCTTGGCCAGGACAGCCTGGAAGCCGCGGTCCATGTTCTCGCCGTGGTCCGAGTCGCCGATGGCGCGGTCCAGTTCAATCAATTCAACGCGGTGTTCGGCCATGGCCTGCGCGCACAGCGTCAGCCACTTCACCGCCCAGTGCACATCCAGGGCCACAGTCACACGCCCCAGCGGAGGGCGGCGGTGTGCACGGGCGCGTCCCATAGTTCCGTGAGCTCGTCATCGAGCCGCAGGACCGAGATGGAGCAGCCTTGCATCTCCAGTGCGGTGATGTAGTTGCCCACCAGGGACCGTTCCACCGTGGCGCCGGCATCGGCAAGCACCTGCGCGGCCCGCCGGTACACGATGTAAAGCTCGCTCAGCGGGGTGCCGCCCATGCCGTTGACGAACAGCAGCACCTGGTCCCCGGAGCTGATTTTCAGGTCGGCCAGGACCGGTTCCAGCAGGCGGTTGGTGATGCTGTCCGCGTCTTCCATCGGGATTTTGTGCCTGCCCGGCTCACCGTGGATGCCGATGCCGATCTCGATCTCATCCTCGCCCAGGTCAAAGCTGGGGGTGCCTGCATGCGGGACCGTGCAGGCCGAGAGCGCCACGCCCATGGTCCTGACGTTGGCGTTCACCCGCTCACCGATGGCGGCCACGGCGTCCAGGTCGTCGCCGCGCTCGGCGGCGGCACCGGCGATCTTTTCCACCAGCACCGTGCCGCCCACGCCGCGGCGGCCGGCCGTGTACAGCGAGTCCTCCACCGCGACGTCGTCATTGACCAGCACGGTGCGGACGCTGACGCCTTCGGCTTCGGCGAGTTCGGCCGCCGTCTCGAAGTTCAGGACGTCGCCGGTGTAGTTCTTGACGATATGCACGACGCCGGCACCTGCATTGACTGCCAGGGTGGCCGGAAGGATCTGGTCCGGCGTAGGCGAGGTGAACACCGCCCCCGGCACGGCGGCGTCGAGCATCCCCCGCCCCACGTACCCTGCGTGCAGGGGCTCATGGCCGCTGCCACCGCCGGAGACCAGGCCCACCTTGCCGGCTACCGGCGCATCCTTGCGCGTGACGTAGATGGGGTCCTCGCTGACGTCGACCAGGCCGGAGTACGCCAGGCCAAAGCCCTGGACCGCTTCCTGGACAACGGATTTTGGATCATTGATGAGTTTCTTCATGGCGGTGCTCCTGGCTGCTCCTGAAGGATGTGTTTTTTGACCCTACTACCGGGATCACTGCCCGCGGTAGGTTCGTCCAGCCCGGGTTTTGACGGTCAACGCCGCGCCCCTTATCCCGGGCGCAGCAAAGGGACAGCCCCCAATGACTGTCCCTTTCCTGAGGCCCCCCACATATCGGCCCCAGGTAGTTTATCCATCAATTCGAGTAAAGCCAGGAAGGGTCTTCCCCGGTGGTTCCGCTGAGACCCCTAGAGGGTGCGGATCATCCGGGTGTTGCCGAGGGTGTTGGGCTTAACGCGTGCCAGGTCCAGGAATTCGGCCACGCCTTCATCGTGCGAGCGGAGAAGTTCCGAGTAGACCTCCGGGTCCACGGCGGACTGGTCTGCCATGACTTCGAAGCCGTGGCGCTTGAAGAAGTCCACCTCGAACGTAAGGCAGAAGACCCGGCTGACGCCCAGGGCGCGGGCCTGCTCCAGCAGACTTTCCACCAGGACGTGCCCCACGCCCCTGCCGCGCCACTCTCCGGACGCTGCAAGGGTGCGGATCTCGGCCAGGTCCTCCCACATGACGTGCAGGGCCCCGCAGCCGATCATGTCGCCTTCACTGGATTCGGCGATCAGGAATTCCTGGAGGCTTTCGTAGTAGGCCACCGTCTCCTTCGCCATCAGGATGCGCTCCTCGGCCAGGGGCGCCACCAGCTTCTTGATGGCAGGGACGTCGCTGGTGCGTGCTGGGCGGATGTGGAAGGAGTCGGTCACAAAGCCATCCTACGAGGCGCGACGGCTGCTATTGGTTGCGGACGGGCTGCTTCGCTAAAGGTGGGCCGCCCACAAGCGTCGGCGGTCAGGCATTTGTGTAGGCGCCGTCAAAGCGAGGAACGAGCAGGCGCCGGCAAATGCAACGGCCGACGGCGCAAAGCCAACCAACCTAGAGGCCCAGTTCCGCCGGCAGCTCGGTCTCTTGGCCCAGGACGTTCCGTGCCAGGAACCACTCCACCACCTGGTACCAGACCCTGGAGTGCTGGGGCTGGAGCACCCAGTGGTTTTCATCCGGGAAGTACAGGAACCGGTGCGGCGTTTGTCCGTCCTGGTCCGCGGCGAGCCGGGACTTGGACAGCAGCTCGTACCAGAGCCGCAGCCCCTCCCCGATGGGCACCCGGTAGTCCTTGTCGCCATGGATCACCAGCATGGGGGTGCCGATCTTCTCCGCGTGCAGGTGCGGGGAGTTCTCGAGCGCCATATCCTCGGTCATTTCCTTGAGCCAATACTGGGAGGCGTCCGTGGTGGGCCCGAACTGGTCGAGCGCCCAGAGGCTGGCGTGGGTCACGATGGCCTTGAACCGGTCCGTGTTGCCCGCCACCCAGTTGGCCATGTAGCCGCCAAAGGAGCCGCCCATTGCAGCCGTCCGGGTTTCGTCGATGTCCGTCCGTTCCACGGCGGCGTCGGTGACAGCCATGAGGTCCGTGAACGGCGCCTTCCCCCAGGAGCCCCAGCCGCGCTGGATGTACGACTGTCCGTAGCCGGTGGACAGGGCGGGGTCCGGCAACAGCACCGCGTAGCCCTGGGCCGTCAGCAGCCAGGGGTTCCAGCGCCAGGTCCAGGCGTTCCAGGATCCCAGCGGGCCGCCGTGGATCCAGAGGAGAAGCGGCGCGGGCTTCCCGTCCGACGCGTCCCCGGGCAGGGCGAGGTAGGCAGGCACCCGGGATCCGTCCGCGGCGGTGGCGGCGATGCGCTCGAGCCGGCCGGGGCGGGCGGGGCGTTCGGCGGGGGCGGGCAGCCGGGTGGTTTCCCCGGTGGCCAGGTCGATCCGCACCGCTTCGGCAGGGAATTCGTAGGAGCTGCGCAAGGCATAGGCGCTGCGTCCGTCGGGAGCAATGACGACGTCGGAGTAGGCTGCGGCGTCCTGCGTCACCCTGGTGACGCCCACTTCAGCGGCAGCCGCCGGGACGCTGACCCGGAAAACCGGCGACGCGCCGTCGTCGTCCGCCGTGACCAGGAGGGCCGAGCCGTCCGGCAGCCAGGCGGCGGGTTTGGGCCAGCGGTCCCAGTCGTGGGCCAGGGGCTGCAGGTCCCCGGCGTCGCCGCCGTCACGGCTGGCCCCGCCGGACACGTCCAGCAGGTGCATCCTGATTTCGGGAGCCTGCAACGGGGTGGAATCACTCTCGCTGACCACAGCCAGCGTCCTGCCATCAGGGCTGACGGGACCCGGGAAGAAACTCACGCCTTCCTGGTCCAGCAGCACCTTGAGACTGCCGGAGGCAACGTCCACCGCCACCAGGATGGAACGGCTGTCCGCTTTGGCCAGGGGTTTGGTGCAGCTGCTGTAAATGGTCTTCCCGTCCGGGCTGACCACCGTTTCCGCCTCCCGCAGCCTCGGCCCCACCTCCGGGGTCAGGTTGCGCAGGACCAGGGGCGCCGTGGCGTCCACCGTTGCTGGCTTGCCGGCTTCCTGGTCTGCGCCTGGTTCCACGGCGAAGATCCGCGGCTGGCCGGGGCCGAGGTCGGCGTCCCAGTAGCGGACCGGATATTCGCTGTGCAGGATGGCCGAGACCTTCTTGTCCTTGCGGGATTTGCGCCGCGCGGCGTCGTCCTCCTCGTCTGCCGAGCCTGCCAGGACGTCGGCCGTGACGAACGCAGCATCGGCGTTCCTGGCCGCCATCACCCTGCTGACGCCGCCTGGCCGGCTGAGGACCACGCGCGCTTCACCGCCGTCTGCCGGCAGCAGCCACAAGGCATTGACCGGCTCCTCGTCCGGGCTTTCGGGGTCGGGACGGGCGGAGGTGAAGTACACATCCCCGTTGGCGGCGAAAACCGCCCCGGCCTCGCCCTTGGCGCTGCGCGTGATGCGGCGTGCGTGCTTCTGCCCGGCCGGGTCCAGTTCCCACAGGGCTGAGGCATACTCGGTGCCCTTGCCGTTCAGGGTGCTGACCGTGGTGACCAGCCGTGAGCCGTCGGGGCTCAGCGCCAGGCCGCTTACCCTCGGAATGGAGAGGTAGTGGTCGAGGTCGTGGAAAGGGGTCTGTGGTTGCTCGTCCGGGATCGCCGGATTTTGATTAGCCATGCTCCCGATTCAACACGTTTTTGTGCCACCCGTCACAAACCTTCAGAAGCCGACACGCTAGTTGGTTGGCTGGGGCTGGGCCGGGGCGCGCCACCACCGGCGCCATTTGCCGCTTGCTGCTCGTTCCTCGCTTTGACGCAAGCTACACAAATGACCCCGGCGCCTGCGCTTCGCCTAACGCCCACCAACGAACGAGGTGGCGGGCATCAGGGATTTATGTAGGCGCCGTCAAAGCGACGGAGGAGCAGGCGCCGGGAAATCTCTGATGGCCGTCACCGGACTCAACCACGGACGGCGGGTTAACCAGGGAAAGCCCCGCCGCTCCTTTTGGAGTGGCGGGGCTTTCGCTGTGGTGCTTAGACGCTCGGGGCGATCTCCGGGATGCGCGGCTTGGCGTTGCCGGCGAAGGTGAACTTCGCGTCGTCGCCTTCGCCTTCGACATCCACCACGACGATGTCGCCGGTGTGGATCTCGCCGAACAGGATCTTCTCGGAGAGCTGGTCCTCGATCTCGCGCTGGATGGTGCGGCGCAGCGGCCGGGCACCCATGGCGGGATCGTAGCCGCGGGTGGCCAGGAGCACCTTGGCGGCCTTGGTGAGCTCGATGCCCATGTCCTTGTCCTTGAGGCGCTTCTCCAGGCGGGTCACGAACAGGTCCACGATCTCGATGATCTCGTCCTGGGTGAGCTGCGGGAACACCACGACGTCGTCAACACGGTTCAGGAACTCGGGGCGGAAGTGCTGCTTGAGCTCCTCGGTGACACGGGCACGCATGCGGTTGTAGCCGGTCTGCGTGTCGGTGCCGGACTGGAAACCGGTGGCAACGCTCTTGGAGATGTCCCGGGTACCCAGGTTGGTGGTCATGATGATCACGGTGTTCTTGAAGTCCACCACGCGGCCCTGGGAGTCGGTCAGGCGGCCGTCTTCCAGGATCTGCAGCAGCGAGTTGAAGAGGTCCGCGTGGGCCTTTTCCACTTCGTCGAACAGGACCACGGAGAACGGACGACGGCGGACCTTCTCGGTCAGCTGGCCGCCCTCTTCGTAGCCGACGTAGCCCGGAGGGGCACCGAAGAGCCGCGAGACGGTGTGCTTCTCGGAGTACTCGGACATGTCCAGCGTGATAAGGGCGTCCTCTTCACCGAACAGGAACTCGGCGAGGGCCTTGGCGAGCTCGGTCTTGCCGACGCCGGTGGGGCCGGCGAAGATGAACGAGCCACCGGGGCGCTTGGGGTCCTTGAGCCCTGCACGGGTGCGGCGGATGGCCTGGGACAGTGCCTTGATGGCCTCGTCCTGGCCCACCACGCGCTTGTGCAGTTCCTCTTCCATCTTCAGCAGGCGCGAGGACTCTTCCTCGGTCAGCTTGAAGACCGGGATACCGGTGGAGTTGGCCAGCACCTCGGCGATGAGGTCCTCATCCACCTCGGAGATGTCGTCCATGCCGCCGGACTTCCAGTGGCGTTCCTTCTCGGCCCGCTCGGAGATCAGCTTCTGCTCCTTGTCGCGGAGCGAGGCTGCACCCTCGAAGTCCTGGGCGTCGATGGCGGATTCCTTCTCCATCTTCAGCTTGGCGATGCGCTCGTCCATGGCCTTGAGCTCCGGCGGAGCCGTCATGCGGCGGATGCGCAGCCGGGCGCCGGCTTCGTCGATCAGGTCGATGGCCTTGTCCGGCAGGAAGCGGTCCGAGATGTAGCGCTCGGCCAGGCTGGCGGCGGAGGCCAGGGCACCATCGGTGATGGTGACGCGGTGGTGTGCCTCGTACCGGTCGCGCAGGCCCTTGAGGATCTCGATGGCGTGCGCCACGGAGGGTTCCTTGACCTGGATCGGCTGGAAGCGGCGCTCCAGCGCGGCGTCCTTCTCGATGTGCTTGCGGTACTCATCGAGCGTGGTGGCACCGATGGTCTGCAGCTCGCCGCGGGCCAGCATGGGCTTCAGGATCGAGGCTGCGTCGATGGCGCCCTCGGCGGCACCGGCACCCACCAGGGTGTGGATCTCGTCGATGAACAGGATGATGTCGCCGCGGGTGCGGATCTCCTTGAGGACCTTCTTCAGGCGCTCTTCGAAGTCACCGCGGTAGCGGGAACCTGCCACCAGGGAACCGAGGTCCAGGGTGTACAGCTGCTTGTCGCGGATGGTCTCCGGAACGTCGCCGCGGACGATCGCCTGGGCCAGGCCTTCGACGACGGCCGTCTTGCCGACACCGGGCTCGCCGATAAGGACCGGGTTGTTCTTGGTGCGGCGGGAAAGGACCTGCATGACGCGTTCCATTTCCTGCTCGCGGCCGATGACCGGGTCCAGCTTGTTCTCGCGCGCAGCCTGGGTCAGGTTGCGGCCGAACTGGTCCAGGACCACGGAACCGGCGGGGGCGCCTTCGGGCTGTCCGCCGCCGACGCCTGCGCCGGTAGTTTCCTTGCCCTGGTAGCCCGAGAGGAGCTGGATGACCTGCTGGCGGACCCGGTTGAGGTCGGCGCCGAGCTTGACCAGGACCTGGGCGGCAACGCCCTCACCTTCGCGGATCAGGCCGAGCAGGATGTGCTCCGTGCCGATGTAGTTGTGGCCCAGCTGCAGGGCTTCGCGCAGCGAGAGCTCCAGCACCTTCTTGGCGCGGGGGGTAAAGGGGATGTGGCCGGAGGGAGCCTGCTGGCCCTGTCCGATGATCTCCTGCACCTGCTCGCGAACGCCGTCGAGCGAAATGCTCAAGGACTCAAGAGCTTTGGCGGCAACGCCCTCACCCTCATGGATCAGACCCAAGAGGATGTGTTCGGTACCGATGTAATTGTGGTTCAGCATGCGTGCCTCTTCTTGGGCAAGCACAACTACGCGACGGGCACGGTCCGTAAATCGCTCAAACATTTCGCCACACTCCTAGCTACGACGTACTTTGATGCTACGTGCCAGCTCCGGAGTTGTGGAGCGTGTTCGCCACAGGGGAAACCGGGGCGCTTGCGGGAATAACCGGCGGGCGGAGCCGGGGACGGGTCCGTGCTGCGGATCAGCCGCTGAATCCGGGACTGCACCTTCGGGTGCTGGCGCATTTCCGGGCTGCCTGGAGAAGCCATTACCGCCGCGGCTGCTGGCGGCCGGGAAACCCGAAAAAAGCCATTTTGATGCGTCCAGCCCGCCTGCGCGGCTCTCCTTATTGCGGAATAGAGAAACCCCGCCCCGCCTGGCGGCGGTAAGCGGGGTTTCGGTGGAGCTTAAGCCGGCCCTAGGAATTTGCCTTTTGGTAGGCTTCCTGGATTTCGGCCTGAATTCGGCCGCGGCTGTTAACGGTGTAGCCGTTATCCCGGGCCCATTGCCGGATTTGCGCCGAATCATGGCCTCGGCCGGCGGCCGGTGCCTTTGCCCGCTGCGGGCGCCCGCCGGACGCCTTGCGTGCAGCGGTAATGAACCTCTCCAATGAAGACCGGAGTTCAGCGGCATTGGCTGCGGACAGGTCAATCTCGTAGTTGACCCCATCGAGGCCGAACTTCACATTCTCGTCTGCGGATCCCCCATCCAAATCATCAACGAGGATGATGTTTACTTTCTGTGCCATTAAGGTCTTCCTCTTGCTGGAAAGTCGGTTTTTCAGAAAAGCAGGATGTTTCCCAAAAAAAGTATGACTCTTATCTTGGCAACGCGTCAAAGCGCCTAATGGTTCCTTGGGGATAAAGGCGGAAAGTAGGGGGTTTTATCTATTTGGATTCCGGGCCCGGGCCGTCCGTGGGCTGCACGGGCTGGGAATCGGCTTCGGCCTGGGCACGGGCCTCCGCCTGCCGCTCCGCCTTGTCCGCATTGAAGATTGCCTTCATGGCAAACCAGAAGAGCAGGCCCACCACCAGGGAGGGCAGGAGAACTGCGACGTATTCCATGGTCAGTGCCCTTCGGGCTTCAGCAGGGGGAACAGGATGGTTTCGCGGATGCCGGCCCCGGTGAAGAGCATCACCAGCCGGTCGATGCCAAGGCCGATGCCACCCATGGGGGGAGCCCCGTATTCCAGGGCGCGCAGGAAGTCCTCGTCCAGCTGCATGGCCTCGACGTCGCCTGCGGCCGCATGCAGGGACTGCTCGGTGAGCCGCTCGCGCTGGATGACGGGGTCGATCAGCTCGGAGAAGGCGGTACCTCGCTCCATGCCGCCGATGATCAGGTCCCAGGCCTCAATCAACCGGCCGTCCTCGCGGTGCGGCCGGGCCAGTGGCTGCGCGGACGGCGGGTAGTCGTAGACGAAGGTGGGATTCAGCAGGGTGGGCTCCACGATCTCACCGAAGAGCTCCACCACCAGCTTCTCGGCGTCCCACTTGGGGTCCACCTTGACGTCGTGCTTTTCGGCGATCCCGCGCAGCACCTCAACGGACGTATCCGGCGTGATCTCCTGCCCAACGGCGTCGGAAAGTCCGGGGTACACCGGCAGCCAGGCCCACTCGCCGTCGAGGTTGATCTCCCCTGCTTCGGTCTGCAGGACACGGCCGGCACCCACGGCGTCCGCGGCGTCAAGGATGATCTCCTTGATCCGTTCGGCCATGACGAATTGGTCGGCCCAGGCCTCGTAGCACTCAAGGGTGGTGAATTCGGGGCTGTGGGTGGAGTCCACGCCTTCGTTGCGGAACACGCGGCCCATGTCGTACACGCGGTCGATGCCGCCCACGACTGCCCGCTTGAGGTACAGCTCGGTGGCGATGCGCAGGGTCATCTTCTGGTCGAATGCGTTCATGTGGGTCTCGAACGGGCGGGCCAGGGCGCCGCCGTGGACCAGGTTCAGGATGGGCGTTTCCACCTCGACGTAGCGGTGGCGGAACAGCGTTTCGCGGATGGAACGGGTGATGGCCGCGCGGGTGTAGACCATCTCGCGTGCCTCGTCGCGGACCATCAGGTCAACGTAGCGCTGGCGGACGCGGGTTTCCTCGTTCAGGTCCGCGTGCAGGACGGGCAGCGGGCGGAGGGCCTTGGAGGCCATGGACCAGGAATCCGCCATGATGGACAGCTCGCCGCGGCGGGAGGAGATGACCTCGCCCTTGATGAAGACGTGGTCGCCGAGGTCAACCAAGGCCTTCCAGTCGGCGAGCGCTTCCTCGCCCACGTTGGCCAGGCTGAGCATGGCCTGCAGGCGGGTGGCCTTGCCGTCGGTGCCGCCTTCCTGCAGGGTGGCGAAGCAGAGCTTGCCGGTGTTGCGGATGAAGACAACCCGCCCGGTGACGCCCACGATGTCGCCGGTGGTATCGTCCGCTTCGAGGTGCGCGTACTTTTCCCGGATCTCGGCGAGGGAGTGCGTGCGCTCCACACCCACGGGGTACGCCTCGGCGCCGCGCTCAAGAAGTTTGGCGCGCTTTTCCATGCGGATGCGCATCTGCTCGCTGGCGTCGACGGGCTCTGGGGCGTTCTTGGGCGCGGGGGTGTTTTGGGAAGTCACAATCATCAAGTTTACCGGGCATTGGGTAGCCGGGTTCCCAGTTGCCGTGCAGGTGTGCGCCCTAGGATGGGCGGGTGAAAGAACGCGTACTTCCAACGCACGACGGCGGCAGGCTGGCTTTGTACAGCTACGGCACCGATGATGCCCCGGGCGAAAAGCGGGTGCTGGTGATCGGCGGGGCGTTCCTCACGGCGCTGATCTACCGCCCGTTCTCGATTGAGCTGGCCAAGGGCCTGGGTGACGGCTGGGCGGTGGACGTCTACGACCGCCGGGGCCGCGGCAACTCGTCAGAACAGCCGGCGGACTATTCCATGGCCACGGAAATCCAGGATGTCCGGACGGTCCTCACCGCCACCGGTGCCCGGAACATCCTGGGCCACAGCCTGGGCGGGGCGGTGGCCCTGAACGCCGTCCAGGAGTTCACCGGGACCTCGTTCGTCCCGGACAGGCTGGCCGTGTACGACGCGGCGGTGAACAGCGACGGCAGCATCGACACCGCGTGGCTTGACGGGTTCGAGGACGCCGTCAACAACGGCAGGGTGGGCCACGCCCTGGCGCACATGAAGAAGGCCACCAAGCCCGGTTCGGCGATGGCCAGGATCCCGGAGCCGGTGCTGGCCGGCCTGATGGCCGTGTTGTCCCGCACGAAGGTCAACAGGATGTTCCAGCAGGTCATGCCCAGTGGAGTGGGCGAACTGCGGGCCGCCTACGACGAAAAGGACCACGCCCGGGACTTCAGCGTGCTCCCCGCGGGCACGCATTTCATGGCCGGCGGAAAGAGCCCCCGCTACTACAAGGTGACGGCGGAGCGGCTGCATGCGGCGGTGCCGGGCCGCACCTACCAGCTGTCCCCCAAGTGTTTCCACGGTTCCATTCCGGCCGCCGTGAAGGAACTGGTGACGGACATCGCGGCCTACTTCACAGCCGGCTCTGAACGTCCGGACGGGGAGCCCCGCCCGGACGCCACTGGCGCTATCCGCGTTCCCCGCGGCTGAAGCCGGCCAGCGCCGCTTCCCCGAGGTCGCGCCACACCGTCCGCGGCTTCGGGGCCACGCTCCGGTCCGCCAGCCAGTCGCCCCAGGCGGTGATGTCCTCGCCGGAGGAGGCAGCCACGGCGTCGCAGGCGAATCCAACGGCGGTGGAACCGTCCGAAAGCGTCACGGATCCCAGCAGCATGGGCTCGGGAAGGGCCGCCAGGAACGTCCCAAGGGCCGTCGGGGACAGCAGCCACCGCTCCCCCGCGAGCTCGGCGCCGTCGTCGGACCGGTAGACGCCCGGCTTGGGCGGCACCGTGGCCAGCGACACCATCCGGTAGCGTGCGGCGGTCCGGACGGGCCCGTCCCAGTACGCCCCCAGTTCCTCCAGCTGCGGTGCCAATGGCTGCCCCCTGCGGTGCGCTCCCACCACCACCAGCGGGACGGCGGCGGCGCCGGCGGCCACCGGCCAGGGAACGGACGACGGCGGCTGGCTGGCTGCCGCCTGCAGGGGAACCGAAGCGCCGGCAGCAAAGAGCGCCGGGGCGGCGGGGGTGGCTTCGATGCGGCGGGCGATGTCTGCGGCCACGGCGTCGTCGAAGGTCCGTCCCACTACCGTCAGCCCGAACTGGGCACCCTCCACCTCGCCGGCAGGAACCGCCACGGCGCAGAGATCAAAGAGGTTGCAGAAGTTGGTGTACGTGCCCATCCGGGAGTTCACGCCCACCGGGTCCGCGGCCACGTCGGCCAGCGTGGGGTGGAACGGCGCGGTGGGGATCAGCAGGCCGTCGAAGCCCTCCAGCCGGGCCATCGCCTTCGCCTTGAGTGCTTCCAGCTTGGCGGTATCGGCAACGTACCGGTGCGCGGGAACGGTGCCGGCCGCCCTGATGATGCCCTCCACCGTGGGGTCGATGCCCGCGTCCCCTGCCCCGCCGCCGTCGAACGTTTCCAGGAAGCTGCCCACGGCGGCATGCCGTTCTGCCACCAGCCCGCCGTCGTAAAGGAGCCGGGCGGCCTCGAGGAAGTCGTCGAATTCGATGGGGGCTGTTTCCACACCGGAGGCTGTGAGACGGCCTACGTGCCGCCCAAACTCGGCAGCCCAGGCCGGCGGAAGGGCCGGGAGGGTGGCCGGATACGCGACCCGGGGCCGTGATGGTGCAGCCAGCCGGACGTCCGTGGGCCAGTCGCGGGAGTTGCCGGCCATGACGCCCATGGCCAGCTCGGCGGTGGACAGGTCCCGGGCAAAGATGGTGACGGCATCCCAGGACCGGCAGGCGGGCACCACACCGGCAGTGGAGACGGCGCCCAGGGTGGCCTTGATCCCAACAATGCCCTGGAGCCCGGCCGGCACCCGGCCGGAGCCGGCGGTGTCCGTGCCGATGGCGATGTCCACGAGCCCCAGCGCGACGGCCACGGCGGAGCCGGAGCTGGACCCGCCGGAGATGTACTCCGGCCGGCGCGAGTCGCGGACGGCACCGTAGGGGCTGCGGGTCCCCACCAGGCCCGTGGCGAACTGGTCAAGGTTGGTGGCCCCCAGGACCAGGGCGCCGGCGGCACAGAGCCGGGCCACCGCTTCGGCGTCCTTTTCCGGGAGGTAGCCGAATCCGGGGCAGGCGGCCGTCGTCGGGATGCCGGCCACGTCCACGTTGTTCTTGACGGCGAGCAGCAGGCCGGCCAGCGGGAGCTGCGCCCCGCCGGCCACAGCGGTATCTATGGACGCCGCTTCGGCCAGCAGGTCCTCCCCGCTGCGGAGGGTAATCCAGATTTCGGGCCGGTCCACTGCCTTGAGCGCTGCGAGCGCTGCCTTCACGCGGCGGGTGGCGTTGGCGGTGACTGGCGTGCTCATACGGCTGCCTCTTCCAGTTCCAGTTCTTCCAGTCCTGCCGGTTCGGGGGCGCCTGCCGGTTCGGGGGCGCCTGCCGGTTCGGGGGCGCCAAGGACCACCACTGCCTCGCCGGCCACCACCTGGCCGCCGGCCGCCGGCAGGACCCGCAACACCACGCCGTCGCACGGCGCCTCGAGCACGGTTTCCATCTTCATGGCCTCCAGCGATACCAGCGGCTGGCCCTTGGCCACCCGGTCGCCTTCCGCCACGTCGACCTTCCAGACGCTGGCGGCGAAGGGTGCTGCGACGAGGGAGCCGTTCGCCGGGACCTCAACGTCGTCCACCACGGGCGTGACGACGGCGGCGAGGGCCTCGGCGCGGTCGAACTCGCCGGCGTCGGCCCAGGCCTGCCGTTCCACGGCGAAGGCCGCGCCCTGCTTGTCCCTGAATGCGTCGATGGAAACGCGGTTCTCGGCCAGGAACTGTTCGTGCCCGGCCAGGGAGAAGGTGCCGTCCTCGATCTCCACCCCGCGGCCGCGGCCGGCGGCCATATCGGCGCGCAGGTCCAGCAGTTCCTCGGGGCTGACGGGGTACCAGGAGATCCGGTCGAAGAAGCGGAGCAGCCACGGCGACCCGGGTTCGAACGGGGCGGAGTCGGCGTACCGCGACCACACCTGGGTGGTGCGGCCCACGAACTGGTAGCCGCCCGGACCTTCCATGCCGTAGATGCACATGTAGGCGCCGCCGATGCCCACGGCGTTCTCCGGCGTCCAGGTGCGGGCAGGGTTGTACTTGGTGGTGACCAGCCGGTGCCGCGGGTCCAGCGGGGTGGCCACCGGCGCTCCGAGGTAGACGTCGCCGAGTCCCAGGACCAGGTACTCGGCGTTGAAGACGGTGTCGAAAACGTCGTTGACCGAGTCCAGGCCGTTGATGCGTCGGATGAACTCGATGTTCCAGGGGCACCAGGGGGCGTCGTCGCGGACGCCTGCCATGTAGCGTTCGATCGCTTCCCGGGTTGCTGGATCGTCCCAGGACAGCGGCAGCCGGACCGTGCGGCTGGGCACCACCAGTTCCGAGCTGGCGGGCAGGGCTGCCTCGACCTCCTGGACCAGGTCCAGCAGCCGGGCGGTGGACAGGACCGACGGGTCCACCTTGATCTGCAGCGACCGAATGCCGGGAGTGAGGTCCACGATGCCAGGCACCCGGAGCTGTTCAATGTGCT
Organism: Pseudarthrobacter phenanthrenivorans; assembly: GCF_000813845.1. Taxonomy (GTDB): domain Bacteria; phylum Actinomycetota; class Actinomycetes; order Actinomycetales; family Micrococcaceae; genus Arthrobacter; species Arthrobacter phenanthrenivorans_B. The sequence continues at coordinate 116,030 of NZ_JWTB01000007.1, forward strand.
GGTGCAGGGCGTGGACCCGGGCGCGCAGCCCGAGGTCCAGCACCATCTCGCCGTATTCCACCAGCAGGTTGTCATCGCCGGAGCGGCGGTAGGTGACTGCGGGCCGGCCGGAACCTTCCGGCACCCGGCCCAGCACGCCGTCGTCGCCGTCCCCGCGGACGGGGCGGGGGGCCGTGCGGCCTACGGCCTGAGCTGCCGTGGACGGGTCCGCTGACCACAATGCATCCCCCGGGAGGACCAGCTGCCGGCCGGGTCCCAGGTCCCTGGCCGACGGCGCCCGGCTGGCTTTGATGGGCACGAACCGGACCTTGTCGCCCGGCCGCAGTTGGCCCAGCTTCCAGCGCTCGGCCGTCACCACGGTGACGGGGCAGACGAAGCCGCCCAGGCTGGGGCCGTCCGGGCCCAGCAGGATGGGGGTGTCACCGGTGAAGTCCAGGGCGCCGACGGAGTAGGCGGTGTCGTGGATGTTGGACGGGTGCAGGCCTGCCTCGCCGCCGTCGGTGCGGGCCCAGCGGGGCTTGGGGCCGATGAGGCGGACGCCGGTGCGCGCGGAGTTGAAGTGCACCTCATACTCAGTGCCGTACAGCTCCTCGATGTCTTCGCGCTGGAAGAACTCGGGGGCGCCGTGCGGGCCTTCGGCCACTGCCAGTTCCCAGGTTGTGGTGAGGGCGGGACGGCTGTCGAGCGGGACGACTGCGGTTGGGGCCGGGTCCTCCGCGGACTTCACCGCGCGCAGCACGTCGCCTGCCCGGAGGACCCGTCCGGCGTGGCCGCCGAACTGGCCCAGGGTGAAGGTGGAGGCGCTGCCCAGGTACTCGGGGATGTCGAGGCCGCCCTGGAACAGGATGTAGCCGCGCAGGCCCTGGCCGGCGGCCGTGCCGACGTCGAGCGTTCCGCCGGCCGGGACGGTGACGGGTGTCCAGGCAGGCACCTCCGCGCCGTCGACCGTTACCGTTGCCTCGGCACCGGTGACGCAGATGGTGGTGGCGTGGGTGAAGGTCAGGCTGGGGCCGGTCATGGTGAATTCCAGGCCGGGGGCGCCTTCCGGGTTGCCCAGGGCAGTGTTGCCGAGCCGGAAGGAGAGGTCGTCCATCGGGCCGCTGGGCGGAACACCGATCTGCCAGAGACCGGTCCGTCCCGGCCAGTCCTGCACGCTGGTCTGCAGGCCGGGGCGGGTGACGGTGATGCGCGGCTCCGGGTCCCCAACACCGTCAAGGGTGCTGGTGGAGTGCCCCACGCTGCGGACCACGTCCATGCCGCTGACCGCCCGGAGCATTCCCAGGTTGGTCTCGATGCCGTCGATCCGGGTGTTCTCCAGGGCGGCGGCGAGCCGGTCGAAGGCCTCGGCGCGGTTGGCGCCGGAGGTAATGATTTTGCCCAGGAGGGGATCGTAGTTGGTGGAAACGTCGGTGCCGGTCTCCACCCAGGCATCAACGCGTGCTTCGGCCGGGCCGGGATAGGCGGCGTTGGTGACGGTCCCGGCGCTGGGCTGGAAGCTGCGGGCCGGGTCCTCGGCGTAGACGCGGGCTTCCACGGCGTGGCCGGATACCGGCAGCGCGTCCGGAACATCGGCCAGGACAGCCTGGGCTTCGGCTCCGCCCTGGGCCAGGCGGAGCATCCATGCCACCAGGTCCACGCCCGTGACGGATTCGGTGACGGGGTGTTCCACCTGGAGGCGGGCATTGACTTCCAGGAAGGAGGCTTCCCGGCGGGCGGAGTCGTAGACGAACTCCACGGTGCCGGCGGAGCGGTAGTTAAGGGAGGCGCAGAGGGCGCGGGAGCTGCGGTGCAGTTCCTGGCGCAGGTCGTCGGGCAGGTCCGGGGCCGGAGCTTCCTCCAGGACCTTCTGGTGGCGGCGCTGCAGCGAGCAGTCCCGGTCACCCAGGCTGACAACGCGGCCTTCGCCGTCGCCGAACACCTGGACCTCAACGTGCCGGGCGTTTTCGACATACCGTTCGGCGAAGACGCCGGCCGTTCCGAAGCTGGCGCCCGCCAGGCGGGCCACGCGGGGGAAGCTCTCCACCAGTTCCGCTTCCGACCGGCAGACCGTCATGCCGATCCCGCCCCCACCGCCGGTGGCCTTGAGCATCAGCGGGAAACCGATCGTCGCGGCGGCCGCCACCGCGGCGTCCACATCCTCCAGCAGCCCGGAACCGGCGATCATCGGCACCCCGGCCGCCCGGGCGGCGTCGCGCGCTGTGTGCTTGGTGCCGAAGATGCGCAGCTGCTCGGGGGTGGGGCCCACGAACACCAGGCCTGCGGCTTCCACCGCTTCGGCGAAGGCGGCGTCCTCCGACAGGAAGCCGTAGCCGGGGTGGATGGCGCCGGCGCCGGTTGCCTTCGCGGCGTCCAGGATCGCGTCCACCCGGAGGTAGGACTCCTTCGCGGGGGCAGGGCCCAGGAGCACGGCTTCGTCGGCGAGCCGGACGTGCTTGGCGCCGCGGTCCGCCTCGGAGAAAACGGCAACCGTGCGCAGTCCCAGCTTCTTGGCGGATTCGATGATGCGGCAGGCGATTTCGCCGCGGTTGGCGACCAGCAGGGTGTCAAAGTTGTTCACTTGGCTGCCTCCGGCCGGGTGACGATCATGCGGACTGGGGTGGGGTTGAAGCCGTTGCACGGGTTGTTGACCTGCGGGCAGTTGGAGACGAGCACCAGGGTGTCCACCTCGGCCCTCAGGGCCACGCGCTTGCCGGGGGCGGACAGGCCGTCGACGATGCCCAGGGCGCCGTCCGGGTCCACGGGAACGTTCATGAACCAGTTGATGTTGGAGACAAGGTCCCGCTTGCCCAGGCCCCACCGCGAGCCCTCGATCAGGAAGTTCTCCACGCAGGCGTGCTGCTCGCGGGTGTGCTGGCCGTAGCGCAGGGTGTTGGATTCCTGGGAGCACGCGCCGCCGATGGTGTCATGCACGCCCACTTCGTCCGCGACCACGGTCATCAGGGCGGCGCCGGTGTCTGCCCGCAGGACAGAGCCGGTGGTGAGGACGATCGACTGCTGCGCGGCGATCGTGGTGGCGGCGGAGTAGCGGATGGTGGTGTCGGCCGCGGCGTAGAGCAGGCAGTCCACGGCCTGGTTGCCTTCCAGGTCCACGATGGTCAGCACGTCCCCGGCAGCCACCACGGCGGACCAGGGGCCGCGGGCCTCGACGAATTCGTCCAGGACCACCGCGCCGTGGGCGAGGGCGGTCCGGGCGGCGTCCGGGCGGGTGTCAATGGCGGTGTTCATCGGGCGTTCCTTGCGGTGAGGTCGTGTTCGGTGTTGCGGAGTGCCTGCAGGTGTTCCGGCGTGAGTGGGCCTGCCAGGTTGCCTGCCGCCAGCGCATCCAGGTCCTGCGGGGCGTGCCAGGCGAGGATGTCGACGGCGGTCCCCGTGAAGTCCGGCCGCGGGTCCAGCGGGTGGGCGGTGTTGGCCAGGACCAGCACGGCGTCCATCTGGAGGAGGAGTTCGACGGCGGCGCCCGGCCCGGCGCTGCCGGTGAAGGTGATGCTGCCGGCCGGGTCCACGGTGACGCCCTTGAAGAAGGACAGCGAGGGGGCGACATCACGGGGGCCGAGGCCGTTCTTGAGGGCGCCGAGGGTGAGCAGTTCGCGCGCCGCCGGGGATGCGCTGTGCGCTGTTCCGGCGCCGTACTTCGCGGTGTTGCCGGCGAGGGTGGTGGCCCCGGTGAGGGCGTCATGCCGGTTGGACGTGTCCGCGACGATGGTGGCTATCAGCCGGCCGGCGTCCGAGAGCAGCGGGTGGCCGGCACCCGGATAGGCCTGCCACGGGACCTTGACCGTGTCGGCGCCGTTGAGGCGTTCGTGCAGATTGCCGGCACGGTACAGGAGGGTGTGCACGCAGGCGTCCCCGGCGGTGTCGGTGAGCCGGATACGTGTGCCGCGGGCCAGGGGCAGGCTGGTGTAGCGGCCAAAGGCGAGGGACTCCGCCCAAGTGGGGGACGCGCCGTCGGGCATCCCGGCCAGGAGGCGGGCGGGCGCCGAAGCTGCCGGCACGAAGCGCATGGTCTCCGCGGTCCTGCCGTGCTGTTCCCGGGCGTGGGCCCGGGCGCCGGCCGTGGTGGCGGTCCCGGTGACAGCGGTTTCGATGGTCTGTGTCATGTCAGTCCTGTAGGTCGTGGAAGGTTTTTGCTGAGCGGGAGTTGCGGGTCACGCCTTGGCGAGGTTCCGGCTGCGGACCCAGAAGCCCAGGAGCAGGACGGCCGTGACCATCAGGGGCGCGGACCAGAGCAGGAGGCCGTTCTCTCCGGAGGGGTCATACACCTCGGGCCGGGGCCAGGCGAGGTTGACCACCATGACCGCGCCGTAGAGCACTGCGAGGATGTTGACCGGAAGGCCCCACCGGCCCAGGGAGAAGAGGCCCGCGGGCATGGCCTGTCCCACCCGGTTCCAGTCGCCGCGGAGGCGGTTGATGAGCTGCGGGACGGTGACCAGCAGGTAGGCGAGGTAGACCATGACGATGCAGACGCTGCACAGGGTGGTGAACAGGGCGGCGTTGCCGACGTTGATGGCGAGCACGCCCACTGCCAGGGCGCCGATCACGATGGAGGGCCACATGGGGGTGCCGCGGGTGGGGTGGACCGAGGAGAGCAGCGCCGACGCCGGGAGCTTGCCGTCGCGGGCCATGGAGAAGACCAGGCGCGAACCTGCGGTCTGGATGGCCAGGGTGCAGACGAAGATTGCGATGGCCACGTCCACCAGCAGGACCTTGCCCCAGAAGGTGCCCAGGACGGCGGTGAGGACGTAGGGCAGGCCTTCCGTGGCGAGGCGGCCGTCGTCCAGGCTGGGGGCGGCCATCAGGGCGGTGATGATCATCAGCGCGCCGCCGAGGCCGGAGATGAGCAGGGCGGACAGGATGGTGCGGGGGGCGGTGCGGCGCGGGTCCTTGGTTTCTTCGGACAGTTCGCCGGCGGAGTTGAAGCCCACCATGACGTAGGCGGCCATCAGCCCGGAGACCAGGAAGGCCCCTACGGCGCCAAGGTCCGATCCCTGCAGCACAGTGGTGTCAGCAACCACGTCCGGTCCGCGCTGGGCGGCGCTGACGAGCGCCAGGATCACAGCCGCGACTCCCACGATTTCGCAGGTGACGCCTACCGAGTTCACGTGCGCCATCAGCTTCACGCCCAGCGAGTTGATGATGGTGGTGGCCACCAGGAGCACGGCGCCCAGGACCACGGCGTTGGAAGCCCCGGTCACGGTGTTGAGCGCGGGGTCGCCGCCCACCACTTGGAAGCCGTCCCAGAGCTGGGGCAGGACCACCTGCAGGGCGATGGCGGCTGCAGCGGCGGTCACCACCTGCGCGATGGCCATGAACCAGCCGGCGAACCAGCCGACGCCCTCTCCCCCGACGCGGCGCGCCCACTGGTAGACGGCTCCGGAGAGCGGGTAGCGGGCTGCGAGTTCCGCGAAGTTCAGGGCCACCAGCAGCTGTCCCACCAGGACAACTGGCCAGGTCCAAAAGAACGCGGGTCCGGCGAAGGAGTAGCCGAAGGCGAAGAGCTGGAAGATGGTGGTGAGGATGGACACGAAGGAGAAGCCGGCGGCAAAGGATGCGTAGCGGCCGAGCTTGCGGTGGAGGGTGGGCTGGTAGCCCAGGGACGTCAGGTCTGCATCGTCCTGGTGGACGGTGGGGAGGACGGTTGATGTCATCGGGAATCTCCGGGGGTGGAAAGGGATCGTGGGGGCAAAGCCTCCCGGTACCGCAGCGCTCGGCCGAAGCCTGCTGATTACCGGTCAATTGATAGTTTTCCAGCGGGATGTCCCCAAACAGTTTCACCTCTGTAAAAGGCGGATAGACATCTTGTTTCCGGCAGATTTCCGTCCCCTCACCACTGCCAGCGCCGGATTGGGCCGGGTTCGCGCGCGTCGAGGTGGTGCAAGAATGAGGCAGTGACTTACGCCGGACCGGGCCGCCCCCGCCACCAGCAGCCCTCGCGGCCAGGGGCCACCGCCCGCGACGAAATCCTCGATGCCGCGGCTGAGCTCTTCACCACCCAGGGTTTTGCCAGCACGTCCACCCGGTCCATTGCGGACGCCGTGGGAATCCGGCAGTCCTCCCTGTACCACCACTTCAAGACCAAGGACGATATCCTCGAGGACCTGCTGGAGGGGACGGTGTCGGCCGGCCTGACGTTTGCGCGCGCCGTGGCGGCCCTGCCCGCAGGCGATCCGGAAACCGAAGCCCCTGCCGGAAGCCGGCTGCACGCCGTCGCGCTTTACGACGGCACGCAGCTGTGCAGTGCCCGGTGGAACCTTGGCGTCCTGTACCACCTGCCGGAGGTCCGGAGCACCCGCTTTGCCCGTTTCCTCAGCGACCGGCAGGAGCTCAGGGCCCTGTACGGGCAACTGGGCGCGGGCCTGCCGGCCACTTCGGCCGGGGTGGAGGGTCCGGACGGCGGTGACTTCACCTTCCGCCTGGTCGAATCCCTGATCTACCTCCGGGCCGATGGCGCGGTTACCCCAGGTTCGGCCCTGCAGGCCGCGGACGCGGGACTGATCCTCTGCGGACTGGGCCCCGAACTGCCGGCCATCCGCGCCGCCAGTAAGGCGCTGATCGAACGCCTGGCGTAAGATCCGCAACGCCGGGCGCCGGGATGCCCCGCGCAGTTGGCTCGGCTAGGCTCGGAACATGACGCGAGAGAACATCAGGACCCCCGACGGCGGCACTGTGGAGCTCTTCTCCACGGGCGCGGAACTGGCTTCGGCAGGTTCGGGCGTGGTGGTTGTTCCGCCCTCCATGGTGACGGCCGCGGACTACACCAAATTCGCGCAGAAGCTGAGCGCATCACTGGGCCGTCCGGTGCACACCTTCAACCGGCGCGGGCGGGGAGCCTCGTCTCCGCAGCCGGAGGATTACACCCTTGACGTGGATATCCGCGACCTGGACACGGTCATGAAGCACACCTCCAGCACGGACGTCTTTGGCCACAGCTTTGGCGGCGCGGTTGCCCTGCACGCAGCCCGGACCCTCCCGGTGGAGCGGCTGGCCGTCTACGATCCCGCCGTCTCCGTGAACGGCAGCGTCACGGCCACTTGGATCGCCGAGTATGAACGCGCCATTGCTGCCGGCGACGACGACAGGGCCCTCGCCGTCATCCAGCGCGGGCTCGAGGCCGGCGGGACGTTCTCATCACGCATGCCGCTGTCCATGCTGACGCTGGCAAACAAGCTCACCGCGGGCACCACGGAGGGGAAGCAGCAGCGTGAGCTGATGCGGACCGGCGTCCGCGAAATCAAGGCGATTATTGCCGCGGACATGCCGGCCGAGCCGTTCCAGGCTCTGCCGCTGGAAACGCTGATCGTGGTGGGCGAGAAGAGTCCCGCCTACTTCGGCATCGCCTGCGGGCAGATCCACGATGTCCTGTCCGGGTCCAGCTACACCATCCTTCCCGGGTTCGGCCACGACGGCGCCATCAAGGCCCCGGACAAGCTGATCAAGGAACTGAGCGACTTCTTCGCCGGCTGAGTACGGCTCGGGCGGATTGGGCTAATGCCCTGCGCCGTGGCCCGCGGCGCCTTCGGTCTTGCGCATCATCGCGGAGAGGACGACGGCGGCAAAGGCGATCACTGTGGCCGTCATGAAAGCGGCACTCATCCCGGCAACGAGTCCGGACGCGGCACTCACAACGGCGAAGATCGACACCAACAGGGCCGTACCCGCGGCCCCGGCCACCTGCTGCGTGGTGCTCATGATCGCCGACCCGTGCGAGTAAAGGTGCGGAGGCAGCGGGTTCAGCCCCGTGGTGAAGGCCGGGGTGAACAGCAGCGCCAGGCCGAAACTCAGCCCCACGTGCAGGGTGACGATCCACCAGACCGGTGTGCCGGCGTCGAGCATGGAAAACTGCCAGAGGGTGACCACCATGAGGATGGATCCGGACACGGTCAGTGGCAGCGGGCCAACCTTGTCGAAGGCGCGGCCGATGACCGGACCCAGCAGCCCCATGGCCAGGCCACCGGGCAGCAGGGCAAGGCCGGTTTCGAGCGAACCCAGCCCGCGGACCTGCTGGAGGTAGAGCGGCAGCAGGATCACGCCGCCGAACAGGGCCATCATGGCCACCACCATCAGCAGCACCGAGACCGTGAACATCCGGAAGTTGAAGGCCCGCAGGTCCAGCAGCGGCGCTGCAGCCTTCTGCAGCCGGAGCTGGCGGAACACGAACACGGCCAGGGCGGCGACGCCGATGAGCAGGGCTGCAATGGCGCCCGCGCCGGGGCCGGCCTGCCCGCCGTGGCCGCCGCCGATCTGGCTCAGGCCGTACACCAGGCCGCCGAAGGCAGGAACGGTCAGGATGACGGACAGGAAGTCCAGCTTGCCCTTCTCGGCTTCACCCACATTGGTGAGGTACTTGGCGCCGATGGCCAGCGCCGCGAGGGCCACGGGCAGGACGAAGATGAACATGAAGCGCCAGGTGAAGTGCTCCAGGATCAGGCCGGAAACGGTGGGGCCCATGGCCGGCGCAACCGAGATGGCAATGCTGACGTTCCCCATCACGGCGCCGCGCTTGGCCAGCGGCACCAGGGTGAGGATGGTGGTCATCAGCAGCGGCAGCATGATGGCTGTGCCGCCTGCCTGGACGATGCGGGCCAGAAGCAGCACCTCGAAGCCGGGGGCGGCAGCGGCAAGCGCGGTTCCGCCGGCGAAAAGGCCCATGGCCAGCATGAACACAGCCCTGGTGGAGAGCCGTTGGAGGATAAAGCCCGTGGTGGGGATGACTACGGCCATGGTCAGCATGAAGCCGGTGGACAGCCACTGGACGGTGGGGGCGTCCACGCGAAGGTCCACCATGAGCCGCTGCAGGGCGACATTCATGATGGTCTCGTTGAGGATCACCACGAATGTCGCCACCAGCAGCGTGCTGATGATGGTCACTGCCTCCCGGGACATCTTCTCCGGCGCGGAGGACTGGGCTTCGTGTCCGGGCACTTCCCGTCCGGGCGTTTGGACGGATGGGCCGCTGGAGTCGGGCGAGGTCTCGGTAGACATGGGTGTTCCCTCAGGGGTTTTATGAGTGGTGCGCGGTCAGCCGCTGCAGATTCCAACACTCTACCCGCTGGAGTAATTCCTCCACACGGGGATTTCTTAACCCTGGGGGAACATTGGGGGGTTAGGCCGTCTGCCCCGCATGCTGCCCTTCGGAGATCTCCTCCACCAGCTTGTTGTTGAAGGCTGGAAGGTCGTCAGGGTTCCGGCTGGTCACCAGTCCCTGGTCCACCACCACTTCCTGGTCTGTCCAGTTGGCACCGGCGTTCTTCAGGTCGGTTTCGAGGGTGAAGTAGGACGTGACGTTCCGGCCCCGGACCACGCCGGCCTCGATCAGCAGCCACGGTCCGTGGCAAATGGATGCCACCGGCTTGTGCTGTTCAAAAAAGCTGCGGGTGAAGCTCTGGGCGTCCTTGTCGACCCGCAGGTGGTCTGCGTTCACCACGCCGCCCGGAAGTACCAGGGCGTCGAAATCGGAGGCATTGGCATCGGCCACGGTGAGGTCCACGTCGAAGGTGTCGCCCTTCTCCGTGCCGTTATAGCCCTGCAGCTTGCCGCTCTTGGGAGCCACCAGGGTGGGCTCGCCGCCGGCGTCCTTCACGGCCTGCCAGGGGCTGGTGAGCTCCACCTGCTCCACGCCGTCAGTCAGCAGGAATGCCACCTTCTTGCCTGCGATGCTGTGCTCTGACATTTTTCCTCCTCATCCTTGCGGTTGCGCGCTTTTGGCACGCGGGGGTCCCGCTTGAGAGTTGATTGCCTGACCAGTCCAGCCTAGGAAATGGGAAAGTAATAAGCAAGCTGACTATCCACCTTGCGCGCTCTCCCGAGTGCGCCGCGCAAGCTCCTTTGCGCGGCGGGTATTTGGGGTGCGCCGGGGATTTTGCGCCCTGGAATTGCGTACGACGGCGGCAGGCATCTTGCGCGGCCGAGGCACCTTCTTGGACGGCCGGTGGCGTTTGGACGTGACGGCTGGGCCTCCGGCGGCTCCCGACCGGTGGCCAGTGACCGGCGATGCCACGTCAGAATGTCAGTGGGTCGCTGGATGATATGGGTATCGGAATCGGGACACGCGGGGCAGCGGTTGTGGAGGGACTTGAATCCTCCATGGCTGCCTTCCGCAGGCTGGTTCAGGAAGACACCGCCCTTGCCTCAGGTGCCTGCGTTGGCACTGAGGTGGACGTGCTGCAGCGGCGGTATGAGCTGTGCCTGGAAGGGTTGGAGCTGACAGCCCGGCTGGAGGCGCGGCTGGCGGCGCTAAAGTCCCGGCAGGCTGTCCAGGCCGTCGAGTTTCAGCAGGCCATGACTCCGCCGGACGCGTCCGTGCAGGACCGCCTTTATGCCGAGATGTCTACTGTGGAGGAGATCGCCGGGGTCCTGACAGTGAGCTCTGAGGCCGCGGGGGCGTTGGTGGAGCAGTCCCGGCGGGTCTGCTCCCTGCCGCCGGTGTTCGAGGCGTTGTCCGCCGGGGCGATGTCCTGGCAGCACGCGAAGATTATTGCTGACGAAACGGAGGGGCTCACTCCTGAGGGCGCGGTGAAGTTGGTGGCGCATTTCTTCGATCCCGAGGGTCCCAACCTCCCCCGCGGCGCTGGCCCCGGTGAACTTGTCCCGTCACGGTTCAGGGCCAAAGTCCGTGCCTGGCGCGAACGCCACCACCCCGAGTCGATCGAGAAGCGCCACGCCAAAGGGTTCAAGGATCGGCGGATGGACTACACCCCGGACCGGGACGGCATGGCCTGGGTTTCAGGCTACCTCCCCGGCGACACCGCCTGCGCCTTCTGGAACCGGAGCACCGCCACCGCCCGCGGACTCCAGGGACCCGACGAACCCCGTACCCTCACCCAACTCCGCCCGGACATCGCCGCGTCATTGCTCCTTGGCGCCACCCTGCATCCCACTACCGCGGACACTGCCCGTGCCGCCAGCAGCGGAAATCCAGGAGCGGCAGGCGAAACCAACACCACAGTCGGCAAGGTCCCCGCTCCACGGGCCGACGTCCTGGTCACCGTGCCGGTATTCTCCCTCCTCGGCCTCACCGACGAACCCCCCGAACTCGACGGCTTCGGGCCCATCCCGGCATCGATGGCACGGAAACTGGTCGCGGACGGCGCCGAATCGTTCTACCGGGTCCTGATCGACCCCAGGGACGGGGCGCCGCTGGAGATCGGCCGCAAGAACTACCGGCTTACCGAGACCATCAAGCGCTGGATCAGGATGCGCGATGGCAAATGCACCTTCCCCGGCTGCACCAACCGCACTCCCGACAACGACACCGACCACCTGCAAGCCTGGGACCGCGGCGGCAGTACTGAGGTCAGCAATCTGGCCCAGCTCTGCCCCAAGCACCACCGACTCAAACACGCGCGCCCCTGGATTCCCGAGCCGGCAACCAAGAACGGGGCACCCGGCTGGACCTCGCCAACAGGACGGCACTACAAAGCCGAACACCCCGACCCCGAACCGCCACACTGGCCACCAGGCATCCTGCCGGGAGAACGAAGCCTGCTCGAAGAAGTTCTACTGCAGCGCCTGGCTGCCTAGCGCCTGCGCAACAACACCCTCCAACAGCACATTGTGCTGCTACCTGGCCGACGTCCTGCTACTTGGCCGACGTCCTGTTACCTGCCGGGCGTCCTGCTAGCTGCCCGGCCTCCTGCTGCGTGCAGGTGTTCCCGCTGCGGCCGACGCCGCGACGGGCCGTAGTGCTAACCCCTGTGGTGCTCAATCAAGCAGCCCGCCATCTGCTGTGCACGCTGGGCCGCCTGCAGGTCCCCCTCGGTGGCCGCAATGATGGAGCCCTTCATCAGAATGTGCCAGGACCGCGCGAAGTCCTCCGCCCGGGACAATCCGGCTTCTTCCGCCAGCCCCTGGACGTGCCCACGCATCTTCGCCAGGTAGTCCTTGCTGGCTTGGCCCAAGGGGTGCGCAGGCCCCATTTCGAGCAGGACGTTGATGAAGGCACTGCCCTCGAAATCGTCCCGACGGAACCACTCGGCAAAGACATCGAAAATTGCCAGCAGTTGCTCCACGGGCGTGCTGCCCCGCTGGCGCGCCTTGGAGATGATGCTGTCAACGGTCCACTGTTTATCGCGCTGTTCCAGGAACGCCAGCACCAGGGAATCCTTGGACGGGAAATGGCGGTAGAAGGTGGCTTTCGCAACGCCGGAACGTTCAATGAGTTCGTTTACGCCAACGTCCCGAATCCCCCGCCGCGAAAACAATTCGTAGGCCACCGACAGGATCCGCTCCTCCGGGTCCAGGCGGCTGGAGGAAGAAGCTGGCGCCGACGGCTGGAGAGACGCTTGCGCGGAGCCTACGTCCGGCTTCATACCGGACCCCGGATTCATCACATCCATAGGCTAATTCTGGCACGAGACAGACTTGTCTTTCTCCCTGTAGTGTGTTGGCTACGTGCAGTGCATTCGAACGCCGCACCGGCAACGTCGCCGGTGCGCATTGATGCAAGGAGGCCACTATGACAGCAGAGCAGCTCGCCCCCGTGCCCCCAGATCCGGAGCCATGGCTTCCCCGTGACACGCCCGCGGAGATCCGGCAGTTCGCCATTGAGTCCCTCCGGTGGCAGGCGCAGGAAATCATCGATGAACTGCTTTCCAGCACAGACCCCGCCGATGAGCTGGCCAAGGCCCGCCTCCGGCGCTTCGTGGCACGGAATCCGGGGCGGCCGGAAAAGGCACTCCTGGAACAGTTCATGGCCAGCGAGGACGGACCGGCCCTCTAACCGGCCGTAAATAGGCCGGGTCAGGATTGCAAAGGTCAGGCTGGAACAGGGTCAGGGGCAGGAACAGGGGCGGGGCTCAGGAATTCAGCGGCATATTGTCGATCAGCCGGACCGGACCAACCCTGGCCGCGATCAGGGCCAGCGCTTCGCCGCGGAAGGGAGTCTCGCGGCAGTTCTCGGCCAGGGGCTCCAGGGTCCCCGGGTCCACTACCTCGAAATAATCGAGTTCCACCAGGGGCTGGGACTCCACCAGGGCCAGCGCCGAATCAAGGTCCAGCGGCTCATGGGCATTCGCCCGCTCCTCCAGCAGCCGCAGGGCCCTGGACAAGACCAGCGCGGCGTCCCTCTCGTCGTCGGACAGGAACCGGTTGCGGCTGGAAAGTGCCAGACCGTCAGCTGCCCGGACGGTTGGCACGCCAACGATCTCCACCGGGAAGTCCAGGTCGGCAACCATGCGCCGGACCAGGGCCAACTGCTGGGCGTCCTTTTGCCCAAAGTAGGCGCGGTAGGCCGGCAGGCTGCCGTTGACGGCATCGCCGCCGGAGCCAGCGGGAAGACCCGCCGCAGGCATCCCGTAGTGCAGCAGCTTGGCCACGACGGTGAGTGCGCCGTCGAAGTGTCCGGGCCGCGAGGCGCCCTCCCACTTCTCCCCCAGCCGGCCGGAGGTAACGCGCACCAAGGGCTCACCGCCGGGGTAGACCTCCTCCACGGAAGGCGCGAACGCCAGGTCCACGCCCTGCTCCTCCAGCAGCGCGAGGTCAGCCTCAAGCGTCCGCGGATAGCGGTCCAGGTCTGCAGCGTCGCCGAACTGGAGGGGGTTGACGAAGATGCTGGCCACCACCACGTCGTTCTGCCCGACGGCGGTCCGGGCCAGGGCGGCGTGGCCCTCGTGCAGTGCGCCCATGGTGGGCACCAGCCCCTGGGAAGCGCCTCCCTTGGCGGTCAGCAGCCTGGCGCTTTCGGCTTTCAGGCCGGCCACTGTGGTGACGAGTTGTATGGACACTCAGTCCTCCTTTTGGTCAAGGGCGTCGTTCAGCCCCTTCAGCTGGTCAGGTTTCAGCAGTCCGCGTCCTTCGGCCCGAAGCGCCGTCGCCCGTGCCATCGCAAGGTAGGCCGCCAGGATGTCGCCGTGACCGCCGCCGTCGAACTCCCGCAACGCCTCGGCGTGGGCACGCACCGTACCCACATCCCCGCGGGCCACTGGTCCGGTGAGTGCCGATTCCCCGGACGCCAGGGCATTCTCCAGCGTGGCCCGCAGGAGCGGACCCAGCATGCGTTCGGGCGATTCCACGCCGACGTCACGCAACAGTTCCGAGGCCTGCGCCACCAGGGTGACCAGGTGGTTGGACCCGTGCGCCAGGGCTGCGTGGTAGAGCGTCCGGTCCGCCTCCGCGATGGCAACTGGCTCGGCCCCCATCTCCACCACCAGCGCCTGCGCGATGGGCAGCATGGCGGCATCCGCCGTCACCCCGAAAGTGCAGTCCAGCAGCCGGGTGAGGTCCAGGCTCATGCCCGTGAACGTCATGGCCGGATGCAGTGCCAGCGGGATGGCGCCGGCGGCACGGACCGGATGCAGTACTCCGACGCCGAAGCGGCCCGAGGTGTGCGCCACGAGCTGGCCCGGCTGCCAGGCGCCAAGCTTCGCCAGTCCCTCCACCAGGTCCGGCAGGGCGTCGTCCGGGACGGCGAGCAGCACCAGCTCGGCCCGCTCCACGATGTCCTGCACCTCAAGGACCGGCACGCCGGGCAACAATGCTTCGGCCCGTTCCCGGCTCGCGTCGGACACCGCCGAGACCCCGATGACGGCGTGTTCGGCCGCACGCAGGGCAGCGCCAAGCACGGCCCCCACCTTGCCGGCACCGATGATTCCGACGCCGAGGCGTCCTGGCTTAGCCATGCTGCTGGCCTTCCTGTTGGGGACGGGGGCGCGCTTCTCCGGCGGCCGCCTCCGGCAGCGTCGCCGCAACCACCGTCGCGCCGGGTACGGGGTCGGGTGCGTCTGCCGGGATAACCTGCCGCAACCATTGTTCGGTGGTTTGCCTCTTCCGTGCCAGCCGGGCGCGGGCCGACTGCTCATTGAAGAGTTGCCTGGCCTCGTCCAGGCCGGCCTGGATCAGCCTCGGCGCAACGGGACCGGCGGTGGTGTGCAGGACCAGGTCGGCAACGCGGAACCGGCGGGCCAGCGGGCCCTGATGGAGCGCCATCGACTGCGTCCGCTGGTGCGGCACCACCACAAGGTGCCGCCACCAGCGGCCCGAGCGGATCAGCAAGGCGGTGCCGGTAGCCGCAAAGCCGTTCCGCCGCCAGGCCAGGGGTGCAAGAATCCGGGCCCGGCGCGGCGTGGTGACGAAGCCGCCGTCGGAATCCCTGCCTGTAAGCCCCGCGGCGAAAACGGCTGCGGGCGCGTCCGTCCCGGGGTCCGGGAGCACCAGCGACAGCATGGCGAGGACGTCGGCGAACGTGCCCACCGGCAGGAGGATGGTCCTGGTGTTCCCTTCGACGGCATTGCCGGAAGCCCCGTAGCCGGCGACATTGACCTGCATCCGGTACCAGCCGAGCGGACGCCACAATGGCGGCTGGGAAACCTTCACCACCTGGATCCGGCCGGGCGGCAGGGTCTGCGCCTGCGTGTCCAGCAGGCCGTACCGCAGCCGGATCCCGTCGGGCGAGATGGCTGCGGTGAAGTTGTAGCCCTTGTTGAAGAAGTTCCAGTAACCGGCGGCGAGGCCCAGGGCGGCCGGCACCAGGTAGAAATAGAAGGCTCGGTTGTCAGTCACGGCGGACAGGACCACCGAAGCGGCGCCGCCCACCACGATGAAGAAGCTTTGCTCACTCAACAGCAGCGATCCGATAAGGCGCGACGGCGGCACGGCAAGTACGGTGGCTTCGGGCGCCTCGGGTGCAGGCAGGAAAGGGTGCTCCCCCGGGTGCAGCGCCCCGGAAGCTGTTCCGCCGACGGTCACGGCGCCGGCGACGGGCCCGCCCGGAGCGTGGCCAGGTGCGGGACCAGGGGCGGCCGCCCCTGCCCCGGAGGCTTGGGCCAGGATGGTGGCGCGCAGCTGCCTGGCGTCCCCGATCTTGAGGTAGGCCAGGCGCACTGCGGACTCGCCGGCGTCGGCCACCTCGAACCGGAGCTCGGCCAGGCCAAAGATCCGGGCCAGCAGCGGCTGGACGATGTCGATCGCCTGCACCCGGTCCAGGCGTGCCTGCCGGTGCTGGCGGAAGAGGAAGCCGGAGTTCACCCGGACGTAGCCGCCGGATACCTGGTACTTGGTGAAGTACCAGGTGAGGACGAAGCCGAGCACGGCCACGGCCAGCACCAGCGCTCCGCCGCCCAGGAGCCACGGCGCGCGACGGGCGAAGCCGTTTTCGAACACTGCCTGTCCCTGCAGCATCCGCTCAAAGAGGTCCCGGCCAAAGAAGAACGTGATCGCGGCCAGGGCAAACCAGCCCCTGACAAAAGGTGACGCCGGATGAACGCGCCGCCAGTCGCCGTCGGACGTGCCGGTGCTGTCCGGGACTGGGAAAGGAGGTGCGGAGGCGGGCGGAACGGGTGGCTGCCCGGGCAGGTGGCCGTCAGCCGTCACAGCCCTGCCAGCCTGGCTTCGCCGCGTGCGGCCAACTGTTCGCGCAGCCGCGCGCCCTCCGCTGCGGGGAGGCCGGGGATGCGGGCGTTGGTGCCGGGGGACGCCGTGTGCAGCTTGACGCTGCACAGGCCCAGGGCCCGTTCCACGGGTCCGACGGCGATGTCCACGTACTGCATCCGGCCGTAGGGCACGGCCATGGTGCGCTGGAAGAAGATGCCGCTCCTGACCAGCAGGTCGTCGTCGCGCTCGGCATAGCCGATGGCCCGGACCTGGCGTGGGATGAGGACCAGCCGCCACAAAGCCAGCAGCAGCGCGATGGCGGGAACGGTGACGGCCAGCCACAGCGGCGGCCACCGCCACCAGCCCAGGAGGACCATCACCAGCGGCGCGGACAGGACCAGGACGGTAACCAGGTTGGCAACGGCCCATTCCACCAGCCGGACCGTGACATATTTCGGTGACACCCGCTGCCAGTCGATACCCGGCGGGTCAGTCGCCTCGGTATGCATACTCGCCTTCCCCTGCGGCCTCGCCGCGGGCAGGCCGGCCCTTCCCGTCGAGGCCCTTGGTGTCGCCGTCTTCCGGGGGAATTTTGCAGAAACGCTCCACCAGGAGCCCCACCACGATCATCACCAGGCCGCCACCGGCCATGGCAAGGGCCAGCCAGGTGATGCCTTGGTCGCTGCGCAGGCTCCAGATCCGCAGCTGGTCCAGGAAGATGCCCACGTGCCACCCCAGCAGAACCGTTCCGGCATACGCGCAGGCCTGGGCCAGGACCAGTGTCCGGGCGGCCAGCAATGGATCCAGCTGCGTCTTCTGCGCCTTGCTGTTCGGCTGGTGGCTGTTCCGCCACCGGAGGACCCGGATCCCCAGGATCAGGGTGATGATGACGATCACGCCCATGGTGGCCAGCGCGGTCGCAGGCAGGACCGGCGTGGCCATGCTGTAGCGGCTGGTGACCACCGTGGCTGACCAGCCCGCGACGGCAAGAATGATGCAGACCAGGAGCAGGCGCAGCGGGCTGATGGGCTTCATCGTTCCTCCACCGCTCCCGCCGTCGGCATGCCGTCAAAGTCACCGAAGCCGTCGAACGGCGCGAGGTCGGCGAAGTCCTCTGCCTTCACGGCGAGGGCGCCGATTCGCTGACCGTCCAGGGTGGCGGCGGGTTCGATGAGCGACCAGGGGTAGAGCACGAACGCCCGGGACGCCGCCCGCGGATGCGGGATGGTCAGGGCGGGGTCGTCGCTGTGCAGGTCACCGTAGGTGATGATGTCGACGTCGAGTGTCCTCGGACCCCAGCGGACCTCGCGGACGCGGAGGTGCTTGTTTTCCACCGCCTGGCAGTGGGCCAGCAGCTCCTGCGGGGACAGGCTGGTTTCCACCGTGATGACCATGTTGAGGAAGTCCGGCTGCCCGGCAGGGCCGCCTACGGCCTTCGTCTGGACGATGGGCGAGACGGCGAGGAGCCGCACCTCGGGCGGATCCACCAGGTCTGCGACGGCCTCCGTCAGGGTTTCGTTGCGTTCTCCGAGGTTGCTGCCCAGGGCGAGCACGGCCTTGGTGTAGACGCCGTTCATGCCTGGGCTCCGGCCGGCGCAGGATCGGCTGCCTTCCGTTCCCGGTGGACGCTGACGGCCACGTCGCCGAACGGGACTTCGATGGGGGCCTGCGGTTTGTGGACGGTGATGTCCACGGCCTGCAGCCTGAATTCGGCCAGGAGGCTGTCGGCGATCCGCACTGCCAACGCCTCGATGAGGTTCAGGGGTTCTCCGGAAATCCATTCAGTAATACGCTGCGCCACCTCGCCGTAATGCGCGGTGTCCCGGACGTCGTCGGACTGCGCCGCTTCGGTGAAGTCGAGATACAGCACCGCGTCCACCACGAAGGGCTGGCCATCCCGGCGTTCGAAATCGAGAACACCGTGGTGACCCACTGCGGTCACTCCGGTCAGCGTAATCCTGTCCATGGGTCCCCCGGCCCTATTGCGTCTTGGGTACGGCTTGTTGCGCGGGTCCGGCAGCCATGCGCGCAGCCACTTTGACGGCGTCAAGGCTGGGCCCGACGTCGTGCACGCGCACTGCCCAGGCGCCGCGGTAGGCGCTGATGGCGGTGATGGCCGCGGTGGCACCATCCCGCTCTTCCGGCGCGGCGGACTTGCCGGCCACCGTAAGCAGGGTGCCCAGGAAGCGCTTCCGCGAGGCACCCACCAGAACCTTGTGGCCCAGGCTGTCCAGCTGGTCCAGGTTCTGCAGCAGTTCCCAGTTCTGGGCGTCATTCTTGGCGAACCCCAGGCCCGGATCAATGATGATCTGCTCCTGGCTGACGCCGGCGGCGTAGAGCTTGTCCCGCACTCCTGCCAGCTCGGACACCACTTCCCCGGCAACGTCCGTGTATTCGGCGAGCGAGTTCATGGTCCGGGCGTCCCCGCGGCGGTGGGTGAGGACGTAGGGCACCTTGGAGGCCGCCACGAATTCGGCCATTTCGGGCTCGATGCTGAGGCCGGAGATGTCGTTGATGATGGCGGCGCCGGCCTTGACGGCCGCTTCCGCCGTGGAGGCGTGCGTGGTGTCGATGCTGACCAAGGCGCCGGCCTTCACCAGGGCTTCAACCACGGGCAGGACGCGGCGCTGTTCTTCGTCGGGGGTGACGTCATCGGCGCCGGGCCGGGTGGACTCGCCCCCGACGTCGATGATGTCCGCACCGGCGTAGAACATCCGCAGGCCGGCGGCGATCGCGGTGTCCGCGGTGGGGTGCTTCCCGCCGTCGCTGAAGGAGTCAGGGGTGACGTTCAGGACTCCCATGACCAGGGTGCGGCCGGTGGGGAGGTCTTCGAAGCGCGCCGCCGGGCGGGGCTTGCGCAGGATGGGCAGCGGGGAGGTTGCGGGCCCCGTTCCCGGGGCTGCAGCGAGTGAATCCATGGTCTGTGGTTACCTTCCGAGGATGAGGCTCATGGCTTCGGCACGGGTGGCCGGGTCATGAAGCTGCCCGCGGACCGCACTGGTGACGGTCTTCGCTCCGGGCTTGCGGATGCCGCGCATGGACATGCACATGTGTTCGCATTCAACAACGACAATGGCGCCACGGGGCTTGAGGTGGCTGACCAACGCTTCGACGATTTCCGTGGTGAGCCGTTCCTGCACCTGCGGGCGGCGGGCATAGATATCCACCAGCCGGGCCAGCTTGCTCAGACCGGTGACCTTGCCGTCATGGGACGGGATGTACCCCACGTGGGCCACTCCGTGGAACGGAACCAGGTGGTGCTCGCAGGTCGAATAGAACGGAATGTCCTTGACCAGGACCAGTTCCTCATGGTCCAGGTCGAAGGTGGTGGACAGGACGTCCGCGGGATCGTGGTGCAGCCCGGCGAACATCTCGGCGTACGCCTTTGCCACCCTCTTCGGGGTGTCCAGGAGGCCGCCGCGGTCCGGATCCTCACCGATGGCAAGGAGGATTTCGCGGACGGCCGCCTCGATCCGGGGCTTGTCCACTTTTTCGGTTTTCGAGGGGTGGGCACCGGCCTCCGCCAGGTGTCCGGCGGAGGCGGGAACGTCGTCGTCGTCGAAGGAAGTCACAGGGAAAGCTTAGCCGCGAAGGGTGTCAGGCCCCGATTCGGGGGTCCCCCCGTGAAACGGTGCATCCTCCGGAACGCCCTGCGCATGCGGGGGCTGGGCGTCCAGCGGCTCGTCCAGGCGGGCCTGCTTGGCTTCCTCCTGGGCCTCGCGCTCCGCCCGCTCCCGGCGGGTTTCCACCGGGCCGGCGAGGACGGGACGGGTCTCCTTGGAGAGCCACACTTCACGGAAGTCCCGCTTGCGGACGTCACGGAAGATGTCGGCGATCTCGGCTTGGTTAAGTGTTTCGCGTTCCAGCAGTTCCAGGGCCAGGATGTCCAGGATCTCCCGGTTCTCGGTGAGGATCTCGTAGGCCTCATCGTGGGCCTGCTCGATCAGGCGGCGCACTTCCTCGTCCACGACGTAGGCGATCTGGTCGGAGTAGTTCCGCTCGTGCCCGGCGTCGCGGCCCAGGAAGGGTTCACCGCCGCCCTGGCCCAGGCGGACAGCGCCGACGCGTTCGCTCATGCCGTATTCGGTGACCATCTTGCGTGCGGTGCCGGTGGCCTTCTCGATGTCGTTGGAAGCCCCGGTGGAGGGATCGTGGAACACGATCTCTTCCGCCACGCGGCCGCCCATGGCGTAGGCCATCTGGTCCAGCAGTTCGTTGCGGGTGATGGAGTACTTGTCGTTTTCCGGGACCACCATGGTGTAGCCGAGGGCCCGGCCGCGCGGAAGGATGGTGATCTTGGTGACCGGCGCGGAGTTCCGCAGGGCCGCCGCCACCAGGGCGTGGCCGCCTTCGTGGTAGGCGGTGATCTTGCGCTCGTGTTCCTTCATGACGCGGCTGCGCTTCTGCGGGCCTGCCATGACGCGGTCAATGGCCTCGTCCAGGGCGCGGTCGTCGATCAGGTTAGCGTTGGAGCGGGCGGTGAGCAGCGCGGCCTCGTTCAGGACGTTGGCCAAATCTGCGCCGGTGTAACCGGGCGTCTTCTTGGCCACCGCCTTCAGGTCCACGCCCGGTGCCATGGGCTTGCCCTTGGCGTGCACCTGCAGGATCTGGTCGCGGCCGATCAGGTCCGGCGCTTCCACGGACACCTGGCGGTCGAAACGGCCCGGGCGCAGCAGGGCCGGGTCCAGGACGTCGGGACGGTTGGTGGCCGCGATCAGGATGACGTTGGTCTTGACGTCGAAGCCGTCCATTTCAACCAGCAGCTGGTTGAGGGTCTGCTCGCGTTCGTCGTTGCCGCCGCCGATGCCGGCACCGCGGTGGCGTCCGACGGCGTCGATTTCGTCCACGAAGATGATTGCCGGGGAATTGGCCTTGGCCTGCTCGAACAGGTCGCGGACACGGGAGGCACCCACGCCGACGAACATTTCCACGAAGTCGGAGCCGGAGATGGAGAAGAAGGGTACGCCCGCCTCACCTGCGACAGCGCGGGCCAGCAGGGTCTTGCCGGTACCCGGCGGGCCATAGAGCAGGACGCCCTTGGGGATCTTGGCGCCAACAGCCTGGAACTTGGCCGGTTCCTGGAGGAATTCCTTGATTTCCTGGAGTTCCTCCACGGCCTCATCCGCACCTGCGACGTCGGCGAAGGTCACCTGCGGCATGTCCTTGCTGACCATCTTGGCCTTGGACTTGCCGAACTGCATGATCTTGGATCCACCGCCCTGCATGCGGGTCATCAGGAACCAGAAGAGGGCGCCCAGCAGGATGACGGGGATCAGGAGGGAGAGCAGGCCGGAGAACCAGTTGCTTTCGATCGGCTGGTCCGTGAAGCCCTGCGCCGGCTTGGCGTCCGTAACGGCCTTCACCACGTCCTGCGCGCGGGCATCCACGAAGAAGAACTGGACGCTCTTGCCCTTGTCCTGCCCATCCAGCTGCAGGTTGTCCTTCAGCGTGAGGTCAACGCGGTTCTCGCCGTCGAAGATCTTGGCCTGCTCCACCTTGTTGCTGGAGAGCAGTTCCAGGCCCTTGTCCGTGTCGATCCGGGCCGCACCGCCGGGGGCGAGCGTCGCAAAAGCCACCAGGAGCAGACCGACCACAACGACGATCCAGATGCCCGGGCCTTTGAAGAAGTTCTTAGCTTTCATCTGTTCGGGGGCTCGCCCCGTCCCTTCCGGTAGTGCTTCACGGCGAGTAGTCTGCGCGCGTGATGGTGCTGCGTCAGCTTCTAGCTATACACCGTCCGGAGTACATCACGCATAGCGAAAAGCAAAAGTTCCCTGTGGGCGTAGCATGCCGGCTGTCCGCCGGACGCCTGCCTCAGCGGTGCTCCCCGGGCGCCGCCACGGATCCGCGGGTCACCAGCGGACACTCGAGCAGCACGGGCTCCGGGCGGTCATGGAACCCTGGCCCGGCGTCCCCGGGCTCTCCGGCGTCGATCGTGTCGATCAGCCGGTTGGCCGCCCAGGCGCCCATTTCATAGTGCGGCAGGGCCACGGTGGTGAGGCCGGGGTGGAGGCTGCCGGCGATCAGTTCCTGGTCGTCGAAGCCAACGATGGACAGGTCTTCCGGGATGGACAGGCCCAGTTCCGCGGCAGCCCGGTAGGCTCCCATGGCCATCCTGTCGTTGTAGCAGAAGAGGCCCGACGGCGGGTTGGCGCCTTCCAGCATCCGCCTGGCGGCCGCGTACCCGCCCAGGGCATCGGACGACGCCGTCCCGACAGGGGCGCCGCCGGCGTCCAGTCCCGCGCGGGCAAGGGTGTCCCGGAAACCCTGCAGGCGCTGGTGGGTGGAGGGAACATCCTCCGTATTGTTGATGAAGCCGATCCGCGTGTGCCCGGCGGCGAGCAGCGCCTGCACAGCTGCGGAGGCGCCGCCGTGCTCGTCCGGAACCACAGCCGGGAACGTCCCGGCGTCGGTGACGGCGTCCACCAGTACCGATGGCACCCGGGCCAGGTTGGCGGGCGGCTGAACGCTGCGGTGGTACATCGTTGCGTAAAGGATCCCGTCCACCTGCCGCTCCAGCAGCGACTCGACGTCCGCCTGCCGGGATGCGGTGTCGGCGGCGCCTGCGGTGTTGATGAGCATCAGGGTGTAGCCGCGGGCGCGGGCGGCCTGGTCCGCGCCCAGGATGATCCGGCCGGCGTGCGGCGTGGTGGCCACGTCCTCGCTGACCAGGCCCAGCACGCCGGACTTCCGGCTGCGCAGTGCCTGGGCCAGGCGGTTGGGGCCGTAGCCCAACTGGTCCGCCGCCGCCCTGACCTTGTCGCGGGTGTCCTGGCTGACGCGGGCGTAGGGCGCATCGTTGAGCACGTGCGAGACGGTGG
Organism: Pseudarthrobacter phenanthrenivorans; assembly: GCF_000813845.1. Classification (GTDB taxonomy): domain Bacteria; phylum Actinomycetota; class Actinomycetes; order Actinomycetales; family Micrococcaceae; genus Arthrobacter; species Arthrobacter phenanthrenivorans_B. Next base: position 139,153 of record NZ_JWTB01000007.1, read on the forward strand.
TGGCGGAGACGCCGGCCGCCTTGGCAACGTCCCGGATGCCGATGTTCCTTGGCAAGATGGTGGGCGGCAGCCTACTCGTAGACGTGCGGCGCCAGGGTGCCTACGAAGTCCAGGTTGCGGTACTTCTCGGCGTAGTCCAGTCCGTAGCCGACCACGAATTCGTTGGGGATGTCGTAGCCGACGTACTTGACGTCGATTTCCACCTTGGCGGCGGTGGGCTTGCGGAAGGCGGTGCAGATTTCCACCGACGCGGTACCGCGGGACTCCAGGTTGGTCTTGAGCCAGGACAGGGTCAGGCCGGAGTCGATGATGTCCTCGACGATCAGCACGTCCTTGCCCATCAGATCCGTATCCAGGTCCTTCAGGATGCGCACTACCCCGGAGGACTGGGTTCCCGAGCCGTAGGAGGAGACAGCCATCCAGTCCATGGAAATGTGGCTGTGCAGTGCCCGGGCCAGGTCCGCCATAACCATCACGGCACCCTTGAGGACGCCCACAATGAGGATCTCGCGCCCTTCATAGTCCTTGTCGATCTGCGCTGCGAGTTCGGTGATCCGCTGCTGGATCTGTTCCTTGGTGTAGAGAACGTGCTTGAGATCTGCCTGGACGTCGTTTGAATCCACCAATGGCTCCTGTGTAGATGCGGGGTGCGACTATTTTGTGGGCGGCTTGGAAGGCCGGAATACTAGCTTCCCACAGCGTGCCCGTTCGCGGGGAACGGGACCGGGGCCGTGGGGGGCGGCGGGGACGGCTTTGCCCGTGGCTCCCTCCAGCTGCGCCAGCGACAACCGGTAGGCGCTGACACCGCCGGGAAGCTGCACCGGGCCGGCCGAACCGTGCCGCCGGAGCAGGGCTTCCGCCGCCAAAAGGCGCTGGTAGCTGGGCTGCTGGCCGCCTGCCTCCGCCGCGGCCTTGGCAATGACCCGGAACCTGATGGCCGGCGCCAAGGCGCGCAGGGCCTCTTCCGGAAGGGCAAGGTCGGAGCCGTCCCGCTCCACGAGGGAGGCGTAGGTGCTTTCCGCCACATCCTCCAGGTAGTCGGCGTCCAGTTGCAGGATTGCAGCGGTCCGGGCCAGCGATTCCGCCACGCCGGGGCCCAGCTTGTCCTCCAGGTGCGGGAGGACCTCCACCCGGGTCCGGGACCTCGCGAAGGCGGGGTCCGCGTTGGTGGGATCGTGCCAGGGGTCCAGTTCCTCCACGACGCAGATCTCTTCGGTGTCCGCCCGCCGAAGGCCCAGGAACGGGCGAAGGAGCACCGTGTCTCCGGAGCCTGCCCGGGCCGGGCGCATGCCGGCAAGGGAACGGGTTCCGGAGCCTCGGGCCAGGCCCAGCAGGACCTGTTCGGCCTGGTCGTCCAGGGTGTGCCCCAGCAGGATTGCCCCGGCGCCCTGGCCAGAGGCGGCAGCCTCAAGGGCGGCATGGCGGGCCTCGCGGGCAGCAGCTTCGGGCCCCATTCCGGCGGCGGCCACCCTAACGGTGCGGATCTCCACCGGTGCAAGGCCCAGCTCCTGCAGCATCCCTGCAGTGCGGGCTGCCACCTCGGCGGAGCCGTCCTGCAACTGGTGGTCCACCACCACCGCACCCACGGTCAGCGGATGGCCGTCCACGTGGCCGCGGCGGGCGAAGTAGGCCGCGACGGCGGCGAGCGCCAGGGAGTCCGGCCCGCCGCTGCAGGCCACCAGGACGTGGCGGGGGTAGCCGGCACCTGCCAGGGCCTCCTGCAGCATCCTGCGTGCAGTGCCGACGACGGGAGCCAGCCTTCCGGGCCGGCGCCGTCCGCTGGTGACAGGGGACGGCGCCGGAACGTCGTCAGGCAACTACAGGCCCATCCGCTCAAGCCACAGCTTGGCGTCGTGGATCTCCGGCTCAGTGGGAAGGTGGTCCACCGAGTCCCAGACCTTGTTGAAGCCTTCCATCCCGGCAACGTCCACCACGGCGCGGACGAAGCGGGCGCCGTCGGAGTACTGCCGCATCTTCGCGTCCAGGCCCAGGAGGCTGCGGATGAACTTCTCGATCACGCCGCGGTCCTTGCCGCGGTCGTTGAACCGCTGCCGGATGGTCTTGACGGACGGCACGATGCTGGCGTCCACGGCGTCCATCACCACGTTGGCGTGCCCTTCGAGCAGGCTCATGACGGCGGTGAGGTGCGAGATGGCGGCCTTTTCCTCGGGATCCTGGAGCAGGTCCAGGATGGCGCCGCGGCCCGGCGTGTTTCCGCTGGCGGAGCGGTCCTTCAGTGAACGCGCAGCAGCGGAGGCACGCTCCATCAGGGAGTCGACGTTGCCCAGCAGGTGCCCGCTGAGGTTGTCGATCTGCTCCAGCATGTGGTGGCGCAGCCAGGGGGCCGCCGCGAACTGGACCCGGTGGGTTTGTTCGTGCAGGCACACCCAGAGCCGGAAATCCTCCGGCGTGACGTTGAGTTCACGCTCCACCGAGATGATGTTCGGGGCCACGAGCAGAAGCCGGCCGGCGGCGGGTGCGGAGGAGTTCTCGGCAAGCGCGGCGAAGGGGTCGTACTGGCCCAGGACCTTGCTGGACAGGAAAGCGAGGACAGCGCCCAGCTGGGAGCCGGTGATGGCGCCGCTGACCTGCGCGGCAGCGGGGCTCAGGTTTCCGCTGCGGCTGTCCAGCATCTTCTGCATGGCCGGTTTGAGCATCACGGCGAAGCTTTGGGTGTTGGCTTTGGCCCAGGACGCCCGGTCCACCACCAATACTGACGAGTCGCGCAGATCGCGCGCCGCCTCCAGCCCGGTGATCTCATGGACGTGCGGAACGGAGGCGTCCGCGAGCCGGCGCAGGCTGTCCACCGCCCCGCCGATGGCTGCTTCGTCCAGCACCGGGCCGGCCGGAGCCAGCCGCGCTGCGGCGGAAGCGGCAAGGTCCCAGTTGATCAGGGACTGGGCAGTCGGTGACCCGGCCTTCGTGGACACGGTCGGTGCGGACTCGCGCGCAGTGGACTCCATGGTTCCCATCAGAACACAGCAGCCCGGGGATCGTCCTTAAGTTCGCTCACCGGCGAACTTCCACAGCCTCCGCACAGGAGCGCGAAAGCGCTGTCCAAGACCCGCCGGGCAGGCTGGAAACCGCAGGGCAACCTGCCTGTCCGGAGCGGCCCGTACCCGCACAACCGTTGCTGCCCCGCATCGTTCATGCGGGACAGGGCCGGTCATAACCATCGAAGGAGGACACCATGATCCCTTACCGTCCCATCGTGCCCCTGACCATCGGCCCGCGCACGGGCTGGAGGTCGGTGCTGGCCGCCGTCGTCATGGCCGCGCTGCTGGGCGTCCAGCCGCAGTAATACCCGCCGCCCCACCCCGGGTGGGCGCTAGCGGCAGCCGCAGCCGGCCAATACGGTGGCGGCACGGTCCAGGGCTTCCTTGTTGCCGGCGGCGCCGGGTGTCAGTCCGTTGCCGATGAAGGAGAACACCAGGAGCCTTCCATCCGCGTCCACAACGTAGCCGCTCAGCCCCAGCACGGTGTTCAGGGTTCCGGTCTTGGCCCGCACCAGCCCGGCGCCGCCGAAGGTGGTGGCGTCCCCGTACCGGGCGTCCAGGGTGCCGGACAGGCCGCCGACCGGGAAGCCGTCCAGAGCGGCACGCAGCCTGGTGTCGGCTCCGGTGGTGATGGCCCGCAGCACGTCCACGAACAGCCGTGCCGGGACCTGATTGCCCATGGCAAGCCCGCACACGTCCGCCAGCTTGAGGGTGTCCGCGGGGATGCCGGCCGCCCGGACCTCGTCCGCCACCACGGCCACGGCGCCGTCGTTGCTGCCGGGCCGGCCCGTGGCCACGGCGGCCAGCCGGCCCATGGTTTCGGCCAGGTAGTTGTCCGATACCTGCAGCATCAGGTCCACCTGCTCCGCCACCGTGGCCGATTCGACCGCGGCGAGGACTGCCGGGTTGGCCTGGGAAGCGCCCGCGGAACGTTCGACGCCGGCCGCCACCGTCAGTCCCGCAGCGGCACCGGCCGCACGCAGCTGGGCCGCGAACGCTTCCGCCGCGGTTATCGCCGAATCCTGCGGCCGGGGGCCGGTGGTGACGGCGGGATCGAAGCGGGCCGAGTTGAGGGCCAGCGGGTACAGCGGCGCTATTTCGCCTGCTTCCACGTCGCCGGACTGCCAGTTGGGATTCAGCGCGGGTCCCGTGAACAGGGAGTCGTCCACCAACACCGTGATGTCGCCGGTGGTGCGGGCGGCCTGCAGTGCCTGCACCGTGCGGGCCGCGAGGGTGGCAAGGCCGGCATGGCCCATCACCTGCTCCGGCTGCGATCCGCCCGCGGCCAGGAGGACGTCGCCGCCGCCCACCAGCACCACCTGCCCGGCGGCAGGGCCTTGCACCACTTTGGTGGTGAAGCGGCGGTCCGGCCCCAGGGTGCGCAGCGCGGCCACCGCCGTCAGCAATTTAAGGTTCGACGCCGGCACGCGGCCGTCTGCGCCGCCCCGGTCGAAGAGGACCTGGCCAGTGAAAGCGTCCTGGACCATGCCCGTGAAAGTACCGCCGCCGTCGGTCTTCAACACCGGATCAACCTGCGCCGCCACCACCGTCGGAGCCGGCACCGGGGCGGATTGCCGAAGCGGTGCCAGCACCTGCGGGGCGGCAATCGTTGCCGGGGCCTGCTGCCAGGCGGGCGGCGCCGGGGCGGGCGGAGCTGCTGCCGGGCCGGTGAAACCGGGAACAACCAGGAGGACCGCCGGTATGGCCAGGACCAGCAGGAGCAATGCGGCGAACACCAGGTGCCAGGGCGTGTGCGGCTCTTTCCCGGAGACCCGTCGGGGGCTGCCGGGGCGCCCGGCCCGGCGGGCGCGCAGCGGTTCCTGGCCGGTAGTTTTGGTCATGCTGGTGCTGGTCCTCAAGTCCTGAAATTTCCCCACAAGTTCCTGATTCCAGGGCCTCTCGCTATATCCTCAATACTAGTCGGCGGCACCGACACGCTTTTTTGTGGCCCGTCAAGTGTGCCGCGCACCCCCTGCAATTGCCGAGGAGCATTCCATGAAGCACGACGTGACCATCGAGATCCCCAAGGGATCACGCGTCAAGTACGAAGTTGACCACGAGACCGGCCGCGTCCGCCTGGACCGCGTCCTCTTCACCTCCATGCAGTACCCCACCCACTACGGGTACTTCGAGAACACCCTCGGCGAAGACGGCGACCCGCTGGACGCGCTGGTGCTGCTGCAGGACTTCGACCTGCACCCCGGCGTCATCGTTGAGTCCCGCCCCATCGGCGTCTTCAACATGACTGACGACGGCGGCGGAGACGCCAAGATCCTGTGCGTGCCGGTGGATGCCCGCTTCGACCACATCCAGGAAGTCAGCGACGTCAACGAGTACCTGATCAAGGAAATCGAGCACTTCTTCACCCGCTACAAGGACCTGGAGCCCGGCAAGTGGGTCAAGGCCGAAGGCTGGGGCGACCGCGCCGCCGCCGAAGCCGAACTGGAAGCCTCCATCAAGCGCTACGTGCCCACCGGACACTAGTCCCGCTGAGGGTGTGGGGCCCCTCCTTGTTGACGGGCCCACTCCAACCGCCGTCGTTGTTCCAGGAAGTTGTGGCATGGTGGGGCTGTGAGTTTCGAGCACGCCCCGACGTCCCAGCTGTTGTTCCAGCCACCCTGCGGCCCCGTCACCGGCTGGGCTGATGGTGACGTCCTCCGCGCCAGCGGCATCCCGTACGCCACGGCCGGACGCTTCCAGCCTCCGGTGCCCGCCCCGGACTGGACCTCGGAATTTTCCGCTACGTCCCTCTCCCCCGCCTGCCCACAGGCACCAGTCCCCTTCCTCGACGACGTCCTGGGCACCAGGTACGGTGAACTGCCCGGCAGCGAGGACTGCCAGAACCTCTCCATCACCATGCCCGGAGACCTCAGGCCGGAGGAACGGCTGCCGGTCATGGTCTGGATCCACGGCGGCTCCTACACCACAGGTTCGGGCGACCTGGCCATCTTCGACCCCGCCCGGCTGGTCGCCGAAAACCGCGTCATCGTGGTGTCCGTGACGTACCGGCTGGGCCTGTTCGGGTTCCTGGCCACTCCGACCGGCCGGCCCGGCAACCTGGGCCTGCTCGACCAGCTTGAGGCCTTCCGCTGGGTGCAGCGGAACATCGCCGGCTTCGGCGGCGATCCGGGCCGGGTCACCGCGTTCGGCCAGTCCGCGGGCGGCGACGCCATCGCCCACCTGATGGCCGTGCCGGAAGCACCCAGGCTCTTCCAGCGCGCCATCATCCAGAGCGCACCGCTCGGCATTACCCGGGGACGGGCCAGGATGAACCACGCGATGGGAACCGCTGCGGAGTCCCTGACGGAGGAGACCCCGGCCATGGAGGTGGTGGCCCGCGAGGCAGACGTGGCGCAGGTGGCCAGGAAGTTCGGGATGCTGGCGGCCATGCCGTTCGGCACCCAGTACGGGCACGATCCGCTTCCCGAAGAGCGAGGCATTGAAGAAGCGTGGAACCGCGCCGCGCCGGCCATCGACGTGCTGATCGGCCATACCTCCGAGGAGGCGCGCCTGTTCCTTCCCCGCAGCCCGCGGCTGATGCGCCTGGGAGGCATCCCCCTGGCGGGCCCTGCCGCCGTGCGGGCCATCGACTGGGTGGTCACCGAAACCGTGTACGGCAGGGCCACCCGCCGGTTCGCCCGCCGCCACGCCAAGGCAGGCGGAAGGGCGCACCGCTACGTCCTGGACTGGCACGCGCCCGGCAACATCTTCGGCGCCGCCCACACGGTGGATTTGCCCCTGCTGCTCGGCAACCGGAAGACCTGGGACGGCGTTGGGCTCATTGCCGGAGCGGACTGGGCGGACGTGGACGCCGCGGGCCGCAGGATGCGCGCCCTGTGGGCCGGCTTCGCCTCCGGCCAGGACCTCGGGGACTCGGGCAGCATCCCCGGCGTCCTGCGGTACCGGGCCGTCTGACGCAATGCCGTCTGACCGCAGGGTTGGTGGGCAGCCCATGAAGACCCTCGGCGTGGACCTGGCGGCCGCGACCAAGAAAACTGCCGTGGCCGTCATCGAGTGGAGCGATGACCGGGCCCGGCTCACCCACCTGGCCCTGGACGTGGACGACCAGGAGATCGTGGACCTGTTCGGCACTTGCGCCATGACCGGCGTCGATTGCCCCGTGGGCTGGCCGGACGCGCTGATCCCGTTCCTCACCGGCCACCTGAATAATGATCCGGCACCCGTCCTTGACCACGACGGGATCGCCGGCCGCCGGCTCCTCGCCTATCGCGATACCGACCGGTTCTGCACCGCGCAGACCGGGCTGATTCCGCTCAGTGTCTCCGCTGACCGGCTGGCCCACCCGGCCATGCGCTGCGCCGTCATCCAGGCGAAGATCGCTGCGCTGCACGGCCCGCAACCGCGTGACGGCTCGGGCCGGCTGGCAGAGGTGTACCCGGCGGCATCGTTGAAGATCTGGGGGCTCAAGGGCCGGGGCTATAAGGGCCGGGGCACTCCGGAAGCGGAGCGGCTTGGCGTGCTGCTCGGCTCACTGCAGGACCAGGCGCCATGGCTGGACCTGGCCGGGAACGAGGCGCGGCTCGCGGCTTCGGACGACCTGTTCGATGCCGTCATCGCCTCGCTGACCGCCCGGGCCGTGGCCCGCCGTCGTACCCTCGCCCCTGACGATGCGCATGCCCGGGCGGCCCGCAGCGAAGGCTGGATCCACCTGCCCTCCTGCACCCCGGATGAACTCCTGGGGCAGTAAGTCAGCCGCCCAGCTTCCAGTTCCGGATCTCCTCCGGGTCCTCGCCGTGGGTGCGGGTGTGCTCGCGGGCCCGGCTGCGCCGGTCCTGCAGGTCCTGGCGCAGGAGCGAATGCTTCTCGGCCAGGCCCGGCACGCGGTCGATCGCGTCGATGGCAAGCGTGAAGCGGTCGATGCCGTTCAGCATGGCCATATCGAACGGCGTGGTGGTGGTCCCCTCTTCCTTGTACCCGTGCACGTGAAGCCCCTGCTGGTTGGCCCGCCGGTACGCCAGCCGGTGGATCAGCGCCGGGTAGCCGTGGTACGCGAAGATGACGGGCTTGTCCGCCGTGAAAATGCCGTCGAAGTCGTGGGCCGGGAGGCCGTGCGGGTGCTCGCTTTCGTCCTGCAGCCGCATCAGGTCCACCACGTTGACCACACGCACCTTGAGTCCCGGGGCGCCCTCGCGAAGCAGCTCCGCCGCGGCCACGGTCTCCACCGTGGGGACGTCACCGGCGCAGGCCAGGACGACGTCGGGCTCCTCGCCCGGCACCTCCGAGCCGGCGAACGTCCAGATCCCCAGGCCGCGGCGGCAATGGCTGGCGGCATCCGCGGGACCAAGCCAGGTGGGCGAGGGCTGCTTGCCGCTGACCACGATGTTCACGTAGTCGGTGGACGCCAGGCAATGCTCCATGACGGAGAGCAGGGTGTTTGCGTCCGGCGGCAGGTACACCCGGATGACCTCGGCCTTCTTGTTCACGGCGTGGTCGATGAAGCCCGGATCCTGGTGCGAGAACCCGTTGTGGTCCTGCTGCCACACGTGCGAGGACAGCAGGTAGTTCAGTGACGGCACCGGCTGGCGCCAGTGCAGTTTGCGGGACACCTTCAGCCATTTGGCGTGCTGGTTGAACATGGAATCGACTATGTGCACGAAGGCCTCGTAGCAGTTGAAGACGCCGTGCCGCCCGGTCAGGAGGTAGCCCTCCAGCCAGCCCTGGCACAGGTGCTCGCTGAGCACCTCCAGGACCCGTCCGGAGCGGGCAAGGTGCTCGTCGACGTCGTCAATCCGGTACTGCCACACCTTGTCGGTGACCTCGTAGACGTTCTGCAGCCGGTTGGAGGCCGTCTCGTCCGGGCCGAACAGCCGGAAGTTTTCCATGTTCTGCGCAATCACGTCCCGCATCCAGAAGCCGAGGGTGATCATCGGGCTGACCCGGTCGGTTCCCGGGCTGGGCACCTCCACGGCGTGGTCCTGGTAGGCGGGCAGCCTGAGGGCCCGCCGGAGCAGCCCGCCGTTGGCGTGCGGGGTGGCACTCATGCGGAAGTCCCCGGTGGGTGCCCCTTCGGCGACGCCGGGCCGGAGCCGGCCGTCGCCGTCGAACAGCTCTTCCGGCCGGTAGGACTGCAGCCATTCCTCCAACTGCTTCAGGTGTTCGCCGTTGGTGCGCACCTCGGACAACGGGACCTGGTGGGCCCGCCAGGTCCCTTCCACCTGCAGCCCGTCCACCATCCGCGGCCCGGTCCAGCCCTTCGGCGAGCGCAGCACGATCATGGGCCAGCGGCGGCTCCCCTCCCCCGCCTGTTCTCCGGATTCGTCCCGCCGGTGGGCGTCCTGGATGGCCCTGATGTCCGCCAGGCAGCGGTCCAGCACGGCGGCGAAATCGCGGTGCGCCTGCTCCGTGCTGTCCGGGTCCGCCACCGTCACGAAATACGGCTCGTGGCCATACCCGCGCAGCAGCTGCTCCAACTGGTCCTGCGGCATCCGGGCCAGGATGGTGGGGTTGGCGATCTTGTAGCCGTTCAGGTGCAGAATGGGCAGCACGGCGCCGTCCGCGGCAGGGTCCAGGAAGTTGTGCGAGTGCCAGCTGGCCGCCAGCGGCCCGGTTTCGGCCTCGCCGTCGCCAATCACGACGGCGGTCACCAGCTGGGGATTGTCGAACACCGACCCGTAGGCGTGGGCCAGCGCGTACCCCAGTTCCCCGCCTTCGCTGATGGAGCCGGGGCTTTCCGGCGCGGCGTGGCTGGGGATGCCACCCGGGTAGGAAAACTGCCGGAACAATTCGGCAAGGCCGGCCCCGTCATTGCCCACATGGGCATAGATTTCCGAGTACGTCCCCTCCAGCCAGGCATTGGCGACGACGGCGGGACCGCCATGGCCCGGACCGGCAACAAAGAGCATCTCCAGGGAGTCGCGGCGGATCACCCGGTTCAGGTGCGCGTAGACGAAGTTGAGCCCGGGCGTCGTTCCCCAGTGGCCCAGGAGCCGGGATTTGGTGTCCTCTGCCTGCAGAGGTTCGCGCAGCAGCGGGTTGGACCGCAGGTAGATCTGCCCCACGGAGAGATAGTTCGCGGCCCGCCACCACCGGTCGACGAGCTCCAGCTCCGCCTGGTCGATGCCGTCCCGCTGCACCGTGTCCTGCTGGTTCCCGTCCTGCTGTTTCCCGTCCTGTCCAGTGCTGCCGGCCATAACCATCCTCACCTTGGGTATGCCGCTGCAGGCGGCCGTTCCCCCATCGCAACAGATCGAGGGGCACGCAGGCAACCCCCGCCGTCGCGCCTTTCCACCTTGCCCCGCCCCTGCAGGCCACCTGTAGGGTAGTAAGCAAGCTTAGCTTCCGCCTGGCGGGGCTGGGAACATCTGATGAGGGGAGATCAAGACATGCCAGCCGAAGACAACATCGCAATTCCCGGGGCGCCGGCCAGTGAGGCTCCGGCGCAGGCAGAGCCCACCACACCCCGTGAACCGCTGCCGCCCAAGCCGGACCAGCGCGGCCCGGAGGCAGTGTCGCCAACCGGCAGCCCCACCGGGGCACCCGCCACTGCGCGCGGCCAGTCCGGCCAGTACCTGACCACGGCCCAAGGCCTCCGGCAGCAGGATACGGACCACTCGCTGAAGGCCGGCCCGCGGGGACCCATCCTGCTGCAGGACCACCACCTGCGCGAGAAAATCACCCACTTTGACCACGAGCGGATCCCGGAGCGCGTCGTCCACGCACGCGGAGCTGGAGCACATGGCGTGTTCCGCTCGTACGGGACGGCTTCGAAGGTCACGCGCGCCGGATTCCTTGCCCCGGACGTCGAAACGCCCGTGTTTGTCCGGTTCTCCACGGTGCTTGGCTCCCGCGGGTCAGCGGACGCGGTGCGGGACACCCGCGGGTTCTCCACGAAGTTCTACACGGATGAAGGAACCTACGACCTCGTGGGCAACAACATTCCGGTGTTTTTCATCCAGGACGGAATCAAGTTCCCGGATATCGTCCACGCGGCCAAACCCCATCCAGACCGTGAAATCCCACAGGCCCAGAGCGCGCACGACACTTTCTGGGACTTCGTCTCGCTCCACACCGAGGCGCAGGCCCACACCATGTGGAACATGTCCGACCGCGGCATCCCGCGGTCATACCGGACCATGGAGGGCTTCGGCGTCCACACGTTCCGGCTGGTCAATGCCGACGGGGACACCACGCTGGTGAAGTTCCACTGGAAGCCCAAACAGGGTGTCCACTCGCTGGTCTGGGAAGAAGCCCAAATCATTAACGGCATGGATCCGGACTTCCACCGGCGCGACCTTGCCGATGCCATCGAAGCCGGCGCCTATCCGGAGTGGGAACTGGGCATCCAGACGTTCCCGGACACGGAGGACCAGATGTTCGAAGGCATCGACCTCCTGGACCCCACGAAGTTCGTTCCCGAGGAACTCGCGCCGGTGCAGCCCATCGGCCTCATGACCCTCACCGCGAACCCGACGAACTACTTCGCCGAGACCGAGCAGGTGGCCTTCCACCCGGGGCACCTGGTGCCGGGCATCGACGTCACCAATGACCCGCTGCTGCAGGTCCGCCTGTTTTCCTACCTGGACACGCAGATCTCGCGCCTGGGCGGCCCCAATTTCGGGCAGATCCCGATCAACCGGCCGCACGCCCCCGTCAACGACATGCTGCGTGACGGCATGCACCAGACGGCGGTCCACTCGGGGGTTGCCCCGTACCGGCCCAATTCGCTGGATGGCGGCTGCCCTTTCCTTGCCGGACAGGACCTGGGGGCCTTCGTGGACGTGCCGGCCGCGGTTGCGGAATCCATCAAGGAGCGGCGCAACCCGGCCTCCTTCGATGACCACTACAGCCAGGCCCGGCTGTTCTTCCGCAGCCTCAGCGCGGTGGAACAGGACCACGTGGTCCAGGCGTATACGTTCGAGCTCGGCAAGTGCTACGAAACCGCCGTCCGCGAACGCCAGCTCCAGGCCCTGGCCAATATCGACGCCGCGCTGTGCGCCGCAGTGGCCGCCGGCCTCGGCATGGCTGCCCCGGAAGCTTCTGAGCAGGTGGCGGAGCATGCTCCCAGCCCGGCGCTGTCCCAGGTCGGCCGGACGTGGCCGGTAGCCGGGCGCGTGGTGGGCATCATTGCCGATTCCTCCAGCGACCTTTCGCAGGTGGACGCGGCCCGCAAGGCGCTCGACGGCGAGGGCATGGTCCCGCTCGTCATCGCACCAACCGGCGGCACGCTTTCCTCCGACGGGCTTTCCGTCACGGTGCAGCGGACCTTCCTCACGGCTCGGTCCACCGAATTCGACGCGCTGATTGTTGCCGGCGGGCAGCGTCCTGCCCCGGACGCCACTGCCGGTCGCGATGCCAAAGCCGGGGAGCCGGCGGCAGGCGCCGATCCGCGCGTCGGACTCATGCTGTCCGAGGCCTACCGCCATGCGAAGGCCATCGGCTTCTGGGGTTCGGGTTCCGGGGTTCTGGACGCGGCAGGCATTCCCCAGCAGGCTGCTGGCATAGCTGCCGGAGATGACGCTGCGTCGGTAACCTCCGCGGTCTCGGAACTTCTCGCCGCCCACCGCGCCTGGGATCGTTTCCCGGCGACCGGTGCCGCTGCGGGCCCGGCACGCTGACCCACGCAAACTGACCCAGACAAACTGACCCAGGCAGGTTGGTCGAGGCAGGTGGTTCCGCCGGTTTATCGCTGGGGGTCCGCGTCATCCCGATGCGGGCCCCCGGCCCTGTTCCCGGGAGGTCCGGGCCGCTGACCAGTCGTAACATGCCGGTTTCGCAGTTCCTACTTCCGGGTAGTGTGGATCCAGAATGTTCACCCTGACCATCAACCAGACGGACAGCCGGCTCGACGGAGACCAGGTCCCGCAGCTGCTCAAGGCGCTGCGGCACATCCCCGCGCGCCTGGACTTCGACCGGTCGGTGGAGGACGAAGTCCAGGGAATCGTCGATTGCCCGCACCAGGCCGTGGATGCCGCGCTGATCGCGCTGCGCACCGGGCACTGGTACGTGGGGATCGGCGCCGGGCCGGTGAATGAGCCCCTGCCCAACCAAATCAAGGACGCCTCCGGCCACGGCCTGGTCTATGCCCGCCGCGCGGTGGACCGGCTGCGGAGCAGCAAAGAACGCATCCCGGTGGCGGTGGAGGGGCCCCTGGCCGATGTGGCCCATGATGCCGAGGCCGTCCTCCGCCTGCTGGGTCACATCGTGCGGGACCGCTCAGAGGCGGAATGGCGGGTGCTGGACCTGCTGACGCCCGGGGTCCGCGGCCAGCAGAAGGCCGTGGCGCAGGAACTGGGGATCACCACCCAGGCCGTCAGCAAGGCCGTGGCACGGGCCCAGTGGAACGAGGAGCATGCCGCCCGGCCGGCGGCCGCCAGGCTGCTGGCCCTGATCCTGGCGGTGCAGTAACCGGTTCAGCTCCCGGTGGCAGCCATGACCGGCTCGCCGTTGAAGTACTCCAGCTTCCAGCCATCGATCGCGTGGTGGTGCGCAAGGTTGAGGGCCGCGTTGTCCACGCTGGTGAGGGTCTGGCCGATGGCGCGGCTGAGCGTGACGCGCAGGAGGGTGCCGTGGGTGACCACCAGGAGCCGCCGGCCGCGGAACTCCTCCGCCAGGGCTTCCAGGGCTGCAATGCCGCGGTCGGCGGCCTCCTCTTCGCTCTCGGCACCCTTGAACCCGCCGGGGACGCGCAGCGCCTCCAGCTCGGGGCCGGCCTGCATTCCTTCGGCGGGGCCGAAGCTGCGCTCGGTGAGTTCCGGGACGCGGCGGGCCACGGTCAGCCCGAGGCCTTCCGCGATCAGGTCGGCCGTTTCAGCGGCACGGCTCAGCGGCGAGGAGACGATGGCGTCCCATTCGTACGGGGCCAGGATGCCGACGGCGGCACGCGCCTGTCCGCGTCCGACGTCGTTCAGCGGGATGTCGGTGGATCCCTGCAGCCGGCGCTCGGCATTCCAGTCGGTCTGGCCATGGCGGACGAGGGCGAACGTCGTAAGGGTCATGCCTCTATTCTGCCTTGGCGCCGGCCGCCGACCGGAATCGCGGCAGCGGGCCCTGCCCTGCCTGGCTCAGAGGAGGCTGCGCAGCACGTGGGCCGCGCCGTCGTCGTGCACGGAGTGGGTGACCTCATCCGCTGCGGCCACCACTTCCGCGGGAGCCTGCCCCATGGCCACCCCCCTGCCGGCCCAGGCGAGCATCTCGATGTCGTTCCGGCCGTCGCCCACCGCGACGGTCAGGTGCTCTTCGAAGCCAAGCCGGACCCGGAGGTTTTCCAGGGCGCTGGCCTTGGTGACGCCGGCTGCGGCGATGTCCAGCCATGCGGTCCAGCCCACGGAGTACGTCACGCCCGCAAGTCCCACGTGGTTGATGGCCTCGTTGAACTCCTCGGGCGTGTTCTCGGTGCTGAACACCACCACGCGCACGGCGGTGGCCTCCAGCATGGTGTGGAAGTCAACGCCGATGGCCTCGACGCCGAAGCTGGCGTCCTGGAACCGCTCGGTGGAGAGGAAATTGCCGTCGGCGTCCTCGAGGGCGTACTTGGCCGAGGGCAGCCGTTCCCGGAGTGCGCGCAGGGCCGGGGCGGGGTCGAACGTAGCCTTGTGGATCACCTCGTAGCCGTTCTCCAGTTCCGGGTGGAGCCGGAGCGTCACGCCGCCGTTGCAGCAGATGGCGTACCCGCGCTCGATGCCGATCTTTTCGATGATGGGAAGGGTGGCATTCAAGGAGCGGCCGGTGGCAATCATCACTTCATGCCCTGCGGCCACCACCGCCTGCGCGGCCTCCCGTACTCCCGGGGACATGTGGCCGTCGTGGTTCACCAGGGTCCCGTCCACATCCAGGGCGACCATGAACTTCCGGTCGACACCGGTGAAGCCGGCGTTGTCCTGGTGGTTGTCTCGATTGGTGTCTCGCCGGTCATCGTTGCCGGCGACTGAGGTTTCAGTCAGCGTTGTCATCCACATAGTGAACCAGACGTAACTGACAGGCGCTAGGACGCGGACCACAGGTTTATTGAACTGTTGGTTAACACGGCGGATTTCCACATTTGGGGGCCGGTGCTCGTCAGCTTCGTAATGCACCCGTCTGCGGACATCACAGCGCCGCCCGCACCGGTGCACCGTCCATACGGCGGTGCAAATGCGAAATCCAAGGTTGTCCACATGCCCGGGCTTTCCCCTTCAACGGCCGTCCGTTGGCCGGTGAGGATAAGTGGCATGCACCTGATCTCCGCGCAGGACCTCCGCCGCACCACGGGTGACACCCGTTCACTCAGCAGGCGCTATGCGCGGGGTGAACTCGTCCGCGTCCGCAAAGGTGTTTACGCCGACAAGGAAGAGTGGGTATCCCTGGCTCCGTGGGAAAGATATCTCCAGACAGTCCGCGCCGTGGATTTGGAGCTCCCGGGATCCACATTTTGCCTGAACTCAGCCATTGCTGTTTGGAACCTGGCCCTCCTCGCAGTTCCCGGGTACGTCGATCTGGCCGGGGCATCGAGGGGGCACACCGGGCGGAAGCAGTCAACCACTTCCGCAGCCTGCAACTATTTCGGAGTAACGGGCATCGAACACATCAGCGCTTACGGAGTTCATAGGCATCCGGGGCATCCTGCCGCAGTTGAGTACGCAGGGCTTCAGGTGACTCCCCTGCCCGCGACCGTAGTGGAAGTCATCGCGAGGGAGAGCTTCGCGGCAGGAGTAGTGCTGGCGGATCACGCCATCAGCAGCCGCCGCCCTTCGGGACCTGCGCTCAGCAAGGATGAACTGCTGGACAAGGCTTCCCGGCTCCCCTCAGGAGCCCGCCGGGATTGGGTGGCCAAGGTGCTCGACTTCGCCTCGCCCGAGTCAGAGTCGGCTGGTGAATCGCTCAGCCGCGCCCAGATGCATCTGCTCGGCTTTCCGGCCCCCATGCTCCAAGCAACGTTCCGGCAGGGGGGTTCACTGCTCGCCCGGACTGACTTCTTTTGGCCTAAGTACCGGCTTATCGGGGAGTTCGACGGCGACGCAAAGTACCTGAGTGACGACTACCTGGGTACACGGACGGCACGGCAAACCGTGCTGGCGGAGAAGAAACGCGAGGACAGGCTGCGGGCAGCGGGTTTCCGGTTTGTTCGATGGGACTGGGCAACGGCTTCAGACGCCACCCGCTTCGCGGCATGCCTCCGGCGGGCAGGCCTGCAGAGCACCCGGAGCAGATCATCCGGCACCCACTGACGGACAGTGCACCCCCGCACTCGCGGGTGCACTGTCCGTCCAAGGGTGAACTGTCCAGATGCGGGTGTATCACACAGGACTAGAGAACCGGCAGGACCTCAAGCCCGCCCAGGTACTTCTGCAGCGCCTTGGGGACTTTGACCGAGCCGTCCGGGTTCTGGTGGTGCTCCAGGAGCGCCACAATCCAGCGGGTGGTGGCCAGCGTACCGTTCAGGGTGGCCACGGCGCGGGTGCCCTTGGAAACGCCCTCCGCGTTCACTACCCGCTCCCGGATGTTCAGGCGGCGGGCCTGGAAGGTGGTGCAGTTGGACGTGGACGTCAGCTCGCGGTACGCGCCCTGGGTGGGGACCCAGGCTTCGCAGTCGTACTTCCGCGCGGCTGAGGTGCCCAGGTCGCCGGCGGCGGTATCGATCACGCGGTACGGCAGCTCGCACTTGGCCAGCATTTCCTCTTCCCACGCAAGCAGGCGCTGGTGCTCCGCTGCGGCTTCCTCCACCGTGGTGTAGATGAACATCTCCACCTTGTTGAACTGGTGCACGCGGATGATCCCGCGGGTGTCCTTGCCGTGCGATCCGGCTTCGCGCCGGTAGCAGGAGCTCTGGCCGGCATACCGGATGGGACCTGCCGAGAAGTCCAGGATCTCGTCCGCGTGGTACCCGGCGAGGGCGACCTCCGAGGTGCCCACCAGGTACAGGTCGTCCTCGGCCAGGCGGTAGATCTCGGCGTCGTGCTTGACGTCGAAGCCGGTGCCCTGCATGGTCTCGGGCCGCACCAGCGTGGGGGTGATCATCGGAATAAAGCCGGCTTCGATGGCCTGGTCCATGGCCATCTGCAGCAGGGCCATCTCCAGCCGGGCGCCCACGCCGCGGAGGAAGTAGAACCGCGCGCCGGAGACCTTGGCCCCGCGTTCCATGTCGATGGCGCCAATCAGCTCACCGATCTCCAGGTGGTCCTTCGGCGTGAAGTCAGGGAATTCACGCGGCGTGCCGACGGTCTTGACCACCACGTAGTCGTCTTCGCCGCCTTCGGGAACGCCGTCCTCGATGAGGTTGGGGATGGTGCGCAGCAGCTCTTCCTGCTTGGTCTGCGCGGCATCAGCCTCGGCGGAAGCTGCCTTGACGGAGTTGGCCAGCTCCTTGACCTCGGCCAGCAGCGCCTGCTTTTCCTCACCCTTGGCCTGCGCCACCTTCTTGCCGAACACGTTCTGTTCAGCCCGGAGGTTTTCGAAACGGATCAGTGCGGCACGGCGGGCGGAATCCGCGGAGATGATCGCGTCCACCACTGATTCATCGGCGCCGCGGGCACGCTGGCTGGCACGGTACTTGTCCGGGTTTTCGCTGAGGTCTTTTACGTCGATCACCAGACAAGGGTATCCAATTCAGTGCACGACGGCGGGCGCCCGGCGCCGTGCCGCCGCCCGCCGTGCGCCGGGCTACTGTTGAACCACCATGAGCGACTGGATTCTCTACCTGCTGATTGCGGTGGCGCTTGCCTTCGCCACCTCGAGCTGGTGGGGCGTCCGCCGCCTCAAGGCACTGCATATACGCAGCACCGTGGCCGGCGAAGCCTACGACATAGGCCTGGCCCAGCAGCGGGTGGCGGTGGTCCTGAATCCGGTGAAGGCACGCGCCGAGGAAGCCAGGGCAACCATCCAGCGGGCCTGCCTTGCCGCGGGGTGGCAGGCGCCGGTCTTTTACGAGACCACGGCGGAGGACCCCGGCTTCTCGCAGGTCAAGGCCGCCCTGGCCGGCAAACCCGACGTCGTCCTGGTGGGCGGTGGCGACGGCACGGTCCGCGTGGTGGCTGAGGCGCTGGCGCACACCGAGATCGCGATGGGCCTGATCCCGCTGGGCACCGGAAACCTGCTGGCCCGCAACGTGGACCTGGACGTCAGTGACCTGCATGCAAGCGTCCAGACTGCCCTGTTCGGCCGCCAGCGCTACATCGACACGGCGCGGATGGCCATCGAAAACTCGCGGACCGGGCACTACTCAGAGCACGTGTTCCTGGTCATTGCCGGGATCGGCATGGACGCCGAAGTCCTGGCCGACACCAACGCGGGGCTGAAGAAGGCCGTGGGCTGGCTGGCCTACACCGAAGCGGGCGTCCGCCACCTGCCGGGACGGCGCAAGAAGGTCTCCATCTCCCTGGACGACAGTCCCGAGCAGATCCGCAACATCCGCAGCGTCCTTTTCGCCAACTGCGGGCTGGTGCCGGGTGGGATCGACTTCATCCCGCAGGCCATGATCGACGACGGGATGCTCGATGTAGTGGTGATGAGCCCGCGCAGCGTGATGGGCTGGCTGCTGATGTACGTGAAAATCATGTTCAAGCACAGCGGAAAGCTGCCGATCATGACCGTCTACCGGTCCGGCCGGGTGGTCATCAAGTGCCCGGAACCCATGCCCACACAGCTCGACGGCGACACGTCCGGGGAGGCGACGAAGCTCACCGTGCAGGTGGAACCGCGGTCGCTCCTGGTCCGGGTCAGGGGGCAGTCACACGGCAGCAGCGCCGCAATCAGGTAGGCGGCGGCAATAAGTCCTGGGCGTGGTCAGGCGCTGGCCTTCTTCGCAGCCTCCGCAGCGGCTTTCGCGGCAGCGCGGGCCTCGGACTGCTCACGGATCATTGCCTGCTCCTCTTCGAAGCGCAGGCGGTCGGCGCGGTCGGCTTCGTCCCCGTCCCAGTCCTGGTTGTCCGCGGCGGGCTTGGGGTTGACGATCATCCCCTGGCCGTCATTGTCATTGCTGCTGGTCATGACCCGCTCCCTTCATCCGGGGCCATACCCCTGTGGATCAAGCAAGCATACGCATTGTCCACAGCCCGGGGAAGTACTCCGGACGGTATTCACCTACGCTGTGGGCGAAGCCGCGGAACCGTTTTCACCTGCACCGGATTCCCTGCCGAGGATGGAATCCACCCAGGATCCGGCAGCCGAAAAAGCCGCGTCCGAGGTGTACCCCGGCACGGGTGTTGCTTGCCCGTCAGCCCGGGCATACGAACCCAGGAAGCGGATGCCGGGGCTGATGCGGTGCAGCCCGGCCAGCGCATCCGCCACCCGCGCCTCACCGGCGTGGCCCTCCGCGTCGATGCTGAAGAAGTAGTGGCCCAGGTACTGTCCGGTGGGGCGCGATTCGATCCTGCTGAGATTGACCCCGCGGCTGGCGAACTGGTCCAGGATTTCCATCAGCGCGCCGGGACGGTCCTGGGGAAGCGGGACCACCACTGTCGTCTTGTCGGCGCCGGTCCGCGCCGGCAGTGCGCCCGGGCGGCTGACCAGGATGAAGCGGGTCACCGCCTCCGGGTTGTCCCCGATATTTTCGGCCAGCATCGAGAGACCCGGGTGCCCGTGTGCGACAAGGGGCGCGCAGATCGCCGCGTCATAGTGGCACTCGTCGGCCAGCAGGCCCATGGCCGACGCCGCTGTAGAGGAGCCGGGAACGTATTCCGCTTGAGGAATGTTGGTATCCATCCATACCCGGCACTGCGCCCAGGCATGGCCGTGCGTGGAAACCCGCCGTACATCCCGAAGCTGCACTCCAGGCCGGGCCACCAGGACAAAGCTGATGGGCACCAGGACTTCCCGGATAATCCGGAGTTCCTGGCCGGACGCGATAGCGTCCAGGGTGGCGGTAACGCCGCCCTCCACGGAGTTCTCGATGGGGACCATCGCGGCGTCGGCCTGCCCTGCGCGGACCATGTCGAGTGCAGCATTGACGTTCGACGCCGGGACTCGGGCCGCCTGCAATGCGCCGGGTACGTGCAGCAGCGCTGCCTCCGTGAACGTCCCCTCGGGTCCCAGGAAGGCGTACACCGGGGAGTGTGCCGGCACTAAAGCACCAAGGGCTTCAGCCCGTTGTCCGAAACCAGCGGCTTGCCGGATTCCAGCCACTGGTCCATACCGCCGGCAACGTTGATGGCGGTGTAGCCCTGGCCCGTCAGCCATTGGGCAGCCCGGAAGGAGCGGCCGCCGGTCCGGCAGATGACGTAGATGTCCTCGTCGGGGTCGAGCTCGTCCAGCCGGGCCGGGATCTGGTCCATGGGGATGTGGAGGGCGCCGTCTGCATGGCCGGCGACCCACTCATAGTCCTCCCTGACGTCCAGGATGACGGCGTCGGCGGGGATGTCGTGGACGGGGACGGTATCGAAATCACTCATCGGGAGTCCTGTCGTGGTGGATCAAAGTCAGTATTAAGCCTAGTAGGTCCTGCTCCGGCCAGCAGATGGACGGGCAAGGCTAGGCTTCTTGGTGACGTTGGGGCTTCCGTTGGGTTCGAAGTCCCAACTGGAGCCTGCGCAGCGCCCGCCAGGCCGGAAACCACCCGCGAGAGGACAGGAGGCCCGCATGGTTGAGCTGCACGACCTCCCGGCGGTGGAGCTGCGGAACCTCCTGCGTACCGGAGAGGTGTCCGCGGTGGAGGCCGCCGCCCATTTCCTGGCCCGCATCGAACAGCGCAACCCCCTGCTGGGCGCCTTCATCACCGTCACCACCGGGCAGGCACTGGAACAGGCGAAGGCGGCTGATGCCCGCCGCTCCCGCACAGCCGGCGGCGATCTGCCCCTGCTGCATGGCATGCCGATTGCCTTCAAGGACCTCACCGATGTGGCCGGCGTGGTGACCACCCACGGCAGTGCCGCCCTGGACCACAAGCCCGCCCCGGCGGACGCCCCGCTGGTGGCCCTCTTCAAGGACGCCGGCGTGATCTCGCTGGGCAAGACCCAGGTGCCCGAATTCGGACTGACGGCCTACAGCGAAAACCGCATCGCCCCGCCGTCGCGCAATCCGCACGCACCCAGCAGGAGCCCGGGCGGGTCCTCCGGGGGCAGTGCAGCCGCCGTCGCGGCAGGGCTGCTCCCCTTTGCCCCGGGGACCGACGGCGGCGGATCAGTCCGCATCCCAGCTGCGGCCTGCGGACTCGTCGGGTTGAAGCCAGGCCGCGGGCTGGTGGCAGCCGGGGAGAGCGCGGGCGATCCCGCACGGCTGGTGGTGCCTGGTCCGCTCGCCCGGAACGCGGAGGACGCAGCGCTGATGATGGACGCCATGGCGCCCGGCGGCCACTACCTTGGGGCGCTTCGGCGGGAGCCGCCGCGCCTGAGGATCGGCATCACCCTGGACAGCCCCTGGTCCGGCACGTTCCCCTTCACCCCGGACCAGGAGGCCCTGGACGCGCTCCGCGCAGGCGAAAACCTCCTGGAACACGCGGGCCATACCCTTGGCGACGCCGCCATCCGTTACGACAACCGGTACCCGGACGCCTTCACCACCGCCTGGACGGCCGGGGTTGGCGCTGCCCGGATCAGCCCCGCACGCGAAGCCTCGCTGGCACCCCTCACCCGGACCTTCAGGCGGCGCGCCCAGCAACGCAGCCCGGCCAAGCTTGCCGAGTCGCTGGCATTCCTGCGCCGGTTCCAGCACGACACCCTGGCCCAGTACGGCGAGTGGGACCTGATGCTGATGCCCGCACTGGCGCAGACCCCGCGTCCGGTGGGCTGGTTCACCGGGACCGCCCACGGCAGTGAGCCTTGGCCGTCCGCCCAGTGGCCCGGAGACGCCGACGGCGACTACCGGAAGCAGTGCGAGTACGCGCCGTGGTCATCGATGGTGAACGTGTGCGGCCTGCCCGCCATCACTATTCCGGTGCACTGGACCGGCGGTTCCAGCGGCAGCGGGCTCCCCATGGGCATCCAACTGGTGGGCCCGATGGGTTCCGAGGCCGTCCTCCTGCAGGTCGCCCACCAGCTGGGTTTCTAGGGGCCACCCCGGTCCCCGCTGTTGACCTGAACCTAACGGCGGCTTAACCCGGCCGTAACCTGGCTTGACCAGACTGGTAAGGCGCCATCCCGTTTCCTCCACCATCAAGTGCTCCACGAGGAGTTGTCCTGCATGAACGCTGAAACCAACGCGACCGGCGCCGAAACGGACGCAACGGCTGCCGACGGCCGCCCGGACCTAAGCAACACCAACGTCAGGGAAGACCTCGCCATGACCGGCCGGTGCGCCCTGGTCCACCTGCCCACCGGCAGGACCTGCCTGCTTCCGCTGCGCCACCAGGGTCCGTGCGACTTCCATGGCCCGCAGGAGGCCCAGGACGTGGTGGCGGCCGGCAGCTAGCCCGAAGTAATCGCCGGCGCAGGAAATTTCCGGGCGCCAGCGTTTTTGACGTGCAGGCAGGGTCCCGGCGCAGGCGTTTGGCGCTGACTGTCGACTCCCGGAGGGATCAGGAGGACGATTAATAGGCAGTCACCATAAGGAGGTCTGTGATGTGCTACGCATCGAGCAAGGACTTTGGGTGGGGCGCCAGGAAAGAAACCACGCGCCGGCCTGAAGCGGAACCGTCAACCCCTGCGGAGACGCCGGAGAAGCCGGTCAAGGCACAGGATTTCACGTTCTGGGCCTTTCCCAAGTGGCGCAGGACGCCTGCGGCACGCACCCCCTCCGCTGAACGGAGCAAGGAGAGGGTCTGACGCCCGGGCCGGGTAACCGGGCAGGGGTCACGGAGGGGTCCTGACGGGGCCCCTCTGCCATGCCGGCACCGTTTCCAAACCCCGAGGTGCTGCAGCTGAGCCCGCCGCCGGCGTCGTCCGGTCGTTGTGCTGCGGCAACCAGGGCGTCTATGGTTGAACGATAAGCATGCTTAGCATTCGGGAAGAGGACGACTATGAGCGCAGGACAGAGTACGCCTACACCTGACAGGCAGCCGGAAACCGAACCTGGCACGGCACAGCCCACTCCCACGGCAACACCGGCGGGACGGCCTGCGGGTTATGGCAACGCGCCCTCCTACCGGGCGGATGGCCCGGAAGCCACGGGCACCGGGCCGACGGCGGGGGCTGCTCCCGAACGCAAAGTCACCCGTGCCGGGGTCATTTGGGCCGCGGTGGTGGCCGCCCTGGTCCTCTTGATCCTGCTGATCGTCTTTATCCTGCAGAACCAGGAGCTGGTGCTGGTGAAATTCCTGGGCTTTGAGGGCTCCGTCCCGCTGGGCATGGCGCTGTTCATCGCCGCCGTGACGGGCGGAGTGCTCGTAGCCGTCGCCGGCGGCGCGCGGATTCTGCAACTTCGCTCCAACGCCCACCGGGACAGGGCCGGGCAGCGCAGGTAACCGCGGCTGCCAGGCCGGCGCGGGAAAGGCTGGCGACAATGGGCAAGGTTGTGGTGGCCAACCACATGACGCTCGACGGCGTGATGCAGGGACCCGGCCGGCCCGACGAGGATACCCGCGGCGGCTTCAGCCACGGCGGTTGGGCTGTTCCCTATGCAGACCAGGCCACCGTCCACAAGATGGGCGAACGGATGGGCCCGGACCACGCCTTCCTGTTCGGACACCGCACTTACCGGCAGTTGCTGGAGTCCTGGAACCGGCAGGGCGGCCCCTTCAAGGACGCCCTGCTCAATACGCCCAGGTACGTCGCATCGAGGAATCCGGAAACCCACCTCGAGTGGCCCCATTCAACCCTCCTGCACGGTGACGTTGCCGCCGCCGTACAGGAACTGCGGGCAGGCACCAGCTCAAACCTGGTGGTCATGGGCAGCGGGGAGCTGATCCGCTCCCTCATGTCCGCCGGCCAGATCGACGAGTACCTGCTCATGATCCATCCCGTCGTCCTGGGCACGGGCCACCAACTTTTCGCCGGCGGCAGCCGCGCTGCGCTGCGGCTGGTGGAAGCGGAACCTACTGCCACCGGCGTCATCGTGGCCCTCTACACCCCCGACCGCCGGTAAGGGACAGCGCGAGCGGCCCAAACCGCCGTCGAGCGCATGCCCCACGCCGTGCCGCGCCCGTGCCGCGGTTCGCCCCGGCCAGGCCGGACCTGTCAGCGGGCTCCCAGGGTGGCGAACTTGCGGGCCCGTGCTGCCACGAGATCCGGCACGGGAGTGGACGCCACGGCGCCCAGTTCATATTCGATCGCCCTGGCCATCCGGGTGCAGAACTCGCGGGGCTCCAGTGAAGCATCCCCGCGCTCGTCCACAATGTGGTCCACCAGGCCGTTGGCGTGCAGGGCGGACACGTTGACCCCCTGGGCCTGCGCCATTGCGGGCGCGAAAGCGGTGGTCCGGTGCACGATGGCACTGGCCCCCTCCGGCGGCAGGGGCGAAAGCCAGCTGTGCTGGGCGGCGATGGTCCGGTCCGCCGGCAGCAGCGCCAGCGCCCCGCCACCGGCACCCTGGCCCAGCAGCACCGAGACCGACGGCGATTGCAGCCCGATCAGTTCGTGCAGCGACCTGGCGATCTCCCCTGCAAGGCCGCCTTCCTCCGCTTCCTGCGAGAGCGCCGCACCGGCAGTGTCGATGACGGTGAGCAGGGGAAGCCGCAGTTCCTCCGCGAGCTTCATCCCGCGGCGGGCCTCGCGCAGCGATCCGGGCCCCATCCCGGCCGCGTCCCTCCGGAGCGGACGGGCGTGGCCCAGCACAATGCAGGACTGGCCTCCGAAACGTGCCAGCGCGAGCAGCAGCCCCGGATCCTTTTCCCCCTGGCCCGTGCCGTTGAGGGGCAGCGCGTCGGTGGCGCCGAACTTCAGCAGTTGGCGCAGGTCGGGCCGACGCGGCCGGCGGGAAAGCTCGATGGACGTCCAGGCATCAACCGTTGACGGCCGGATGCCCAGGGTTTCGGGGGGAGCCGGCCGCACCTGGCCGGCCACGGGATCCCCCGGGGACAGCATGGCGAGTGCCCGGCCCACCAGGTCGGCAAGATCGCCCGGTTCCACCACCCCGTCGATCAATCCCTTGTGGAAGAGGTTCTCCGCCACCTGGACGTTCGCCGGGAACGGCTGGCCGTAGAGTGCCTCGTACACCCTGGGGCCCAGGAAACCCAGCAGGGCACCGGGCTCGGCCACGTTGATGTGTCCCAGGGATCCCCAGGACGCCATGACGCCCCCGGTGGTGGGGTGCCGGAGGTAGACAAGGTAGGGAAGGCCGGCCTGGCGGTGGGCACGGACAGCGCCGGTGATTTTGACCATGGACAGGAATGCAAGCGTCCCTTCCTGCATGCGGGTTCCGCCGGAGGCGGGGCCGGCCAGCAGGGGAAGCCCCTCAGCCGTGGCACGTTCGACGGCGGCAACAATCCTTTCCGCCGCCGCGTGGCCGATCGACCCGGCCAGGAAGGAGAATTCGCTGACGATCAGTGCCACCCGGCGGCCGCGGATGAGGCCGGCGCCGGTGAGCACGGATTCGTCGGCGCCGCTGCGCTCCCGGGCGCGGGCCAGGTCCTGCGCGTACTCCGCGGACAGGTCCGGCTGCTGCGGTTCCGTGTCCCAGGAAACGAAGGAGCCGGGGTCCACCACCGCGCCCAGCAGTTCGGCTGCGTTCATGTGCCGTACCTTTTCCGCCGTCGCCATGCCTACTTCGCCCCGGCTGCGGCAGAGGCCAGGCCCAGCCATTCCCGAATCGCCGGCCCGTCCTCGTCGAGCAAAGGCGGCGCGTCGTGTTCGGTGCGGGTGGTTTCGGCCGTGTCCCCCGGTGCGAAGAACCGCAGCGGCGGCCCGGGCAGGCTCACCTTGCCAAGGAGTGGATGCTGCACGTCCACCACCAGGCCCTGGGACGCCACCTGCTCCCAGGCGTACACCTCATCCAGGGAGCGGACCTTCCCTGCCGGGATCCCGGCGTCGTTCAGTTTGTCCAGCAGCTCCGCCGCGCCGTAGCCGGCAAAGACGCGTTCGACGGCGGCAACCACCCCGGCGCGGTTCCGCACCCTTTCGGCGTTGCTGGCAAAGCCCGGGGCGGCCGGGTCCAGGCCGAAGGCGGAGGCGAACGTGTGCCAGAGCTTCTCGCTGCCGACGCTGATCTGGACGCTCCCGTCCCTGCAGTTGAACAGGCCGTAGGGGGCGATGGAGGGGTGGTGGTTGCCCTGGGCGCGCGGCACCTCGCCGGCGATCGTGGTCCTGGTGCCCTGGAAGGCATGCACCCCGATCAGCGATGCCAGCAGGGAGGTGCGCACCACCTGGCCCCGGCCCGTGCTGTTCCGCTCGACCAGGGCCGCCAGGACGCCAACCGCCCCGTTCATGCCGGAGAGCAGGTCGGCGATGGGGACGCCCACGCGCTGGGGGTCGTCCGGCCCGGAACCGGTCAGGGACATGAGGCCGGCTTCGCCCTGGAGGATCTGGTCGTAGCCGCTGCGCTGGGATTCGGGTCCGTCGTGGCCAAAGCCGGTGATGGACAGGATCACCAGCCGGGGGTTGAGCGCGTGCATGGCGGCCGTGGAGAAGCCCAGCCTGTCCATCACGCCGGGCCGGAAGTTCTCGATCACCACGTCTGCCCGCTCCAGCAAGCCGCGGAGCACCGCCTGGCCGTCGCCGTTCTTCAGGTCCAGGCTGATGGACTCCTTATTGCGGTTGCAGGACATGAAGTAGGTGGACTGCAGGTCGTCTTCGGGACCGACGAACGGCGGGCCCCAGCCGCGGGTGTCATCCCCGGTGCCGGGGCTCTCCACTTTGATGACGCGGGCGCCAAGGTCCGCCAGCATCATGCCGGCGTGCGGTCCGGCCAGTGCCCGGCTGAGGTCGACCACGAGGTGTCCGGCCAGGGGGCCTCGGGTGGTTTCAGTTGTGCTCATGTGCTGGGTTTTCCTTTCTGAAGTGCGTGCGCCGGCCGGTCCGTTGGCGGCTACAGCCAGCCGGGGACCACCAGCGCCAGCCAGGCCAGGACGGGTCCTGCCACGATGACGATTCCGCTGTAGCCGAGGATCTGCTTGTAGAACCGGTCCTTGTCCACGCCCTCCGGCGCGTTGGCCAGGACCAGGGCGCCGTTGGTGGAGAAGGGCGAAACGTCCACGATGGTGGCTGAAACGGCGAGGGCGCAGATGACACCGACGGCACCGATCTCGCCCGTGGAGAGGAACGGCACGGCGAGCGGGATGAGTGCGGCCAGGATGGCCGTGGACGATGCGAAGGCGGACACCACGGCGCCGATGAAGCAAATGATGAGTGCGGCCAGGAGCGGCATGCCCATTCCGGCGACGCCGCCGGAGACGAATTCGATGGTGCCGGCTTCCTCCAGCACGCCGACGAAGGTCAGCATGCCGCAGATCAGCAGCACGGTGGACCAGCTGATCTTGTTGATGGCGCCTTTTTGGGCTGCGGGTGAGACCAGGGCCAGGACTATGGCGATGGTGATGGAAACGAATCCGACGTCCATCTTGAAGCCGAGGGCCACGACGGCCAGCACGATCAGGCCGGCAATGGTGACGAGCTGCGGAATCCGCTCCCTGCGCTCCTTGGTGGCGGCAACGCCGTCACCTGCGGGGTCGCGGGGCCCGTACATGCCGGATCCGAATCCCTTGAAGGGAACGTCCGCGCCGGCCTTGGCGCCGACACTGACTGCCATGCGCGCCTCCGCTGCCTGTTCCACGAACTGGCCCACCCGAGAGGACAGGAGGTTCCTGCCGCCCAGGACGACGAAGAGGACCAGCGCGATGACCAGGTTGAAGACCAGGCTCGAGAGGAACAGCGCCGTGGGGCTGAAGGCGAGGTCGGTCTTGGCCAGGATGCCGTTGACAGTGACGCCGTAGACAGCGATGGGCGAGAAGCCGCCGGCCTGGGCGCCATGGATGACCATCATGCCCATCAGGAGCGGGCTGATCTTGTACTTGCCCGCAAAGCTCAGGGCGATGGGGGCAATGATGGCGACGGCGGCGGGAGAGAGCGCGCCCACGGCCGTGATGACGGCGGTGATCGCGAACATGACCCATGGGATCAGGGCGACGCGGCTGCCCACCAACTTGACGGCACCGCGCACCAGGAGGTCGATGGTGCCGTTGTTCTGGGCGATGGCGAACAGATACGTGACGCCCACGATGGTCAGGAAGAGGCCGCCGGGAAAGTTGGCCAGAATCTCGTTGGTGGACATGCCCAGCACCACGGAGCCGAGCAGGAAGGCACCGACGAACGCGAGGGCACCCATATTGAGGGGCAGGACGGTGGCGAGCAGGAACATCGCCGCCAGGATGATGATCGACAAGACAGGAGCGGACATCGTTGGTCCTCCGTTGGGGGAAAGAATGTGACGTGAGTTACTGGCTCACTGGACTAGCCTCTTAGACAGTGAGTCTATCTGTCAATAGAACGAGGGAGTATTCTGGACAGGGACAACCCCAAGGGAGGGCTTTGTGGAGAAGACTGCACGGATGGGCCTGGAACGCGTCACGCGGCCACGGCTCTACGAACAGCTGGTGGAGCAGATCCTCGCCTACATCGAGTCGGCCCAGCTGCGTCCCGGCGACCTCCTGCCCGCGGAGCGCGACCTTGCCGAGCGGCTGGGAGTTTCCCGCGCTACCCTCGCCCAGGCCCTGGTGGCCTTGGAAGTACTGGGGGTCATTGACGTGCAGCATGGCACCGGGGCTGTCCTGGCCCGCCGTCCAAGCGTGGCCTCGGTGATCAAGGGCCTGCGCGAACACCAGAGCCGGCTGCCGGAAATCGTGGAGGCACGCAGCACGCTCGAAGTGAAGTTGGCGGCACTGGCGGCCGAGCGGCGGACGGAGGAGGACCTCGCCGCCATCGACAATGCGCTGGACGTCATGGCGCAGGAAATCAACGACGGCGACCGCGGCACGCATGGCGACGAACTGTTCCACCAGGCCATCACCGCCGCGGCGCATTCCTCGGTCCTGGCGCAACTGATGGCCTTTATCGCGGAGATGATCCTGGAGACCCGGATGGAGTCCCTGGGCCAGCCCGGGCGGCCCGAGCAGTCACTGGCGTCCCACCGGAAAATCACCGATGCCATCAGGGCGCAGGATCCGCGGGCCGCCGCCGACGCCATGCTGGCCCACATCGAGCTGGTCTCGGACGTGGAACTGCTCCGCTAGCAGCAGGCCGCCCGGGACTCCAGGGTGCGGCTAGAAGGTCCCGGTGTTGGACCCGGCACTGCCCGCGACGGCCAGGCCGATAATGAGCAGCAGCCAGATGGCGCCGTACCCCAGCAGGCAAAGGTAGCCCAGCACCAGGCCCGTGAAGGACATCCCCCTGCCGGACGGTTCCCGACGCAGGGCCAGGTGGCCGGTGGCAATGGCAGCGATTTGGGGCAGCATGAGCCACCCCATGATGACCGAGGCGATACCGCAGACCATGCTGGCGATGCTGAGGGTCTTGGGCTCAACAGGCCTGCCGTAGTAGGACTGCTGACCGAAGTATCGCGGCTGGCCGTACTGGGAGTTGCCGTACTGGGAGGCGCCGTACTGGCCCTGGTTGTACGAAGCCTGGCGATATGGGGCCTGGCCGTAGGGTGCCTGGCTGTAGGGCGGCTGCCCGGACTGGGACTGCCCGGACTGCGGCGGCTGGTAGCTGGGCCAGGGTGAATCGCCGTTCTGGCGGTCGGGCCCCTGGGATGGCTGGTTGCTCATGGTTTCTCCCCTGCGAATTCTGGCTACAGCCTACTTCAGTGCAGGACCAGGCGGATGGCCAGGAAGACCATGAGGAGGCCGATGCCGGCGTCTATCCATCGCCAGGCCCGGGGGCTGCGGAGCACACCGGCCAGCCCCCTGGCCCCGTACCCCAGGGCGGAGAACCACAGGACGCTTCCCGTCACGGCTCCGCCGGCGAAGACCCACCGCAGGCCGGCGCCCTGCTGGTTGGCGAGGCTGCCCAGCAACACCACCGTATCCAGGTAGACATGCGGGTTGAGGAAGGTCAGCGCGGCCGTCGTGGCGATCACCGAGTTCTTCGACCTGGGCTCCTGCTCCGCCAGCGATGAAGGCCTCAGGGCTGCCATGAAGGAGCGCACTGCGAACCAGAGCAGGTAGGCAGCACCGGCCCAGCGAAGGACCTCCAACGCCTCGGGAAAGCGGCTCACCAGTGCGCCGATTCCTGCCGTTCCGCCCAGGATCAGCACGGCGTCGCCGGCCATGCATACGGCCACGACCGCGCCGACGTGTTCCTTCCGGACGCCCTGGCGCAGCACAAACGCGTTCTGAGCGCCGATTGCCACGATCAGTGCCAGCCCGGTCAGCAGTCCTGTAATTCCCGCAGTCCACATGCCCTCGACGGTACGGTCACCCGCAAATGTAGGCAAATAAATGATTCTTGGGGATCATTAGAATAGCTTCATGAATGTGGAACACTTGAGGGCCCTCGCGGCAGTCATCGATGAGGGAACATTCGAGGCGGCGGCAGACCTGCTCCGGATCACACCATCCGCGGTGAGCCAGCGGATCAAGGCACTGGAAACCTCCGTGGGCCAGGTCCTGGTCCGCCGCCGGGTGCCGTGCGCGACTACCGACGCCGGGGCGCTGCTGCTGCGGATGGCCCGTCAGGTGCAGGTGCTGGAAGCGGAGACGTCGGCGGCACTGGGCACGGGCCCGGCCGCCAGGGCGCACTTGCCCGTGGCAGTCAACGCGGATTCGCTGGCCACCTGGTTCCTGCCGGTGCTTGGCGATGCCGCCGGGTGGGAGGACTCTGCCCTCAACCTGCACCTGGAGGACCAGGGGTTCAGCAGCCAGCTTCTCCGTGAGGGCGAGGTGATGGGGGCCGTGACCTCGGATCCCGTGCCGGTCAGCGGATGCCGGGTGGAACCGCTGGGCTTGATGCGGTACATCCCGGTGGCCGCACCCGGCCTGCGCCACCGCTTTTGGGGCTCCGGACGTCTCGACTGGGCGGCCATGCCGGTCCTGAAATTCAACAGCAAGGACACTCTCCAGCAGCAGTTGCTCACCCACAAGGACGTCTCCCGGCAACCACCAACCCACACCATCCCCTCTTCCCAGGGGTTCCTCGCGGCCATCAAGGCCGGCCTGGGCTGGGGAATGATCCCGGAACTCCAGCTGGCGGATGAGCTGGAGCTGGACTCCCTGGTGCGGCTGGACGAGGACGGCCACGAGGATGTGGCTCTCTACTGGCAGGCCTGGACCCTGGATTCGGAACGGCTCAACCGCCTTACCGCCGCCGTCCGCAGCGCCGCGCGCGAACGGCTGCGGGCGGTGGATGCCGACGGCCCTAGCGGCCCAAGTAGGGCAGGATATACACGGCGAAAATGACGAAGGCTGCCAGCAGGGCGAGCTTCGCGCCGCTGGTTCCCGCGGGCTGCTGCGCCTTGCTGTTCCGGCCGTGCCTGCCCCGGCCAGCATGGTCCGCCGTATGCTGTCCCGCCGGCTTCGCTGCGCGGTGCCCTGCCTGCTTGGCCGGGTGCTGGGCCGCCTGTTTTTCAGCATCCCGTCCCGCCTGGTTTCCTTTCGGAGGAAGCCCGCGCCCCGCGGGGTGCCTTGCCCTGCTGTGGCTTCGGCCCGCTCCCTGGGAAGGGCGGAGTCCACCGTGCGGGGACTGCACGTGCGGGGCTTCCACGTCCGGCGCCACAGCGGGACCGGCCGGCGGCAGCGCTCCGGCCGGCCGCACCACAGTTCCGGGCCGCACATTCCGCAGGGCCGTGATGCCCGGTTCCTGCTCATGGGTCAGCAGCTGGCCCAATTGTTCGTAGAGTCCCACCACGGCTTGCTGGTCGAGCACCGCGGGCAACGCTGCAATCGCGTCCACCACGCGCTGCGAACCGGCCACGGCAACGTCCGACGCCGTCACGCCGAAGAGGTCCGGCTGGGCCGCCATGCAGATGAGGGGACGCACCAATCTGCGGTGCGGGGGCGGCAGCACCGAGGCCACGGCGGCGCACTGGGCCAGTGCACCTTCCACCGCCTGGGTCCGCGCATAACGGCCCTGCCACAGGACACCGGAGGCTACCCGCACTTCACCGGTCCAGTTTTTCGAATCGACCACCACTACCCCGCCGGGTCCCACCAGGACGTGGTCGAGGTTCGCCTTGGGCCGGCCCGGCCAGTGCACGTCGTGGAGTACATACCAGCCGCGCGGTACCAGTTCACTGAGCTTGTCTGCCACCACCCGCTCCCCCACCGAGCCCGCGTCCCATGCCTTCGTGCAGCGCTCGGCCTCGTCCAGCTGGCGCTTGAGCCGGGCCACACGCTCGGCCGCCAGCCTGGACTGCTCCGCTGCCCCGTCTCCTGCCCCCATTGGACGTCCCCGTTTCCTTGCCGGACAGGACGACGGCGGCGGCCCGCCGTCGTCCGTTCCTTTCGGTCATTTCGTGGAATTTCCTTGAAATTAGCAGGGCGCCGAAGGCCCGGTATATAGGTACTTTCCGGACGGTGTACTCAGGTGGACTACTTGGTTGGCGCCGTCACGGCAGGTCACAGGGGCCGCATTTCGGGCGGGTCGTTTTGACTCGTGCCAGGTTCTGGCATGCTGGAGCCATGGCTAGCCGCGCGGGCACAGTTGCCCAACCCCAGGACCTTGTTGACATCACTGCGCTCCTTGACGCGTACTACGACATCGCACCGGACCTCAGTGATCCGGGCCAGCGCGTGGTGTTCGGCACCTCGGGGCACCGGGGGTCCAGCCTCAAGTCCTCGTTCAACGAGCAGCACATCGTGGCCATCACCCAGGCCATCGTGGAGTACCGGGCCGCGCAGGGCGTCACCGGCCCGCTGTTCCTGGCGAAGGACACGCACGCGCTGAGCGAGCCCGCCCAGAACTCCGCCCTCGAGGTGCTCGCCGCCAACGGCGTCCAGGTGCTGGTGGATGCCCGCCACGGCTACACCCCCACCCCGGCCCTGAGCCACGCCATCCTCACCTATAACCGGAAGGCTGCGCCGGGGGCCCCGCAGGCAGACGGCATCGTCGTGACGCCGAGCCACAACCCGCCCGCGGACGGCGGCTTCAAGTACAACCCTCCGCACGGCGGCCCTGCGGACTCGGACGCCACCGGGTGGATCGCCAACCGGGCGAATGAACTGCTCGAGAACGGCCTGCGCGGCGTAAAGCGGATTCCGCTCGCAGACGCCCAGGCCGCTGACACCACCGGCAAATTCGACTTCCTCAGCAGCTACGTGGACGACCTTCCGTCCGTCCTGAACCTGGACGCCATCCGCGACGCCGGCGTCCGGATCGGTGCGGACCCCATGGGTGGCGCGTCCGTGGACTACTGGGGCGAGATTGCCGAGCGCCACCACCTCAACCTCACGGTGGTGAACCCCACCGTGGACCCGCAGTGGGCCTTCATGACCCTGGACTGGGACGAGAAGATCCGGATGGACTGCTCCTCGCCGTCGGCCATGGCCTCGCTGATCCAACGGATGTCGGACGCCGCCGCCTCCGGCCAGGCAGCCTTTGATATCGCCACCGGCAACGACGCCGACGCCGACCGGCACGGCATCGTCACCCCTGACGGCGGCCTGATGAACCCCAACCACTACCTGGCCGTGGCCATCGACTACCTCTACCGCAACCGCAGCGGCTGGAACCCGGCCTCCGTGGTCGGCAAGACCCTGGTGTCCTCCTCCATCATCGACCGGGTGGCCGAAAGCCTGGGCCGCAAGCTCGTAGAGGTTCCCGTGGGCTTCAAGTGGTTCGTGCCGGGCCTGCTCTCAGGCGAGGGTGCCTTCGGTGGCGAGGAATCCGCAGGCGCCTCCTTCAATAAGCTGGACGGCAGCGTCTGGACCACGGACAAGGACGGCATCCTGCTGGCCCTCCTGGCTTCCGAAATCACCGCGGTCACCGGCAAGTCCCCATCGCAGCTGTACAAGGGGCTGACGGACCAGTTCGGCGCTCCCGTCTACGCCCGGATTGATGCCGCGGCCACCCGCGAGCAGAAGGCCAAGCTGGGCAAGCTCTCCGCCAGTGACGTCACCGCCACGCAGCTGGCAGGGGAAGAAATCACCGCCAAGCTCACGGAGGCTCCGGGCAACGGCGCAGCCATCGGTGGCCTCAAGGTGGTCACGGAGAACGCCTGGTTCGCGGCCCGGCCCTCCGGCACCGAGGACGTGTACAAGATCTACGCCGAGTCCTTCAAGGGCGAGGAGCACCTCAAGCAGGTGCAGACCGAGGCCAAGGCGCTGGTGGACAGCGTCATCGCCTAGCCGCCGGCATCAAGGCTCCACAGCCGGAGGACCTGCCTGATGGCGTGGTCCCCGCCAGGGGCCATGTCCACCAGGGCGACGCGGTCGAGCACGACTGCGTCGCCCCGGTGGAGGCGTTTGCTGCCGTGGTGTGAGATGTGCGGCCGGTAGCCTGCGAGGGTGTGGCGCGGGGTGAGGATCCTGCCGCCGACCTCCGGCACCAGGTCCACCAGCTGTTCATGAAGCTGCTGCAGGGCCCGGTTTGGGGCCACGAGATTGACCGGCACGCTTCCGTCGCGGCCGAACCCGGCGTCCGCCCCCACCGTCAGCGGGGTGCCCAACGCTGCGGCAACCGGGACGTCGGCGAGCCCTGCGAGGCGTTCGGCGACGTCCGCACCCGCCGCATTGCCGGCGTCGAACCTCACGTCGAACCTCACCAGGGTGATGTGCAGCGGCCAGTCCGTCCGCGGGAAAACCTGGCCCTCAGCCACCGGCTCCACGAAGGCCACAAAGATGAGGTTCCGCATCGGCATGCCCCCAGTCTCCCACCCGCCCGTCAGACGCCCCATCACCTTTCGCCCTTAAAAACACAACGCCCCATCACCTCCCGCCCCTTAAAACCCAACGCCCCCATCAGTAGGTGATGGCGCGTTGGGGAAAAGGGGGTTAAAGGTGATGGGGCGTTGGGAATAAGGGGGCAGGAAGTGATGGCGCGCCCGGGGAGGGTTAGACGGTGCGGACGGCCTCGTCATAGGAAAACTTGGGCTTGGCGTCGCCCCAGGCGTCGGCACCGGGCTGGCCGATGTTGACCACCAGGAAGCTCTTCTGGTCGCCGGCCGGGAAGAAGGCGGCGTCGATGGCGGCGAAGTCGGCACCGGTCATCGGGCCGGCGGCGAAGCCGAGCGAGCGGACGGCCAGGATGAAGTAGCCCGCCTGCAGATGGGCATTGTTGTTTCCCGTGGCCGCGGCGAGCTCCGGGTCGGCGTCGTACATGGCCTTGGGGGCGTTGTAGCCGGGCAGGAACTCGTCCCACTTGCCGGCCCAGTCGGTGTCGTAGCTGAGGATGGCCACGAGCGGGGCGGAGGCAGTCTTGGCCTGGTTGCCGCGGGACAGCGCGTCCACCAGGGTGGCGCGGGCTTCGGGCGACCGGACATAGGTCACGCGCAGCGGCTGGGAGTTGAAGGCCGTGGGGCCGAACTTGGTGAGCTCATAGATGGCCCGGGCCTGCTCGTCGGTCACCTCGCCGGTGAACGAGTTGGCGGTTCGGGCCTGGGCGAAGATGGCGTCCACGGCTGCCGAATCGATAACCGCTTCTTCATGGGCAATGGTCATTGGCTTACCTTTCGCTGCGCCTCCCCGCCAGCTGGGGTGGCCTCTGTGCTTTCCATAGTTGCAACTTCAACTGCTTCGGTCCTCTTCCCATGACGGCAGGTGACGTTGGCCACAGCAGGCGGCCGGGAATTACTTGGCGGTATTCTTGACCGAGTTATTCTTTGCCCCCTCGCGGCACCCCCTGAAAGGCATTCCTTCCCATGAGCATGCTTGGAATCAAATGGAAGCTGCACGGCACCGGCAAGACCATCAATCCCGGACAGGTGGTGGCCCCGGATGAGCGCCTGGCCTGGCCCCTGACGATCGGCGTGGGAATGCAGCACGTGGTGGCCATGTTCGGCGCCACGTTCCTGGTTCCCATCATCACCGGGATGCCGCCGGCCACCACCCTGTTTTTCTCGGGGATCGGCACGCTGCTGTTCCTGGTGATCACCAAGGGCCGGGTGCCCAGCTACCTTGGCTCAAGCTTCGCCTTCATCGCGCCCATCACGGCCTCCCAGGCGCAGTTCGGCATCCCCGGCGCCCTGGGCGGCGTGGTGCTGGCCGGGGCGACCCTGGCGCTGGTGGGTGCGGTGGTGCAGAAGTTCGGCGCCGGATGGATCAACCGGCTCATGCCGCCGATCGTCACCGGCGCCATCGTGGCGCTGATCGGCCTGAACCTCGCCCCCGCCGCCAAGCAGAACTTCGATGCGGCGCCCATCACGGCCCTGGTCACGCTGGTCACCATCATCCTGGTCAGCGTCCTGTTCCGCGGGATCCTGGGCAGGCTCAGCATCCTGGTGGGCGTGGTGGTGGGCTACCTGGTGGCGATGCTCCGCGGCGAGGTGAAGTACGACAAGATGGACGCCGCAGCCTGGGTGGGCCTGCCGCACTTCCAAACGCCCGAGTTCCACATCGGCGTCCTGGGCCTGTTCGTCCCGGTGGTCCTGGTGCTGGTGGCGGAAAACATCGGCCACGTGAAGTCCGTCGCCGCCATGACGGGGCAGAACCTCGACGGCGTCTCCGGGCGCGCGCTGATGGCTGACGGTGCCGCCACGGTACTGGCAGGCCTCGGCGGCGGGTCCGGCACCACCACGTACGCCGAAAATATCGGCGTCATGGCTGCCACCAAGGTGTATTCGACGGCGGCCTACTGGGTGGCGGGCATGTTCGCCATCCTGCTCAGCTTCTCGCCCAAGTTCGGCGAACTGATCGCCACCGTCCCGGCAGGCGTGCTGGGCGGCGCGGCCACCATGCTGTACGGCATGATCGGCATCCTGGGTGTCAAGATCTGGGTGCAGAACAAGGTGAACTTCGCCAACCCGGTCAACCTGACCACCGCCGCAGTGGCCCTGATCATCGGCATCGCCGACTACACCTGGACTATCGGCGACCTGAAGTTCACCGGGATCGCGCTGGGATCCGCCGCCGCCCTGGTGATCTACCACGGCATGAAGGCCATCGCGAAGGCACGCGGGACCGTGGCGGAACCCGAAACGGAGCCGGGCGTGCTGCCACCCGCGGCGAAGGCCGCAGCAAAAGCTGCAGCCAAGGCCGAGGGCAAGCGTTCCCCCAGGAAGCGGTAGCGGCCTCAGGCAACCCTGTCCGGGGCCGCCCCCTCTTCCGGTCCCAGCCGGAAGCCGGCGGCCATGCCGGACGAGGAGGCCTGGACTGCCGGGTGGCCGGGAGGAAACGGGCCGGGACGGCCCTGGCCGAACACCGGACCGGGCAGCGGGCGCTTGGCCCTCAGGAGGTCGTCAGCCTGGTGGGGCCGCAGCCGCTTGAGCACCCAGGGCACAAAGTACTGCCGCGCCCACACCAGGTCCTCGGCCCGGGCCTGGGTCCACCCATGGACCGGAAGCGGACGCGGCTGGAGCGGCTTGAGTCCGTGGGGCACGCCCAGGGCGTCGAGGGTTGCCACGGCCACCGAGTGGTGGCCCAGCGGCGACAGGTGCAGGCGGTCCGGATCCCACATCAGCGCATGCTGGAGCTCCGGCAGGCACCACAGGTCCACCATAATGGCATGGTTCCGGACCGCGATCCTGTGCAGGTGCTCGTTGTAGATGGCCACCCGGCCGCGGATCTTGCCGAAGACCGGCGTGTTGCCCCAGTCCGGTCCCGCGAACAGGAGCACGGTGGCGCCCGTGGCTGACAGCGTGCCGATGGCCTGGTCGAGCTTTTCTGCCAGCTTGTCGGGGTCGCCCCGTTTGAAGATAATGTCGTTGCCCCCGGCAGCCACGGCCACCAGGTCCGGCTTCAGGGACAGCGCCGGCGCCAGCTGCCTGTCCAGGATCTGCTTCAGCAGCATGCCGCGGATGGCCAGGTTTGCATAGGCGAAGTCCGGATCGCTGGACGCCAGTTCCTCCGCAACCCGGTCCGCCCAGCCCCGGAATCCGCCCAGGCTGAGCGGTTCGGGATCGCCAATCCCTTCGGTGTAGGAGTCTCCGAGGGCAACGAACCGGTGCCAGGGGTGCCTGCCCGGTCCTTCCGCAACGGAACGCAGTTCCTGCTTCTCGACGGTCATGCCGTCCTCCCTTCTGCGGCGGACGGAGGTTCCTTCCCCGTCCGGGCATTCCTGCGGGGGGACGTTCCGGTTGGAAAGTCCCGCCCCGCCGCCGGCGGCCGCGGCAGCTCCGCCACGCCGTCGTACGTTTCCTGCCGCAGCCCCGAAGGCTGCCCGGCCCCGCGGTCCAGCCCACCGGGGGCCACAACGTTCAGGGCCGCGTCCCGGAGGTCCAGTTCATGGTGCAGCGCCTGCGTCTGCAGGAACCGCAGCGCGCCCTCCCGGGTGAGTCCGTATTCGTTCATGAGGCTGCGCACGGCCAGGTCCACCAGGACCAGGGAGCTTTGGACGACGGCGAGGCCCGCCGTCGCCTCCGCCCGCCCGGCCACGCGGAGCACAACCCGCAGCGCCCGGGCCACCTCTCGTGCGTAATTCCGGCTGCTGACCAGGTCGTCGCTGGTGAAGGTGTGCGGCTCCGACGCGTAAAGGCTGATCGCTGCGCTGGTGCCGCCTTCGGAAAGGATGGGGACGGCGAGGAGGGACTGGACCCCGTGGGCGGCGGCAGCACTGGCGTAACCCGGCCAGCGGCGGTCCATGCCCAGGTCTGACACCAGGACGAACTCCCCGCTGCGGACCGCCTCCATGACCGGGCCGTCCGAAAACGAGCATTGCTCCCGGTCCGCCTCGCGCGCCTGCTCCGTACTGGCCGTGAGCGCGCGGCCTTTGCCCAGCCGGAAGAGGGTGGCCGCCCAGCCGATGCCGCGCCGGTCGCCGTCAATTCCCGCCATCAGGTCATGGGTGACTTCCCAGAGATAGTTTTCGACATCCTTGCTGTCGAAAACCGGCTCCGGGGTAACTGGAAGCGGTCCCCAGCCAACCTGCCCCGTGGGATCAGCGGCCATGTTCCAGCCTTGCTATTAGAGCTCCGGGCCCACTGCAAAACCTGTGCTCTAAGAATACGACCGGATGACCGGTTGGAGGTGGACAGTGGCGAAACAAGGGGGATTGGCCGCGTTAGGGGCAGGCGGCGCGCCGGTGGCCCCGCCACCGGCTCCGCTGCACAGTAGCATCGGGAGAGGGAACGCCGAATAGTCCCTTGTTCGCCTGGGTACCTGTCCTTGAGCAAGGGGTCTTGGAGCATCCATGCCAGCACGGAAACGAGCAATGGAAAGAGGAGCTTATGCGGGAACCAGGTACCAGCGAGCGCACTTCAGAAGCGGATGCACCCGCCGGTAATGGCGAAGTGGAGGCCGGCACCGAGCCGTCAGCGGAGCTGGATGTCAATTTCGACGAACAGTTCTTCGCGGCGCGGCCCAAGGCCCTGCGGCCGATTGCGCGCCGTCGCCAGTTCGTAGGCACCAGGCCTTCCTTTGAATTCGACGGCCGGAACGCGGCGTACGTGGAGTGGCTGCGGAACCAGGCGATGCTCGGGGATGCGAACACGCTGGCGCGCCAGCTGTCCGGCCAGGCCAGCATGTGGCAGAACTCCTATGCGCACCCCAACCCGCGGGCCGCCGTCGAACGCGCCTCTGTCTGGTTTACCGCCTACCCGCTGTCCTTCATCACCCGGACCGGCCAGTCGTTCCTTTCGGCGCTGGGTGATCCGGAGATGTGGAAGGCGTTCCGCGAAATCGGCATCCGCGGCATCCACACGGGACCGGTGAAACTCGCCGGCGGCATCAGCGGCTGGTCCCACACACCCAGCGTGGACGGGCACTTCGACCGCATCAGCATGGCCATCGACCCGGTCTTCGGGACGGAAGAGGAGTTCCGGCGGATGTGCGAGGTGGCCGCCGAGCACGAAGGCACCGTCATCGACGACATCGTCCCGGGCCACACCGGCAAGGGCGCGGACTTCCGGCTGGCCGAAATGAACTTCCGGGACTACCCCGGGATCTACCACATGGTGGACATCCCGGAGGAGGACTGGCACCTGCTTCCGGACGTCCCCGAGGGCGCCGACTCGGTCAACCTCAGCCCCGACTCCGAACAGGCCCTGCAAAAGGCCGGCTACATCATCGGCCGGCTGCAGCGCGTTATCTTCTATGAGCCCGGCGTGAAGGAGACCAACTGGAGCGCCACCCGGCCCATCGTGGACACCACCGGCAAGACCCGCCGCTGGGTCTACCTGCACTACTTCAAGGCGGGCCAGCCGTCCATCAACTGGCTGGACCCCACCTTCGCCGGGATGCGCCTGGTGGTGGGCGATGCCCTGCATTCGCTGGTGGACCTGGGCACGGGGGCGCTGCGCCTGGACGCCAACGGCTTCCTGGGCGTCGAAAAGAGCGCCGAAGAGCAGCCCGGCTGGTCCGAGGGACACCCGTTGTCCGAGGCCGCCAACCAGCTCATCGGCTCCATGATCCGCAAGGTGGGCGGGTTCTCCTTCCAGGAACTGAACCTGACCATCGACGACATCAAGGCAACCTCGGATGCCGGCCCGGACCTCTCCTACGACTTCATCACGCGGCCCGCGTACCATTACGCCCTTGTCACGTCGGACACCGAGTTCCTGAGGCTCACCCTCCGCCTGTCCCTGGAAATCGGGGTGGACCAGGCCTCGCTGGTGCACGCACTGCAGAACCATGACGAGCTCACCTACGAACTGCTGCACTTCGCCGCCGGCCACCGGGACGAGATGTTCGAGCTCAACGGCGAGGAATTGACCGGAGCCCAGCTGGCCGAACAGGTCCAGCAAACCCTGCGGGACCGGCTGACCGGAGAGAACGGGCCTTACAACGCCGTGTTCACCACCAACGGCATCGCCTGCACCTCGGTGAGCTTCATCATGGCTGCCTTGGGGATCAAGGACCCCGCCTCGGTCACCCCGGAGCAGGAAGCCCAGATCCGGGACGTCCACCTGCTGCTGGCCATGTACAACGCCCTGCAGCCCGGCGTCTTCGCCCTGTCCGGCTGGGACCTCACGGGCATCATGGCCCTGGACCGCAGCAGCGTCCGGGAGCTGACCTCGCAGGGCGATACGCGCTGGATCAACCGCGGCGCGCACGACCTCATGGGAACCAGCCCTGACGCCACCACGTCCTCCGCCGGGATGCCGCGGGCCCGGAGCCTCTACGGCTCGCTGCCGGACCAGCTGAAGGACGAAGACTCGTTCGCCCGGCGCCTGCAGCGGATCCTTGCCGTGCGTGAGGACAACGGAATCGCCACCGGCACCCTGCTCGACGTGCCGGACGTCTCCAACCGCAGCGCGCTGGTGCTGGTCAACCGGCTGAAGGACGGCACCCTGCAGGTTACGGCGCTCAATTTCTCCGGGCAGGACATCGCCGGCAGCATCCAGTCCAACGAACTTCCGTCCGGCGCCAATGTCCAGGACCTGTTCAGCGGGGAAACCGTGGGCCAGGTGGACGACCTGCACAGCTTCTTCCTGGAGCTTCCCGCGTACGGGGGGACCGCGCTGGTCCTGACCGAGACGCCGGACACGGAAGAGGAAGCCTAGGGCAATCCGCCGGGTAACGCCGGGGACGCAGAGTCCGCGGCGTTACCCGGCGATCGCACCGGCCAACGTGGCCTCGATGACGGCCGGGGAGAGGACATACTGGGTGACCAGCTGGCTTGCGCCCAGGACGCCCGCATGGCCGCCGGCCCGGGAAACGTTGATGCGCAGGTGCGAGGTGGCCAGCGGCGGCGAGCGGCGGTACACCACCTCGCGGATGCCTGCCACCAGGTGCTCCCCGGTCTCACCCACGCTGCCGCCCACCACGATCACGGACGGGTTGAGCAGGTTGACCACCGTCGCCAGCACCTCGCCGATGTCCCGGCCCGCCTGGCGCAGCGCCTGGATGGCCTGCAGGTTGCCGTCGGCCGCCAGCCGGAGAACGTCAGCGGCCTTTGCCACCTCCAGTCCCTGGCCCTTCAGGGAACGCACGACGGCGGGTCCGGACGCCAGCGCCTCCAGGCACCCATAGTTTCCGCAGGCGCACAGGACCTCCGCGCCGCGCGCCACCTGGACGTGGCCCAGGTCCCCGGCGGTGCCATTGGCGCCGCGCTGCAGTTCGCCGTTGCTGATGATCCCGGAGCCGATGCCGGTTGCCACTTTCACGAAGAAGAAGTTGTTGTACTCGGGCCAGTGGGCCGACTGCTCGCCCAGCGCCATGATGTTCACGTCGTTATCCACCAGCACATGCACGGGCAGTGAGCGCTGGACGTAGCTGACCACGTCGAAGCCGTCCCAGCCCGGCATGATGGGCGGCTTCACCGGCTTCCCGCTGTCGTGTTCCACGGGCCCGGGCAGCCCGATCCCGATTCCCGCGAGTTCCGCGACGCTCCGTCCGGCCGCTACCAGCAGTTCCCTGCCCTGTGCCACCACCTGGTCCAGCACCGCTTCCGGCCCGTCGGCCACCTGCTGCTCCAGCCGGTGCTCGGCCAGGATCTTCCCACCCAGGTCAGTGACCGCCACGATCACGTGGGTGGCCCCCACGTCCACGGCCAGCACCAGCCGGGCGGCCGGGTTGAAGGCAAAGCGCGACGGCGGCCTGCCGCCGCTCGAGAGCGCCTCACCTGCCGGACCCACCAGTCCGGACAGCATCAGCGCGTCGATGCGGGAGGCGACGGTTGAACGGGCGAGGCCGGTGCTCAGCGCGAGTTCGGCACGGGTCCGGGCTTTGCCGTCCCGGAGGAGCTGGAACAGGTCTCCGGCACGGGACAGGCTGCCGGCGTCGGAATCTTTTCCGGGCTGTTTCCCCGAGCCTGTAGAAGTCATGCCTCAGTCATAACACTCTTACTTATGGCTGTCACGATGGCAGAAGAATGACGCGCAACAAACAACTTTTGCTTGATGCGCGTCAAAAGTGGTTCTAGGTTGTGACTCAGGGCACATCGGTTCGCCCGATGTCTCCCATCACCGGCAGTTATCCCTGGTCCCCTTGAGTCCGCTTACAAAGAGGTAATTGAACTTGTCCCACCATGCAGCGCCACCAGACCGGCCCCTCGGCGTCGGCATCCTCGGCGCCGGACCTGTCACCCAGGCCATCCACCTCCCCGCACTGGCCCGGCTCCGGGACATCCTGGAAGTTCGGCACATCATGGATGTGGATCCCGCAGTTGCCTCCTCCGTGGCGGCGCGGGTTGGCGCAACCGCCAGCACCAGCGTTGACCACCTGCTGGGTGACACCGGCGTGGACATCGTGGCGATCTGCAGCCCGCACCAGTTCCACGCAGAGCAGGTCATCGCAGCCTGCAGGGCGGGCAAGAAAGCGGTGCTCTGCGAAAAGCCCTTTGCCATGAACGCAGCCGAAGCCGAACGCATCTCGGCCGTCAGCACCGAAACCGGGGTACCGATCGTGGTCGGGGCGATGCACACCTTCGACCCCGGCTGGCTCGCCGCGGAACAGCATTGGGACGACCTCACGGCCCGGGTGCATACGATCCGCTCCTCCATCGTCCTGCCGCCCAATGCGCGCTTCGAGGACTTCGCTACCGAGATCGTGACCCGGCCTGCTTCCGGCAACCCGGATTACTCGGACCTTGAGGTGATCAAGGGCGCGCTCCAGGGCGGGATCATGGGGCTGGCCATCCACGACCTGCCGCTGGTCCGCCGGTTCACGCCGGACTTCGCCGACGTCGAAGTGCTGCAGGTATTCCACGTCCGTCCGTTCGGCTACGCCGTATCGCTGCGCACCCCGACGCGGTCCATCGAACTGCGCGCCGTCATGGGCAGCACCTGGAAGCCTGAATGGACCTTCGAGGCGATCGCCGACGACGAGGCGCTCCGGATCGACTTCACCCCGTCCTACGTCCAGGCCGGCTCCGCCGCCGCCACCTTCTCCCGCGGCAGCGAAACCAGGACCTTCGGCCCCTATGGACACAACGGCTACGAAGGCGAATGGCGGGAACTTGCCGCATTGGCCCGCGGGACCAGGCAGGCTCCGTCCGCCCAGGCCCTCATCGATGACCTGACCTTCGCCCTCGACATCGCCGGGGCCACGGTGGCGGCCGCCGCGGCAGGGCATGCAGCCGCCGACAAAGCAGGAGTCTCCGCATGAGCGGCCGGTACACGGTGTCGGCAACCCCGGCCGCAGTGGAGGCCGGGGCGGTCACGCAGACCCTGGCTTCGCTGCCCGCAACGTTCCAGCCGGCCGGGGAAGACCAGGCAGGCACGGCCGACGTGCTGGTGCTGGCCGGCGGTGCGGGCTG
This sequence comes from Pseudarthrobacter phenanthrenivorans, assembly GCF_000813845.1. Classification (GTDB taxonomy): domain Bacteria; phylum Actinomycetota; class Actinomycetes; order Actinomycetales; family Micrococcaceae; genus Arthrobacter; species Arthrobacter phenanthrenivorans_B. Next base: position 183,104 of record NZ_JWTB01000007.1, read on the forward strand.
GACGACTGAGGCCGCCGCCGCTGTCGCGGCCGGGACGCGGGGTGTCGTGGTGGTCAACCCGGTTCCCGAGGACACCACGGAACTGGCCGCTGCGGCGCATGCCGCTGGAACCGCCGTCGTCCTTGACCTCCGCTGGGCCTCGAATCCTGCGCTGGTGGCCGGAAGCGGCCAGCCGGACGCCCGCGGTGCGGTGCGCAGTGCCCTGGGCACCGCCGCACTGCTGGACAGTGTTGCGGCTTCGGCACCGGGCACGGAATCCAAGGAGCTCCTGGCTGCACACCTCGCCGCCCTGCTGGCAGTCAGCGGGCAGCTGGATGGCGTGCGCGTCATCCGCAGCGACACCACCGGGTACACGGTCTGCGGCAGGCTGGCCAACGGCGCCCCGTTCACCGCCCAGGGCGTGCTCACCGCTGCCCGGCCGGCCGGCGTCGACATCCGGCTCTACACCGCCGACGGCGGGGTGGCCGTCCAGGTGCCCGATCCGGACGCCGCCTGGCCTGCGACAATCCGGGTCACCGGGGCCCACGGCGAACTTATGCTCCCCACGCTTTACGAATCCGCCCACCGGTCAGCGTGGCGGCGCCTGAAGGACCATCTTGGCGCCGGCACCCTGCCGGACGACCTGTCCGGGTTCGCCCGGCTGGCCGACCTCTACGCAACCCTCGCTGCCACGTAACCAGTCCACCGATACGCAACCACACAAGCAGTCCAACAGCCAAGCAGTCCAAAGCACAGTCCAGTCCCACCTCCACTCTCAACGATGAGCAGGACCGCATCTACGGCGCACCACGCCCGCCGGTCCCGAAAGGACACATCATGAACGCAACTTCCGAACAGCGCCGCTCCTTCTCCCGGCGCGGTTTCCTCGGCCTGACGGCTGCCGCAGCAGCAGCCCCGCTCCTGGCTGCCTGCGGCGGCGGTTCGGCAACCCAGGGAGGCGGCGGCGGTGCAGGCGGCACCGTCAAGTTCTGGGACATGCCCTGGGCAACCCCCGCCTACAACGACGCCGCGAAGGGCATCGCGGAAGGATTCTCGGGGGCCAACGGCGCCAAAGCGTCCTACCAGATCATCCAGTGGAACAATTTCTACCAGACCTTCTCCTCCGCCATCGCGTCAAAGACAGGACCCGCAGTCTCCACCGGCGGCGGTTTCCAGGCGTTCCAGTTCGAGCAGCAGGGCCAGATTGCCTACGCGGACAAGGTAATCGAGAAGCTGAAGGCCAATGGCCAGTTCGACGACTTCCTGCCCGGCGTGCTGGATCCGTTCAAGTCGGACAAGGGCTATGTGGCCGTCCCCTGGCAGCTGGACATGCGCGTCTTCTGGTACCGCAAGTCGCTGTTCGAAAAGGCCAACGTCGCGCTGCCAACGGACTGGCCGTCGCTGCTGGAAGCCGGCAAGGCGCTGAAGAAGGTGGGTGCGTTCGGCTTCACCACCGGCGCGGGCGCGGGCAACAACTATGCCAACCACTCCATGATCATGATGATGGTCAACAACGGCGGCGGTGTCTGGAACAAGGACGGCGAGCTGGACCTGATGAATGACCGCAACGTCGAGGCCATGGAGTTCGTGCTGGAGCTGGTGTCCAACGGCATCGTGGACCCTGCTGCCGTCAGCTACACCACGGACAACATGTCCGCCCAGTGGAAGGACGGGAAGGCGGGCTACGGCCTGTTCCAGGTCAACGTACCGCAGCGCGTGGGCGACACCTCCGGCGACCTGCTGGTGGCTGACCCCATCAAGGGCCCGCACGGGGACAAGGCCACCATCGTCTTCCCGAACAACATCATGATGTACACCAACACCCCTTCGCAGGAAGCCTCGGAGGAGTTCCTGGTGTACTACCTGGGCCAGCTCAAACAGCTGTGGCAGAAGAAACTGATGTCCGCCCTGCCGGTCTTCAAGTCGATCACGGAGATCCCCGAGTTCGCCAACGACCCCAACAACGTCAAGATCGTCAAGGACTGGCAGCCCATTGCCAAGACCTTCGCCGCACAGGGCAGCCGGCTCAATGCCAACCTGGCGGCCCTTGACGGCGGCCAGGCACTGAACCAGTTCAGCCAGACCATCATCACCGGCAAGGCCGACGCCAAGACTGCCCTGCAGACCTTCCAATCCGGCCTCGAGTCGGTCCTGAAGAAGTAGGACCGAGCGCCCATGTCCAGCACCACCACCCAGTCCGGCTTTGCCCGGGCCCGCCGCGGGCTTGCCCCCGGCAGGTCCGGGGCCGCCCCCGGCAAGCGCAAGAGCAAACTCTCGGCCCAGGCCACCAGGACGTTCTTCTGGCTCCTGCTCCCCTCCGTTGTCCTCCTTGTCCTGATCCACGGCTACCCGCTCATCTACGCCGCCATCCAGGCCACACACGACGGAAACCTCCTCCAGACCGGAAACTTCGTGGGCGGCCAGAACTTCGCCACCGTCCTGACCTCGCCCGCGTTCTGGAAGGCGGCCCAGTTCACGCTGTGGTTCACCATCGTGGGCGTCTTCGGTTCCTGGCTCGTTGGCCTCGGCCTGGCCCTGCTCCTGCGCACCAGGATCCCGGGAAGAAACACGTTCAAGGTCCTGCTGCTCCTGCCCTGGGTGGTGCCCATCGTGGTGTCCTCCACCGCGTGGAACTGGCTGGTGGCCACCCCGGACAGCCTGATCCCGGCGCTGTTCCGGAACCTGGGCATGGGCACCCCGCTCTTCCTGGCGGATCCCACCCTGGCCTCCGTCACCGTCATGGTGTTCAAGGTCTGGGTCAGCTTCCCCTTCATGATGATGATGATCTCCGCCGCCCTGGCCTCCGTTGACACCACCGTCTACGAGGCGGCCAGCATGGACGGGGCAAGCCGCTGGCAGCAGTTCACCCAGATCACCCTGCCGCTGATCGCCCGCTCCACGTACATCAGCTGGATCCTGATGACCATCTTCTGCGTCAACGACTTCCCCACCATTTACCTCCTCACCGGCGGCGGCCCGGTCAACGCCACCACCTCCCTGGTGGTCCTGGCCTACCGGACCGTGTTCCAGGACTTCGCCACCGGACCCGGCGTCGCCATCGCCTTCCTCATGACCATGACCCTGGTGGTCATCTCCGTCATCCTGTATCGCCAGATCCGAAAGTCGAGCGTCGAATAATGAGCGCAGTCCTTCACGCCCATCCCGAATCCGGCCCCGCACTCGGCATCGACGCCGCCAAACGGCGCAGGGTCCTCTCCGAAGCCGGCCAGCGCGGCCGCTGGTGGCGCTTCGCAGCAATCCTGATCATCACCGGGATCGTGCTGGTTCCCATCATGGTTACCGTGCTGCTGGCCTTCACTCCCGGACCCAACAGCACCGCGACCGGGCTGACTTTCGAGAACCTCGGCAACGTCTTCTCCAAGACCCTGGCAGCCACCTGGCTCAAGAACAGCCTGGTCACCACCCTGTCCACCGTGGTGGTCTCGGTGGCCGTCGCGGCCCCGGCCGGCTATGTCCTTTCCCGGGGCCGCAGCAAGGCAGTCTCCGGGTACTCCCTGCTCCTGTTCGTGATGCAGTCCCTCCCCATCATCACCTCCGTGGTGCCGCTGTTCATCCTGTTCGCCGGCATGGGCCTGGTGGACAACCTCCTGGGCCTGACCATCATCTACGTGGGTTCCACCATGACCGTGGCCACCTGGATGATGGCCGCCTACTTCGACTCCATCCCCATCAGCCTGGAGGAAGCATCCTGGATCGACGGCTGCTCCGTCTTCGGGTCCTTCACCAAAGTGGTGCTGCGGAACTCCCTTCCCGGCGTCCTTTCCACCGCCATCTTCGCCTTCCTCCTCGCCTGGAATGACTACCTCGTAGCCATCGTGTTCCTCCGCTCCAACGAAATCTTCACGCTCCCCATGGGCGTGCAGTCCTTCTTCCAGCAGAATGCAACTGACTGGACATCCGTCATGGCCCTGGCCGTGGTCATGATGCTCCCGCCCGTTATCGTCTTCGCCACCCTGAACAAGTACTTCAGCGTTGGCGGCATCGGCGGCTCCCTCGCCGGCCGCTGACCCCGACCTCCACGACCACCAGAACCACCAAAGGAAATCCATGTCGTACTCACTGCAGCTTTACACCCTCCGCAACGCCATGTCGGAGGATCTTCCGGGGACCATCAAGCGGGTGGCGGAGATCGGCTTCACGCAGGTCGAGCCGTACAACTTCGTGGCCACGGCCAACGAACTGGGCGCTGCCCTGAAGGAAAACGGGCTCACCGCGCCGTCCGGCCACGCACCCCTGATGAGCCAGGACCAGGACGAAATCTTCGCGGCGGCGAGGGGACTGGGCATCAGCACGGTAATCGACCCGTTCCTGCCCGCCGAGCACTGGCAGAAAGCGGAAGACATCCAGGCCACCGCAGGGAAGCTGAATGCTGCCGCCAGGAAGGGTGCGGAGTACGGCATCCGCGTGGGTTACCACAACCATGCGTGGGAACTGGAGTCCACCATCGAGGGCCGGACCGCCCTTGAGTACTTCGCGTCACTGCTGGACCCGGAACTGGTCCTTGAAGTGGACACCTACTGGGCCGCAGTGGGCGGCCAGGACCCCGTCGAGCTCCTGGGCCGGCTCGGTGACCGGGTGAAGTTCATCCACATCAAGGACGGCCCCCTCAACAAGGACAACAAAGCCCAGCAGCCGGCGGGCCAGGGCAAGGTCCCGGTCCTGGACGTCATCGCCGCCGCCAAGTCCCTGGAGGTGGGCGTGGTGGAGTTCGACGACTACGCCGGTGACATCTTCGAGGGCATTGCCCAGTCCCTGACCTTCCTGAACAGCAACAGCACCACTGGAGCAGAAGGAGCGCAGGCATGAGCACCCCAGCAGCCAAGCCGGTCCGCAGCGGCCCGGTAGGCGTCGGCGTCATCGGCGCCGGCGTGATCAGCAAGCAGTACCTGGACAACCTCACGGCCTTCCCGGACCTCAAGGTCCACGTCATCGCCGACCTGTTCGAGGAAGCCGCCGAGGCACGCGCCACGGAGTACGGCATCGCCGAGTGGGGCGGTGTGGACAAGGCCCTGAACCACCCGGACGTCGAAATCATCGTCAACCTCACCATCCCCGCAGCGCACGTTGAGGTGGCCACGGCCGCCGTCAACGCCGGCAAGCACGTCTGGACCGAAAAGCCGTTCAGCCTGGACCGGGAATCCGGGCTGGGCCTGCTCAAAACCGCTGACGCCGCCGGCATCCGCCTGGGCTGCGCCCCGGACACCTTCCTGGGCGCAGGCATCCAGACCGCCCTCCGCCTGATCCAGCGGGGCGACATCGGCACCCCGCTGACCGCGATGACCACGTTCCAGACCCCCGGCCCGGAATCCTGGCACCCCAACCCGGCCTTCCTCTTCCAACATGGCGCCGGCCCACTGTTCGACATGGGCCCGTACTACCTCACCACCCTGGTCCAGGCGTTCGGCTCCATCCGCAAGGTGGCCGCCGTCGGGTCCAAGGCCAAGGACGTGCGGGTGATCGGTTCCGGGCCCAAGGCCGGCGAGGAATTCACCGTCGAGGTGCCCACCCACGTCTCGGCCATGGCCCAGTTCGAATCCGGGGCCTCCTCGCACAGCGTCTTCTCCTTCGAGTCCCCCCGCACCCGGATGGGCTTCGTGGAAATCACCGGAACCGAAGCCACCCTGTCATTGCCGGACCCCAACTACTTCACCGGTGACATCAAGCTCTGGCGCGCCGGCGACGAGGACTGGACCACCGTCCCGGCCACCGGGCCCGCCAACGGCCGCGGCATGGGCGTGCTGGACATGGCCCGCTCCCTGCGGGCCGGGACAGCCCACCGGGCCACCGGCGAACTGGCGTACCACGTCCTGGACACCATGGTGTCCATCTCCGAATCCATCGATTCGGGCACGTTCGTGAACGTCGAAAGCTCGGCCCCGGCCTCCGCCGCACTCCCCGAGGACTGGGCGCCGGAGTCCGCCACCCTCTGACACGGACGCCACCCCGGCACCCGCCATCCCGGCAGCCAGCATCCCCGGCAGGATCCAGCACCGTCCAGCAAGATCCAGCACCGTCCAGCAAGCAGGAAGCACGCAGGAACGCATCATGACCACACCCGCACACACGTCAGAACCACCGGCCTCCCGTCCGTTGGGGGTAGCCGCCATCGGTTACGCCTTCATGGGCAAGGCGCATTCGAATGCGTGGCGGAACGTGGCCAGCTTCTTCGACGTCCCGGCCTTCGAACAGAAGGTCCTCGTGGGCCGGGATGCCGGCGCCGTGGCCGAGGCAGCAGCCAAGTACGGCTGGGCAGAATCGGCCACGGACTGGCGCACGGTCATCACCCGCGACGACATCGACGTCGTGGATATCTGCGCCCCGGGCTGGATGCATGCCGAGATCGCCATCGCGGCGCTGGAGGCGGGCAAGCACGTCCTGGTCGAAAAACCCCTGGCCAACACGCTCGCCGAAGCCGAACTCATGACGGCCGCGGCCGCGAAGGCCCGCGCCAACGGCGTCCAGTCCATGATCGGCTTCAACTACCGCCGCGTCCCTGCCCTGGCCCTGGCCCGGGAACTCATCGCAGAGGGACGGCTGGGCACCGTCCGGCACGTCCGTGCAGCGTACCTGCAGGACTGGCTCGCCGACGCCCAGGCACCCATGACGTGGCGGCTGCGGAAGGAAACCGCGGGGTCCGGCGCGCTCGGGGACATCGCCAGCCATGCCATCGACCAGGTCCTGTTCCTCCTGGGCGACCAGGTCACCGAGGTATCCGGCCGGCTCAACACCTTTGTGGGGCAGCGTCCCGGGGAGAACGGCACCGAGGAGGTGACGGTCGACGACGCCGCCTGGGCAACGCTGACCCTCGCCTCCGGAGCCGTCGCCTCCGTCGAGGTGTCCCGGGTGGCCACCGGCCGGAAGAACAGCCTGCAGATCGAGGTGTACGGGGACAAGGGCAGCCTGCTGTTCGACCTGGAAAACCTCAACGAACTCGGCTTCCTGGACGCCACCGTCCCGGTCCGGGAGCAGGGCTTCCGCCGGATCCTGGTCAACGAACCCGACCACCCCTATCTGGAGGCCTGGTGGCCGCAGGGCCACATCATCGGCTGGGAACACACCTTCACGCACCAGGTCCGCGACTTCCTGCTGGCCATCAAGGACGGAAGCCGGCCCTCGCCGTCGTTCGAAGAGGGACTGAACGTCCAGTACGTCCTGAACGCGGTGGAGGAATCCGCCGCCAACAAGAGCACCCTCACCGTCGTCCGCCACTAAGCCAAGGAGCCTGACCATGCCCCGCCCCTTCACCCTGTTCACCGGCCAGTGGGCCGACCTGCCCCTCGAGGAAGTCGCGCGCCTGGCCTCCGGTTGGGGCTACGACGGCCTGGAAATCGCCGTCTCCGGCGACCACCTGGACGCCTGGCGCTGGGACGAACCCGGCTACGTCGAGTCCAAGCTCGAACTCCTGGACAAGTACAACCTCAAGGTCTGGGCCATCTCCAACCACCTCAAGGGCCAGGCCGTGTGCGATGACCCCATCGACTTCAGGCACCAGGCCATCGTCGGGTCCAAGGTCTGGGGCGACGGTGACCCCGAAGGCGTCCGCACCCGCGCCGCCGAGGAACTCAAACACACCGCCCGGCTCGCCAAGGCACTCGGCGTGGACACCGTCGTCGGGTTCACCGGCTCCTCCATCTGGCAATACGTGGCCATGTTCCCGCCCGTCCCGGAAAAAGTCATCGACGCCGGCTACCAGGACTTCGCCGACCGCTGGAACCCCATCCTGGACGTCTTCGACGAATGCGGCGTCCGCTTCGCCCACGAAGTCCACCCCTCCGAAATCGCCTACGACTACTGGACCACCGTCCGCACCCTCGAAGCGATCGGCCACCGCGAAGCGTTCGGCCTGAACTGGGACCCCTCCCACATGATGTGGCAGGGCATCGACCCCGTCTCCTTCATCTGGGACTTCAAAGACCGGATCTACCACGTGGACTGCAAGGACACCAAGGTCCGCCAGACCGGACGCAACACCGTCCTGGGCTCCCACCTCGCGTGGGGCGATCCGCGCCGCGGCTGGGACTTCGTCTCCGCCGGCCGCGGCGACGTCCCCTGGGAAGCCTCCTTCCGGGCCCTCGCCGCCATCGGCTACAACGGACCCATCAGCATCGAGTGGGAAGACGCCGGCATGGACCGCCTCCACGGCGCCCCCGAAGCCCTCGCCAACCTCAAGAAGTACGACTTCCCCGCCTCCCAAACCAGCTTCGACGCCGCCTTCAGCAGCAAGGACTGAATCCTCGATGCGCAGCCTGCAGCCCGGCCAGCACTGCGAAATCCGGGTTGCCTCCGTCAGTGGCGATCAGGAGATGGCATACGCCGCCGGGAATATGCTCCTTGAGGCACCCAACTGGACGCTTGACGGCCGGGCGCTGGTCCTGAATGGGGACGGCAGGCTGTGGCGGCTGGAACTGGCCAGCGGTGCGCTCACGGAAATTCCGCTCACCGGGGTCCCCGCGCTCAACAATGACCACGTCCTGGACCCGGACGGGAGCAGCGTCTTCCTGTCCGGGGAGGACGGCCACATCTACCGGGCACCCCTCCTGGGAGGCCAGGCGACCCGGATCACGGACGACGACGGCTCGTTCCATTTCCTCCACGGCGTCAGCCCCGACGGCCGACGGCTGGCGTATGTGGACATCGAGGGCGGCGACTTCGGACTGCCGGGCCGGCTCCGGACCATGCCATCCGGCGGCGGCCCGGCAGAGACCGTGGACGTTGGCCCCGGCCATTGCGATGGGCCCGAGTATTCGCCGGACGGCGGCTGGCTGTACCTCAACACGGAATCCTTCACCACCGCCCCCGGCCATGCCCAACTGGCCCGTGTCCGCCATGACGGCAGCGGCTTCGAAGGGCTGGCGCAGAGCGGAACGGTCGACTGGTTTCCGCACCTCTCCCCCGACGGCCGGCTGGCCAGCTTCATCCGCTTCCCCGCCGGGACGCAGGGCCACCCCGCCGACCTGCCCGTCGACGTCGTCCTTGTTTCCACCGGCGACTGGGCTACACCGCTGCACACGTGGCCGGTTTTGGGCGGCCAGGGCACCCTCAACGTCAACAGCTGGTCCCCGGATTCGCAGCGCTTCGCGTTCGTCGCGTATCCACGGGCCGGGGCGGCGCCGGGAGGTGGGCACCAGCGCCTTCCTGCCACCCCCTTGTAGGTCGGCCCGGTCAGACACGGTCCTTGTCCAGGACCACGTCGTACGCCTCCACCCGCCGGTCCGTCACGGTGGTGGGTGCCTCCAGGTGGACCGCCCCGGCGGGCAGGATGCCCGCCCCGCCGTGCCGTTCCATCACCTGCCACTGCGCCACGACGTCCTCGCCGGCGTGGTCTGCCGGAAGGCTGGTCCAGAAACGGAAGCCACCGGCGTCGTTCAGCGCCTCCCTGCGGTACAGGACGCAGCCGCCCAGCCACGCCACGTGGTAGGGCACCCATTCGCCCGGCTGGAGCGACAAATCGGCGCTGACGTGGCTGAGGTTGGCTGCGCTGTGCAGCGGCCACCGTTCAAAACCCGGCTCACCGGGCCGGATGCGCTCAGGGACCACCGGGCTCTGCCAGGCCTCGAAGGGGGCGGTCTGTTCCGGCCGCCGGTCGCCCAGGAAGGACAACCCCTGCGGGGCCATGCCGACAAAGCCGCACTGCAGCCGGTCCAGCGCCCCGCTCAGCCGCTCCAGCGCTCCCGGCTCCAGCCAGACGTCGTCGTCCAGGAAGAGGCATTGGGCCGCCGTGGACTGGTCCAGCAGGAACTGGCGGTGTTCGGCCAGCCCGCGCCGTGGCAGGTGCCGCAGCAGCGTGACGGGACGGCCCTGGGCTTCCAGGACGCGCACCATGGCCGTGGCGGCGGGGTGCTCCCAGGCGGGCTGGCCGGCTGACTGGTCACTGACAACGACGGCGAAGGCCGGCCCGGATTGCGCGGCCAGTCCCGCGAGGGTGACGGCGAGTTCGGCCGGCCGGTTGCAGGTGGGGATCAGGACGTCCATCACCACTTGGCTCGTCCGGTCCTGGGGCCGCGCCCACTGTTCCGAAGTTCTCATGCCCACAGTCCACCCTTCCGGCATCGGCGTTGGCGCCGGCGGGCAGCACCAGGTGCATGCTGCTGCCCGTTGCCCGGCACGTTGGTTTCGCGTATTCCGTACCCAGCCGGGCAGGATCTATTCCCCCTTCCGCCACCCCCGGAAACAGCGAAAGCCCCTGCTTCCACCGCCGGAGTGGCAGTGGAAGCAGGGGCCGCTGGCCGGACGGTCTTTATCCGGCGTCGAAGTTCTCGCCGTCGTCATTGGGCGACTTTTCCTGCGGCAGGTCGTTGCCGCTGCCGTCCGGGATGCCCGTGGCCTCCTGGCCGGACTCGGAGGACACCGGGGCCGAGCCTCGGGAATCGTCGTTGGATTCATCGATCTCGGCTGCGCTGGAGGGAAGGTCCATGTCGTGCGGAACGGGCTGCTGGCCCGTTCCGGACTGCGGATCGTTGGTGTCAGCGCCGGCGGAAGAAGTGCCGCCGCCGGACTGCTGCCCCTGGCCGCCCTGGGCTCCGGCCGCCTCCTGCTCGGCCGTGGGGGTGCCGTAGCCGCCGGGAGCGGTCTCGGGTTCAGCCTGCTGGTTTTCCTGCGTCATGCTTCCTCCTGTTGTTGATTGCCGATATTGCTGGTCTATGTGGTGCTTTCTGCTGCGCCGTCACAGTCCCTTGCCGCCGGTGACGGGCAGGACGGCGCCGGAGATGTAGGAGCCGTCCTCCGAGGCGAGCAGCACGTAGGCGGCGGCGAGTTCCGCGGGCTGCCCTGCCCGTTCCAGGGGCGTGTCCTGGCCGAAGGACGGGAGCTTGTCCGGCCACTCCGTGGCAGGGATCAGGGGGGTCCAGATGGGCCCCGGCGCCACCGCGTTCACGCGGATTCCCTTGGGCCCGAGTTCCTGTGCCAGGGCTTTGGTGAAAGCCACCTGCGCTGCCTTGGTCATGGCGTAGTCGATCAGGCCCGGCGATGGGTTGAAGGCCTGGATCGAGGCCGTGGTGATGATGGACGCGCCGGCCTTCAGGTGCGGCACCGCTGCGCGTGCGGACCACAGCAGCGAGTACAGGTTGGTGCGGAAGACGCGGTCGAACTCTGCGGTGGGGAGGGTCTCCAGGCTCTCACGGTTCTTTTGGTAGGCCGCGTTCAGGACCAGGATGTCGAGCCGGCCAAATTCGGCTGCGGTCTCCTCCACGATGCGCGTGCTGAAGTCCTCCTCCCGGCCGTCACCGGCAAAGAGCAGCGCGCGGCGTCCGGCTTTGCGGATCCATTCTGCGGTGTCCTGCGCGTCGTCCTCCTCTTCGGGGAGGTAGGAGATGGCGACGTCGGCGCCTTCCCGGGCGAAGGCGATGGCCGCTGCCTTGCCGATGCCGGAGTCTCCGCCGGTGATCAGCGCGACCTTTCCGGCGAGCTTGCCATGGCCCTCGTAGCTGAGCTCACCATGGTCCGGTTTGGGATCCATGGGCGCAGTCAGGCCGGGCTGTTTCTGTTCCTGCTCGGGGAACGGGCCCGAGTGGTAGCCGCCGCGCGGATCCTTCGGCTGGTCTGCCTGCTTGTCACTGTCGCTCATAGTCCGCCTGCCTGTGTCGGTTGACCTGTGTCGGTTGGAAAGACTCCGCCATGTCCCGGCTCTTTGAAGCTATCCCGGGCAACGGAGCAAGTCCACCAGTTCGGGTAATAATCAGTAAACTTATCAAATGTCGTGGCGCGCGCAACGGCCGGCCTTGTTTCTGGGTATGGGAGGAGTAGAAAGAAGGCCTGGGCCCTGGACGGAAAGAAAGGAGCGCACATGTCCGAAGTTGAGGACTACACCGGCCGGACGGGGCGGAACGAAACCCGCGAGGAACAGCTGGACCGCAACTGGGCGGAGCTCCTGCAGGAGCTGCGCGTCCTGCAGACCGGCGTGCAGATCCTGGCCGGCTTCCTGCTGACACTGCCGTTCCAGCAGCGCTTCGAAAAGCTGGACGACTGGGAGGTGGGGCTGTACCTCACCAATGTCGTTATCGCGGCCCTGACCACCGCCTTCATCCTGCTTCCGGTCAGCGTGCACCGCAGGCTCTTCCGCAAACGGCTCAAGGAAACGCTGGTTTCCAGCGCCGACAGCATCACCAAGATCGCGCTTGGCGGCATCGCCCTGCTGAGTGCCGGCACCGCCGCGCTGGTGTTCGACGTCGCCGCGGGCCGGTCCGCGGGCGTGACCGCAGGCGGGGCGCTGCTGGGCGTCATGGTGGTCATGCTGGTTTTTGTGCCGCTCAGCCTGAACAAGCGGGCATCAGGCAGGATGCTCCCGCCCGCATCGGAGAAGGAGTAAGACATGCGCAGATGGGCAAAAGAGCACGGACTGCTGTTGGCCAACGCCGGCCTCTTCGTGGCGTTTTTCGTGGGCATGATTCTTTCCGGAGCCGCCTCCTACAGCGAAGACCAGCAGGCGCATGGGCAGCCTGCGGTCTCGGTCCTGCAGTTCCTGGGCACCGGCGCGTTCGTGGAAGCCACCTTTGAGAACTGGGAATCGGAGTTCCTCCAGATGGCCATGTACGTGGTGCTGACGGTGTTCCTGTTCCAGAAGGGCTCGTCCGAGTCCAAGCCGATGGGCAGGAAGGCCCCGCAGGATGAAGACCCCCGCGATGCGAACATCAGCAGGGCCACGCCATGGCCCATCCGTCGGGGCGGGGTGGCGCTCAAGTTCTACGAGCACTCCCTGTCGACACTGTTCTTCGCCTTGTTCCTGGCCTCGTTCCTCCTGCACGCCGCCGGCGGCGTGGACGAGTACAACCAGGACCAGCAAAGCCACGGCCAGCCCGGCATTACCTTCCTGCAGTACCTGGGCACCAGCCGCTTCTGGTTCGAGTCCTTCCAGAACTGGCAGAGCGAGTTCCTGGCCGTTGCCGTCCTGGTGGGCGCATCGGTCTACCTGCGGGAAAAGGGGTCACCGGAGTCCAAGCCCGTTGCCGAACCGCACTACGAAACCGGGGCCTGAGGGCCCGCACCATCCGACCCGCCCCATCCACGAGGAGAGACTGCATGCGAACGTTCCTGCGAACCACCCTGTTGGCCCTTTTGCTCATGGCCGCCCCCGCCCTGCCGGCCGGCGCTGCGGCGCCCGCCCCAGTCCCCGGCCAGGTGGCGTCGGGATCCGCAGGAGGGGCATGGGCGGCTGCCACGTCTCCCACGCCTTCCCCCGGGGATACCGCATCCACCGGCCCGGCCAACCCCGGCACGGGCGAGTCGGCACAGAATGAGTCGACGCGCTTGAACTACGCCCCCTGGGTTATCGCCGGCATTGCCGTCCTGGTGGTCATCGCGGTCCTGGTTTTCCGGCGCCGCCGCAACACCACAATCGTGGGCTGACACAAAGCAGGGCTAGGCCCCTTCGAGAACCTGGCTTGTGGCCCAGGCCAGGTACTTGGCCGCGTTCGCCACCGCGTCGTCCGGGCCTGCCGCGACATCCAGCAACTGTGCCGCCGCCACCACGCCGTGTGCCGCCAGGTCCTCGAAGGTCACCAGGATCCTGCCTGCCACCACGATGACGGGAATACCGCGCTCCCTGGCGGCGTCCGCGAGCGCAATCGGCGCCTTGCCGGTGAGTGACTGCGAGTCCATCGACCCTTCGCCGGTAATCACCAGGTCTGCCTGGCCCAACTGGGCGGCCAGCCCGGTCAGCCCGGCCACCAGCGCGAACCCGCCCTCCAGGCTGGCGTTGGTGAAGGCAAGGAACGACGCCGGGAAGCCACCGGCGGCGCCGGCGCCGGGGACGTTCACGTCCCGGCCCGTTGCTTCCCGCAGGACGGACGCCCAGTTGCGCAGCCCGGCGTCGAGCCTTTCCACACTGTCCTGGTCCGCACCCTTCTGGGGGCCGAAAACGTGCGCCGCGCCGGAGGGGCCATACAGGGGGTTGCGGACATCCACGGCGATGCGGAAGGTGGTGGCGCTGAGGCGCGGGTCCAGCGCGCTGGTATCCAGGGCGACGACGTCGGCCAGCGAGCCCCCGCCCAGGGGCACCATGTTCCCTGCCCGGTCCAGGGGCTTCAGGCCAAGGGCGCGCAGGGCGCCGCTGCCGCCGTCGGTCATCGCCGATCCGCCCAGCCCCAGGACGATCTCCGTGGCTCCCGCGTCCAGGGCCGCCGCGATGAGCTGGCCGCAGCCGTAGCTGTGCGCGCGCAGTGCGTTTTCGGGGGTCGGCTCCATATCGGCCAGGCCCGAGGCCTGGGCAGTCTCGATCACGGCCGTCACCTTGCCGTCGGCCGCTTTGTGGATGGCCCAGGCCGCTCCGAGCGGAGCCAGGATGGGACCGACCACCGCGTTCAACCGCTCTTCGTAGCCGGCCGCGACAGCCGCCTCCAGGGTGCCTTCCCCGCCGTCGGCGATGGGGAACTGGGTGGCGACGGCGTCCGGGTACACCCGCAACGCCCCCTTCGCAATGGCGGCAGCCGCCTCAGCAGCCGTCAGGGACCCCTTGAACTTGTCCGGAGCGATAAGAATGCGCATGCGCTCCATCATGCCAGCAAGCGGCAGGAAAGCGCTTGCCACGGAAGCAACGGGCGCCTATGTGACTGTCATCCGGCAGCACCGCGCGGCCACCGCCGCCCCAGGCGCCGCCTAGGCCTCGCGCCAGTCGTTGCTGGTGATGTGGGAGCCGGCCTGCGGCCCCATCTGCAGCATTCCACCGTCCACCACCCAGGCTGCACCGGTGACGTAGCTGGACGCCGGCGAGGCGAGGAACGCAACGACGTCCGCAATCTCCCATGCGTTCCCGGGACGCCCCAGGGGCACTCCGGGCCGATCCGTCGCCGTCGGATCCTGGTCCTCCTGCCCCGTCATGGGCGTGGCGATCTCACCGGGGGCGACGGTGTTGGCGGTGACGCCGTACCGCCCCAGTTCCAGGGCCAGTGTCTTCATCAGGCCGCCAAGTCCGTGCTTGGACGCATCGTAGGCGGACGAGCCGACGCGGGGCTGGAATTCGTGGACGCTGGACACGGCGATGAGGCGGCCGCCGGTTCCGGCCTTGACCATCCGCCTGGCCGCCGCCTGCAGGCAGACGAAGGCTCCGTTAAGGTTCGTGTCCAGGATCCGCGTCCAGTCGTCGAGGTCCATGTCGAGGAATGCGGTGCTGGCGCCTGTCCCCGCGTTGTTCACGAAGACGTCCAGGCCGCCCAGTTCCGCGGCGAGGTCATCGATGACGCCGGCAGCGGAGCGGAGTTCGGTGGTGTCCAGTTGCCGGACCACCGCCTTGCGGCCCACCCCGCGGATCTCGCTGGCAGTCTTTTCCGCACCCTCCTCGTCGGAATGCCAGGTGACGCCCACATCCATTCCGGCCCGGGCCAGGGCCACGGCGGCTGCTTTGCCGATTCCGGAATCGGAGCCGGTCACGATGGCGGTGGTGGGCGTGAAGTTGCTGGTGTCCGGCATGATGGGGCCTTTCGGTAGGTGCGGCGGGCGATGATGTCGGGCCGGCGTTCACGGCCGGCGGGCCAGGGTCAGGCAGCTTTGACGGCCAGGCGGATGCCACGGTCGCCGGTCAGGCGGGGCGGCGGAGTTCCGGCCCGTACCCGTCATCGGGAGCGTGGGATGGCCGGCGGACTGCCGCGGCCTCCCGTGGTGGTTCGGGGACGGCCATTAACGGGACCGCGAAGGTCACCACGGGCCGGCCGGCGGCATCGTCTGCCGACCGGACGGTCAGGCTCCTGGTGCCGGGTGGAACCGAGGGGGTGAACACCTGGAGGTTCCGGGAACCCAAGGTGGCGGACTCCTGGAGGGTGTATTCGGTCCCCAAGTGGTCCTGGAGAGTAATCCGGGGCTCGGGCGCGTCGCCGGCGGGAAGGTGGATGTTCACCACCAGTCCGGATGCCCACACCTCTACGGAGAGGATGGTGAATTCGGTATCCGGGGTGACGTGCCGTCCGTATGTGGGGGGAAGCAGCATCCGGCGGAGTGCGCCGGATGGAATGAGGTTGCTCATGATGGGTCCTGTAGGTCTTGCGCCGGCGGCCGGAGCCGGCTCCGGAGGATGATCCGGTGCCGGATGGACGCTGGGGCGCGGATGCGGCTCAGGCGTCTTCGCGGTTGGGGTTCTCCAACCGGAAGAAGTTCGATTGCCTGCCGTCACCGCGCTGTTCCTGGTAGATGAAATTCAGTCTCCGGGAGTTGAAAAGTGTGGAACCATTCCACCCGGCGACTCGCGGCGAATACTTCAGGGATGTCGAGGAGTCCGGTCCGCGCCGGATCTTGCCGCCTTCAGGCCCAGCGCCCAGGTCCCCGCGGTCCCTGCTTTCATCCGCTGCACGGCTCCTGGCGTCTCTATCCCCTGCCATGGCGGACCTCCTCTCCCTTCCGGGCTAACTAGTAAGTCTACTTACCATGTAGCCTCTGGATGCAGCCCCGTGTCAAGGGCAGGGCCGGGGCCCTGTGGGCGATGTGCGGGACTGCGGGGAATCTGCGCGGGAGTGGAGGGGCCGCCCGCTGCAGCGCTAGCGGCGGGGGCGCACCACGGCGAAATATCCCGGTACCTGGTCCTGGCCGGGGACCCCTGTGGCGGGGTTGGTCTCGATGGTCACATGGCCATCCTCAAGGAGTTCCCAGGACGACGCCGGGAAGGCACGGTCGCGCTCCAAGGGGCCGAAGTGCCCCGGCATGGGGAGCCCGCGGATGGCCAGTTCCAGCGGCGCCGGAATAGCTTTGGTGGTGGCGCCGAGATGGGACACATACTCAACCGCGTTTCCCTGGAAGTTGGTTTCGGCCATGAACACGGTGCCGCGGCGTCCGGCCAGGGCCCGCAGGTTTTCCACCAGCGCCGCCTGGTGCGCGGGGTCCAGGACGTGGAGCACGCCGCGGATGAAGACATTCGCGCCCGCGTCCTCTGCCCCGATGGACTGCGCCAGGGCTGCGCCTGCGCCTTCCGCCGTCATGTCCCGCGCTTCGAACGTCATGTTGGCAGTCCCGGCGGACCCGGCGCGCGCTTTGGCCACGGCGTGGGGGGAGACGTCCACGCCGACCACCCGGGGGAAGATCCCCGCCAGCGCGCGGGTGAAGCTGCCGTGGCCGCAGCCGGTGTCCACCACGGGAAGCCCGGGATCAAGATGGCGCAGGAGGCTGTCCTTGTACCCCAGGAACTCGTGGTCATTGCCCGAATCCCAGAGGACCTCGCCGCCCGGGCCGGTGGCGGTGATGCGTGCCCAGTAACTGTCCCACGCAGTGTTGCGGTCCTTGGGGGCGCTCCGCGAGAGCCTGACGAGCTTGGGGATCATCAGGTACTTCTGCCAGGCGGAACGCGGCGGCTTTGTTGGGTAGGGCACGGGTCAAATATATGTTCCCTCCCGCCCAGCGGATGCACCTTGCGCTGCGTTACGGCGTGCCATCACCCCGCGCTGCGCAGCAGCAGCCGGGTCCGGCGTCCGTCCGCTGTGGACCTCCGCAGCCCGCATCCCCCTAGAATGTACTCAACTGGGAGGGAAGGGAGCACTGTGACGGCTGTGCCGAGTGACGCGCGCCTGCCCCGGACCGCCGTCGTCGCCGATCCCGACACCGGGCGGCTGGCACGCAACGCACAGGCACTGCGCGATGCCGGATACACCGTCCTGGAAGCGGCCGACGCCGGCACCCTGGCCACCGCGCTGCGGGCCGGCGAACCATCCGTCATTGTGGCGGACGCTTTCCTCTCCTCCGTGCAGTCCCAGGCCCCCGTCCTGGTCATGGTGGACCTGGACAGCCCCGCCGAAATAGCAGCGGCAAAGCCGCCGGGCGTCCACGACTGCATCACCAAGCCGCCGGCGCCCAAGGAACTGGTCCACCGTGCATCAGTCCTCATTGAACAGGTATCCCGGCGCCGGGCCTCCAGGCAGGAGGCCGAGGGGCTCCGTGAACAGCTGCGCGAAGTTTCCGCTGCGGTGCGCGCCACCAACGATCCCCAGGAAATCGCCAACCACGTGGTGTCGGGCTTCGGCCGTACCTTCAAGGCCGACCACGTGGTCCTCTGCACTTTCGAGGACCACCGCGTTCCCGCCATCACGGCCACTTGGCACCGGCCGGGCCTTTCGGAGCTGCCCCCCGGCGCCCTGCCCTGCGAGGACGAGGCACGTGCCACGGCCGACGCACTCTGGGCCGGAACGGAAACGCTCTCCGCTGACGGCGGCGACACCGACGCACGGGACGACGACAAGCCGGCGCCCGCCGTCGCCGGAGCCGCCTCGACTCTGGCCGTGCCCATCGGCGAAGGAAATTCCTCGCTGGGCATCATCCTGATCGCCACTATGGACAGGCCGCGCGCCTGGTCCAATGCGGAACTGGGACTGATCCGGCACGTGGCGGGGAACGCCGCCTACGGGCTGATCCAAAGCCACCTGATCAACAGCCAGCAGCAGGTGGTCAAGCAGCTGCGGGAACTCGACAAGGCCAAGACCGATTTCCTGGCCACGGTGAACCACGAGCTGCGCACTCCCTTGACCTCGATCATGGCCTACCTGGACATGATCCAGGAAAGTACCGAGCACCCGGTGTCCAACGAGGTCCATCAGATGCTGGACATCGTGGTCCGCAACACCGAACGGCTCCGGACGCTCATCGAGGACATGCTGAGCGTCTCGCGCGGCGGCCTGGACAACACCGCCATGCAGCTGGCACCCGTCCGCCTGGGGCACACGCTGGACCTGGTGGCCGCGGCGCTGCGTCCGCTGGCCACGCTCCAAAACGTCACCATCGACGTGGATCCCGTTCCCGAGGATCCGGAAATACTCGCCGACGAGGTGCAGCTGCAGCAGGTGTTCACCAACCTGGTGTCCAACGCCATCAAGTTCACGCCCAGCGGCGGCCGGATCGAAGTCGGCAGCGAATCGCACGCCACGGCCGACGGTTCCAAGTGGGCCACGGTACGGATTGCCGACACCGGAATCGGCATCTCGAGCGATGAAATCAACCACGTCTTCACCAGGTTCTACCGGGCCTCCAACGCCATGAACGGGGCCATCCCGGGAACCGGGCTGGGACTGGCCATCTCCAAGGACATTGTGGACCGCCACGGCGGCCGCATCGACGTCGCTTCAACGCTGGGTGCCGGGACCACGGTCACGGTCAGCCTTCCCCTCGGCACTGACCGCGCCCAGGCCAACTAGGCGCCGAAGGAGGACAGGCCATGTTTGCCGACGACGACCCCCGGCTCTCCCAGCTGCTGGAAGGCATTGTCCGGCTTGCTTCCGGCGACCTCACCTCGCGGATCGAGGTCTCGCCCGCGCGGGACGAGCTCGACGCGATCATCATGGGCACCAACCTCCTGGCCGAGGACCTGCAGATCATTTACGCGGAACTTGAGCAGCGCGTCCAGGTCCGCACCCAGCTCCTGCACGAGGCACACCTTGAAATGCAGAAGATGGCCATGCAGGACCCGTTGACCGGCCTGGCCAACCGCTCGGCGCTGCTCGACGCGCTCCGCACCGCCCTCGAGGCGCGGCCGGGAGCCGACGGCGAGCCGGCGCAGGAAGGCCCGGCCATCCTGCTCCTGGACCTGGACGCCTTCAAAGCCATCAACGACAGCCTGGGGCACACCGCCGGTGACCAGGTGCTGGTGACCGTCGGCGAAAGGCTGCGGACCGCCGTCCGGACGTCCGACGTCGTAGCCCGCCTGGGCGGTGACGAATTCGCCATCGTCATGCCGTCGGCGTCGGCGGACCAGGCGGCGGTCGTGGCGCACCGGATCCTGGCCTCGCTCCAGGACCCTGTTGAACTGCCCGGCCGCAGCGTGCGCTGCGGTGCCAGCATCGGGCTCAGCGTGGGCGGTGATGGCCAGACTCCGGAGGACATGCTGATGGAGGCCGACGTTGCCATGTACGCCTCCAAAGCTGAGGGGCAGAACAAACTGCACCGGTTCGAGCCTGCCCTGCTCCTGATGCGGCGGCTCCGCAGCCAGCTGGTGGACGACCTGCGCGCCGCCATCAGGAACGACGCACTGACACTGCACTACCAGCCGGTGGTGGAACTTGGCACCGGCAGGATCGAAGGCGTGGAGGCGCTGGTCCGCTGGAACCACCCCACGCGGGGTTTCATCATGCCGGACGAATTCATTCCCCTCGCCGAAGAGGCCGGGCTGATCTCGCAGCTGGGGCTGTGGGTCCTTCAGACGGCGGTACGGCAGCTGCGGACGTGGATCGACGCCTCCCTGGTGGATGGCACATTCTCGGTGCGCGTCAACATTTCGGCCACGGACCTGCAGAGCCTGCAGTTCATCGAGGATGTGCGGAACACGCTCCAGGAGACCGGCGTGAAGCCGGAGCAGGTGGTGCTGGAACTGACCGAAGTGGCGATCGTCAAAGGCAACGAGCTGGACCGCTATTCGCTTGGCGGGCTCCGGGGCCTGGGCGTGGGAATCGAAATTGATGACTTCGGCACCGGCTACTCGTCCATCAGCTACCTCCGGCGGCTGCCCGTGGACCGGGTCAAAGTGGACAGGTCGCTGATCACGGGGCTGGAGACGGATCCCAGCCAGCCTGCCCTGGTGGCTGCGGTCCTGCAGCTGGTCCGGGCCTGCGGGCTCGATGCCGTCTGGGAGGGCGTGGAAACGGCGGAACAGGCCGCCATCCTGCGCGACCTGGGCTGCCGCAGCGCGCAGGGCTACTACTTCAGCCGCCCGGTGCCGCCGGAGCAGATCCCGCAACTGCTGGCTGACCAGCAGGAAAGCGCTAACCAGTAACGTCAAAACTACTGCGCTTTTCCGGCCGCCGTTATACGATCAGCGTGCGGTGTCTGGTTTTTCGCCGCCGCGGAATTCAGGTCTGGCAGCACCGTACTTTTATAAGGCGTTTGGACATTTGAACATTATTGGGCCATCGGGTCATTACTTCGTCAACTGGGGGCGTTGCTAATGTCGGTTCGGGTACAGGCATGGGGAATTATCGCCGCCGTGCTGGCGGATACGGATCCTTCGGGAGCCGCCGTCCGGCAGCGGCTGAGCAACAGCCTCGATGAGAATCCCGGCGTGCCCGAACGGGCCCTGCTGGAATACCTTCTCGAGACCCGGCGCAGTGACGCCACCGTGGTGGAAACGCTGGAGGCCACCCGGGACATGCGCCTTGGCGCGCCTGCGCTGCCGCCGCAGTTCGCGGAGCAGCTGGACGCAATCCGCAGCATCTCCCGCATTGGCGCCCTGCTGCAGAACCAGATGGTCATGACCGCGTTCCAGCCCATCTACGGGCTGGAGGGGAAAACCGTGGTCGGGGCGGAAGCCCTTTCCCGTTTCGTCAGCGACGACGGCGCCGCCGCCGAACTGTGGTTCGCCGAGGCCGCCGCCGTGGGCCTGGGCGCAAACCTCGAATTTGCTGCGCTGGGCTCCGCGGCTACGGCCGCCCAAAACCTGCCGGAAGACCTTTACGTTTCCCTTAATATTTCGCCGACGTCCTGCCTGGATCCTCGGTTGCCGGAACTGTTCGAGCACATTGAACTGCCCATCGACCGGGTGGTGCTCGAATTGACGGAGGATATTCCGGACGAGGAATACCTGCAGTTTATTTCCGCCCTGAATCCACTCCGTGAAAAAGGGCTGCGGATCGCCGTCGACGACACCCACACCGGTGCCGGCGCCCTGAGCCGGATGATCCATCTCCAGCCTGATTTCCTCAAAGTGGGCCGGAACGTGATCGGCGACGTGGACAAGGACGGCCTCCAGCGGGCGCTGGCGGCCTGCCTGGTGGACTTTACCGACCAGGTCGGCATCACCCTGGTGGCCGAGGGCATCGAGACGGTGGGCGAGCTCAAGGTCCTCACCGAGCTGGGCATCAGCGCCGGGCAGGGCTACCTGCTGGGCCGGCCGTCCGTGCGCCCCGAGGACTGGACCAACTGGAACACGCGCCTGGACGTTGACGGCCTGGAGCGCCAGCTGGCCGGCCAGGGTGACTCGCCCACGGCCTCCCGCGGTACCAAGTCGCCCTGACCCGGGCCGTCTGGCAGCTATTCCGAGTGCCCCTGGTCCCGGCTCATCTGGTCTTCTGCCGGCGGAGTCTCTCCCGGGGGCACTCCCCCGCCGGGCTCCAGTCCGGTGACATTGCCCTCGGCGGGGTCCGGATTCGCCGAACGGCCGGATTCCCTGCTGCGCTGCTTATCCAGGTGCGGCTGGGCGGCGCCCACTTCTTCCTGTCCCGGCCGGTCGGGGTTCGCGGGATCATTTTCCGGATGGTAAGTACTCACGCTGCTCTTCCTTCCTCTCCGGCTGCGGTCTGACTCCCCAGCACTGGACTAATTGTAAGCATGCTGATAATTCTGGAGGAGTAGGGCCGGTATGCCGCTGGGGCACCGGCACGCGAGCCGGAAGGAGCAGTCACATGGGAATCGGCGACAGCATTGGCAAGGCAGCGGAAAACGCCATGGAGGACCTGGCCGGGACATCGAAGCCAACGGAAAAGCTGGATGTGCCCGATCCCACCGACCCCAATGACGACGTGGAGGTCCACTCGTCGCTCAGCGAAGGTTCCAACGCCATGTCGGCGGAGAAGCAGAAGGCGCCCGGTTTGAAGACCGGAGCTGCGCCGGCCCCGGTGTCCGACAGTCCCCTCGGCGGGGACGTCGATGAGACGGACAATGACAGGGACGGCACCGGCAGCACGGACGACGACGGCCTGGCCGGGGATGCCACGGCACCCACCGGTGGCGGGGGAACAACAGCGGGGCCGGCAGGACTTCCGGACAGCAACCCCGATGAACTGCGGGCAGACCCGACCGAAGGCGACGAGGATCCGTCCACCAGCACGGGCCGGGGTTAGCCCTCCGGCCGGTGCGGCCACTGGCCGCGGGCCAGCAGCACGCCGCGCAGCAGGTCCGCCCGGTCAGTGACGATGCCATCCACGCCCAGTTCGAGGAGCCGGTGCATTTCGTCGCTGTCATTGATGGTCCACACGTGCACCACCAGGCCAAGGGCATGGGCGCGCCGGAGGAAGCCGGACGTGACAACACGGAGCCGCCCGTAACGCACGGGAACCTGCAGGGCGTGGATGTCCCGAAGGACCGGACGCATCAAAAACCGGAACACCGGACGCGGGAGCACAGGGCCCAGCAGGGTGAAAAGCGCCGTTGAGCCCACGCCCGCCGAGGAGGCCACCGGCCGGCTGAGCAGCTTCAGCACCGCCCGCCGCCGCCGGTCGGAAAAACTGGTGACCAGTACCCGGTGGTGCACCTGGTGCCGCTCGATGGCGGCGGCAGTGCTGCGGACTGAGCCCCAGTCCTTGACGTCGAGGTTCAGCCGGGCGTCAGGAAGTGTGGTGACCAGTTCGTCGAAGGTGGGGATGGGCTCGCGGCCGTTGATCCGCGCTTTGGCCACGTCCGCGGCCGGCAGGTCCGCTACCCGCCCCTTGCCGTCCGTCACGCGGTCAAGGGTTTCGTCGTGAAAGAGCAGCAGAACGCCGTCGGCAGTAGTGTGCACATCGGTTTCGAGGTACCGGAATCCCAGGCTGACGCCGGAACGGAACGCGGCCATGGAGTTCTCCAGCCCCTCCGTCGAGAACCCACGGTGCGCCATGGCGATGGGAAGCTGCCGCCCGGACTGGTCTTGATGGTCGAAAAAGGGCAGGGTCACATTGCGAGCGTACCGCCAGCAGCACCTGGATCAGGCCGGTGCGGTCATTCCCGGCAGTCGGTCTCCCCACACGCAACGATGTCCACGCCGTCGCCGCAGTGCAGCAGGGTCCGGCCACGGCCACCGTCGAGGTGGACCCACACCGCCGTATGGTCAGGGGTGATCGTGTCCACCACGCCGCCTGCCTCGAAGCCCGGCGAGAACAGGATTCGGACGCGGTCACCCTGCCGCAGCTGCTTCCAGTGCGGAGCGGGCATCGCTGTGCGCAGCGGTGCATCGGCAAGGTGCTGCTTGACGTTCTTTGCCATGATTGCCCCCTAAGAGCCGGCGTACGAGGTGCCTGCTTTCCACGTTTGAGGCTACGGCGGAAAGGTAAACGCCAGGTGAGCGGCAGCTGGGAGTTTGGGGATCAGGAAAACTGGACGCCCAGGGAAGCCAGCCTGGCCTCCAAAACCTGGGCTACGCCGTCGTCGTCAAAATGCGGCGCCTGCTGCCCTGCTGCCCGGATGGCTTCCGGATGGCCGCTGGCCATGGCATAACCGTGGCCGGCCCAGCGGAGCATCTCAATGTCATTGGGCATGTCGCCAAAGGCGACGACGTCGGCGGCGTCGATTCCCAGGGCCGCGGCATATTCCGCCAGGGTGACTGCCTTGTTGACGCCGGGCAGGGACAGTTCGAGCATGGCGACGCCCGGCGAGGAGTGCGTGGCGGCGGCCAGGTGTGCGACGGCGGGCGCCACCTCCGCCAGGAAGTCATCGGGCGTGCCTTCGCGGACGATGGCGAGGAACTTGACCACCGCGTCGTCATCGGTGAGCGTGTCCTTCAACGGCGCGGGAGTGAATTCGGCAAGCAGTTCACTGGACCCGTTTTCGATGAAGCCGGGCTCGAGGTGGAATCCGCTGAGGGTTTCGGCGGCGAACAGCGCGGCGGGCCGGAGTTCCTTGATGATGCGGCGGAGTTCCAGGACTGTCCCGATGGCGAGGGCGCGGGCGGAGACCAGGCGGTCCGCCTCAAGGTCCCAGACGACGGCACCATTGGAGCAGATCACCCGCCCGGTGTGGCCAAGCTGCTCCTCGAGCGGGTGCAGCCACCGCGGCGGCCGGCCGGTGACGAAGACAAGTTCGACGCCGGCCTCCCGGCAGGCGTGGAAGGCGCGGATGGTGCGGGGGCTGATTTTTCCATCGTGCCCAAGGATTGTTCCGTCGATATCGCTTGCAACCAGCCGCATCCTGCCAGTCTACGTGGGCGTCCGGCCGCCGGGGTGCGCAGGGTGGAGCATGGCCCGGGAGTGACTCTGGGACCGGGCGCGTCACAGCCTGCAGTCAGGGGCCGACGGCGTGCTGGACCTTGTGCCTGATCTCCCTTCCGGCCTTGCGGGCCTGGGCCGGCCTGGTGAAGGCGCCCGGCGAATAGGCCATGCAGTAGTCCACCGGCTGCACAGCCCTCCACCGCCACCCCTCCGAACTCCGGAAGATTTCGAAGGTGGCATTGGCGGCAGCTGCCTTGAAGGCGGCTGCCTCACGTTCGGCGAAGGCCATGGACGCGAAATAGCGGCCCGGCCACGCCAGCAGTTCACCGTTTTCAGAGAGCCACCAGGACGGCCCTTGACCCCGGTCCGCGACTTCAAATTTCACGACAGGTCCTTTCCTCGATCCGGCCGGGCAGCTGGCCGCCCACCTGCTGGCAGGGCGGCAACCACCCAGGCTCAGGATGAGGGATGAAGCACAAGGACGCGGCCTGATCCGGTAAAGAATGGCTCAAGAACAGTGGACGACGGCTGCATCCCTTCGTTAGCCACGGACTCTCCAAAGCCGGACCCTCCGCCGCCTGGCAGGGGGAGTGCCCGTTGTCAGCCACCGGCGCTACACTGAAACTATCGAACATATTTTCGAATAAAGGTGTGTTGTGGGCGTTATTGTCGGTCCCCGCGTGATAGATGCGGGCGCCTCCCTGTTCTCGGTGCTGATCTCCCCCGTGGCGGTGGCAGCGGGCTTCCCGTCGCCGGCACAGGACTACTTCGATGGCCGCATTGACCTCAATGCACACCTGATCAAGGACATCACCAGCACCTTTGTGGTCCGGGTAACCGGTGATTCCATGGAGGGCGCCGGCATCAGCGACGGCGATGAACTGATCGTGAACCGGGCACTGGAGCCCCGCGACGGATCCGTAGTGATCGCTGTGCTGGATGGAGAACTGACCGTGAAGCGGCTCCGCATCACCCGCACAGGCGTGGTACTGCAGGCAGAGAACCCGAAGTATCCGGACATCCACGTTCCTGCCCTGTCCGAGTTGACCATCTGGGGCGTAGCCACCAGGTGCCTCCACCATGTGTAAGGAGCAGCATGGCTAAGCCCGCCCTGATGCGGCGGATGCCGCAGATTGCCCACGTGGACGTCAACTGCTTCTACGCCTCGGCCGAGCGGGCTTTCGATCCCTCACTGGAGGGACGGCCGCTGGTGGTGCTGTCCAACAATGACGGCTGCGCGGTGACCCGCTCCCCTGAGGCGAAGGCCCTGGGCATCTCCACCGGCGAGCCCTGGTTCAAGCTTGCGCCGCGGGCCAAGGAATGGGGCCTGGTGGCGAAGTCCAGCAACTATGAGCTCTACGGGGACATCAGCGCCCGGGTGATGGAACTGCTGGGCAGGTACTCTGCATGGCTTGAGGTCTACAGCATCGACGAGGCGTTCCTGGGCGTGAAAGGCGGGCCGGAAGAGCTGCTGGCTTTGGGCCGCCGGATGAAGGACGCCGTGCGGCGGCATGTGGGAGTGCCGGTGTGCGTTGGCATTGCCCCCACTAAGACCCTGGCCAAGCTCTGCAACAAGTGGGCCAAGAACAATGCAGCTTTCGGCGGAGTCTGCCTGTGGGACGCCGTCCCGCAGGAGGTGCGGGAGGCATTGCTGGCCCGCTTGCCCGTGGACGAGATCTGGGGCATCGCCGGGCGGCTCACCCGGCGGCTCAATGTCCTGGGAATCTTCACCGTCCTGGACCTGGTCCGCGCGGACCCCGTCATGATCAGGGACAGGTTCTCTGTGGTGGTGATGCGGACGGTCCTGGAGTTGCGGGGAACCCCCTGCATCCCCATGGAGGAGGAGCGCATCGGCCGCGACCAGCTGATCTTTTCCCGCTCCTTCGCCACCCCCGTCACAACAGCGGCAGGCCTGCGCGAGGTGCTCAGCATCTACGGGCAGCAGGCGAGCGCCCGGCTATCCAAGCACGGGTTGCAGGCGAAGGTCCTGACGGCATTCGCTGCCACGTCCCCCTTCAGGAACCACGAACAGGCGTATCCATCCGTGTGCGTCGCGCTTCCGATGCCCACGGCGGATCCGGTCCTGCTCACCAGGGCCGCCCACGCGCTCCTGCCCCATATCCGGGACGGACTCAAATACGCCAAGGCCGGCCTCATGCTCACAGACCTCCGTCCCACAGGGAACCAGCCGCCGCTGGAGCCGTTCGTGAACCCCCACGAGGACCGCGGAATAGGGCCCCTCCTTGAGGACGTGGGCAAGAAGTTTGGCCGGAGCTCCATTGGGTTGGGGCACGCCGGCATCAGGTCGGGACTGGACTGGACCATGAAACGCGGCATGCGCTCGCCACGCTACACCACGCATTGGGACGAACTGCCGTTGGTAAAGGCTGCGTGAACCGCCGGGCCCCGCCGCCGGGCTGCCGGCCGGCGGCGGGAGCGGCAGCTTGCTAGACGCGGGACCTGCCGCGGACGAAGTGGATGATCAGGACCACGACTGCGACGACCAGGAGAATGTGGATCAGGCCGCCGCCAATATTCGCGAGCAATCCAAGAAGCCACAGAACGGCGATGATGATGGCAATCCAGAGCAACATGAGTGTGTCCTTTCCTAGTTTTACAGAATCCCCATGCGGTGTAGGTACCCACCGGGCAAGGGGGCGAATCAGGGCCCACACCTGCTGGCCACAGGCTTGGCCGCTGCCGGGCGCCCCAGCCACCGGTTGGAGACGCCGCGCGACGATTTTTGACGCCGCGCTACGCCGCGTTGAGCGTTCGCGTCGCCGCGTGAACGCCCGCTACGGGATTGATTGTGGGGGTGGCGGGCGCTCCGTAATCTCGTCTCAGCATCCGCCCCAGCAAAGGATTTCCCCATGGCAAACCAGCAGGACAAGAACCCGCACGTCCAGTCCTCAACCCGCATCGTCGCCGGACAGTCAGCGAAACCCAAGCGCCCCCTCGGCCTGAAGATCGGCATCGCGGCAGCCGTCCTGGCCCTCGTCGGCGGGGGTGCCGCCGTCGCCTCCGCCGTCAACAACGGCAGCGCGGCACCGGCAGCCGAGGCGGCTCCGGCAGGCAATCCTGCCGCCGAGCTGAAACTCGGCTACTTCGGCAATGTCACGCACGCCCCGGCCCTGGTGGGGGTCAGCAAAGGCTTCATCGCCGATGAACTGGGGAGCACGAAGCTCAGCACCCAGGTGTTCAACGCCGGCCCCGCGGCCATCGAGGCGCTGAACGCGGGGGCTATCGACGCCACCTACATCGGCCCGAACCCGGCCATCAACTCGTTCGTCAAGAGCGGCGGCGAGTCGATCAACATCATCGCCGGCGCTGCGGCCGGCGGGGCGCAGCTGGTGGTCAAGCCGGAGATCAACTCGGCGGCTGACCTCAAGGGCAAGACGCTCGCCTCGCCCCAGCTCGGCGGTACGCAGGACGTGGCGCTGCGCGCCTGGCTTTCCTCCCAGGGTTACAAAACCAACGTGGACGGCAGCGGCGACGTCGCCATCAACCCGACGGAAAACGCCCAGACCCTGAAGCTGTTCCAGGACGGAAAGCTCGACGGCGCGTGGCTGCCTGAGCCGTGGGCGTCCCGCCTGGTCCTGAATGCCGGGGCCAAGGTGCTGGTGGACGAGAAGGACCTGTGGGACGGCTCGCTCTCCGGCAAGCCGGGTGAGTTCCCCACCACCATCCTGATCGTGAACCAGAAGTTCGCCGCCGACCACCCGGACACCGTCAAGGCACTGCTGAAGGGCCACGTGAAGTCGGTCGACTGGCTGAACCAGGCCTCCGCCGCGGAGAAGGCCACGGTCATCAATGCGGCATTGAAGGACGCGGCCGGCGCGGAGCTCAAGGCGGACGTAATCGACCGGTCCCTGAAGAACATCGTCTTCACCGTGGACCCGCTCGCGGGAACCTACAAGAAACTCCTGGCCGACGGCGTGACCGCCGGCACCACCAAGCAGGCGGACATCAACGGCATCTTCGACCTGCGCGCGCTCAACAGCGTCTCGGGCGGGAAGACTTCCGCAGCCGGGCTGGGCAAGGAGTAGCTTTCAGCGGCTGCCGGGCACCGCAACTTCCTGCGGAAATACTGTGCATTTACGGTGCCAAGGCTGCGCACCGCGCCGCTACGCTGATGGGGTTGC
This sequence comes from Pseudarthrobacter phenanthrenivorans, assembly GCF_000813845.1. Taxonomy (GTDB): domain Bacteria; phylum Actinomycetota; class Actinomycetes; order Actinomycetales; family Micrococcaceae; genus Arthrobacter; species Arthrobacter phenanthrenivorans_B. Next base: position 212,031 of record NZ_JWTB01000007.1, read on the forward strand.
CCCGTCAGCGTAGCGGCAACGCTTAAGGGGGATGCCGGTGACCGGTTTAGGAAAGAGCAGCACGTCGCGGCCGGATATGTCCGGCGTCTCCTCACCGCCAATGGTCCGGCGTTCGGCCAGTGGACGGATCCCGCAATGGGCCATCGACGAGGCCTTTGGCAAGCCCGGGGTGCCTGAACCGTGGCGCAGTACTGCCCCCGCACCTGTACAGCGGAAGAAGGCCCGGGGGTGGCACAGAAGGCGCCCACGTCCAGCCCGGCGGTCGGTGCGGTTCAGGACCACCCTCGGGATCGCCGTCGTTGCCTGCCTGTACTTCACCCCCGCACTTTTCGACCGGGTGGTCCTTCCCCTCGCGGCGCCCTACCTTCCCGGAGCGAAGGTGCCGCCACCGGGATATGAGGCCGCTCCCTCACCCTTGGGCACCCCTCCAGTAAGCACAGGTTCCACCGCCTTCCTACTGCAGGAGTCGCCCCGGGCAGACCAGCACCTGGTTGCTTACGATCCGTGCCGCCCCGTTCATTACGTTGTCCGGCCGGACAACGCGCCGGCAGGTGGAGACCTCCTGATCCGGGAAGCCGTGGCAGCAGCGTCGCAGGCATCGGGTCTGAAGTTTGTGTACGACGGACCCACGGCGGAGGCACCCAGCGATGACCGGCAGGCATTCCAGCCTGACCGCTACGGGAAACGCTGGGCGCCCGTTTTGATCGCCTGGTCCACTCCCGCGGAAACTCCCGGCCTTGCCGGAGACGTGGCCGGACTCGGCGGAAGCGGTTACGCGCAGGCTCCCGGGCAACCGCTGGTGCCACTGGTCCTCGCCGCGGGCCAGGTCAGTCTCGACGCCCCTGATCTTGCCGCTATCTCCGCCAGCCGCCCGGACGGTGCGGCTGAAGTGCGGGCAATCATCATGCACGAACTTGGACACGTGCTGGGCCTCGGCCATGTCAATGATCCGACCCAACTCATGTTTGCCGAAAACAGGGGCGTCACGGACTATGCGGCAGGTGACCGGGCCGGGCTTGCCCTGCTGGGAAGCGCCCCCTGCGTGCCGCAGTTGTAGCGGATGCGGACTCCTCTCCGACAAGCGGCAAACCGCTCGCGGGGTATCAGCTTCATGGATATCTGATATCGAAAAAGTCGTCTTCCCCGAATATATGAAGTGCCTCACAGTGGTTACAGGACCTGCACCAATCAGACCGCAGCCAGTAACCAAAAGGACTTCACCGTGGAAACTCCCCTCTCCCATCTTGCCCACCTCGAGATCACCAGCCCGGACGTCGAAGCCTCGGCCAGGTTCTACGAGGAAAAGTTCGGCATGCGCATCATCGACCGCGTGGACGGCAACGTCTACCTCCGCTGCTGGGGCGACTACTACCGCTACAGCCTGGTGGTCACCGAAGGACCGGAAGCGTCCCTGGGCCGGATGGCCTGGCGCACCAACTCGCAGGCAGCCCTGGAAGCCGCCGCACAGCGCATCGAAGCGACCGGCGTGCAGGGCACCTGGACCGCCGGCGGGCACGGCTACGGCAAGGCCTATGAGTTCACCGGCCCCTACGGCCACCACATGCGCCTCTTCTACGACGTGGACAAGTTCGTGGCCGAACCCGGCTTCGAATCCACCTACCCGGACCGGCCCGAGCGGCGCAGCAGCCACGCGGCAGCACCCCGTTTCCTGGACCACGTCACGGTGGCAACGCAGGATGTCCGCGGCTTTGCCAAGTGGTACAACGAAGCCCTGGGCTTCCGCGTCATGGCCTTCGTGGACCTGGACGAAGCCCCCATCACCGTCTTCTCCGTCCTGACCACCAACGAAAAGTCCCACGACCTCGGCGTCGTGCTGGACACCTCCAACCGCCCCGGCCGCGTCAACCACATCGCCTTCTGGGTGGACACCACCGAGGACCTGCTCCGCACGGCGGACGTGATGATGGAAAACGGCACCCCCATGGAATACGGCCCGTCCATCCACGGCGTGGGCGAACAGAACTTCCTGTACTTCCGCGAGCCGTCCGGCCTGCGCGTGGAGCTGAACTCCGGCGGCTACCGCAACTACGTCCCGGACTGGGAAGCCAACACCTGGAAGCCCTCGCTCGGTTCCAACAACTTCTATAAGAACGGTGCCATGCCGCACTCCATGACCGAGTCGTTCCCGCCCGCCGAGGGCTTCACCGCCACAGAGGAAGGCGCGTCCCCGGAAATGAAGGAAGCGCTCCTGAACCCGTACGCCAAGCAGGGCCGGGGCTAAGACACCATGGCCGAAACCACCTACGCACTGGTCCGGTTCCAGGAGCCCGGCGACAGCAAGGCCCGCGCAGGCCTGCTGGTCAACGAGCGGATCCTGCCGCTGGACGGGGACATTAACTCCCTGATCGAGCACTGGGACACCACCGAAAGCGAGCTCGACGCACTCGCCGCCTCCGCAGGCGCGGACACCGGCCTGCCGCGGGCCGCCGTCGAAATCCTCGCCCCCGTGGAACCTGCCCAGGTCCTGCAGACCGGGGCCAACTACCGCAAGCACGTCATCGACCTTGCCGCCGCCCACCGCGAACCCGGCGAGGACGAGGAGGAAGTTCGCGCCAAAACCGCCGCGATGATGGACAAGCGCGCAGGCCAGGGCACGCCGTACTTCTTCATCGGGCTCCCGACGGCGATCGCGTCCGCCACGGACGACCTCACCCTGCCGGCCTACTCGAAATCCCACGACTGGGAACTGGAACTGGCGGCAGTGATCGGCAAGACCGCGTTCCGGGTCACCCCCGAGGAGGCACTGGACCACGTCTTCGGCTACACGATGGTCAACGACATCACCACCCGCGAATACGTGTTCCGCAAGGACATGCCCGCTATCGGTTCCGACTGGTACCGGGCCAAGAACGCCCCCGGCTTCCTGCCCACCGGCCCGCTCCTGGTTCCCGCCAAGTTTTTCGGCGACCCGCAGGACGTGCAGGTGACCCTGAAGCTCAACGGCAAGGCCATGCAGGACGAGTCCACGCAGGACATGATCTTCGGCGTGGCCAAGCTGGTCAGCGAAGCCTCGCAGATCATGCCGCTGCGCCCGGGCGACCTGGTGCTCACCGGCAGCCCGGCCGGCAATGGCCAGCACTGGGGACGGCTCCTCCAGGACGGCGACGTCATGGAAGGCACCATTACCGGCCTGGGCACCCAGCTGATCCACTGCAAGGACGAAGTGGCAACCGAAAGCAGCAAACCGTGACCACACAGGACACAACCCGCATCACCGGAACCGGGGACTCAACTGATTCCCCGGTGATCCGGCGCGACGACCCGCTCGGCAGCATCCGGGCCATGGCGCAGGCCCACAACAACTGGGGACGCTGGGGCCAGGACGATGTCCTGGGCACGCTGAACTTCATCGACAACGCGAAACGCGTCGAAGCGGCGGCGCTGGTCAGAACCGGCGAGGCGTTCTCGCTGTCCCAGCCCTTCGACACCAACGGTCCGCAAAAGGGGTGGCGCCGGCGCACCAACCCGGTCCACACCATGACGGACACCGGCGTGGACGCCGAACGCGGCAACCAGGGCTTCCCGCATGGCTTCGGTGGGGCGGACGACGTAATCGCCATGCCCCTGCAGTGCTCCACGCAGTGGGACGGGCTGGGACACATCTTCGACCAGGGCAAGGCCTGGAACGGCCGCGCCGCCGGGGATGTGGTCAGCTCCGAGGGTGATCTGGTCACCGGCATCGAAACGGCTGCGGCCAAGATCGTTACCCGGGGCGTCCTGCTCGACGTCGGACGTGCGCTCGGACCGGAGCTGGGACGGGACGACGGCGAACTGCCGGACGGATTCGCCATCACCCCCGAACACCTGCAACGGACCATCGCACTCCAGGGCCCCAGTTCCGAAGTGCGGCGCGGGGACATCGTGGTGATCCGCACCGGCCAGTACAGCCGGGTCCGCCGCGACGGCTGGGGCGACTACGCAGGCGGAGCGGCCCCGGGGCTGTCGTTCAGCGCGGCGCCGTGGCTGCACCGCAGCGAAATCGCCGGCATCGCCACGGACACCTGGGGCTTCGAAGTCCGGCCGAATGAGTTCGACGGCGCCTTCCAGCCCCTCCACCAGATCGCCATCCCCAACCTTGGCCTGTTCCTGGGCGAGATGTGGGACCCGGACGGACTGGCGGAGGCATGCGCCGCGGACGGCAGCTACGACTTCCTGCTCACGGCCGCGCCCCTCCCCATCACCGGGGCCGTGGGATCACCGGTCAACCCGATCGCCGTCAGGTAATTTTTTCCCTTAGACAACAGCAGAACCGCCGTCAATACAAAGGAGTCAGCGATGGCAGCAGTACAGAACGTCGGAATCGTGGGGGCGGGAGCCGCGGGACTGGCCGCCGCCATCCTCCTGGCCGACGCCGGAGTCCAGGTGGAAGTCCTGGAAAAGGCAACCGAACCTCAGACCCTGGGATCCGGAATCACCCTGCAGGGGAACGCCCTGCGGGTCCTTCGCCAGCTCGGTGTCTGGGACCAGGTGGCAGCCAAAGGCTACGGCTTCAGCACGCTGGGCCTGCGCGCCCCCGACCCCAACGGCACGGTCATCGCGGTCCTGGAGGACATCCGCACCGGCGGCGACGACCTTCCCGCCACCATGGGCATGTACCGGCCTGACCTGACCGCCATCCTCCGGGAACGGGCCGAACAGGCGGGAGCCCGGATCAGCTACGGGAAGACCGTCACGGGTATAACAGACGACGGCGGGTCCGTCACCGTCAGCACGGCCGACGGCGGCACCGCGACCTATGACCTCCTGATCGGCGCCGACGGCCTGCACTCCGCTGTCCGCAAGGCCATCGGCATCGACGTGGAACCCCGGCCCACGGGCATGGGTATCTGGCGGGCCTTCGTGGAGCGCCCGGAAGAAGTGGTCCGCACCGACCTCACCTACGGCGGCCCCTGCTTCATTGCCGGGTACTGCCCCACCGGCCCCGACACCATCTACGCCTACCTGGTGGAAAAGGCGCAGGAGCGCAAACACGAGGACGGGCCACGCATCATGGCCGGGCTCGCCGCGGCTTACGGCGGCCCGTGGAAGGACATCCGGGAAAACCTGGACCACAGCGCGCGCATCAACTACACGTGGTTCACCACCCACCTGGTGGATGGCCCCTGGAACCGGGGACGCACGGTCATCATCGGCGACGCCGCCCACAGCTGCCCGCCCACGGTGGCCCAAGGCGCCGCCATGGCACTGGAGGACGCAGCCGTACTGGCCGAACTCCTGGTCGAGGCCGACGACGTCACCGAAACCCTGTTCAAGGAATTCACCGACCGCCGGCTGGACCGGGCCAAGGCAGTGGTCAATGCCTCCGTCCAGCTGGGCCAGTGGATGCTCGACGGCGTCCGGGACGCCGACGTGCCCGGTCTGATGCACGGCCTCTCCGTCATGCTGAAGGAACCCGCATGAGCCCCCGCCCGGCTGACAACCCGGTCCTGGACGTCCACGCCCACATCCTGCTCCCGGCCCTGCAGCAGCTCGTGGCCGACGCGGACCCCGAGGGCTTCGCCGCGCTGCAGGCCATGGAAGTGCGCCGCAATGGGCCCGAGTCCATGGCCGCCTCGGGGAAGATGATCAAGGAACGCTGGCCGCAGCTGACGGACCTGCACCGCCGGCTGGCAGATATGGACGCGCAGGGCGTGGATGTGCAGCTGGTCTCGCCTTCGCCGTCGCATTTCTACTACTTTGCCGGCGACGAGCTGGCCCTGCAGGTGGCGCAGCAGGCCAACCAGGCAGTACGGGAGTTCATGGACCGCGCGCCGGAACGGTTGAACGGCCTGGGCCTGGTTCCGCTCCAGCACCCGCACCTGATGGTGCAGGCTTTGGAGCACGCGGTGCTGGAGTGCGGACTGCTGGGCGTGGAAATCGGTTCCTACGCCGCCACTCCCGGCGACCCGGACCGCAGCACGGTGGAGCTTTCGGACCCCCGGCTGGAACCGTTCTGGGGCCGGGCCGAAGAGCTCGGGGCGCTGGTGTTCCTGCATCCTTTCGGCTGCTCGCTGGATGAACGGCTGGACCGCTTCTACCTGGCCAACACCGTGTCCCAGCCCGCCGAAAACGCCGTGGCCCTGTCGCACCTCATCTTCAGCGGTGTCCTGGACCGCCACCCGGCCCTGAAGGTCGTGGCTGCCCATGGCGGTGGCTACCTCCCCACCACGCTGGGCCGCTCGGACCACGCCTGGAAGGTACGGCCCGAGGCACATGGCTGCGCCCAGCCGCCGTCGTCCTACCTGCAAAAGCTGTACTTCGACTCCCTGGTGCACAGCCCGGCAGAACTGCGGGCGCTCGTGGCGGCCGCCGGGCCGGAGCAGGTGCTGCTCGGCTCGGACTACCCGTTCGACATGGGCTCCGACCTTCCCGTGGACGAGGTCCAGGCAGCCGGACTTCCGGCCGGCGACGAGGCCCGCGTCCTTGGCGGCAACGCCCGGAGGCTGGGAATCACCGCAGCTGCCGCCCTCACCACCCGACCTACCGCTTAAGGAGGCTCCGAATGGTCAAGATTGCACGCTGGAATGACGACGGCGGGACGCAGTCCGGCTTTGTGGACGGCGGCGCTTGTTTCGCCCTCCCCCAGGGACAGGACGTGCAGACACTGCTGGACGCCGGACTTGAGGAGACGCTGGCCACCGCCCGGCGGGTCATCGGGTCCGGTCCGGCGGTCCGGCTCGCGGACGTGCAGCTGCTCGCCCCGCTGGTGCCCGCCACGATCCGGGACTTCGTGGCGTTCGAGGAGCACGTGGAGGGCGTCCGGAAGAGCATCGACGGCGTAGCCGGCGTGGTGCCGGAATGGTATGAGGCACCCACGTTCTACTTCACCAACCCGCACACGGTGACCGGGACCGGCGAGGTGATCGGCATTCCGGCAGGCTGCACGGACCTGGACTTCGAGACCGAGGTGGCCGCCGTCGTCGGACGCGTCCCCGGCAGCGACGGCAGCAACCTGACGGCGGAAGAGGCCCACAGGCATATCTTCGGCTACACCATCCTCAACGATTGGTCCGCCCGGGACCTGCAGCGCCGCGAGATGAAAGTCAGCCTCGGCCCGTGCAAGGGCAAGGACTTCGCCAACACCCTGGGGCCCTGGATTGTCACGGCGGACGAGTTCGAGGACCGGCACGACGCCGGGGGCTTCCTGCCCATCTCCATGGCGGTGAAGGTCAACGGCGAGCCGATCGGCCAGGACCTGCTCTCCAACATGGGCTGGCCGTTCGCGGAGCTGGTGGCCTACGCGTCGCAGGATTCGATGGTACGGCCCGGCGACGTGCTGGGATCCGGCACGTGCGGGAGCGGCTGCCTCGCCGAGCTCTGGGGACGCAACGGCGCACAGACTCCCCCACCCTTGAAGACCGGCGACGTGGTCCGGATGACCGTGGAAGGCATCGGAACCATCGAGAACACTGTTGGCGCCCGGCGGGAAGCCGTGACCCGGGTGGCAGCCCGGACCCGCCCACGCAACCGGACTGTCCAGCCGGCGTCCGCCGGATCCTGAGGTGGTTTCCCTCCAGCTCGAAGGCCGTACGGTGGTGGTCACCGGGGCCGGCCAGGGCCAGGGCGCTGCAGAGGCACGGATGCTGGCCGAAGCCGGGGCGCGGGTGATCGCCACCGACCTCGCCGGCGGCATCCCCGCAGGGCTGGCCGGGGTGGTTCCGGCCGCGGACGGATGCCTCGTGTACCGGCAGCTTGACGTATCGGATGCCGCGGCGTGGGCGCGCCTTGGGGATTGGATCCGCTCCGAGGGGTGGACCGTCCATGGCCTGGTGAACAACGCCGGCATCACCCAGCGCAGCCGCCTGCTGGACGTGTCTCCCGCTGACCTGCATAAGGTCTACGGGGTCAACGTGGCAGGGAGCCTGCTGGGTATCCAGACCCTGGCACCGCACATGGCCAGGGGTGCCTCGATCGTGAATGTCGGCTCCGTGGCCGGCCTGACGGCCCACTATCCGGTGGCCTACACCGCGAGCAAGTGGGCGGTGCGCGGGCTGTCCCAGGTGGCCGCCATGGAACTCGGTCCGCGCGGTATCCGGGTGAACACCGTTCATCCCGGATTCATCGAAACTCCCATGACGCAGGGAGCCAAGCCGGAGTTCCGGCAGGCCACGCTGGCCGAAACCCCGCTCGGGCGCACCGGCAGCGTGGAGGAGGTGGCCGGTGTCGTGCTCTTCCTCCTCAGTCCGCTGTCCTCTTTCGTGACGGGCGCAGAGATCCCGGTGGATGGCGGCCAGTCCGGCCACGGGGGCGCCAAGTCGGTCTCCGACGCCCTGCGCTGAAATTCCCTGACCGGTCAGCCGGGCAGCACGGCCGACCAGCCGCCGTCGACCATCAGGTTGGCCCCGGTGACGTACGAGGCCTCGTCCGAGGCGAGGAACAGGGCACAGTTGGCCACTTCCTCCGGCGCACCGATCCTGCCCAGGGGAATGCTTCCGGCAATGGTCCGCATGGGGTGGTCGGGGGCGAGGAGGTTGCCCTCGGTGGCGGCGGTGCGGATCATCCCGGGGCTGACCGTGTTGACGCGGAGCCCGAATGGCGCACCCTCGGCAGCGAGCTGCCTGGTCATGGCCACCACCGCGCCCTTGGTGGCGGTGTGGGCCAGCCGCCCGTTGGTCATCGAGCCGGTCACCCCCGCCGTGGAGCCCACCAGGACAATGGCGGCGTTCGGCGCCGCGATCAGCTGCGGCCAGAAGTACTTCACCGGCAGGAACACCACATCCATCTCGTGCTCCACGTTCCACTTCCAGTCCGCGTACGTGAGGTGCTCCACCGGCGCGAAGCGCGTGACGGCGGCGTTGGCGTACAGGATGTGCACCTCCCCATGGACGTCCGCGACGTCCTGGGCCCACGACGCCACGGCAGCCTCATCCGTGAGGTCTACCCGGTTGCTGCTCATCCGGCCACCGGCGGCGGTGACCTGCGCGACCGTGGCGGCAGCGCCGTCGTCGTCCATGTCGCAGCCCACCACTACGGCCCCTGCCGCAGCGAACGCGAGCGCGGCGGCCCTGCCCTGGCCGCTGGCCGTCCCGGTGATAACAGCTGTCTTGCCGGCCAGGCGCGGGCTGGAAACGGGCATGGAAAATCCTTCCGGACGTGTGTTTCTCGACTTTCGCAGGGGTGGACCGGAAGGGGAACAGCGTTTTAGGACTAGGTGGTATCTGCCGCGCGGATAGTCCCTCAGATAGTCAGGGCTACGGGCTCAGCCGTTTTCCGCGGCAGTGCCGTTGGCAGGTGCCGCGGCGTCTGCGGCGAGGGCCTTGCGCCGGCGGGATACCTGGATTGCGATGGCGGTGGGGATCACGGCCAAAGCGGTAATGCGCATCCAGGGCCGGTCCAGGACGTGGCCGCTGAGCGCATCCAGGGAGTATGGTCCGGAGCCGCCGATGGTGAAGGCGGCGGCGGCCAGGCCCAGCACGGCCGGATACTCGAGGCCGCCCTCCTGGGCGAAGAAACCGTTGGGGGCATGGACGCTTGCCGCCACGCCCATGGTGGTTGCAGCAGCGGCGCCGGCGGCTGGCGTCGCCAGACCCAGGGCCAAGGCAAGCCCGGCTCCCGCTTCACCTACGCCCGCGAGGACGGCGCTTGTCTTGGCGGGGCGGAACCCCATGGCGTGCATGCCCTTACTGGTGCCTTCGACGCCTCCCCCGCCGAACCAGCCGAAGAGTTTTTGGGATCCGTGGGCCACGAGCACTCCTCCCAGAGCCACCCTGAACAGGGTTTGCGCCGCTGCCGCCGCCCCAGGGCTGGTGGTTCCATTGCTCATAACAGTCCTCCTTGGTTGGTTGAGTCGCTGCACGGCTCGGGTCAGCAAGAGTCTACGACCGGGCAACGACACCGTCACGGGCGCCGAACAAGCCTCGGGCCTACGGGCTGACTGCCTCGTGGATAGCCACCGGATGGGTGCTCACGGGGAAGAGCTCGTGGAGCCGGGCGCAGGAGCGCTGGACCACGGACCGGAGCCATACGCTTGCCGGATCTTCCGCCTGGGAGGGGTGCCAGTACATGGCCTCCACCAGGGACGCCTCGGTCCCGCCGGAGAATTCCAGCACCGCAATGTCCGCACCCCGCTGGGCCCGGGCCGCCAGCATCCCCGGCACCAGCGCCACAAGGTCCGTCCCCTCCACCAGCAGCGGCAGGGACAGGAAGCCGGCCACCACGGCAGCCACCCGGCGCTTGATGCCGCGTGCCTCGAACAGTTTGTCAGCGGGGGTGCTGATGCCCTCGCCGAAATAGCCGACGGCGTGCGGAACGCTTGCGAGGTCCGCCAGGGTCAGCCGGGGCTGCTGGAGCAGCGGGTTGCCGGCGTCGGCAACGGCCATGAAGCTGTCCCGGAACAACTGCCTGCTGGCGCCCTGCATCTGGTAGCCCGTGGGGCCCACCAGCAGGTCGATCTTCGAGTAGTCGGCCATCTGACCCTGAATACCGGATTTTGCCGTAGGGACGAAGTCCACGGATACGCCGGGGGCTTCGTCCCGCAGGATGCCCCGCAGCGGGCCGACGATCAGCGCGGCTGCGTAGTCGGAGGCTGCGATGACGAACTCCCGTTCGCTGGTGGCCGGGTCGAAACCGGACCGCACACGGGTGGCGCGCTGGATGTGGAGCATGGCTTCGTCCACCAGCGGGACCAGGGACTGGGCGAAGGGGGTGAGGTCATAGGTGCGGCCGTTGCGGACCAGGAGTTCGTCGTCGAAATGGCGCCTGAGCCTCGCCATCGCCGCGCTCGTGGCCGGCTGGCTGAGCTGCAGCCGCTCCGCCGCCCGGGAGATGTTGCGCAGTTCCAGCAGGACCTGCAGGTGGGGCAGCAGGTTCAGGTCCAGGTTCTTCATACCCACAGGTTAGCCGTGCCCGCGGTGCCGTCTTCCAGTGCAGTAGGGCTAAGGGTTGACGGGGACTGCCCGCGGTCCCCGGACCAGGACGGCGAGGAGGGCCACCGTGCATGCGATTCCCAGGGCGCCCAGGGCGAACCCGAGGCCGCCCAGCGCCGCTGCAGCCGCGCCGAGGACGATGGGAGTCAGGAACTGGCCGATGAACAGGGTTCCGGTCCAGATGCCGGTGCCGCGGCCGCGCTGCTGGTATTCGAGTCCGTTGACGGCCCAGGTCAGGAGGGTGGGCAGCAGGACACCGGTTCCCGCACTGACAATGACAGCACCGGCAATCGCCAGCGGAACATTCCCTGCAACGGAGACGAGCGAAAGTCCCACGGCGGCCAGTCCGAACGCGAGCGCCAGCAGGTTCTTCGTGCCCAGCTTCGCCAGGAAGCGGAAAGAGATGGCGCCTGCTGCCGTGGCCAGGGATGCGATGGCCGCGGCGAGGCCGATGAGTGCCGCGTCGGCAACGCCGAGGCTGGTGATGACGTACGGCAGGTGCACGATGAGGGCGTAAAACACTATCCCGCCGAACAGCGTCACTGCGGCCGGGGCGCCGATCTGCCGCCAGGGCACTGGCGTGCGGACAGGCTCCGTGCGCTGGCTCTTTGCCGGTTCCCACAGTTTGAAGATCATGGGGATAACGATCACGGCACTGGCCGCGTATAGCCAGAACGGCGTCCGCCAGCTGATGCTGCCCAGGGCACCGCCGAGCGCGAAGAACGCTGTGGCGGCGAGCGCGCTGACCATGGTTTGCAGGCCCAGGTATTTGTTCCGCTGTTCGCCCTGGTAGTAGTCCGTGAGGAGGGTGGTGCAGCAGGTCATGATGGCGGCTTCCGCGATGCCGACGCCCACGCGTGACACGGCAATGGACTCCAGGCTGGTGAGCCACAGCGGTGCTGTGCCGAAGGTTGCGTAGGCCAGCATGGCGAAGACCAGGAGCTGCTTGCGCCCCACCCTGTCGGCGACATAGCCGGCCAGTGGGGAGAACAGGGCCACGAACAACGCCGGCAGTGTCAGGGTGAGCGGCACCAGGATGGCCACGCCGGGCGTGCCCGCAAACACCTGGCTTAGCGTCGGCAGGATGGGTGCCAGCAGAACGGCGCCCAGCACCGGCATGCAGCTGCCGGCAACAAGCAGGGCCGCCTGGAACCGCCCGGCCGGACGCGTCACCGCCGGGCCGGGTGTCCCGTTCCCGGCAGTACCCGCGAGCTGAATATTCTCCATTGAATCTTCCTTAGCCTCTTGATGGTCACGGAGGGGACGGTACCGCCGGGGCACCGAAAGTGACTTCCCTCACTGTGACAACACCTGGGCTATCGCGGAATCATGGATTTGGGATAGCTGGTATCCACGGGACGGATGTATGCCCAGCTGCAGACCCTGATGTGACGGCTGACCGGAAGTGTCAGGCCCCCAGGTCCTCCGCCACCTTCCGCGCCCCGCGCACAGCGATGGCCACGCTCATCAGGGTGGGGTTCATCGCCGTCGCCGTCGGAATCAGCGCATTGCCGCCCACCACCAGGTTCTCGTAACCCCACACCCGGGACCACGGATCCGCCACGGAGGTGCCGTCGTCGGCCGCACCCATCCGCATGGTGCCCTGGTAGTGCAGGCTGGAGCCGTTGGGCATCAGCCTGGGCTCGGCAACAAAGACGCCAAGGGCTTTGCCGGCCCGGCGGAGCCGTTCCGTGGCCTGGGCGATTTCCGTTTCCTCCCTCTCAGTGAGCGCATACTCGATGGTCATGTTCGGGAAGCCGCGGTAGTCCTGTTCGTTGTCGTCAAACGTGACGGCGTCCTCGTAGCGCGGGTGCTTGCGCATGCCGTACCCCATGTTCACGTAGCCCCACGGGTTCTCCGAGTACGGCGTGCCGGGCTCCATGGGGAACGGCGTGGTTTCGGTGTACATCACCTGGACGGAGAACGGGTGCTCCGGCTCGGAGAACGGGATGCGGTTCACCGCCGCCACCGGATCGGCGGGATTCAGCGCACGGCGTGCGTGTTCGGCTTTGAGGTCTTCCTCGGTGGCGAACCGCTGCATCTTGTCCGCGTCGAGCGCCAGGGTGGAGATCACCACCGGGTGTTCGGTGAGGTAGTGGCCCAGTGCCTGCGGCCGGATGCCCGAGGCCCACAGAAGCTGCGGGGAACGGAAGGCGTCCGCGGCCACCACCACGATGTCAGCGGCCACGAAGGATTCCTCACCCGTGCGCATGTCCTGCACCGTGACGCCGGTGACGCGCCGTCCGTCCAGCTCCACCCGCCGGACCAGGGTGAGGTCGCGCAGTTCGAACTGCTTCGAAAGCGGGTTTTCCTTGTCGATCAACGGTCCGAGGACGACGTCGGCACCCGCCCAGCGCACGGAACCATCCGGCTGCGGGTCCCCCGCCACGGGAAGCGTGCCCACCCCGTAGCCCGCCGGCAGTTCGGCGCCGAACTCTTCGTCCAGCAGGGATCGGATCGCCTCACCCACCTTTGAATCCGCGAAGGCGGCACTGTGGACGTGCAGCAGCTGCTTGGCCTCCTCAATCAGGCCGTCCCACTCGTCGTCGGCGATGAACGGAATCTTTTCGCTGAAGGCGGGCGACGGAGTCGCGCAGGTCCAGTGCGCGCCCTGGCCGCCCACATTGGTGGCCGCAGCCGCCGCCGGAAAGGAGGGTGCATGCGCTGAGCCTTCGCCGCCGAAATCGAGCAGGTGGGTGCCCTGGCGCGCGGTGAACATGCCTTCGGTGACGGTTCCGGCGGGGATGCCCAGGGACTCGCGGTAGGCGCCTGCCTGCGGGCCCTGGGACATCTCGCGGGCACGCGCCTTTTCGGCGGGGTCCGGGATGTTGCGGACGCTCTCGCCGGGGACGGCGGTGAGCTGGGGCCCGGCTTCGAACATCACCACGCGGGCGGTGGGGATCTGTTCCAGCAGGACCCGTGCGTAGGTGGAACCGATGGGTCCGCTGCCGACGATGGCAACAGTGAAAGTGGACATGATGTCTCCTTTGGGATCAGGCCGGGAGGGATTCGGACGAAGGGCGGGGAGCGGGAACGGGTTCATCGGAGAGCCTGCCGTGCGGGAGCAGCAACGCCGCGACGATTCCCACGGCGTAGGCGGCGGCCAGGGCGATGAAGATGGGGGTGAAAACTGAGCTGTAGATCTGTGCGACGTCCGCCTGGACCGCCGGTGCCGCCGCATGGACCAACTGCGGGGTCAGGGTGGATGCTTCGAGCCCTGCCGGCAGCCTGGCGGCGACGGCGGATCCGATTACCCCGCCGATGATGGCGGTGGCAACCGTCGATCCCACCTGCCGCACCAGGTTGATGGTGGCGGTGATGGTGCCGGTCTGGCTGCGTGGTGCGGCGCCCTGGACAACGGCGACGATGAGGCTCATGAAAGCCCCCGTGCCCATCCCGACAACGCCCATCACGATCATGGGCACCCACAGCGGAAGCCCCGTGGGAAGCGATGCCATGACCAGCAGTCCGCCGGCCCCCAGCATGGTGCCGATGATCGGGAAGATCCTGTAGCGTCCGCTGCGGCTCGCCAGCCAGCCGGTGAGCAGGTTGCTGAGCAGCATGCCGAATACGGTGGCGATGGGCACCAGGCCGGACACCGTAGCCGTGGTCCGGTATGCCATCTGGAAGTAGGTGGGCAGGTATGCGGTGATGGAGAAGAGGCCGACGCCGATGATCGCCGAGAGTGCCGTGCATGCGGCAATGGTGCGGTTGGCGAAGAAGTGCAGCGGCACGACGGGCTCCGGTGCGCGCCGCTCGATCAGGAAGAAGGCGGTGAAGCCCACCAGGCAGATGCCGCCGGCGGCCAGGGTGGCAGCACCGGCGTTCCGTTCCGCGATCCAGGAGGCTGCCAGGACGAACGCCACCAGCGAGGTGGTGAACACCGCTGCACCGGCGATGTCGAAGCCGCGGGGGGCGGGTCCCGGTTCGAGGTGCGGAACGGCAGCCAGCGCAAGGGCCAGGGCGGCGGCGCCTACCGGAATGTTGATCCAGAACACCCACTGCCAGCCCCAGTAGTCGGTAATCGCCCCGCCGAGGACGGGGCCCACCAGGATGGCGATGGGGAAGGCCGCCCCGATGATTGCCATGTAGCGGGGCCGTTCACGCTGGGTGGTGACGCGGGCAATGATGGTCTGCGACATCAGTTGGAGGCCCGCGGAACTCATTCCCTGCAGGACGCGGGCGGCAATCAGCCACACCATGTCCGTGGCGAAGCCGCAGATGAGTGACGCGGCGAGGAACATCACGAGGGAAGCCAGGAAGACCCGGCGCGCCCCCAGGACGTCGCCGAGTTTGCCCAGCACGGGCAGCAGGACGGTGCTGGAAAGGGTATATCCCACCACCACCCAGCTCATGAGCTGCAGCGCTCCCAGTTTGCCGGCGATGGTGGCCAGGGACGTGGATACCACGGTGTGGTCCAGTGCCCCGAGGAAAGAGACAGTCAAAAGGGAGGCGACGAGGAAACGAAGCCTTACACGCGAGAGTGGCATAGTAGTCTGCCCGAACGATCGGGCCGTCGACGCGACGTGGTGTGCCTCCGGTGCGGCATCACGCCGGAGAACGGGTCCGGAAGGGACCCCGGCGCCACTCATCAGCATACCCGCACTTTTGCGTTAAAACAACATAAGTAAGCAAGGCTTTGACCTAAGCGCTGCGAGTGGGCGTCCATTCGGTTCACAACGCCGCGATACCTGCCGCGACGGCCATGTCCGCCAGCAGGTCGGCCAGATCGCCCGGCGGTTGACCGGATACGCACGCCTCCATGGCCCGGCGGAGCGCGAGGCGCGCAGGGGCCTCATAGCGAAGGGGCGCCCGGAAGACACCCTCCCCGGTACTGGTCTCGATGCATACCAAGCCCGCCGGCTGGTCGATGGTCACTTCTGTCCTGACGTCGCCGTGGGCCACAACACGGATCAACCCGCCAGGGCGGCGGCCGCCCGTGCGGGACGCCATGAGGGTCACCGGCGTCGCCATGCCATCCACTCCCCACCCCTCGAGAAGCGCCATCGTTGCCCCCGTCGTTGACGCGCCGGAACAAAGCTTCAGCCCGGCCCCCATCAGGGAACGGGCCCAACCGATACCGTCCAGGACGACGCCGGCCATGCCTGCCGCCGGGGCGGCGCAGTCAATGGTGAGCATTCGCGGCTGACTGGATTGTCGTGCCTGCGCGGCGTCGGCGACGACGTCTGCACGCAGGCCCGGACGGTCAACGATGACAGGAATATCCACGGGCCATGGACTGCCGTCCACCGCACCCCGCGGAAGCATTCCCGGATCGGCCAGGACCACGGCCAGCGCTCCCCCGGCACGGGCTGCCAACACGCCCTGCCACCAGTCGCCGGAACCCGGCACCACCGCAACCCCACCGCGTACATCGTCCGCGGGCCCCGCGCTCACCGGAAGCTGGGCGAGGGCGGCCCGGTACCGGGGCAGCCGGGTGGAGACAGTGAACCTGCGGCCCGCAGCGGTCATGGCCGCGCCCCTTCACGAAGCTTGGTTGCGGCGGCATCGGCGAGGTCGATGGCATAGTGCGCGTCGGCCAGGAGTTCGTCGTACTCCACCGGGACTGCACCCTGCAGGAGCGAGACCAGCAGCCGCCACTCTGCCTCATAACCGTCTTCTACGTCCCTGGGGTAGGTCACCCATTGCCCGTCAACATTGCGCACCCGGACGGTGGCGCTTCCCGCCTGGACGAAGGCAGGCGGAAAGTCCACCTCCACTCGGTCGTGCGTGGTGGCGATGCCCATCCGCCACAAGGCATCCGGCCCCCCGGGCAGCATGGTGAGCGCCAGTTGGACCAGCACGCCACCGGCGCGGTAGCCCACCAGGTACCCCACCGTCGAGGCAACCCGGGCGTACACCACCTCGTCAATGCCGGGTGCGATGTCCCGCACCGCCGGAAGATCGTGGATCGCCAGGCCCGTCAACAGCTGGCGCAGAACGCCGGCAGCGACGGCAGGATCATCGAGGTCAGGCCGTCCACGGCGGGCCGCCACGAATGGGCCACCCTCGGCCACCAGTTGGTGGTATCTGTCGTTCGGCGGGAGTGCCAGTGTGACGGAGATGGCCTGCACCTGCCCCTGGAGGGCAACAAGGTGGTGCCTTGCCCTGCCCCAGGCGGAATCGAAAAGATGGTTGGTGCCTACCATCAGGACGGCGCCCGCGGCCCGGCAGGCGGCAACGGCCTCGTCGGCCTCCCCGCGACTGGTGGCGAGCGGCTTTTCGCAGAAGATGGCGCGTTTTCCGGCCTCCACCGAAGCGATGACCTGGCGGGAGTGTTCGGCCGGCGGGGTGCAGATTGCCACGACGTCCACATCCTGGTCGGCCAGCAGGTCACCCTCGCCCGTCGACCAGTTGGCACCGAAGCCGATTGCCAGGTCCCGGGCGCGTCCGCTTCCCGCGTCGGCTATGTGCTTCACAGTGAACAGGTCCCCCAGGCGGCCCAACACCGGCAGGTGCAGTGCCGCCACTCCGGGTCCGGCTCCAAGAATCCCTACGTTCCAAGGCATCGGCGCCCCCCTCTTATGTCTTTATTATTCATAAGTTTGGAAGCTTCTGGCTATAGTCGCGCCCAACTGCACCTTAGTGGCCGTAGATGTGTGAGAATGAGGGCATGTCGACAGAGTCCACCCTCCGCTTCGGAGCCCAGACCGATGAAGTGACGAGCCTCCTGCGGATCGTCAACCTGGTGCGGACGGGTGAGGCCACCACCCGCCCGGAGATTGGCAAAGTCACCGGCCTGGGCCGGGGCGTTGTCAGCCAGCGCGTGGACCAGGCCATCCAGATCGGATTCCTCGGCGACGGCGAGTTCGGCGCCTCCTCCGGCGGCCGGGCGCCCCGGACCCTCCGCTTCCGTGCAGAGCAGGGACGAATCGTTATCTGCGCCCTTGGCGCCGCCCACATCCGGGTTGGCATCACCGCCCTCGACGGCGACATCCTGGAACACACGCACCGGGCCTGGGACATCGGACAGGGGCCGGAGAAGACCATCGCCGCCGTGATGACCCTGGTGGACGAAGTACTGGCAAAAGACTCCAAAGTTTCCGTCTGGGCTGTCGTGGTGGGCCTTCCCGGCCCGGTGGACTTCAACTCCGGACAGCCGGTGTCCCCGCCGATCATGCCCGGCTGGAACGGCTTCGATGTTCGAACCCCCTTCGAGGAGCGCTTCAATGCGCCGGTCTGGGTGGATAACGACGTCAACCTGCTGGCCCTTGGCGAACGCGCGCGCCGCCGCGATGCCCTTGCCGACCTCATCTACTGCAAGATTGGTTCCGGAATCGGGGCGGGCCTGCTGTCCCAGGGCCGGATCCACCGCGGCGCCAATGGTGCTGCCGGTGACATCGGCCATGTCCGCGTCCTGGATTCCACGGCCGTTTGCCGCTGCGGAAAGATCGGCTGCCTGGAAGCCGTGGCCAGTGGCTGGGCGCTGGTCCGGGATGTTGAGCAGGCCGTCAAGGAGGGCGCCAGCACCTCCATGGCTCCGATTGCCGAGAAGGGGAAACTGACGCTCGAGGAGATCACCCTCGCGGTCCGGTCCGGCGACCCGCTGGCCATCATGCTGGTCCAGAAGTCAGCGCGCGTTGTGGGGGAGACAATTTCTGCCCTTGTGAACATGTTCAATCCCGCAGTCATCGTCATCGGCGGTGCCATCGGGTCCGCCGGGGAGGTGTTCCTGGCGGAAGTGAGGCAGCGGGTCTACGAACTGTCGCTGCCGCTTGCTACCCGGGATTTGATCATCACCATGTCCGTAAACGATGAACGCGAACCCCTCCGCGGCGGTGCCGAGCTGGCGCGCGAGCAGCTGTTTGATGTCACTTTCCCGCGCTGGTTCGCCGAGGGCCGGCCTTCACCAGAACGAACCGCGGTCCCCGCCTAGGCTTCTGCGGGGACGCCCGGGCCCGTCCGGTCAGCACTGTCTGGTCAGGCCACGTCCCGGGACACAGACGGCACCGGCGCCGCGTCCAGTTCCAGCCGGGCCTCCAGGTGGAACGGCAGGACCAGGGGAGAACCCGGCCGCGCCTGCAGGTAGGGCACCATCAGCTGGAAGTCGACGGCGACGTCGTGCAGGCCGGCCGAGAGCGCGCCCCGGCCGGCAAGGACCAGCCGGTCCTGCACGAACCACCAGCCCCGCTCCGCCTCCAGGGCATGCGGCGGCACGCGCCGCGAGCCCAGCACCACCATCAGGCCGCCCCCAGCCAGCGAACGCCCGTCCACCTCCACGGTGAGTCCGGTAATGCCCGACAGGGGCATGGAGCGGATCCACGGCAGGCCGATCCGGAGTTCAAAACCTTCCGGGGTGGTGGTCAGCGCATCGTCGCGCACCGCGGTTTCCAACATCAAGACCATCCTTTATCCTGAAACAGACATAAGTCTGTCATAAACAATCATATAGGGGAAGGTGTCTTATGGCTCCCGACATTCCATCCGGCTGGACCTTTTGCGCCAGCTCGTTCAACTGGACCCCGGAGATCATTGCTGCCCGCCGAACGGCCCAGGACACCGTCACGGGGATCGCGGACGCTGTAGTGAAAGTGATCGAACTCGAGCCGGGACTGGTGTGGCGCTCATTCCCTACCCCCAATGACGGCGAAGTCGAAGGGCTGCGGGCGTCGCTGGCGGCAAGGGGCGGATCCGTCAGTATCGTTGGGGCCAGCCTTGACGATTTCTCCTCGCCCACGGAGCGCCGCCCGCTGCAGGAGCGCCTGGATTTCCTGGTCCCGCAACTGCATGCCGCCCACCGGGTGGGAGCGCACGGCGTCCGTCTTCCGATCGGCCAGGCGGGAGGTGAACTGCTCGCCCTGCTCCAGCCGATCCTGCACCGCCTTGACCTGGTGCTGTACGAAGAGATCCAGGGCCAGCAGGCGCCCGGAAGCCCAGCCGTCGAGCCTGCGCTGGAGCTGATTGCCGGGCTGGACGATGACCACGTCCGGGTTCTGGTTGATATCAGCATGCTGATGCCCGCCCTTCCCGTCAGCTACCTCGGGAAACTGCGCCGCGCGGGCCTGCCACGGGACTTTATGGCGCGCCTGGAGGACGGCTGGCGCGATCCCGCCACCATGGACGCGGTCACCGCGCTGCTGCGGTCCGGAGACGTGCCGCCACCCATCCACACCCTTTTCATGAACCTGCTGATCCGGTTTGGCCGCAGCGACGCCGCCGACCTGCAGGGCATCCTGCCGCTGGTGGGCGCCTTCCACCTGAAGTTCTGGGATTTGGATGATGACGGCGGACGGGTTTCCCGGCCGCTGCAGGAACTTGGCGGCCTCCTGGCCGCCAACGGCTTCACCGGCACTTTGACCAGCGAATGGGGCGGCCATGAGTGGCTGCAGGACGACCCGACGGACATGACGCGGCGGCACCTTGCACTGGCACGGGAAGCGCTGGTTGAGCACGTCGAAACCCCGATTGCGGCACGTCCAATCACCGGCTGAGGCTCGCATAACGAAGAGCGGCCGGTCCTGGATTACAGGACCGGCCGCTCTTTGTGTTCACTTCTTCGTGTTGAGCTACTTTGTGCTGAAAGCGGCGTCGAAGGCCGCTGCTGAGGGCTCGTACCCGGAAAGGCGCCGAACAAACTGCAGCGCTTCGGGCGCTCCGTCCAGGCGGTCCATTCCGGCGTCCTCCCACTCCACGGACAGCGGGCCGCGGTAGTTGATGGAGTTGAGCATCCGGAAGGCATCTTCCCACGGCACGTCTCCGTGGCCGGTGGAGATGAAGTCCCAGCCGCGCCGCGGATCAGCCCATGCCAGGTGGGATGAGAGCCGTCCATTACGGCCATTGCTGAGCCGCTTCTTCGTGTCCTTGCAGTGCACGTGGTAGATGCGGTCCTTGAAGTCCCACAGGAAACCCACGGGATCAATGTCCTGCCACACCATGTGGCTCGGATCCCAGTTCAGCCCGAACGCCTCGCGGTGTCCGATCGCCTCCAGGGCGCGCTGGGTTGTCCAGTAGTCGTAGGCAATTTCGGACGGGTGCACCTCATGGGCAAACCGGACCCCCACCTCGTCGAAGACGTCCAGGATGGGGTTCCAACGGTCCGCAAAGTCCTGGTATCCGGCGTCGACCATCTTTTCGGAGGCCGGCGGGAACATTGCCACGTACTTCCAGATGGAGGAGCCCGTGAACCCGGTGACGGTTTTCACGCCCAGTTTCGCGGCGAGGCGGGCAGTGTTCTTCATTTCCTCGGCTGCGCGGCGGCGGACGCCCTCGGGGTCGCCATCGCCCCAGACGACATCCGGCAGGATCCCCCGGTGCCGCTCGTCGATGGGGTCATCGCACACGGCCTGGCCCTTGAGGTGGTTGGAGATGGTCCATACCTTCAGGTTGTTCCGCTCCAGGATGTCCAGCCTGCCCTGGACGTACGCGTCGTCGTCCCACCGCCAGGGGTCCAGGTGGTCGCCCCAGCAGGCGATTTCCAGGCCGTCGTAGCCCCACTCGCCGGCGAGCCGGGCCACCTCTTCGAACGGCAGGTCGGCCCACTGGCCGGTGAACAGGGTGA
>NZ_JWTB01000070.1 GCF_000813845.1 Pseudarthrobacter phenanthrenivorans
GACGTCACCCGGGACCTGTCCACCCTGATGCGCCAGGAAGTGGAACTGGCCAAAGCCGAAGCCAAGCAATCCGCCACCCGCGCCGGGAAAGGCGCCGGCATGCTCGCCGGCGCCGGCATCGGCGGACACTTCGTCCTGCTCTTCCTCTCCCTGGCCCTGATGTGGGCCCTGGGCGCCATCATGCCCCTGGGCTGGTCCGCCCTGATCGTCGCCGT
>NZ_JWTB01000071.1 GCF_000813845.1 Pseudarthrobacter phenanthrenivorans
GCGGTGGCCCAGAGGCGGCCTGCGCGGTAGGAGGAGCGGACCAGGGGGCCGGACATGACGCCGAGGAAGCCGATTTCTTCGGCTTCGTGCTGGAGGTCGACGAATTCCTGGGGTTTGACCCAGCGGTCCACGGGCAGGTGCCGTTCGGAGGGGCGCAGGTACTGGGTGATGGTGATCAGGTCGCAGCCGGCGGCGTGGAGGTCGCGGAGGGCTTCGCTGATCTCCTCGCGGGTTTCGCCCATGCCCAGGATGAGGTTGGATTTGGTGACCATTCCGTGGTTGCGGCCCTGGGTGATGACGTCCAGGGAGCGGTCGTAGCGGAACGCGGGGCGGATGCGCTTGAAGATCCGGGGCACGGTTTCGACGTTGTGGGCGAAGACTTCGGGTGCTGAGTCGCAGATCGCGGCGATGTGGTCGGGGTTGCCGGAGAAGTCCGGGATGAGCAGTTCCACGCCGGTGCCGGGGTTCAGTTCATGGATCTTCCGGACGGTTTCGGCGTAGAGCCAGACGCCTTCGTCCTCGAGGTCGTCGCGGGCCACGCCGGTGACGGTGGCGTAGCGCAGGGCCATGGACTGGACGGAGCGGGCCACCTTGGTGGGTTCGAACCGGTCCAGGGGTGAGGGTTTGCCGGTGTCGATCTGGCAGAAGTCGCAGCGGCGGGTGCATTCGGAGCCGCCGATCAGGAAGGTGGCTTCCTTGTCTTCCCAGCATTCGAAGATGTTCGGGCAGCCGGCCTCTTCGCAGACGGTGTGCAGGCCTTCCTTTTTCACCAGGTTCTTCAGGCCCACGAACTCCGGGCCCATCTGGACCTTGGCCTTGATCCATTCCGGTTTGCGTTCCACCGGGACCGCAGCGTTGCGCTGCTCGATCCGCAGCATCTTCCGGCCTTCAGGTGCCA
>NZ_JWTB01000072.1 GCF_000813845.1 Pseudarthrobacter phenanthrenivorans
CTGGCTGGAGAACCGGCAGCCGGGCGACCTCCTGACCGAAGTCCAGCGGTACGCCCGTAACAACCCCGGAACCTTCCTGCTCCTCGCGGCAGGCGCCGGCGTCCTGGCCGGACGCCTGACCCGCGGCCTCACCGCAGGCGCCCCGGAAACCCAGGGCCAGGTTTCGGCTTCCGGCCAGCACCGGGCCGTGCAGCCGCCAGCCGTGCAGTCGCCGCCTGTGGCTCCCCTGCACCAGGAGACCGTCTACGCCGCCGGCACAGATGACCTGTTCGCGCCGCCAACAGTAGGCGGCGGAGGCCCCGTGTCCACCAGCACCCTGCCCTCCGGCACCGCGGAGGAGTCGCCGCTTCGGTTCGACGACGATCCCTTCCGGGCCGAAAACGGCGTCTACAACGATGACGAGCCGTTTGGCAACGAGGGAACCACCGGAACCGGCCGCCACGGAACGGGTGGTCTGTGATGAGCAGCCAGATTCCGGAGCCGCCGCCCAGCGCGGCGCACGTGAAAGCGGACAACGCGTCCCTGGGTGAACTGCTCGGGGACGTCACCCGGGACCTGTCC
>NZ_JWTB01000073.1 GCF_000813845.1 Pseudarthrobacter phenanthrenivorans
CTAGGTGTTTTGGATGGTGTCTTTGGCGTCGGTGGCGCGGTCTTTGACGTCGTTGGCTGCGTATTGGCCTTCGGTTTTGACGTTTTGGGCGGCGTCGGTGGCGGTGGCCTTGACGTTTTCCATGGCTTCCTGGGCTGGTTCCTTGAGGTCCTGGGCGACGGTTTTGGCGGCGTCGGTGACCTGGGTGGCCAGGGGTTGGGCTGCGGTTTTGAGTTGGTCCGCGGCTTCGCGTTCTTTTTGGCTGGCGGGGATCAGGGAGGAGATCAGCATGCCGGCGCCGAACGCGATGAGTCCGGCGGCGAGGGGGTTGCCGGCGGTTTTGGCTTTGACCTGGTCCGGGGCGTTGGAGACGGCGGTGCCGGCGTCGGAGAGTTTGGCGGCGACGTTGTCTTTGGCCTCGTGCAGGGTGTCGGCTGCGGAGTGCGTGCC
>NZ_JWTB01000074.1 GCF_000813845.1 Pseudarthrobacter phenanthrenivorans
GGCTGCCGGTTCTCCAGCCAGGACGCCACCGAGGACGCGCGGTCGGCTGCCTGGCGGACCAGGTCGCTGGCCATGCCCTGCTGGTCCGGGGCGCTGGCCATGCTGTGCAGCTGGCTGGAAATATTGCGGATGCCTTCGGCGGCTTTCTGCTGCTGGGTGCCTGCCTGGCTGGTCAGGCCGGTCCTGGCCTGGTGCAGCAGGTCCTGCGCGTTGGCCTTGGCCTCGTGCGCCACGTTCGCGGCCTCGCTCTTGGCAGTCTCCGCAAC
>NZ_JWTB01000075.1 GCF_000813845.1 Pseudarthrobacter phenanthrenivorans
GGTGTAGGTGGTGTTGTGGGTGCGGTTTTCGGGGTGGTCTGCTGCTCCCATGATTTTCTCCTTGACCCCGGTCACGGCGTCCCGGACCTTGTCGGTTTGGCGGTGGACGATGTTGGACGGGGTGACTTTGTCGGCCACGGCGTCGACGTTGGTGCCCAGGCGTGCCCGGGTGGCTTCTATGTCTGCGCGGATGACGTCGGGGTTTTCGCTCATCGGTTTACCTCGCCTGGTTTGAGGGTGGGGGGTATTTCTGAGAGGGTTTCGCCGGTTTGGGGCAGGCCCTTGAT
>NZ_JWTB01000076.1 GCF_000813845.1 Pseudarthrobacter phenanthrenivorans
CGCCGGCACGTGGGCGTTTCCCGTCTGCGTCGGGATCGGCCCGACGAAGACCCTGGCGAAGCTGGCCAACAAATGGGCGAAGAACAACAACGCCTTTGGCGGGGTCTGCCACTGGGACTCCATCCCGCAGGAGCTACGTCAGGGCCTGCTTGACCGCCTGTCCGTCGAGGAAGTGTGGGGCATCGCCGGCCGGCTCACGCGCCGGCTGAACGTCATGGGCATCTTCACCATCGCAGACCTCGTCCGTGCCGACCCGGTCATGATCCGGGACAAGTTCAACG
>NZ_JWTB01000077.1 GCF_000813845.1 Pseudarthrobacter phenanthrenivorans
ATACAATAATCGTCAAAAGACAACATAAAATAATAAGGATAGCCATGGCTACAAGAATATTACTATACACTCCAGAAGAATAATTTATAAATTCCAGAACTAGTTTACGATTAAGCAATTGTAGTGACAATAAACCTCCTACAATTGCTATACCTGTTCCCTCTGATAAAAAACTTGTGAAATTTAGCAAACTCATTCCAGAAGCAACTTCTTCTTCAGAAAGACTACTTGATACTATTTTTGATATAACTGCTG
>NZ_JWTB01000078.1 GCF_000813845.1 Pseudarthrobacter phenanthrenivorans
AAGCTGCTGTGCATCATCCACGAGGCAGGCAACATCGGCCTCGAACAGCGCTGCGACGGAGCCGCCAAGGCCTTCGGCGGCCAGGTGGAGAAACTCCAGGTCGACCTGAACAACCCGCAGGGTATCCAGGCGACGGTGAAGTCCAAGATGCTCGGTGACAAGTCCTTCGACTCGGTCCTGGCCCTGGAACCGTCCGTGGCCACCGCGGCCCTGGCTGGCCTGAAGGACGCCGGCAGCACGGCCAAGGTGGGAACCTTCGACATCAACAGTGA
>NZ_JWTB01000079.1 GCF_000813845.1 Pseudarthrobacter phenanthrenivorans
CCCGCCCCTGCACGCGTGCACCCAGCGCCATCATCTGCTGTCCACCCTGTAGACGGAGCCGGGAGCCTGATGCCGTCAGTGTGCACGCCAATCCTTGGGTTCCGACTACATTTCACTGGGAAAACCCGGAATGTTGTCCCAGGCCGGCACGAGCCCGGGCACTCGCTGGCGGGCCAGCCCTGAAAGCCCTGCCCCCACCGGATGGTAAGGTGCCTTACTATTGCCGTTTGCAGTGAAGGGGCCGTGTCGTGGAGTTAGGTGATCAGCATCCGCTGTCCGGGGGTGTGCAGGGTGAGCTGCGGCATGACCGGTTTGTGGGCCGCCAGGACCTGACACGCTGGGGCACCAAGCCCGGACGGTCGCTGGCCTCGGCCTGTCTCTTATA
>NZ_JWTB01000008.1 GCF_000813845.1 Pseudarthrobacter phenanthrenivorans
GAACTGCACAGTCGGCCCCACCTGAAGAAGGCCCAGCTGGCAGTCGTGGAGCGGGCTCACCGGGCAGATGCCGCAGAGGATTCTATGTCCCCCACAACGGCGGACGATCCGGCGGTCGCACTGCTCTCCGGCAAGCCCTGGGTCAGCACCGCCGAGGTGGGGCAGCTCCTGGGTGTGGCGCCGGCCGTCGTGAACGCCCACCACGCTGCAGGGAAGCTGCCTTTCACCCTGGAACCCGATCCGGAATCGAAGCGCGGAGGCCGCCGGGCACCATCCCTGGAGGTTGCACGCTACCTGGCTGCACAGCAGCCTTCCTGGCCAACGGCAGAAGAGTTCTCGGCAGTGCCCTCGCTGGGCCTGGGAGAGGTCAAACAGGCCTTGGGCGACGAGAGCCCGGCCGGCGCAAACGACGGCGTTACAGAGGCGTTCCTGGCCTCCAGGGAGACCATTTCCCTGGCCGACTATGCGCTCATGCTCGGCATCGCACCGGACACCCTCAAGCGCCGCGTCCAGCGAGGACAGGTCGAGACGGTTGAGGCTCCTGAAGCCACCGGGACGCAGCGGAAGCTCAAGCGGATCCGGTCCGACTACGCACGAGCCCAGCTGCACTCCGGCGGATAGGCACTGCACTGCCGGGCACGGTTTCCTCGTCCCCTCAAGCGCTTCGCCTGGAGTAGACACCAACACGTATATGTGGGAGAATTATTAATGTAAGCAAGGAACACAAATCGAGTTCTAGGCCAGCATTTCACTCGCCAGAGAGTGCGGGGCACCTGCCCTGATTGCCGCCCGACAGGCGTCCCGCATTCTCCCCAGCCAGCCAGTACGAACAACCGCAGGAGACCGGCATGAACCAGACATGGCACGAAAAGCCCAACTTCATACTGCAGCAGGCCCTGATCACTCCTGGCTCAGGCGTCACCGGAACGGTCCACTTCCGTAACGGGTCCAGCATGGACCTGAACCGGTTCGACCTGCGCGACGCGAACTTCAACGCACTTACGGATGAAGCCCGGGCGGCGTTCCGCGCGGAGAAGCTTCAGGAGGCGCTTGCCAGCGTGCCGGCCGACGACACCCGCCAGGTCACTGTCGGGCTTGACATCCACGACGATGACTTCCGAGAGCTTGAGACGATCAGCATCCAGGAGGCCGCGGCGCTGACCTACTTCCTGGAATACCACCGCGACTACGACTACGCCCGGGCCGCCGGCGTCCGGGTGGAGGACTTCGGCCCATTGAGCTTCGACCAGATGAACGAATGCGACATAAACACTGCGCCTCACGACGGGCTTTCTACCGCGGCAGCGGGGATCCTGGATGAACTGCGGTACTTCCTGGATTGCTACCGGGATAACGACAAGTGCTTCATCCAGTACCGCATCCACTGACCCCACCATCGTGAGAGTGCGGGATCCTGCCTTGATTGGAGCCTGGCAGGCGCCCGCACCCTCCTCCCCAGTGACCCAGAGAGAAGCACCATGATCCCGCCTCTCGGTGAGGCCGTTTCCGCGTCCCTCATACTCGCCCGCGCAGAAGCCGGCCGCCACGGCCACCCATCCGCCGCGACCGAACACCTGCTACTCGCCCTGGCCACTATTGCCGGGCCTGAACTTTCCGACATCCTGGGAGCCCTGGGAACCAGCTGTGAGGCTCTCCGAGCTGCGGTCCGGACCGTCATCACCCCGGGAAAGCCGTCACGCGAACCGGTGCAGCGCCTCACCCCCCGGACAAAAGTTGCACTGGACCTGGCCGTGAGCTTCGCCGACCGACGCAGGGCCCACCGAATCGGTGCTGAGCATCTGCTCTACGGACTTACCGCCGAACGTGAAGGCCTGGCCGCCCAGGTCCTGCTAAGCCTGGGCATCACCGCAGCGACGGTCGACCGGCTGCTTCCTGCATTGGAGCCCGCGGCGTAGGGCGCATGCCCCCTGGCAACAGCGCACCTGACACACTGGTTTTATGAGCACCAGCCCCTCAACGCCGAACCGGCAGGCCCTGTGTTTCACTGAGGCGCTCAGTTCCTTCAAGGACATTCTGGACACCGCCGACCGTGGCGGCCTGACCGTCGTGCAGCGGGGCACCGGGTCTGCCTCGATAGTGAACACCGAGCGGCTCCTGCAGCACCTGGTCCGCAACACCCCGGCCAATGTGCAGGTGGTGAACGAGGGCGGAGCCTGGGCCATGTTCATTCCCAGCCTGCCGATCGCCGGCGAGGGCACAACCCTGAGCGAAGCAACAGCCGACCTGCTCGAGGCCCTTCGTGAGTACGCAGAGGACTGGGAAGACCATCTTCACGCCGCCTCGAACCACGCAGGGAACTGGGCGTTGGTCCAGATCATCGACGCTTCCACTGACGAGCAGCTGACCCTCTGGCTGACTGAAGGACGCCCAACCACATATGAGTGTCCCCCTAGTCCGAGAATCTCCCAGGCATAGAAAGGGCCCAGTCCGCTAAGGCAGACCGGGCCCTTGGTGGTGGTGAGTCAGGCAGCAGACTCTGCGGGAGGAGGGTTCTTGCGCGGCCGGCCGACACTGCCTGCCGACGCTTCGACGGCGGGGCGCATCTTCTCGATGTCGCTCACCCGCCAAACGGGGCCGCCATGGAGATAGCCGACTGGGTCAGGCATCGCTGCAAGGATCCCCGTGGGGCTCTTGCCAGCGCGCAGTACGCCGAGAAGTTTTGCCAGCCAGGTGGAGAGCCGCTTACCAAGCAGCCGGTAGTCCGGCTCGCCATCCTCAGAGTCCTGCGCCTCGTTCGGCGGCACGCTCCTCAGGCCCAGCAGCTTTGCGGCGCCGGCGGTGTCCACCAGCCCGCCGACCGGGGCCGTTGAGTCCCGCAGGGCTTCGATTTTTGCAAGTCTGTCCATACCTAAATTGTAGCAGTTGGCTACTTAAGGAGCACAACGAATAGGTAGCCAAGTGTTACCTTACTGTTATCAATTGACGCCTCACAAGGTAGCGATCGGCTACCTTTATTGTTAGAATTAAGGGGTACCGCAGGAACAGCAGGAAGAGGATCGAACATGTCAGCAGTAACCGCCGCCAAGGCCACCCCCTCCTTCGCCGCCGTGGACGACCTGGGCTGGAACCGCCTCCACGACCTGGCCTTTGAGTCAAAGAACCGCCGACTCCTGGGCCACGTTGTCCTTGCTGAGAACGCCGACAGCCGCGTCGTCGCTGAGGTCGTGAGTCGGGCCATCTCCAACGGCTGGGACGACGTCCTGGAATCAGCCGTCACGTCGCGGCACACGATCCTGCGTGACCACGCGGCCATCCTGCGTTGCGGCAAGACCTTCACGGAAGAGGTCTACCAGGGCATCCTGCGCGCAACTGACAGCCCGGCGATCCTGGCCATGCTACGCGATGCTCCCTACGACTCCGTGAAGGAGGGCGTCGTGGCCAAGCGGATCGGCATCGTTAAAGACACCATCAAAGCTGCGGGTGACAACCCTGACGCCTACCCCTTTAATGACGGCGACGAGCACGAGGTCATCTCCCAGGCCGTCACCATCGCCCTCGCACTGGACCGCCACGACCTGCTGGCCGGACTGGTCGCCACCGGCTGCACCGGTGAACTCACCGCTGACCGCATCGCAATGAACAACATCACTCTCCCGCAGCCTGCCTGACCATCACCACCCGTGCTGCCCGGGATCGTCCCGGGCAGCATACAGACCCAGTGACACCGACTTCTAACAATCAGCAGGACAACAGAGAGCGAGACCCCCATGAACATCGTCACCGAAGCCCGCGTCGCCCAGGTCGTCGAGCAGATCGAGATCGTGTACACCCAGTCGGGCACAAACTGGGACTACCTTTGGGCTGCCGCCGAGCGCGAGCAGGACGCCTACGGCATCAACCGCGGAGCCGGCGACGATGAGGAAGGCACCTACGAGAAGCGCCAGGTGTGGGTCGACGCGCACGCTAATCTCGCAGAAGACATCGCACTGGCCATGGAGGTCTTTGGCATCGAGGCCGGCGGGTGCCGCGACTACGGCGTCTACTCCATCGGCAACGAAGACATCTACGCCGACAACGAGCACTCCGGAATCCGCAGCATGCGCTCAATCCTGGGTCAGTGCGAGTACGCAATCCGTGAAGCATTGGAGGCCGCCGCCGCAGAGTAGCCAACCCAAAACTTCCCCGCCCATGCAGGGTAAAGCCCGCCCAGGAAAGCCCGGGCGGGCTTTTCTATGTCCCTCACTCCAAGCGAGAACTTTCCATAAAAGGGTAGCGCTAAGCTACCTTTATTGATAGACTTACGGTGTACCGGAAGAACAAACGAAGGAGCACACCATGGCCGTAGTAGTCGAAATCCCCGCCCGGGCAGCAATCCGCCGGGCACAGGTCCTGCGGGTTCGCGCACAGGTTGCCGGCACCTCGATCCTGGCGCACACCGCGACGAATGACATCGCCGAAGCCATCGAAACCCTCGCCGGCAGCACTGACGAAATCAGCATCAAGGCAGCAGCAGACCAGCTCTGGGAAATGACCGAAGCAGAGCGCATCGAAGCGCTCAGCATGGAGGAAGACGACCCGAAGTCTTACCTGGCAGCCCTGTACAGCCCGGCTGCAGCCTAGCCGCAACGGAGGACGGTCGCTGCAGCCCCAAACGGAGTGCTGTGGCGGCCGTCTTTCATTTGCCGTCCGCGACAATGGGGATGTGAATTCGATGAGGGGACGGCCTTCTGAAATCCTCGCCGAGCACCGCCAAGAGGTCATTGAGACAGCTCGCCGCCACAGGGCGCACAACGTCCGTGTCTTCGGATCGGCCGCACGCGGCGAAGATACCGGGGATTCAGACCTGGACCTGCTTATTGACCTAGAACCCGGGGCGACCCTGTTCGACCTCTCGGAGCTCCGGCTCGACCTGGTTGAGCTCCTCGGGGTAGAGGTGGACGTCATCCCGGCAGGCGCCGAAGGGTCTGTCATGGCCCGCATCCTGAGCGAAGCAATCCCTCTCTAAGGGCCGGGACCTCCCAGGAACCGGGAGGCCCGTACCGGCGAGCGGTACGGGGCCTCCCGTTTTAGTGTCCCTCTAGTGCTCCTCACCCTTCCTGCCGCTGGCCGTCGCCAGGACGCCCAGTACGAAGGCCCGCATGTGCAGGTCTTTCTTGTGGCCATGAAGCCCGATCTGGCCGCCGAGGGCGCCACCGAAGAGCGACTGGACGCCGGTAGCGAGGACCTCGGTCGCACCGGTGACGTATGGATCGCGGCCCGTGTACGGGGAGGCAAAGTGGTCCGGACGCACCATGGATCCGGACCACTCAACGAGCTGTTCCCGAGTTCCATCGAAAAGCCGCGTCCGCGCCTCGAGGAACTCATTCTCCATGTCCGTAATGGATGCCACCTGCTCCTCGTACCGGTGGGCCAGCTCGTGGATCGCGACGTCATCCATCGCTCCCGCACCTTCGATCGCCGGCGGCCTGTAGTTACCGATCGCGATGCCGGAGGCGGCCTTGTACACCTTGCGTGCTACCAGCTCTGGCCGGCGCATGTGGCGCTCCCCGGTGACCGGGTGGATCCACTCCTGGTACTCCCCGGCAAGTGCCGGAGGGATCTGCGTCCCGGGCTGGGCAACTTCCCAGCGTTCTGACCGGTACCTGACAAGGCCGCCTTCCGTGACCTCACCTGTTGGCACCCACTCTCCATACGGGTTCGGCTCAGGGGTACGCTCCGGCGGCCAGTCCATCGTCATCACCTTGTGGGAGAGAACAGTCGTAACCCCTTCACCGAAGGCCCTGTACCGCCCCCGGCCCTCGACGACGTACGCGTAGATCTTCAGCCCTTCGTTGGAGGTCTGCGTCCACTCCGTGGGGTAGTACTGGGCTCCCCTCTGAACGGCCGCGGCGGCCTCCGGCCGGCTGTCCCCATCCAGTTCTAGCGTCCCTCCCATGGGTCGGATTTCTGCAAGGGCGGCCTGATAGCCGTCGCGGAGCTTGCGCAGATCGCTCCGGCTCGCAGCGTCGGTGCCGTTCCAGGCTGAGTTCAAGGTCTGACGGAGACGCTCGTGCTCGGCGTACTGTGCCTCCGGGCTCTCACCGAGCTTGATCCGCGCTACCAGGATCGCCGGGAATGCGTCGTATGCGGCCTGTGCCTGTTCAACGCGCTTCTCCCAGGCTTCACAAACCTCGGCCGCAGTAATACCGGCGAGCTCTTCGCTCCGCTCGGCAACGGCGTAGCCGGCTGCCACTGCAGCCAGCATGTCCGAGCCGTAGAGCTCCCGCAGGGTAGCCCTGGCCTGCTCCCTGCATTCCCTGCCCTTTTCGTACTCCACGACCGCCCAGGTGTCTTCCGGATCCGGTTGGGGAGCCCCCCAGTTGGCTGTGCGCAGGATGCCCCTGAGCTCGCTGTTGCTGGGCAGGGTTATTTCCTTGTCCCCCTCGGTCAGGTTCATCTCGACCTGGTCCACTTCGGGCGGGGAGTCGTGGCCAATGCCACGGGCTCGCCGGATGCCACCCCAGGCGCGCTGGGATCCGGAGCGGTGGACCGGATTGTTGCACTTGCCGTTGCAACGCCCCGGTTTCGGCTCTGACAATGAGTTACACATCGTGCACCTCCGGCTCCTCGGAACTCAGGCCCGACTCGGGGAACTGAAGTACCGCACGAACCCCGTCCGGCGCCTCGATCAGCTGCGTCCGCCCGGGATTCCCCTGGCACAGTGCCGCTGTCGCACCGACTGGCGTGCTGAGGTCGCACTTCACCCAGACGCCCATGAGGCAGTACTCCTGACCGCGCTCTGCAGCCGCATGCGCGTTCCTCGCTATGTGGGAATCAACAGGGCGGATCAGTCCGAAGCACCACGAACCAATTTCGCCGCTATCGAGGTCTCTGACGGTCACCACCGGACCGGTGGGGTGCTTGAGGGGTCTTGCCATGCAGGGGCTCTCCGTTCTGCGGGCCGTTTTCACTCCGGCCCGCGGCGGTGTCGGACGGTTTATCAAATGCGTTTCTAGTGTACCGTATATACATTTTGAGTAATAGCGTCCCTTGGGGCGCCCACCGAGAACGAGGGCCCCGTCGTCTACCCCAAGGACGCCGGCCAGATCGTCACCATGCCAGACATCTTTTCCGAAGGACGCGTGATGGAGGCCGGCCTCGACCTCGGTAGCCCCTCCATCTCCCCTGCTGCGCTGCCGACATCGCATGCGGAGCGTGAAGCCAACCCCTGCGCACCTGAAAAGGCTTTGGAGGGCAACTCCGTCGTGGTGTTCTTCGATGAAGGGACTCGCGTCCTTATAGGCAGGCGAGTAGCACTTGCTGCCCAGTGGTCCCGACAGGTGCTACCCAAACTGGCCAGGCGCACTCCTGAAAAACAGGCGTCGCGCAGACGTAGTGTCCCCTTCTCGGCAAGATGCCCGGCTCCCCTGGATTTGGTGGACATCTTGAGCGTGGACGCCCGGGAGTGCCCCATACCTGCCCACGTGCCCTTGACCACGGCCAAGACCACCATGGCGTGGACCAATCACCCCCGGAACACAGGGGATCGGACCACCCCGAGGTTACGAACTAGTCCACTTTTCGGGAGTCTCCATCCCTACCCGCCATCTTGGGTCTAACGTCGTAAGTAGAAGGTGGCCAGCAAAAAAAATGGCCCGCGGTGTTCGAGCACCGCGGGCCGTTGCACCTTCGAATCGATAACAGGGTGAACCGTCACGAGGAAGGGCTACAACACTATGACTGTACAACGGGCACAACCACCGAGCGCCACGGCTCGGAAAGAAATCCTGTACTACGTCATGACACTGGGGGCGATCTCGGCAGTCGGGATCGCCTCCGGGTTCCTGTTCACACCGATGGTGGGCGTGGCGGTGTTCGTCGCACTCGGCAATCTGCTGCTGCCTAAGCCGGCGCCGTTCTGGCGGCGGTACCGTCGTTGATCCACGACAGGAGGTAGCCCCGCCGACTGGTAGCCGGCGGGGCTACCTCCTTACCGAGCTCCGAGCGTACTGCACTTCCGCAGGAGTGGCGTCCCCTTGGGTCGTGTGTCCTGACTGCATGCAGGGCTTCGCGGGAAGCGCTCCGCCATCCACTTTGGGCAACAAAAAGGCCGCCAGGACAAGGCGGCCCTGGCGGCCTTTTGTGGGCACATCTTCTGCAAAAGAGCGGTGCCCGTTTCTACCAGCTCGCCAGGTTCAAACAGATGCCTGGCCTTTGTGGGCACATCTTTCGCGACAAGAGCGGTGCCCGGTTTGCCTTGCTCAATAACTCCTCAGAAGAAAGGACTCATTGTTTTGACGGCACGTAGACCGCCGTCGAAAGCATACGACACTTTTGGTGTCCCCTTGGGCCGCCCGGAACTGGCATGTTCAATGGGCTTAAACAGAGCTGGTGCCGCAGCCACCATCAGGCAGCCACAGCACCAGCATCGTGTTGTGCGAGATTGGTGTCCCCTTATGCCGCTAGGGCGACGTCCTTGAGGATCAGGGCAGCCATTTGGCCGGCCTTGTCCCTCTCGTAACCGCGGCTCCGGAAGCGCGCCTTCAGCTCCGCTTCGAAGGCATTCCGCTCACCGACCTGCATCGCCTTGCCCTGCATTGCGCCGGTGACGCCCCTCAGCCACGCGGTCTTTACTGCCGGGTCGTCGGTCGCCAGCGGCACGGTCTCGGCCGCACCGAGCAGCGGCCGGGCATTGGCCATAACCTTCTCGGCTACCAGGGTTATAGCGTCCCCCTGGTAGCTCCGCTTCTTGAGCCGCTTCTTGAGCTCGCGGGTCAGTGCATTCCGGCGGTCCTTTGTCATCGGCGGCACCTTGGCTATAGCGTTCGAGGCACCTGCGACCCACGTGTTCAACCGGTCCGCCGAGCTGCCCGCAGCCGGGATGGAAGCCACCTCACCGAAGAGCCGGTCCATCGCAGGCCCGGCATCAACACGCAGCTTGCGGACCCTGGCGATCTCGTCTGTACGGGCCTTGGCGTTGTCCTTGTAGGCGGCGCTGGCGGCGGCCGCAGCCTCATACGCCCCGGTCGCTTTTGCCCAGGTCTTCAAGACCTCGGCGAGCTGACCTGGGAGGTCACTTTCTGCAGCACTGGTGTCCCCTTGTGCTGACCCGATCAGACGGTCCAAACCAGCCTCGGCCATGAGCCGGT
Organism: Pseudarthrobacter phenanthrenivorans; assembly: GCF_000813845.1. GTDB lineage: Bacteria > Actinomycetota > Actinomycetes > Actinomycetales > Micrococcaceae > Arthrobacter > Arthrobacter phenanthrenivorans_B. The sequence continues at coordinate 9,090 of NZ_JWTB01000008.1, forward strand.
TCAGGGCCGGAATGGACCGCTTCGGGAGACCCAGCTGGACCGGGTCAACGCCGGCCGCCCGAGCCAGGGTCAAGAGCCAGGTTTTGGCCCCCAGGGGCGCCTCGCCGTAGGTCCACGCCGGGTGGTTCACGGACCGGGTCACAGCGGCCCCCAGGAGATCCCTTTGACTCGCTTCATTCTCCTGTTCGGCCAGGGCACCAATGGCCTCGTAGAGACCCGGTTCAACAACCCCCTCGCCATTGTCTTTGAGCCTCTGAACGAGAGCCCTCTGGTCAGGGTTCAAGTAGCCGCTGATCTTGAACCGGCGGGGCTGGCCCGGGCGCAGGCCGGCACTGGGTTCATGGATCCAGCCAAGCTCCAACAAATCGTTCAGCGCAGCCTTTGCCGTCGGCCATGAAGAACCGAGCCGGAGCGCGAGCCAAGGGTATGAAACGCGGATGGTGTTCCACCCCTTCTCACCGTTGATCGACTTGAGCTGCTCCACGCAGACAATCGCGAGTGCCGTCCGCGCCCGGATCTGCCGGGCCGGCGACAGGGCCACACCGTCAGCGCCGGCCACTACCGGAGCGAGGATCCGGCCCAGGGTGAGCCGTGCCGTTTTGCCGGCGTTTTTCCGCCGCCCCGCAGGGGAGGAAGAAAGAGCCGCACGGCGGCAGGAAGCGAGGAGCTGACGGAATGCGAGGCGGTCAGTAAGCACGGAGGAAAGACCGGGCCGCTTAGCAGTCTGCCTTTTCAGGAAGCCGATCAGTTCGCTGTCGCTCAGTCCAAGCGAGTAGGCACGCACGGCGATTCTCCGGGCGAAATCCCGAGGGCCGACGGTCGAGACGGGAAGAGACGCAGCAAGCATGCGCAGCTCTTCGATCGAGGCTGGAGTCATGGTAAGTATCGCAGGCATGACAATATCTTATACCCACTATGCGCTGGAGCGTAGCGACAAGCGCTATAGGTGAGGCTATAAAGATTGCGCATTGGAGATGCCGAGGCTTTTGCTTATCCAGGCGAGACGGCAAGCCGCAGAGGGAGAAGACGTTGCCAGGGCAAGGCGGGCAAGGATCTTCAACGGAGTCGAGGCCCGAAGGACCGAGGGTGCTTTTGAGCCAAGGGCAGCAGCAGGGCAGGGCAACGGATCGGTTGCATTCGTTTAGCAGTCTTTGCGTTTACTGGCCGGTGGCCTGGGTGTTGGCGTTACGGCGAACGCCGTCTCCGGGCTTCGCCCTACGAAGGCTTATCGGAACGCCGAGCAGGCTGGAAGTAGCCAGAGCGATGACCTATCCGTTGTGGAAGGCTGCTTGATGACCATTTAGCTTCTCTTCTTGTTGACCTCTTAGGTTCCCTGTTCGTTGACCTGTTCGTTTCTCTTCTTGGTTCCCGTTCTGTTCTCTTCCGCCGCCCCTCGATTTTTCGGCCACTCCCCCGCCTAGACTCATTCGGGTACCCACCGAGAGGACCATCCAATGCATCCCTGCGTCGCCGTCGTCCAGAAGAACGAGCAGCCCGAGGACGAAGCGCTCTACTCTCAGGAGCTCGTGATCCTCGAGGGCAAAGAGCTGCACGTCGTGAAGTACACCCCCGATTCCATTGCCTTCGATTTTCCTCAACTGACCGCCGTGGCCCGGTCCATCGGGTGGCAGGTCATCACCGACTGGGAGGTCTTGGACGGACGGGCATTCGCAGTCGTGGAGAGGGCCATTTCTGACCCTGCTGAACCGGCTCATTCTGAACCTGTCTAACCGGCTCATCCGGGCCGGTTCTGACCCTGCTCGGACCGGCTCACCGAAGCTCGATTGGACCGGCTCAGGTCGGCTCTTCTGGACCGTTCGCGAACCGGTCCAGAGCGGTTCTTTCTGACCCTGCTGGGACCGGCTCAGAACGGGGTCATCGGGACTGGCTCAAGCAGGCTCATACTGGCCTGACCGGGCATCCCTGGACCGGCTCAGAACGGGGCCCGAATAGGATCTAGGAGCGGGTCATCCCGGGCCGCGGAAAGGGGCAAAACGATGACCCGTACGTTCGTGATTCTCGACCTGGACGGCAGCGTCTTCCCGCTGCCACACCGCAAGGTCACTCCGACACCTGACCGGGTCACCACGACTGTGGCCGTTCCGCCGCGGGCCCCGGTGACTGTGACGTTCCGGCCGGCAGTGGTCGAGGCCATCACCCGGTGGGCTGCATCCGCCGACGTTCAGTGGCTGACCTCGTGGGGTCGTAAGACCCAGTGGCTCGACCAGGTCGGCCTGCCCACCCTGCCCGTCCTGTACGACCCTGAGCCAGGCGAGGTCTTCTTCTGGGGACGCTCACGTCTCTCCTGGAAGAAGCCGCAGGTGGCGGAGCTCATGGGGCGGCAGTCGGCGCCGTTCAGGGTGGTCTGGATCGACGATGACTCCTTCTCGCCGGCCTACGGGGACGAGCTGCGGGCGGCCCATCCCCTGCTGGAGGATCTCCTGCTGATTCAGCCGGATTGCTACGAAGGCCTTACTGATGAGGACCTTCTGCGGGTTGAGAAGTCCCTCGCAGGATAGTCATTACAGTTCCTGCGGCTCATCCGTCGTAGGACTCTTCCAGCAGTGCTTTTGCCGCTGCCGCTGTCTCCTGGAAACGGTCCTCACGGATGGCCTTGAGTGGCGAATCGTAGCCAAGGCGGGGGTTGATAGAGGTGGCCCAGGCCTGGGTCACCTTCGTTCCCATGGCGCTTTCAATTTCATGCAGGACGTCATGGGCAAAGCGAAGTCTCTGCTGGACTGCCTGGCTAGGGCCAGGCTCGAGTTCAGCGCGGGCCCACTTATGGACCTGTCCGGACTCCTTCAAACCGGCCAAGGATGCCACAAGCTTTGAGGTGAGGACATCGCAGAGTTCAGCGACCACCGCGGAGGTCTCCATGAAGACGGATAGGGCCTGCGGCCCGTCTGGTGCACTCGACACTTCCATCGCCCTCCTTCAAAGTCCCAGCATAGATCTCTGTGGAGATCGGCTCCTTGCTACCACACCGCCTCAAAAGTGATCCCGGCAGCGGCGAGCAGCTGGTCGGGGTCTTCGAGATGATCCATTGGACGGTCCTGGGCTGCGAACATGCTGCTGGCGCCGATCATCCAGTAGCAGACGTCCCAAGACGGAATCCCGTTGCGCCTCGCCAGTGCCAGGAGCGCGGGGATGGCCGCGGACGGCCGCCCCGTTGAACCGGTATCTGGGGAACTTGGTTATACCCTCGTGCTGCACTGCAAGCAGCTCTCCGGATTCGACCAGCTGCTCGACGTGTGCGGGGTCCGGGTGCTGCGGATCAAGGAGCTCTGCCACCTCTTGGAGTCCCAGTGTGTCCCTGGCGACTTCGGACCGCCAACGCTCCTGGGCAGCGACCGAGCGTTCATGGACAGCATCATGGTCAAACACCGCAGGATCCTTTCCGTCGTCGCTTCAGGTGCCACCCAGCCTACGACCAGCGAGGGCTGTGTGAGCCGCTCTAAGCCCCTTTCCCAGCCTCGGACGGCGGAGAGTGCCCGGGAGGCCCTGATAGGCGCTCAGCGGGGCATGCACCCCCTCTTGGAGGGAACTCCCTGAGATCTGGAGTGCTACCAACGCAGCATTTACCCTGCGAGAATTCCCCCTATGGCAACCTCTCCAGAGAGCGACGCGGTCGACCGCAGACGTGAGACCGCGGCGTTGCTTTCCGACCACGATCTCTTGGCGTCGGTCAAGGAGGGACTCGACCAGCTGAAGGGCGGCGAAGCCTTCTGGGCAGAAGAAGTTCGCCTTGCCATGCGAGAGGCCAGGACATGAGTGAAAATTCGGCGATCGTTCGGTCGTTTCAGGCCGCCGAGCGGGAATTTTGGGACAGGAATGCCGGAATCAAGGCCAACCAGTCGAGCATTTCCCAGGCCGCTGTGGGCGACAGGACAGCACGGGCTCTGATGGAAGACCAGGCGCTCGGGACCGAAGCGGTGGCAGAGCTTCTCGGGCGGCAGGAATCAAGCGTCCGCCAGGACATGACCGACCTAAAGCTTTATGCCTACGAGCAGGGCGGCAGAGCGCAGCTCCCGGCATGGCAATTCACCCAGGGCGGGGCGCCCATCCCCGGACTCGACAGGGTCCTTGCTGTCCTGCCCGCGGATCTGCATCCGCAGTCGGTTGCCGGATTCTTCCTAACCCCGCAGCCGGATCTCGTCCTGAAGGGCATACCCCGCTCAGCTAAAGAGTGGCTGGAAAGCGGTGGTCCAGTCGAACCAGTCCTGCAACTCGCCAGCGGACTCCGAGCTGGAATCTGATTAGCCGTGCGGGAATTCCGGGCAGTCGAGCACTCGACCCAATACACCCGCGCCCTGCAAGCCACCGAAAATGCCTGGCAGGAGATGGCGGCAGAGTTTGGGCTGCTCACAGACACCGAGGTCGCCGCAGCAGTTTCGGACGCGTCTGCCAGCGCCCACTTCGCTTCAGATGAGCGGGCCGCCGGCAGACTCCTGGCCGTCGAGCGACCCGAAGGCCTCCGGTACCCGGGCTTCCAGATAGACCGCAGCCGACGCATAATCCGCCCCGTCATCGAAGAGCTGCTGGCCATCGCAGGGGCTGCCGGCCGCAGTGAGGCCAGCCTCGCTCTGTGGTTGGCGGCAGCGGCAACTGGCTATCTGGATGGCGCCAGGCCAGTCGATCGGCTCGACAACCCGGTAGCTGTGGTGGAGGCAGCGTCCCAGGCATTCAACGTCGCGTGGTGAAGCGAGACGAGGTCGAGGGCCGCGTCAGTTGTCCTTCAGGCGGCGGCCGCCGGGCAAGTTCTCGCCCCAGGCGGGGTACATTTCGCCGCCATTGTGCTCTGCCTCGCGCCTGGCAGTTTCCGCCTCGATTGCCTTGGCGACGAAGTGGCTCCAGGTGTTGTCCCCCTCGGCGTAGCTCGTGGCACGGTATGCGGCACGGGCCCGGTTCCGAAGCTCCTCGGGCAGGGAGACAGTCATGCTCGCAAGCTTTGGCGACGCCTTGGGCTTGGCCTTCTTCGGCTCCTCGGGCCGCTTCCCTGGCAGCATACGAGCCAAGGGCGCTTCCTGGGCCGGTGCTGCAGCACGACGAGGGGGTAGACCGAGTGAGGGTCGGCCTGGTGTGGGTTCGGCGCTCACGCGTTGACCTCCTGAGATTCAGACAAAGCAATTCGGCGGGTAACTTCCATGGCGACGGCGTGCAGGTCCTCGGCGACACTCGAAGCGGACCTGGGGCCGACATGGCCGGCTTTCGCCTCTCCGCGGAGGACTTCCCACCACTTCGGGCCCTTGCTGAGCTCGCGCTCGAGTTCATGGGCGAGCAGACCACGCTCCCTGCAGGCCTGGGCGGTCGCCTCAGCGTGCCGCACGGTCATCGGGAAGAGCACTTCATCCGTGCCGAAATCGGCCGTCAGATGATCACGGGTGACCTTGTGGACCTGCTTGGAGTTCGTGCCGGTACCGACCAGGACGACACCGAGCAGCTCCAGCGTCGGGTTCAGCCCCACGACGCTGTCCATGCGAGCCGCGACGGCCGCGACACCCTTGCGGCTTGAGAGGTCGGTTTTCAGGGGAACCAGGGCGTAGCGGGCGGCGGCCACGGCGGCAGCCTGCAGCGGTTCGTTACCCGGCGGCGAATCGAGAAGTACTAGGTCGTACTCCCCCGCCACGCCTGCCAGCAGGTTTGCCAGGGCCAGATGGGCGGCGTCGCGATCCTTCTGCGCCTTAGCGCCCAGGAATGCCGCTGCATCGTCCAGATGGGCGCCGCCGGCGATGACGTCCAGGTTGGGACGGACGTCCTGCAGCCGGTCCGGTGTACCGCCGAAGCACAGCGAGGCGGCGAGGCTGCGGCCTGCGTCCCCCTGCTCGGCGTAGCCCAGGTCCTCGGCCAAGTTGCCCTGGGGGTCCAGGTCCACAAGCAGCACCCGCGATCCGCCCTCTGCCAGGAGTCCACCGACGTTGGCAACCAGCGAGGTCTTGAACACACCGCCCTTGCCGTTGATCACGGCGACGACCCGGCTAAGCGCACCGCGGTCGAGAGTTTCCTTCATTTGGGGTCCCTTTCACAAGTGCTTCCAGCGTAGCCAGCAACACCTGCGTTGCATTGGAAGCTGGCTTGCGTGTCTTCGCTGGTTTCACTTGTGAATACCGTGGAGACGGTAAAGCAACCTTTGCATTGTCCACATTCACCACATTTAGTCCTTGTGTTTACGGGGAATCATGTGAAGCCTTATTCACGGTCAACGCTTGCGAAGGTGGTTCGGCAAGTGACCGAAACGAAAACAGCTCCGCCGTCTTTACTTGTGAAACATGCGGACCAAGGCAAGCATGGAAAAACGTCTTCACATTGACCGCCGGGTTCACCGTCCTAAACTGCGAAAGCAGTAGAACAACTAAAGCCGGTGACGCCGTAAGCACTTTCTTCACTTGCAAGCGGAACCTCGCCGGCAGTGCTTAAACGCCCTGGGAGGAGGGGCGCGGGCGGGGTTGCACTCTAGTCGGTACGAGATCCAGGAACTCTCACCACAAACAGGAAAGGCCCCGGGGATTTCCGGGGCCTTTGTCGGGGATGTCCTAGCCGAGCAGTTTTGCCTTCTGTGCGGCGAATTCGTCCTCAGTGAGGACCCCTGCGTCACGGAGGCCGGCGAGTTTGGTCAGTTCGTCGGCGATTAGCCGGCTGTCGAGTGCCGCAGACGGTGGGGCCGCCGGAGTGGCCGCCAGCTCCACATTGGAACCGAAGTCGGGATGCGCCCGGAACCAGTCCTCGATCTTCTCCGCGACCCCATGGTTGACGCTGACGACGGCAGCTCGGTTCCGCGGCCAAGGATCCGCAGAGTCCGCTCCAGCGCCTTAGAACCCTTGCTGACGGAGAAGCCGGTTACATCGGCAATCCGGACCCGGAAGGCTTGCGTGAATTCGACAGGCTTCTTGTAGGACGCCGTGCCGTCACCGTTGTCGGTAATGGTGCCGTACCCGAAGCCGAGCTTGTGAGACGTTACTGCCATGATGCCCCTCTGTAGTTGTAGTTCTCACCGGATTTTGCCACGCTGCCGCGCCATAAGCCGCTCGCCACGGCGCTGCGTTCATCTCGGAAGTCGTCTCTTCCCTTGACCGGGAAAATCCGTCAAGTTAGCTTGACCGGATGGAAGATGATGCAAAGTCAGTGGAGCAGGCCCTTAGCCGCGGAGATGTCCACGAACTGCTCAGCGTGTGGGAGGACTTCAATCGCGGAGAGACGTGGCGGGAGGTCTCTGCCAACGGGGGAGACGAGGCACGGGCGGCCGCGTCACACTTCCTTACTGAGGTACGGGAAGTCGCCGCACTGGAGGCGCTACGCGCGAACGCAAAGGCCGTCGAACTGCTAACCGCCCGCCGCTGGTATGTCATCAAATCGGCACGCGAATCTGGCGCGACCTGGGCCCAGATCGGCGAAGCGCTAGGCGTTACGAAGCAAGCCGCACATGACTTCTACCGCCGCAAGATCGAAGAGCAGGAGAAGTACCTGCCCGACCTTCACGACGCGGCAGCTGCACGCGCCGTTCTGGACGACAACGGGGGAGAGTAGCTACTCTGCCTTGCTTTACCTTCTAAACATGCTTCGCAAGTGAAGAAAGCGAAAACGGCTGATGGGGTTCCCGCTCCAGTGAGATCGCCAGATTTACGCTGTAGCCCATGAACCTTCAGCAGGGAAACAGGCCGGTACTGACCCGACTTCGGGACCTGGTGCTAGACCCCGACCGGAACGTCAGATCCGAGCAGGAATTTGCCGCCTTCACGGCGCGCCCCGAGATCGCGGCCCTGCAGTGGCCGACCGAGGTACTCCGGCAGTGGCTTTGGGAGTTCGGCGACCGTCACGAACTGTTGGTCGACTATGACGCCGTCTCGCTGGACCGCGTGGACTGGTTCTTGGAAGAAGTTCCTGCCGCTGAATTCGACGCCATGCCCACCGGCGCCAGCGAAGCCGGCCTCATCGAAGGGTTCGCGGCCCAGCACCGCTACTGGCTGACTGCGAAATCTCGGTACAAGCCAAGCGTCAAGGCCGATTGGGAGGAACGCGGCACGTGGTCGGTTCCGCCTGTGCTGATCGACCGCTCCCTTCTCGACCCGCCAGGTGACGGCTTGCAGGTGATAGAGGGCAGGACAAGAGTCGCGATCCTGCGCGGACGCCAGCAAGACAGACTGACCACGGCAAACCGTCACCTGGCATGGGTCGGCAGGCCGATAGCCTAACGGTGACATGGGAACCGTGACGACGTCATTGCGCTGACCCTTACCCGGCCCTGCCGAACGCCATATCGGAGAGTGACCAGTCGTCGGGCGGTCCCTCGAACATTTCCCACGGATAGTCGTCGCCGGGGGAGAGGAGCTCGGCGACAGTGGTCACGTTCCTGGCGAGCCATTCCCGCCAGATGATGCGGTCGTTGCGGTACCGGTGAATCTGCGTCGCCACGGCCTCCAGGACTCCGAAATACTCGGCAAGCTGCGTCAGGGAAGTTCCTGCGACCACTGACCAGGAGCGGCCGGCGTCACGGGTGACCATGTTCCAGGCGGTGAGGATTTCCAGGGCTTCATGGACGGCGGAGCGGGAGAGCCTGGTCGCCCGGACGATCTCCATGGTGGACAGCCCGGGGGAGTGCTCGAGTGCTTCGTATACGAAGGCTGCCGGCAGTCCGAGTTCCCTGAAGACCGGGCGGAGAGCGTGGATCTTCCCTTTCTGCCAGGATGCGTCCTCGGCGGCGGTCTTCAGCTCTTCGGGGACGGTGAGCATGTACAGGTCACCCTTCGTTCCGCGGGCTTCTTCAACCAGGGTAACCAGGGGATCTTTCTCGCTACGCAGCTCGCGGAGATGAAGGCCAACGGTGGTGTGGTCGAGGCCGGTGGCAACGGCGATGGAGCGGACACCGAATTCGATGAAGCGTGATGCTGTCATGTGGGCTGCCTCCCCCAGGGCCCGCAACACCATCCTTCTGGCCATCCCTGTCCGAGATTGCTGATAGTTCACTTCCCTGATCCTCAGTGCATTGCGCCAGGTCCGGATGAACCGATGCTCTGCATCGGGATTCGAAATCTGGCTAGACACCTTTACCCCTGCCGCCTGTGTATTTGGCTGGCTTGTGGGGGATCTGCGGACATTGTTTTTTCCGTCCCCGTTGGCCGGGTTTTTGCTGAGGTACGAGAGTGCTTTCATCCAGTCCCTGCGCAGGGCCGGGAGCCGGTGCCGGGCGGCGTACCTTGCATAGAAGGAGGCCAAACCGGGCCAGGTTCCCTGGAGCATCCGGCGCTCAACATCAACCAGCTCGAGGCCGGCGGCCGCGGCGCCAACGATGACTGCCTGGCGGGCATCCGAGTCGGTGGCGTACCGGTTCGTGTCGTACATGCCTGTCTGCGCCAGCACCTGCATCGCACGGGACATCCGGCCAACAGGCTGGTCGATGACGGGTGCATCTGCGGCGGTCGGCGTGAAGGTTTCCTCCTGGCGGAGGGCGCGGACAGCCTTGATCTCGGCGGCCAGGTCAGCGGTCATGGCCGCCCAGACCGCGGCGCTGTTGGGCCGGCGGGCGATGTCGTAGGCCATGGAAAGGCTCATCGCCAGCTCCTGGTGACCGCCACGCTTGTGCGGTGAGCCGGGCGTGCGCATGCAGCCGTGGAGCAGGTTCTGGTGCGGGGTCTTGTCCAGGGTCCGGTACCGGGTGCCCAGCGCCTCGACAAGATCACGCGCTTCAGAGAAGGTGACCCGCTGCGCCAGCGGGACGTAGACGTGGCGGCCGCCGTTGGGGGAGTAGTCCTCGATCCAGCGGGCCCCGACCGAGTGCAGCCACGTCTGGACGGCTCTGACGTCGGCCTGGACCCAATCCTGCCCGGCTACCGAGGAGTCGAAGTCGAGGAAGATCGCGGCGCAGGTGCCGTCTTTGCCGAAGATCCGGACGGCCGCCGGCACGCTCGGAAGTACATCGGTGAGATTTCGTTCATGCTTCTGCGGATACGACTTACCGGCGTCCTTGGAAAGCCGCACACGCGGCTGACCTGCGAGAACAGGTGCGAGGGCAGCCCAGGCAGCCTGGGCAGTGGCATTTTTGACGTGCGGCACGCCGACAGCAAGGTCTGGCAGCCCGATCACGGGGTGCTGTACGATGAAGCTATTCCTTTCGGGAAGCCGATTTGGATGTGCGAATGGGACCTACCGCGGAGACGCGGAAGGTTTTGTTTGGTTAGATGTCTCGGTTGCCGGCAAGCTGTGGAGACATCAAGGCTTCGAAGGCCCGCCAAGTGCGGGCCTTCTTCTTTTAACCCGACATTTGCGCCGCCTTCTGCTGGTGGGCTTTGCCCAGGTCGGTCGAGTCGATGTATTCGGTCACAGTCATCGAGACCCAGTCACTCAAGTGCTCGAATCCCTCGGCCGTGGCTATTTCGCGTGCGAGGTCGGCTTTCTCGACCGGCAAGCGGAAACCAATAACCCGCCGTGCCCCTTTGGACTTACGGCCACGGCGCGTTGGAGTCGCTTCGTCAGCGGCCATGGGTCTCCTCCTGTGGGTCAGTAGTACGGGCAAGATGTTGTCGCGGTTCTGAAAGTGCTTGCGTTAGGACGCGAGCTGGATGGGCAGTTCGTTCTGCTGCTGCTGCCGGAACTCGGGTCTCTTCTTATCCCGTGCCAGCTGCTTGGCGAGAGCGTCTGAGACATAGTCGGTGACGGTAATGCCCTTGGATGCAGCTATGAAGGCAACCTCATCCGCCGTCTTCTCTTGGACGCGGAAACCGATGAAGCCGCGGAGGCCCTTACTTGGCCGGCCGCGGGCTGCTTTTGCTGCTGGCTTCGCCATCTGCCCGTCCTTTCAGTTGGCTGCAGCCCGAGGGCCGCAACTGCTTCAACTTCGATTTGGCGGTCTGACAGAGACACTTTTTGTTAAACCGCTAAGGGTGAAGCTATCACCGGGTTTCGTGGCATTTGAGGATTAAGCCGGGCGTGTTCAGCCGCGTGTTTAAAGGGCTGAACAAGGTATTCCGTAGTCCTAGGAGAAGAAACAGCAAGTGGATCCAGCCACGAATCGGACGTTCCGCCGCGAGATTCCGGGACACGTGCAGACATCAGGGAATGGGTTTTTTTGAAACGGCGCAGCCACGTTCCGGAGAGCGCCCAACTTGTGCGACTCAGGGTCAGTTACGATGCGGCAGTGGACCTGCACCAGATAACTGATGGCATGAGTGGCTGCTTCGCCGTACGAACCTCCAGCGGCACGTTGTACAGCATCGATCTCGATTCGACCCCGCGGAAGATCGTCCGCCTCGCAGAGGACCGGCCGCCTACAGAGGATTACGCCGACCTATCCGTTTCGAAGCTGCGGAAGGACGGGACCGAGATCCCGCTTCTTGCCATAGGGAGGCTGACCGTGGGCGAGCCGGCACAGCTGGTCCTGGACGTTCGAGGGGACGGAGTGGTGACCGTTCGGGAAACGACGCCCGTGCTGTCGATTCGCCAGCTCTCAGGCGACGCCTGACGGCTCCACTCAAACTGGGCACAGCGAAGCCCCTCCTCCTCAGGTTTCTGGGCAGGGGTGGACCTTCAGGACTTCGCCATAGCTCCTTCTTGACTGGCTTTGTCTTGGTTGGCAATAAACTTCGTCACTGCCCGCCGGTCCCAGAACCAGGCGCCGACAATCTTCTTGCGCGGGGCAGGAAAAGAGGGTGCACTGCGGCCTGCCGCCTTACGGCACATCCGCGTCCGCAGATTGATCTCCGTAACGCCCATCGCCTCGGCTACCTCTTTGAGGGTCATGTCCTGGGACAGTCGGTTTGCACTCATGCCCCGAGACTAGCAGTTAGCAACGGATCAGTTGCAGGTTGCGCTACGGATTTGTTACAGAGCCTCCGGGGCTGACCTGTCCAGCGTTCTCGTTCTTCTGGGCTTCGCGCTTGAGCCGGAAGGCCACGATGTCTGCCTCCTCCCACAGGGCGCCCCCAGACAGCCGGTCCGCCAGGGGTGCCGGGAAGTCTCTGTTGGCACCAGGTTCACCCGAAGCCCTTCGCTTCTCCCATGAGCGGATCGTGTTGCGGGGCACCCTGAGGTACTCGGACACCCTCTCGGCATCCATCAGCCCGCGCACGGCCCTGGTGTGGCGGGGGAGTTCCGTCGTCATGGGGCGGGATCCTTCACGTTCAGACTCGCGATGTTGGGGTTTCCGGCCTTGCGCTCGTGCGCGACGATCTCATCGCGGAGCTTTATGACGTCGGAGACGTCATAGACGAAGGCTCCATTGATCATGAAGGGCTCGCTGGGGTTCTCCGGATCCCTCACCGGCTCAGGCAGGAGCGTGTGCACTGCCCTGGATTTAGGCCGGCCCTTTTCGACCCACTCCTGCCGGCGCTTCCTCCAGACGCGAAAGGTCGGTTCCGGCACACCGAGGAATTCGGCCATGTCCCTGGGCTGGACCAGTCCTCGCAGGTTCCGCGGCCCCTTGTCTTCCATCTCCCAAGTTTTTCACGGTGACACTGGAATGTCAGGGAACCGTTTCAGTGTGTCGAGAAGGGGACGCTATTTCTCCTATGCATATACGGTACACTAAATGTGCACTCGACATTTCACGACCAACCTGGAGCACGCACGATGAATCCCCAACGCAAGGCCGCGCGCATTAGCCCGGAGAGCCGCCCGATCGCTTTCACCGCCGTCGGTGTTGCCACCCTCATCTACGCCGGCGCCTTCACCACCAGTTTCTTTGGGCAGGCCGCCCTGGCCGCCCACATGGCGATCCCCTCCGCGCTGCAGTACGTCGTTCCCGTGGTGGTCGACCTGGCCCTGGTCCTCTTCACCCTCGCAACCCTGTTGAGGAAGACCCGCGGCGAATCGACCCTCTGGACCAACCTCGCTACCGCCGCCTGGACTACCGTCTCGATTGCCGCGAATGTCTTGCATGTACTTGTGCCAGCCGGCGCCGCGGAGTCCTGGAATTTCGGCATTTACACCGGCGCTGCGCTCTCGGCCCTGATGCCACTTGGCGCCCTGGGAGCCTCCTTGGTCCTCGAGAACCTCCTGATCGAGCCTCCCGCGGCGGTGCACCCTGCGGCATCGGCAGTGGTGGCCGTACCGGTAGCCAAAGAGCCTGCTGTTGAAGCACCAGACGCCCCCAGCGAGCCCGCTCCGGCCGTGGAGGCTCCAGCTGCCCGCCCGACGGTTTTGACGGCCGCAGAGCGCCCCGCAGCCGCCCTGGCAAGCGTTCCCGCCCTGTCCGTTCGACCCACGCCTGCCCGTCCGCAGGCAGCCCGTCCGGTCGCTGCATCGAAGGTCACTAGTGACCCGCGCGTCATTGCTCAGGTCCTCGCCCACAAGGCTGAAGGCAAATCAATTCCGGCAATCGCCGACCTGGTCGGAAAGTCCGAATCCACCGTGAAGCGGTACATCAAGGACGCCAAAGCAGCGGCCGAGCAGGACTCGAAAAACCAGGCAGCCTAAGGACTAGCAATTTAAGGTAGCAGCGTGCTACCTTTAGGTTAACGAAACGCAGGCCTAACAAGTACAAAGGAAAGGGAACCTCATGAGCACCGTCGTCATCCACAACCGCCCCAGCATCCTCGGCCGACTGTTCTGGATGGCCGTCATCGGCGTCGGCGGCTACTTCCTTGCAGAGGCAGTCCACTGCGAGTCCGTATATGGAGCCCTGTGGGAGACGGTGAAAGAGACCATCCCGGCCCTGCTGGACGGTTTCCGCGTCACTCTGGACGCCATCCGCAACGCGGCCGGCAAGTAAGGAGCAGCCCATTCAGTAGCAGCCAGCACACCAGCAGACTAAACTAAGATATGCAACAGAGCCGTTGCAAAAAACCCTAATGCAGGCCCCGTTAAGAGAACGGTAAGAACCCACCTTGAGCCAGAACGAAACGCTCCACACGGCACCGGGGACGCCCCGGCCGGAGAGCAAGAAGAACAAGACCCGGACTAGGGTCATCGCAGGGGTTGCCGGCACCGTTGTTGCCGCTGCAGCTGTCACCATGGCCGTCGACCCGGCAAGCACCCTCAGCGCATGGGATAGCAAGCAGCAGGGTCCTCAGGGCGCCATCGTCGCCGGTGACATGTCGATCGACGTCGGCGTCGATCACGGCTGGTATGACGCCTCCGGCATCGCCTCGAACCAGCCCGCAATGCCCATCAACCCTGCCTCCTATGCCCTCACCCCGGGTGACCGGCTCGAGAAGGCACAGGAAATCACCATCAAACTGACCGGTGACAACATCTCCGCCCAGCTGCTCGCCAACATCAAGCATCTGGACGGCGACCTGGCCAGCCAGGGGCTCAGCGGCACGATCCGCCTGGTCAAGGGCTCTTACAGCCCCGACTCCGGCGTGCAGCCCGGTGCTGATGTCATCACGACCACACCGATCATCGACAACCCGGCGGCCCCGCAGTTTACGTTCACCAACGCCGTCACCCCGGCGGACGGCAAGTACACCGTTCTGACCGACCTGGTCTTCGACCAGGCATCGGTGTTGGGCCAGAGCGCCCAGGGCATCCTGAACGACACCGACTTCGTTCTGCACCAGGTACGCAAGGAAGCACCCAAGCCCTGGGTCATCCCGGACCCTTACCTCGGCTACGCCATCTCCCAGCAGCTGGGCATCCCGCAGGAGAAGCTGACGACGGCCGACGCACTGCAGCTCACTAGCCTGGATCTCGGGCCGAATGGCGGATTCTTCCCGAACCTCGCCTCCCTCGAGGGCCTGCAGTACGCCACGAACCTGACCAAGCTGGACATCTCGTGGACCAAGGTCGACAGCGTGGCACCCTTGGCCGGAGCTACGAAGCTGACGGACTTCACCGCCAACCACGCATCCAACCTCACCTCGATCGATCCGCTGGCCGGGCTGAAGCTGGTCAACTTCAACACCGAGTGGACGCAGATCGACTCCGTCGCCGCCCTTGCAGCGATGGACACCCTCCAGCGGGTTGACATGTTCGGAGACCTCGCTCTGACAGACATCAGCGCTTTGGCTGGGAAGCCGAACCTGGCCTACGTCTCAGTCGGCTACGCCCACTCGCTCAACAGCATCGAGGCGCTCCGGTTCGACAACGCACTGACGTACGTCAATGCACAGCAGACCGGCGTAACCGACTGGTCGCCTGTGAACAACGTCGCAACCGTCATCCAGTGATGATCTGACCAGCCCTCCGGGCGCTAAAAGAGAAGCCGGTTCTGGGATTCCAGGGCCGGCTTCTTCTTTACCCTCGAACCGGCGACCGTCCAGATGGCCTGCTGAAGGCAATCAGACGTCCGCTCTTCTCTTGGCAATACCACTCGCACGCCATGCGGTGAGGGAGTCTCCGGGCGCCGCACACATAAAGTCACATGAATAAGACTCAGACGGCGTCACGCCGCATCCAGCCCCCTATCAACCAGTTCTCCGACCAGGTGCGCTCCGAATTCCACGCAGTAACCGACATGGTTCTGCCCCCACGAGTTTGCGCCAACTGCTGGCTGAACATCTCCGTTCTACTGGCCAAATCCCTCCCACCGTCACTGGTGCTCAACTCCGAGCATGTGTGCTCCCACCGGCTAAGGCCGGACATGGCCCTGTACCACGCCAGCCTCAGGATGCCGATGGACAGCTTCTGGGGGACACCGGATCCATGGGGCAACCCTGAGGGCGCCGAGGGTGAGATGAACCTCCCTGGGCAACGGCCAACACGCGGTCAAGGCCCATACCTGCTCGCGCTCGGCGAGATCATCAGGTCGCTGGTGGAGCGGAGGGACGGGGAGTGCTACACCGTCGAGGAAGCGGATGAAGCTGGAGACTCGGAAGCCGGCCGAGAGGCATACGACCGGCTCGTGCAGCTCGACGAAGAGGTAATGACCGCCTGCTCTAACGTCCTGGGGGCCTTGGGCCTTTCTAAGGGCGCATCTTCAACCGCCATTGCCGCCTTGAAGCCGGCCCTCACGGCTTTGGCTAGGTAGAGACTGCTGTCTGCATCGCGACACCCAGTTTCGCAGACAGTCAGGCAGGCGCCGTGATCGCCCTGCCGGATTACCCCAGGCGCACACCCCTCTGTTGGTATGGCCGTCAAAGCCACCGGATATTTATTCGCAGCGAGGACATGAGGAGGGCGCCTGGGGCTTCTGTCATCATCGGTACGGTTGCTCTCCGTGCCCTCGAAATCTTGTGACCTTCTGGAAGCAGGAAGTCACAGGGCTGCTTGAAAAAGTCACAGGCTCTGGACAGCGCCGAGGGATCTGTGACTTTTACTGCCCTGGAGTGACCTCTGTGACTTTTGGTTTTGAAAAAGTCACAAGCTCAAAAAACCCGGAATCTAGGGGATAAATCGGCCTTCTCTCTCTTTTTGTGACTTTTGTGACTTTTTTAAGGGGGTAGAGCTGTACAGGGAAAAAGACTTGCAGATGGGCCCTAGAGCCCCTTTTCGTACCCCATTAGCCCTATAGGCGAGCAGACCCCAGAGAAAAAGTCACAAAAGTCACAAGTCACAACACCGCCTCTGCGGGGTCGCACCACCACCGCAGTATGCTCATCAGATGGCATCAGATCAGAAGTCCCATCCCTACTCGTTCGAGAACCTGATGGCCGAAGCCGTCTTCCAGGTCGTCGAAGAACGTGTTTCCGAGGAAGAGGCGTTGTCCGCTGAACACGATGAAGGCCGAGCGGTCTACACCCCTCGAACTATGCTCGACTACGTCGAAGCCGTCCAGCTGCTGCCAGCCGCGGTAGACGAGATTATGCTCAAGGTCGCACGTCAAGCCCACAGCGAGGGCTACACGTGGGGCGAGATCGCCAAGGCGGCTGGACTTAGTTCAGGACAGATCGCCCACCACCGCTGGGCTGAAGGCCGGGAACAGCGGCTGGATTCCCTGAAGAAGCGGGTCGGCGGCCGCCGGCCTTCAATGGCAACCCCCGGTGTTCCCGGACGTAGCGCTGCCGAAGCGGCACGGCTTCTCGGTTGCGATGTGCGAACACTGCCGACAAAGGTTGCGGCCGGTGAGATTCAGTCACGCCAGATCACCCTGAACTCAGGGGGCACCAGGACGCGGTACTTCCTTCCCGGCGACCAAACCCCGGACTAGGTCCATTCGGCCCTGAGGGTCAACGTTCCTTCACTTGCCTTCCAATGCCTAATGATGGCATCATATTACATATACGAAAGGGAGTGTTGAATGACACCAGTCGCCATCCAGGTCGCCGAGGCAAAGACCGGCACCAGCAAAGAAGACTTCATGCGGCACTACGAGCTTGTCTACGGTGTCCACGAAGACCACTACCGGGAGCAGGACCCGAACGCCCGCCTGGGCGTGTCCTGGAGCCAGCCGTACAGCTTCGACAAATGGGTCACCGACAAGAAGACCGGCGAGCGTGAGTACAAGCACCTCGAGGGATCAACGATGCGGACCGAGCACGTGTCCATGTTCGACCCCGAGCGGTTGTGGGAAGTCACCCAGCGGACCATCCGGAAGCACAGCATCGCCTACGTCGGTTACGTTCCCCGTAAGGGCAGCATCGTCGACGACGAGCACAACGGCAGCAAGACCCGCGGCAAGGAAAAGGACTTGCTGGACCTGCCCGAGATCATTGTCGACATCGACACCACGGACGGCAACCACAAGGAGACCAACCTCCCCACTAACGAGCAGGCCCTCGGCTTCCTGGCTGAATGCCCGCTCGGCCCGCCCACCTTCACGAACCGCAGCGGCGGAGGCTACCACGGCCACTTCTGCCTCACGGAGCCCGTCCCGCTGGAGGAGGCCAGGGCCCTCTGGGACCGAATGGCTGACTGGATCGAGAACCTCAGCGAACAGTACGGCGTCCACGCCGGCGACGAGAAGGTCACTCGCAACCCGGCCATCCTGTTCCGCATGGCCGGCACCCTTTATGGCAAGCCCGGTGCGAACACGAACCGCCGCGTTGAGATGGTCCAGGAAACCGGGCTTCGCTACAGCCCCGATGATTTCGACCGGCTGCCGGTGCGCATGAAGCGCGTCAAGGAGCAGATCGCACGCCAGGACCGGGAGCTCGCCCGCAGGACCCGCAGCGCATCGCTGAACCTCAGCGATGACGAGAGGAAGCTGACGCCGTGGTACCGCATGGACCGGGAGCTGCCCGTCTCGGAAATCCTGGAGCGGGTCTTCTTCATGCAGCACAACGGCACCACCATGACCTCCCCGGATGAATGGCTGGACCCCGACAGCGGGCATACCGGCACTGCCGCGCACGTCACCCTCTACAACGACTCCGACGGGGTGGAGCGGTTTACCGCCAACGGACAGCGCACCGCCGGCAAACTGTCCATCCCGGCCGGCTCTGATTCCTACGGATCCTTCAGCCTGCTGGTGGAACGCTTCTGTAATGGCTGCAGCAAGATGGCGGCCGCCGTCGCCAAGCGGTTCCTGGACGACGACATCGAAGGCCTGCTCACGTGGATGGAGGAAAACGTCAACGGGGTAAAGGCCGACCCCGAGCCGGAGCCCCAGCCGGTGGTCTCCGCTGAGCCGTTCGACCTTACCGACGAAGACCTGGCCCTGCTTGCCCGGGGCGTCGTGCCCATCGAGGCCAGGGACCGGGTGGTGAAGAACTGCACGGCCGCCGATGCGGCGCACATCATCCACGGCGAAATCCTGGCCGAGAACGATCCGCGGTCGTCCTGGGACATTGTCGTGGGAGCGATCGCCGGAGACGCCCAGCGCGCCGGGCGGCTCACCAAAGGGGTCCGCAGCAAGCAGGCCTGGATCGCCTACCTGGAACGCATAGCTGCCATCTCCCGGGCCGGCTAAAAAGGCACCACGGTAAGAGGACCTCCCGGGTTGCGCGGCGCTCTCGACAAGCGCCGCGCCAGCCCGGAGGTCCTCTTTGTTTTTGCCGAAGGCTAGTGCTACCGCCAGAAAAACCCCGCGCAAAGTGCCTAAACTTGCCATCATGTGCTGTATGATGGAATCAGATAGCAACAAAGCAACTCGTTTACGAGTCGCCGGATCCCCCAGGAAGAGTAGTCATGAAGCGTGATGAGGTAACCGAGACGCCGCGGGACACTACCGATGACGACAACGTCGAGGAAATGGTGCCGGCCGGCGCTCCGGTGGCGGAACTGATCCCCGAGGACAACCAGCCCGTACAGGCCGATCGCGCCGTGGGCGGAGGCCCTTCGCTTGATCTGACCTTCAAGGTTCCCTCCGAAGATGTCTGCCTCGAGACCTGGCAGCACGACGCCAGCCCCAACGGCCTAATCCGGCGGCTGGTCGCCCACTACGGCAAGGAGTTCAACTACCGGCCGTCGGAAGATGCGTGGCTCCGGTGGAACGGCAAGGTCTACGCTGCGGACCACAAGAACCTGGACATCATGGACGCCGCCCGGTGCGTCGCAGAATCGATCGTCCACGTTGAAGCCCCATTGCTGGCCGCAAACCACCCGGACGTGCTGACGCTCCAGGAGGAGGTCAAGACCGCCAGGGCCGCAGGCAGCGAAGAACTCAAAGACCTCGCCGCCCAGCTGATGTCTCTCAAGCGGAAGCTTGCAAACGACCACAGGGCCTACGGCATGCGTTGCCAGCTGGACGCCTCGGTCCGAGCCGCCGTGACGGGAGCCCAAAAACACCTCTCGGTCCCCGAGGCGGAGTGGGACGGTCCGAAGCACCTGCTCAACGTGCAAAACGGTGTAGTGGACCTGCGCACCGGTGAGCTACTGCCGCACCGCCGAACCTGGCGGTTCACCCAGATCACACAGTGCGACTACAACCCGGATGCCACAATCGAACAGCTGGGCAACGTTCTGAACCACCTCTCCGACGGACGGCTCGAGGTCCAGGAATACATCCAGCGCTGGATCGGCCAGGGGCTCACCGGTGAGGTCTCGGCTGCCTCGATCCTTTACGTCTTCGGTGCCCCCCAGGTCGGCAAGAGCACCCTCTTCAACGCGGTGCTGTACACGATGGGCGAGGGCGCCGATCCCGCCCTCTCCTTCGCCTCCACCGCTAAGCCCGAAGCCTTCATGAAGAAGACGGCCAGCCACGACGAAGGATTCCACCACCTCCGCCGCTGCCGGCTGGTGGTCATCACCGAGGTACAGGGTGGAATGCTCGACAACACGAAGCTGAAGACCATCTCCGGCGGTGACGGATACGACAGCCGGAAGGCAGGCGGTACTACCGAGAAGTACTTCCCGCGGATGTCCATCATGATGACTTCCAACAAGCTCACGGTCATCGCCCCCGAAGACAAGGGCCTGATGGAACGCTTCCAGCCCTACGAGGTCACCCGTCCGCTCCCCAAGGAGAAGCGGTCCAGCGCTGTAAAGGATGCGCTTCAGAGCAAGCAGGGAATGGAGTCGATCCTCGCCTGGGCCGTAAAAGGCGCCATCAAGTGGTATGCCGACGGTGCAAACAACGATGCGCTGAAGGCCCCGGCGTACTTCGCTGATGAACTGGCCGATTACACGCGCGACATGGACACACTCCAGGGGTGGCTGGGCGACAATATCGTCCTCGTCGAAAAGGACCATGTCGCTGGCTACCCGGCCAAGGGCGTTGAGCTCTGGAAGAACTACGACGAATACGTCAAGGGAAAGGGCATGAAGAAGACGTCGTTCTACCGCGAGCTCGCCGAGCTCGGCTACACACGTACGCCCAAGCAGCGGTGGACCCTGCGCGGCGGCAAGAACAAGGGACAGACCCAGCCGCCGGCATACTGGGTCCCCGGGCTGTACATCGCCAGCGGCTGGGGCACCTACGGATACGGTGACAACACCGAGGACCTGGGCGGCAACGTGCCCCTGGATCCGCACGACGTTTACGACAACGGGTGCCAGGGCGGCTGCAACGGCTGCGGAAGCGCGGACTGCAAAGCCGTAACCAGCGGCCGGGGCGTCATCGCGTTCCCCATCGCCGACGATCAACCCCACGCAGCCTAACGGATGCCCCTGGAACCTCCAGGGTCACCCCCCTTTACTAAAAACGCACAACTGCTTACACATGCCTATAACTGCTGTATGATGGAAACATATAGCACCACTACCGGAGGAAAGACCGTGAACGCTGAAGAGCTTCTGAACTCGCGAGTTCTCGTCACACTTGGAGAATTCGCCCAGATCACCGGGCAGTCACCCGAGGGCGTCCGGAACCGGGCCGATGAAGGGACCCTCGGCATGCCTGTCGTCTTCGCCGCACTTGACCTTGATACTGCCGAGACAGACCTGGACGGCACCCAGGAAGACGCGGTAAAGCCCAAGCGGCGCCGGCGGTACATCCGAGTCTCCGACGTCCGGCGAATGCTGGAGGCGCCCGAACTGGCTGCGGCCGCACCCTAAACCACCATGCAGACCGACCAAGGGACCAGGGCGGTCAGGCCGCCGCGGTACCAGGCTCCCCGCTTCCGCCTTGATGCAGAGCAGGGTTGGTTCGTCGAAGGGCCCAGGTGCATCATGCAGCTGGGCCCGGTGAAGGTCTACCGGAAGAACGGAACTGCGAAAACCGTCACGATCAAACGGCTCGGAGAGCCGGTCGAGCGGCGGGGTGGATTCGTCTACGTGGCCGGCTACTTGCGGGAATAGCAAGAAGTAACCGTGGCGTGATGGCCATGCGCTTTGGCCTGACTGACGGGCAGCCGAAGACTTTAGACGAAATCGGCAAGGTCTACGACGTCAGCCGCGAACGGATCCGCCAAATCGAATCAAAGACCATGTCCAAGCTCCGCCACCCTTCCAGGTCATAAAGTCTTCCACCGCGCCCATCGAGCGCGGTGTTTCGTGTGCGTGCCGGATACCTGCGCGAGCTGCAGAAAGTGACAGGCGTCGGGACCCGGGCCGCATAGAAGCAGTGCAGGGGACACCACAACGGATAGTGCCCCGACCGTGGATTTCGAATCCGTCACCGGTCAGCCCGCAGGAGCTGCAGAAAGTGACAGGCGTCGGGACCCGGGCCGCATAGAAGCAGTGCAGGGGACACCACAACGGACGGTGCCCCGACCAAACCGCGCAGGAATTGCGCAGAGAGACAGGTTACTCGTGATCGCACAGCAGACCGAAGCAATCGAACGCACCATCCCCGCCGAGGCGTGGAAGCACCTCGTCCCCGCCACGTTCCGGGACGGGCGCCTCTACCCCTACCTCCCGGACCTCCAGGAGCTCTTCCAGGACATCAACCCCGACGAGTTCTACGTGGAAAGCGGAGATCAGGAGGCCATCCACTGGCTCTCGTACTTCACACTGGAAAACTACGCGGAATGGGCAGGAGCCGCGATCGTGGGCCTGCGGGCTCTGTCCCTCGAAGACACCCTGTTCGAATTCGACGACGTCGAAAAGTTCGTCGACAACGGCTACCGCCACCCCCTCCGGAAGTCTGGCGAGCCCGACTGGTACCACGCCCTCTGCGTCTGCAACCACACGGAGGAGGATCTGAAAGCCTGGGCCAGGTCCGTGGGCATCATCCCTCAGACGGACCTGCCGGAGTGCGGGACCGGCTACGGCCACGTCAACGGACTCCACACACTGCCCGCCGTCAAGAAGGGCCTGCTCCACGCGCTGAAGAGGTTCAGGAAGCCCCAGCCGCAGATGATGCACATGAGGCTGGTCAGGAAGACCGCATAGCTCCTGCCGGAGGCCTCCCCATTCCCGCGACGGAGGCCCGCCCAAGCTCGAATCGACGGCGAGAAGGCTTCACCTAACCCCACCCGATTCGAGTCACAACACTTCTGTTGCGACTTCTCATGCACATACGGTACACTAAAAGTGCATAGTAAGATCCCCTAGGTCTCCTCCGCTTGGTACCCGGAGGATGGCGCATCAGGCGCTCCTGGGAGGCGGGGAGTTTACCTCTTTCAGCCCCGCCTCCTGGAAGCTTTTGAAGCCCAGCAGTACCCCACCAACACCACAGAAAGAGAACCGAAGTGACGACCATCGCCCTTGAGCGCACCGCGGCTTACGCCTCGTTTGCTGACTCCCTCGCAAAGAAGGCTCCACTCAACGGCCTGGCCCTCGTGACGGCGTTCACGCAGCTGGACTCTACGGAGCAGTTCGACGCACTCGTCCTGGCCTTCGAGACCCTGGTGCTCGACCTCCGGGACGCTGAGATCAGCGCTGACGATAAAGAGGCCAAAGCTGCCAAGACCGCCTGGGCGTCCGCGCTCGTGGCGGCTCTCGACGGGATGGCCGTCCATTTCCTGGATGAAGGTTTTATGGACGAGGACCAGCGCGAGATCGGCACCTTCATCGAAGATGCTGCTTTCGCGGGACTCCGCGGCACAACCCATGCCCGCGGCCGCCATCTCCCTTACAGCCGCAAAGAGCTGCTGCCTGTCCTCCTCGCAGCATTCGACAAGGGCCACCCCAACCTCACCCTGAGCACCAGCCGGCTCTTCGCCCAGACAGCCTTCGGCCCGGATTACGCCGGCTTCCGCTCCGCCCTTGCCGCACCCATCGCCGCTGCACCCGCGCTTGGCGACCTGACCTTGTACTAACCGTTCACACCACAGAAAGAGGGATCGAATGAAGAACGTCATTCAGCTGCGGACCAAGCGCTCCGGTGCGGCGCCCTGCACTTACCACGAGCTCATGCACAGGATCGCTGAAGAAGGCGGCCAGGTCATCGAGATGTTCCCTTCTGATAAGGCGCTGGCGCCGGACTCCACCCAGGCAGACCTGATGATCCGCCCGGCCCAGGAAGGTGGCGCCCTGGGGATCGCTCTGGCTGACTTGCCGGCCGGCGTGTTCGTCGACAAAATCCGCGCGTAACCGGCCGAACGGTCAAACCCACGATCCTGAAGAGAAAGAAGACCCATGTCCGCTGCAGTCCTTGAAGCCCCCGCCAACACCTCCTCCGGCTCCGACTTCACCCTGGAGATCTACTCGAAGCCCTCATGCGTCCAGTGCGGCGCCACCCATCGTAAGGCCAAGAAGAACGGCATCGTCTTCGTCGACGCCCGTCTGCACGAAGACATCGAGATCAACCAGAACGCCGTGCGCGAGCTCGGTATCACCCTCGGCGTCGCCTCAGCGCCCCTGTGTATCGTCCGCGCCGCCGACGGCACCGTTGCCGACTCCTGGGGCGGGTTCAACCCGGACAAGATGGAGGAATGGGCCGACCGCCTACCGATGACCGTGGAGGCAGCCGCGAAGAAGGCAGCCGAAATCGCAGGCGAATCCCCGGAGTTTGAAGCAGCCTAGCTCAACAAACAAACAGGGGTTTCCCGTCCTGCCAGCCGCCGTGCCATCCGGCCCGTCAGCTTGGAGGGGAACCCCTGTCGCCAGCCGCCTGCCATCCGGCAGCAACGGCCTCAACCAGTCTCGATCAGCCAGCCCCCACGCTATCCAGCGAGGGAGCTTGTCGGGACCACTCCAATATATACAGAGTCTCAGAGAGGACCCACTGTGAATGCCCACCTTCTTGCCCTCTCGGCATACCGCCCTGGGCGCGTCATCACCAACGCGGAGGCCGGCGCCCAGGCAGGCGTTACGGATCAGTGGGTCGCCCAGAGGACGGGCATCAGTACCCGCCGCCATACCGAAAAGAGCGTCCTGGACCTTGCGACCACAGCTGCAACGAATGCGGTCGCTGCTGCCGGGATCCGTGCCGCCGAGGTCGACCAGCTGATCATGGTCACGGAGTCCCACCCCGTCCAGTCCCCGCCGCATGCTCCGTCGATCGCAGACAACATCGGCGCGGTCGCGGCCGGTGCCTTCGACCTGGTGGCGGCCTGCGCCGGCTTCTCCTACGCTCTGGGGGTCGCTGCCGACCTTGTTAACGGCGGCAGCGCCGGCACCATCCTGGTAGTGTCCGCCGAACGGATGTCCGCCTGGCTGGACTGGCAGGATTCCGGGACGGCGGCCATCTTCGGCGACGGCGCCGGCGCGGCCATTGTCACTGCCTCGACGGAACGGACCATCTGGCCCTACGCCAAGCGCTCCGACGGCAGCATGCGCGACCTGATCCGGATGGAGCCGGCCAGCTGGCACCTCGCCATGGAAGCGACACCCCCGGTTTGGCCGGTGGTGCGGATGCACGGACCAAGGGTGTACCGCTGGGTGATCGAAAACGGTCCGCAGATCATCGACGATGCCCTCGCAAAGGCAGGCGTCACCCGAGACGACATCGACGTCTTCGTTCCTCACCAGGCCAACCGACGGATCACTTCAGAGCTGGTTAAGAGGGCGAACCTGGGGCACGCCGTGATCGCTGACGACATTGTCCACATGGGCAACACGTCCTCCGCTTCGATCCCGCTTGCCGCGACCGCCTTGCTTGCCTCCGGTCAGGCAGCACCCGGGCAGAAGGCACTCTTCTTCGGGTTCGGTGCCGGCATGACCGCGGCCGCCCAGGTGGTCCTGCTTCCCAGCGCGTTCAGTGACCACGCCGAGACGTCACCAGAAGTGGGCGGCTTCGCCGAGCAGTCCGGCAGCCTCGCGAGGGTTGCTTAGACACAGAAGACCCCACGGGATTGGATCTCGTGGGGTCTTCTCCTGCAGCTCTTCTGCCCTAATAGCGCCTCCCCAGTCGTGGTGACGGTCTGTTCTGGCACCAGTCGCACTCCTCCTTCGGGTCCCCGTGAATGCGGCAACGCGTGCGCGTAGCGGGCGCCGCGGCCGCACGCTTTGGGACAACCACGGCCGGCGGCGGCCACACAGGCTTTTGGACGACCGGAGTCAGCGGCTGGGGCGCTACAGCCGGGCTACCAAGGAGCGACCATTTCTCCGGTCGGATGCATGAGATGAAGAACTGCCCCATCGTCCTGTCGCAGGACGGGCAGACGAACGCGCTGTAGTACCTGCCGCTGGCCTTGGTGCGCCGATTCTCGATGACTGCTTTCTTGACGTCGGCCCTGACAGCTTTGATCCAGTGGTCGACGGCGCGGTGCACCTCGGGGTGGTTCTCGAACCGCTTCCGGTCGACCTCGGACTTCACCTTCAGATTCGGCATCCCACCACCCCAGGCCCACGTCCGCGCGTCCCAGACCAGCATCGGCTCATCGCAGTCCCAACAGCAGGTGAGGCTACCCCAGATGTACGTGTCTGCCTGGGTGCGCACGGTGTGTTGGCCGAAGGCGGATGCGGGTGATGCGGAAAGGTCGTTCATCACCACGATCGCCTGTTTGATGGCTTCCTGATTCCTTCGCTCAGCCTCGGCAGCGGCGGCCGCAGCCTCTGCAGCTGCTTTCCGAGCCTCTGCCTGGGCATGAGGGGTGCCATGTTGCCAGGACGGCCCCTTCAGCAGCAGGGCCTCGACGAAGGCGCCCACGTTGTCGCCAGCCATGACGAAGTTTTGACCAGCGGGCAGGGCAAGCAGCTCGGAAGGATCCTCCGGCACGTCGGCCGTTTTGCCGAAGCCCGTCACTACTACCGGGACCTTGGTCTCGTGGTACTCCAGCTGCCGGGGGATAAGCCAGACAGGAAACGCTCTGCTGTCGAAGTAGCGCTGGGAGCGCGTGAAGTATTTTTCCGGCGTCTGGGATGACAGCTGCACCTCGAATGCGACCGCCTTGGTGAGGTCGTCGGACTCGGCCAGAACGTCGATGATCCACTCTCGGGATGGGTGAGGATGCTCGAGGATCGCATGCCAGCCAGGTACCCGGTCGATGCAGAGCTTCAGAGCCTCTTTGAGGGCCAGGTGCTGCGGTGACTCGCCGCCATGGTCCACCTTGCAGCCGGCCCTTTTATGGTGGGCGAAGTAACGGGTTACCGGTCCCCGGGTTTTGGCTACCGCACGAACGCCACACACCGGCATGACCATCCGCTTGCGGTCCTCGGATTTCTGAAGCTCCGCCCAAGTATCAGCGGTGTACGTCGTGGCATCGACTCGGCTCCCATCGAGCACGGCTGTCAGCAGCATGGTCCCCCGTTTCACCCGCCAGCAGCAGCAGCAGCAGCTCTGGCCCTGCAGGTGATTTCATCACACGCCCCCACCTGTACGGCAACAGGCAGTTTGTCTTAATGCGCGCTTGGCAGTGGGAGCGGTGGGACTAGCCTCAGTGCTGCTTGGCCCGACGTAGATCCCACAGCCGCCAGGCTTCGCTGGTCATCAACGTCGCCGCCCCCACTGCTATGCCCAGCTCTTCAGCGGACGTAGTGAGCCTGCGTATCTCACCGTCTTCGGTCTTGAACTTCTCGGTCCGCCGGACGAACACCGGCCACGTCCTGCCGTGCGTTGATGCGCTGGCCACCCGCCATTCGTAGGCCAACGCGAACCGCGTCCATTCGTCCCCGGGAGTGCTGGCCTTTGTCAGATGCTCAGCTGCTTCCCGCATCATCGTGGTCGCGTCCGAGGCGATCTTCGGATGCTCTTTCTGCAGCTCCCTGAGGCGGGCAATCTCGACGGTCAGCTTGGTCACGAGGTCGCCCATTTCGCCCATGAACTCCTGGTTGAAGTTGGCCTTGGCGTAATCGTCGGCGATGTAGTCCCGTAGGAACTTGCGATGCTGGGACCGCTCATCTTCGGATTGCCAATGCCCGGGCACGCCGGGTGGGACGGTCTCCGGTCAGCACCCAAACCGCCTGGGAGGCGCCCAGGAGAGCTGCGCGCGTCGGCGTGAACAGCGACGTGGGGCGCATATTGAGCTCGTCCTTTGCCAGGTCCGCCATGAGTGCCAGGTGGTCGACAGCCGAAACCAAGCCAGCCCAGGCCGCGCCCCGCACGGGAGCCGTAGCGAGCCCTTTGTCGTCACTGGCCAGGGAGCTGCCCGCCTCGACTTCATCCGGCGTCGTTATGCGCGTTTCCCAGGTACGGGCAGCATCGAAACACTTCAGCAGCCTGCCATGCCACAGCTGTTCGTTCTCGTCCATGCCATTGAACCTACAATGGCCGGCACCTAGCCCCTTGTAGGGTCTATGCCGCATCGAGGCCGAAAGTAGTACCATATCTTGTACCACTAGGAGGGAATCATGGCAATCACGACAAGCGAAGCCCGCCGGGACCTCTTTGGCCTCATCGAGCGCGTCAACCTGGACCACACCGAGGTTGAAATCACGTCCAAACGCGGGTCCGCCGTGCTCATGTCCAAGGATGAATACGACGCCCTGGTGGAAACGAGCTACCTGCTGCGCAGCCCGAAGAACGCCCAGCGCCTGCTGTCCGCTTTCAATGCAGCCCGTGAAGGTAAGGTTGTCGAACGCAACCTCGCACAGGACGCGCAGGAGGACTCCGTGGATGTCGAGTGGTCTCCGGTGGACTACGTTGACGGACCCAAATCCGACGTGGTCAATTCCGATGATCTCTGGCGCCGCGAGTGAGCGAACGCAAGCTCGCCTGGACAGCTGAAGGGTGGGAGGACTACCTGCACTGGCAGACCCAGGACCGGAAGACCCTCAAGCGCATCAACACCCTCATCGAAGACATCCTCCGGGACGATCCCTTCGAGGGCATCGGAAAGCCCGAGGCCCTCAAGCACGCTCTGGCCGGAGCTTGGTCGCGGCGTATCGACGAAGCTAACCGACTCGTCTACGTCGCCGATGACCGGCACGTCACCATCCTGCAGGCCCGGTACCACTACTAGAGCAGCCCACGGGTCATGCCCGCCAGAGTTGCTTGTCTTTGGACTGGACCACGGCCTACTTCTCCGC
Source organism: Pseudarthrobacter phenanthrenivorans (assembly GCF_000813845.1). Lineage (GTDB taxonomy): Bacteria > Actinomycetota > Actinomycetes > Actinomycetales > Micrococcaceae > Arthrobacter > Arthrobacter phenanthrenivorans_B. The sequence continues at coordinate 37,569 of NZ_JWTB01000008.1, forward strand.
GCCTGTCCCTGCCCCGGCCTTTGCCTTCTTTCGGTCGGCATCCGTGACGATGTACCGATAAAGGGTCGCCTCGCTCACTCCAAATGCGCCGGCGATTTCCTTGACCGTCATTTCCTTGGCGTCGTAGAGCGCCTGGGCACGCTGCTGCGCCCTGGGGGAGAGGGCTTTGGGCCGGCCGCCTTTCCGGCCCCGCGGGCGCGCGGCGAGGGCATTGCGTGTTCTTTCCGAGACCAGTGCGGCCTCAAATTCACTGACTATTGCTAGGGCTTGAAACATGAATCTGCCGTGGCTGGTTGATGTGTCGATGCTCTGGTCCAGCACCTTCAACGCAACTCCCTTCCGGTCGAGCTCATCGGAGATGTCGATAAGGTGGCGCAGCGAACGGCCGGCCCTGTCGAGGCGGGTGATGACCAGTGCATCCCCCTCCCTCAGACTCTTCCGACAGGCGTCCCATTCCGGCCGGGAAGCAGCCCTCCCCGTCATGACGTCGGAGTATATGACATCGCATCCTGCGGCCTTGAGCTGGGCCTCCTGGGCTTCCAAGGATTGCCCGGCAGTACTGACTCGTGCGTAACCAATGGCCGCCATTAGAAGTCATCCTCAATCTCGAAATCACGACTTAATGCATATTGTCTATCCGGTACACCATAAAACTATCAAAACTCAACCTTAATTGATAGTTAGTTTCTGAGACTCTTTTGAGAGTCTAAATGGCCGAAAAACAGGACCTCGGAACAACACGCGCAAATGATCGTGTTCTGAGAGAGAAGGAGAACCCTCTAAAGGTGAGCTAGATCACTAGAGCAGTGGACCGCGTTGCATCATATTGCGATGGTGGTGTCTCGTTACGATCTTCGAATGGCTACACGCACCGTGATTGAACTTATTGATGACCTCGACGGATCCGAGGCGACCGAGACCGTTCGTTTTGCACTGGACGGCAGTGAATACGAAATTGACCTGGCCGAGGAGAACGCCGAAGCATTCCGAGGGGAGTTGACCCGCTTTGTGGAGGCCGCTCGTAAAGCGGTCACCAGGAAAGAGCCAGCTGTCCGCCGCCTCGCGCCGGCCGCTGACACCAAAGCAGTCCGGGCCTGGGCAGGGGCAAACGGCATCGAGGTGAATCCGCGCGGCCGCATCAGGGAGGATGTCGTGCAGCAATATCTCGCTTCCCTGAGCTAGCCCCTCTGCGTAAAGGATCATGAACGATGCCTGCTGCGCCGAATCTGAAGGTCGAGCGGTTCTGGCCCGCGATCCCACAGCACATCTGGGACCGCATCCGGGACGAATTCACTCTCCCGACTGCAGCAGACCTGCAGGGTCACTTCCAGGCGCTAGGGGACCCCGACGCAATGCAACGAGCCGTCCGGGTCTTTGTCGATGAGGAAACGCTGTGTCCGGGCTTCCAGATCAAAGACGGGCTTCTTCGAGAGCCCGTGCTACTCCTCTTTGAACATGCCATGGCGTTGAAGGTTCCCCACAACGTATTTGCTGCCTGGATGGTTACGCCGTTGCCAACGCAGCCCGAAACGCGGCCCGTAGACGCGCTCGACGATATAGGTCCGCTGTTCGCCGCTCTGGCCGATTTCGCGAACATCTACCGGCCCAGCGAGCAACGTCGCTGACGCACCAGGTTCCCTCGAAGCACCGTGGGGGGGGGGCTAAGAACCGGCAGTCAAGCCGAGTTCCGGCAGACCGTCCACGATCCGGTTTGTCTCAAGACTAAGCCGGACAACGCGTCCGATCAGGTCGATGATGTACCTGGGCTGCTTGTGCTCTCGCGACCAGTCGTTTGGGTTGTTCACGATCCCAGACGCCTTGTCCGTCTTGACCTGATAACGCTCCAAGATCCAGTCCAGGGCTGACCGGGATCCGAGCATGTACCGGTGCACGTCCTCCGGAATGCCCTCCAGCGAGATGTGCGGGTTGTAGATGATGCGGCTCTTGTCCCACTCACCGGCCTTGCCGGCGTACTTCATCTTGGTCACGGCGTACCGGGCAAACTCGTCCTGCTCCGCTGCCAGACCTGTCGACACCTCGTCGAGGGTGTACGGCTCCAGCGACTCGTAGCCGATGTGGAGATCGGAGAGAACCTTGCCAGCTTCAACGAAGGCCTGGAAGCGGTCAGTACCCGGGACCTGTGGAATGCGAGGAAGCATCTTCTTGAGGTCAGCAGCGAACGTCGTCCTGTATTCCGGGGAGTGGAGGATCCCGTAGACATAGTAGAAAATGTCGTCCTTGCTTACCTTCGAGCCGTAGGCTGCTCGGTAATCGGCAAGAGCTGCATCTGCGATGTTGTCGAGCCGCTGCGGCGCCCCGTCAGACGAATCGAACAAAGTTCCCGTGGCGGGCGTTGAGTAGGTGTACCGCGGGAAGAACTGCCCGGCATCCATGAAATAGCCCACGTCAGGGACGGCGTCGACTGCTACGAGGGAAAAGGGCGTACGCGGTGTCCCGGCTACAAGGTAGATGCCATGGTTCTCGGAAGCTCGGTCTGGGTAGATTGTTTGCAGCTGGTAGACCATGTCGTTGAGCTGGCGGCTGAAGTGGACGTGCTGCTTGTTGAATGGCCTGTACGAGGCAATCCTGTACCCCTCTGTGGCAACCGAGTAGGTGATACCCCGCCGGAGCATTACCTTGTCAGCGCGGTTCCAGCTCAACTTGCTCGGGTCGACGTTGATAAAGCTATCTATCTCTTGCTCACCACCCGCTTTGGCAAAACGCGCGACTTCGCTGTTATAGAAGGCCACCATTGACTCAACGTTTTGGTGCAAAGTTGACTCAGATGAGTTGTAAACCCAGGCATCTCTGTTGGTTTTCAGGCCGCCCGAGTACGTGTTGAAGAGTCCTTGGCTCCTTTCATCCTTCGCACCTAGCGGCGCGAATGTGGCGAATGCGGGGCTGCGCCTATTGATCCAGTCACCCTCTTGACTAGGAACCACCGTGACCCAGGGAATGTCAGCAACGTGGCCAGCGTCAATGATTGACAGCTTCTGTTTCCGGCTCAGATAGTCCCCGATGTCCCGATAATGCAGGGTGCAAGTGGTGACTGGAGCAGGACGCCTTACGAGCAGGAGAATTGCAGCGGTGGTCTTGCTTCCCTCTCCGAAAACATTGTCTTTTTCTTTTTTCCGGGGCTCTCCTGACAGGCCTGCGTTGCCGCGCAGGTTGTAAACGTAGATGTCGTGAAACTCTGTGACCAGCGTCTTGCGGAGCCCATCAGCGGTGTTGCCGTCGATATACCCCCCGTTTGTGACGTAGCAAAGGATGCCGCCGTCGGGAGAGTTCAGGATGCGGTTAGACCCCCAGCGGATCGCGCGGATGTATGAATCGTAAAGCGAGTTCTTGTTGGTGGCCGTGGAGAGCTCTGCGTAGGTTCGGCGGATGGACTCGTCAAGGGTCGGGTATTTGAGGTTGGCGTTGTTGTCGTTGCCGCTGGATTGACCCACCGAGTAGGGCGGATTTCCGATGATGACGCGGATGTCCAGAGCATTCTGGGCAACCACACGGGCGTTGTTTGAGGTGAATACGAAGTCATCCAGTGTGTCCCCGTCTTCGGTCATCTGAAACGTGTCGGTCAGGACGACACCATCGAATGGCAGGTACGGAACCTCCCCGGCGTCTTTGCCTTCGGCTGCTGCCTGTTCTTCCAAGAGCCCGTGGACTGTGGCTTCGATGTTGATCGCGGCAATGTAGTACGCCATGAGGAGCATCTCGTTAGCGTGGAGCTCCTGAGTGTACTTGCGGAGCAGGTCCTCCGGCTTGATCCGCCCCGACTGGAGCAGGCGGACGATGAAGGTTCCGGTGCCGGTGAAGGGGTCCAGGACGTGAACGCCTTCGTCACTGATGGAGGCGCCGAAGTGCTTTGCAAGTACATCGTCGACGGCGCGGATGATGAAGTCCACTACCTCCACTGGGGTGTATACGATGCCGAGGGATTCCGCGGTACGGGGGAAGGCAAGCTTGAAGAACTTCTCATAGAGCTCCGTGACGATCTTCTGCTTGCCCTCAGCGTTGGTGATACCTTCAGCACGGACCCGCACGGACCGGTAGAAGGATTCGAGGCTGGCGACCTCCGAGTCCAGGTTGTACTTCTCCAGGATGTCCACCATGGAGTCCATCACTTGGGAGACCGGGTTGTTGGCGGCAAACGAATACCCCTCAAAGAGGGCCTCGAAGACGGGCTTGGTGATCAAGTGCTGGGAGAGCATGTCGATAGCGTCGGACTCGGAGATAGAGTCGTTCAGGTTCCCGCGCAGGCCCTGCAGGAAGACGCTGAACTCCTCCCGCGGCCTCTGATCCTCACCGTCCAGGATGCTGCGGATCCGGAGCACGTGCCGGTCAGCGATCTCCTTGACGTCCTTCGCCCAGGACTCCCAATAACGGCGGTCGCCGACCTTCTTGACCATCCGGGCGAAGATGGCATTCCGCCACTGGTCGGCGTTAGCCATATGGAACAGTGCCTCCGGCTGTGCCGTCGGCGAGTTCGGGTTGGGGTTGTCACTGTCTCCGAAAGGGTCGGAGACAGTGATGATGTCGATCTTGTTGTTGGCATTGCGGTTCAACTCGAGCTTATTGATCATCGCTTCGAACCGGTCATCGTGGGCGCGTAGGGCCTGCAAGACATCCCAGACAACCTTGTACTTCTTGTTGTCGTTCAGGGCTGTTTCCGGGTCCTGGCTGGCCGGTACAGCAATCGGCAGGATGATGTAGCCCAGTTCCTTGTTGGTCTCGGTTGAGGTCCGCATAACCCGGCCCACGGACTGGACAACGTCGACCTGCGAATTGCGTGGGTTCAGGAACAGGACCGCGTCCAAGGATGGAACGTCCACTCCTTCAGAGAGGCAACGGGCATTGGTGAGAATACGGCAGCTATTGGCTCCAGCGTCCTCGGCCTTGAGCCAATCAAGCTTCGCGGAGCGCTCCAGCACGTTGAATGTGCCGTCCACGTGTTCGGCCTCCAGCTTGAGGCCCGGTACCGCGTCCACGTCGCTCTGATTGATCAGTAGTTGCCGGCCCACAAGCTCGAAGTCGGCGGCCAGTTTCTTGGATTCCTTGATGTTCCGGGCGAACGCGACCGCACGGCGCATCGGGCTTCCGTCGGAGATCTCCAGCCGCTCTCCGTTGACTCCACGCTTGGAGAGTCCGTTCCAGCAGCCGACGATGCGGGCCGCGTCGTCCAGATTGAGGTCGCCGTTAGATTCGAAAAGGCCTTGGAAGGACTTGCTGACGGCTTCCTCGTCAACGGCCAATACGAGGACCTTGTAGTCGGCGAGGTGCCCCATCTCCACAGCCTTCCCGAAGCCAAGGTGGTGGAATTCCGGGCCGTAGACGGCTTCGTCGTCCATGGAGTACATCTTGACGTCGTCCTGGCCGGCTTTGGCCTTGGCCTCCTGAACGTAGATCCGCGGCGTGGCGGTCATGTAGAGCCGCTTGCCGGATTCGATATAGGTATTGTCGTGCACCTTCACGAACGCCGAGTCGTTATGGTCTGCCTCGGTGATGCCGGTGGTCCGGTGAGCTTCGTCGCAGACGATGAGATCGAATTCAGGCAGCCCTGCTTTCTGGGCCTGGTGGATCACATCGATCGACTGGTACGTGGAGAACACCACCGTGATGGCTTCCTGGCCGGTGCTGATCTTTGCACGATGTAGGAGCTTTGCTGGGTCGGTGGTGGCCGGGAAGGCGAGGTCGTGGACACTGACGTCCTCGTGCTCCTTGCGTCCGACCTTCGAATCCGAGCAGACGGCCAAGGGCCGCAGCGGGACGGTGGCCTGGGCGGTCCATTCGTTCAGGGTCTGCTGCAGCAGCGCGATGGAGGGGACCAGAAACAACACGGAGCCGCCGATGGGAACGATCTCCTCCACCATCTTCAGCGACGTGTAGGTCTTGCCGGTGCCGCAGGCCATGATGAGCCGGCCACGGTCGCTGAGGGTAAATCCTTTCTTCACATCTTCGATGGCTTCCCGCTGGTACTTGCGGGGCTCCTTGCCGCCCAGTTGCTTCATCTGCTCGGGGGCGTCGATGCTGAACTCGGCCCAGTCGATGGTGGAGTCTGCCAGATCCGCGAAGCGCAGCCGGGTCATCGGCTTCGACTGACCCTCCAACGCGTCTTCCGCGTGCTTGGACCACCTGTCCGTGGTGGACACGACCATGCCGTATGAGAAGTCACTCTTGCCGACGGCTGTGAAGAACGAGTCGATCTGCTTCTTGTCCAGCGTCCGGGCTGGGTCGTAGAACTTGCACTGGATCCCTGTCAGCTCACCCGTGTAGCGGTCCTTGGCGACCAGATCGATGCCGGTATCGACGTGCCCGTCCCGGCCGGGCCACTCACTCCACAGCCAGACATCGGAGAACTGGTCCGCATACTTCGGCTCCAGTTCCAGGTAGCGCTTCATCAGGTGCTCGAACTTTGTGCCCTTGTCATGCTGATCAGTGGCCGAAAAGTACAGCCGGTCGAGGACGTCTTCGAAGCTTGCGGAACCCATGGGAAGTATCTTGCCCTACAGCGACTAGGCGGCCGCAATTGGACCGCTTAGCTGGCCGAAATCTGCCCGTCAGCTCACAGTTGAGCAACGAGAGTGGGTAGTCGAAAAAGCAACTCGCGGTCTGGCGGATGGCCAGTCGGAGAGTTAGTCGGAGGGGTAGTTTGGGTGTCATTTTGGTGTTATCGTGGGGTCATGAGCATCTCAACGACGATCATCGCGGGGCACAACGAAACCGCCCGTATGGATATTCACGAGCTCGTGAGGCGCCTCAACAGCCACCTCGGGCCACTGTTGGTAGCGGCGCTGGCCGGTGCCAAAGACCGAAAGCTACCCCATAAGTGGGCTAAGCCTGGCGGCACCGTGCCCGGGCCGGCGTTCCAGAAGCGTCTGCAGCTGGCGCACCGTGTCTGGATCTCCATTGCAGACGCGGAGACCGAGGCCATCGCGCGCGCTTGGTTCATTGGCGGAAACCCCTTCCTGGCCGAAGACACCCCAGTCACCGCGATCCGCGAAGACCGGCATAAGGAAGTCCTCCAGGCGCTGACAGCATTCCTTGAGGACAGGCAGGACGTTTGAGCGAGCAGCGCTGTTCAAAGACTGGTCTCTGGATTCTGGATGATTTCCGTTCCGGCCGCCGGGTCGCCACCACAGACCACCAAGCTCTGGACCCCCGTGAGCGGCTGAGTGGTGATGACCCGGCAGGCTGGAGCCGTTACGACACTCCCGGCTCGACGGTCTATATTTCCGATACCGACGAGATCGCCTTCGCCGAAGTGCTGGCCGGCTACGCCCTGAAGCTTGGTACCAAACACCCGATGCAGAAGGACGCCGACTTCATGGGGATGTCGCTGGACGACTACATCAAGGGCATTGACGACGATTGGGGAAACAACGTCAAAAGGGGCTGCCTGGCCCGTCACTGGCGTGACCGACGCCGCGCTTACCATCTCACTCTGAACGGTGCCGGTTGGTGGGTCGACGTCGAACACCCGGACTCTATCGCCGCCATCAGCGCCGGGATCGGAGCAAAGCTCAACGCCGAATTCGACATCCCCCAGCTGACGCTGGGCATCCTTCACGGTGAGAACCGTGCCGCAACAACCATGATCGCCACTTGGATCCGCGAGCAGGTCCTGGAGGACGGAAGCCGGCCCCTGGGCATCCACTTCGCCAGCAAGCATGGCGGCGGGTACTGCTGGGCATACTGGCTGCGCCGCCGGGACGACGGCCTCGACGGAGACGACATGACCTCCGATTCGGGCACGGAGATCCGCGATAACGATCCGGCGCTGCTCACCGTGACGAAACGCTTCGGGATCAAAGTCTGGTGAGCGGCGGAGCGATGGAGGAGTCATTCCTTGCTGCGCTCCAAGGCGCGTATGCGCCTCCTCCATTGCCCGACCGGGTCACGGTAAAAACGGTTCGGGCAGCTGTAGCGGATGCTCTGGCCGGCGCCAAGGCCTATGAGGTCGCAGATGAATGTGTGCGATTCGGTATGGCGCCGCCCGAGGAGGGCGAGGACCCTTGGAACAGTAAATCCCGCTACGTCGAGCAGAAACTCCGGGGCTACTCCCTGGAGCAGCTCGTGGCCCTGGGCCACCGCGTAAACGAGGACTACCCGACTCCGGCTTTGGAGCACCTGCTTGCCCTTTCCGGCGCAGGCGGGGTCGCGGGGGAGTTAAAAAACCTCATCTTTGCCGCCAAGGGACCAAAACCGAAGATCGTCCTGCTGGACGCAATAAACAACGACATCCGGATCACGGAGAATGCCAAGGACTGCCTGGTCTACGATCGGGCACTCCCGCCCGAAGGGCTCAGCTGGCGGGCGTTAGTGGCGTGGTGGGTGAAGTCGGACACCATTCCTGCCGATGCCGAGAAAGACGCGGCCGCGGCACTGTACCGGCGCCTCCTGGCATCAATGGCCGGCAATGGAGCCGAGCAGTTCCTCTTTCGTAAATACTGCAGCCTCTACGGGTCGCACGGCTTCGACCTCCCCGCGCTGATTCCCCAGGTGTATCTGCACCTCGATCCGTACACCAGGCAGAAGGGAGGGACCCTCGTCCGTCAGCGCATGGACTTCCTCCTGCTGCTGCCGAACCGGAAGCGGGTCGTTCTCGAGCTGGATGGAATCCAGCACTACGCTGACCCAGCGACCCGCCAGGCGAAGCCGGAGCTGTACGCCGAGATGGTTGCCGAAGACCGCAGGCTCCGCCTTGCCGGCTACGAGGTGTATCGATTCGGTGGCTCCGAATTCGTTGACCGGGAAAGCGCAGACCGTATGCTGGCCGCCTTTTTTCGCGAACTACTGCAGCTGTAACCAGCCGTCGGCCCTCCCCTCCCACACCCAGCCCGGGTGAAGCATCATCTGCGTGATGCAACGCATGTATTTCATTTGGCCGGCTCTTTTGTCCGGACTCACGGGTACACTCGGTAGTCGAAGGTATGTTCGAATAAAAGGTGTGTTGTGGGCGTGATCATTGGCCCCCGTGTGATAGAGGCGGGGCTGTCTCTGCTGTCGGTACCGGTGGCTCCGGTGCCGGTCGCAGCGGGTTACCCCTCTCCGGCCCAGGACTACTTCGATGGCCGGATCGACCTCAACGAGCACCTGATCAAGGACATCACGAGCACTTATATCGTGCGTGTGTCCGGTGCATCCATGGAGGGTGCAGGCATCAGCGACGGGGACGAACTGATCGTCAATCGCGCTCTCGAGCCGCACGACGGGTGTGTTGTCGTGGCGGTCCTGGACGGAGAGCTGACCATCAAGCGGCTGCGGATCACGGCGGCCGGCGTCGTGCTGCGGGCGGAGAACCCGGCATATCCGGACATCGAGGTCCCGGCCCTGGCCGACCTCACAATCTGGGGCGTTGCAACCCGGTGCCTGCACCATGTGTAGCGCGCTTTTTTCCTTCAAGCGGGAAGTGCCATGTCCAAGCCAGCAGTGATGCGGAGAATGCCGCAGATCGCACACGTGGACGTGAACTGCTTCTACGCCTCGGCTGAGCGGGCCTTCGATCCCTCGCTCGAGGGCAAGCCCGTGATCGTGCTGTCGAACAATGACGGCTGCGCGGTTACCCGCTCCCCGGAGGCCAAGAAGCTGGGCATCGCGATGGGCGACCCGTGGTTCAAGCTGGCACCCAGGGCCAAGGAATGGGGTCTCGTTGCGCTATCCAGCAACTACGAACTCTATGGCGACATTAGTGCCAGGGTGATGGAGCTCCTGGGCCGGTACTCGGCCTGGCTTGAGGTGTACAGCATCGACGAGGCTTTCCTGGGGGTCAAAGGTGAACCAGAGCAGCTGCTGGATCTCGGCCGGTCCATGAAGGCTTCTGTGCGGCGGCACGTGGGCGTCCCGGTCTGCGTCGGGATCGCCCCTACGAAGACGCTGGCGAAGCTGTGCAACAAGTGGGCCAAGAACAATCCGGCGTTTGGGGGAGTGTGCCATTGGGAGAGCGTGCCAGCAGCGATGCGGGAAACACTGCTGGGAAGGCTGTCCGTTGAAGAGGTCTGGGGCATCGCCGGCCGGCTGACCAGGCGCCTCAACGGCATGGGCATCTTCACCATCCTGGACCTGGTCCATGCGGACCCGGTCATGATCCGTGACCGCTTCTCGATCGTCATGATGCGGACCGTCCTGGAGCTGCAGGGCACCCCATGTATCCCGATGGAAGAAGAACGGATCGGGCGCGATCAGCTGATCTTTTCGCGCTCTTTCGCCAAGCCCATCACCACGGCCGCCGGAATCCGCCAGGTCATGAGTGTGTACGGACAGCAGGCCTCGGCTCGACTGGCCAAGCACGGGCTGCAGGCCAAGGTCCTCACCGCCTTTGCCGGCACCTCACACTTCAACCCCAAGGACACGTCCTACCCCTCGGTGTGCATCCCCTTGCCGATGCCCACTGCTGACCCGGTGATCATCACGAAGGCTGCCCATGCACTCCTGCCCCGGATCGTCGAGGGTATTCGCTACGCCAGTGCGGGCATCATGGTCACCGACCTGCGTCCCACCGGTAACCAGGCCCCGCTCTCCCTCTTTGAGAATCCGCATGAAGAGCGCCACATCGGCTCGCTACTGGAGGACGTCACGCGCCGGTACGGCCGCGGCTCCATTGGGCTCGGCCACGGCGGGATTCGGGGAGGGCCTGACTGGACGATGAAGCGCGAAATGCTCTCGCCCCGGTACACCACGCATTGGGACGAGCTCCCGGTCGTCAAAGCCGCCTGAACTTAAGCACCTGCACTACGAAAGAACCGTCATGACCATCAGCCCTGAAGCACCCGCTCCGAACGTCCCTGTCGATGTCCGTTTCACCACCGCCGGCACGCCGCTGGCGGTCCGGTACGACGGAAAGCTTTGGCCGGTGGCAGCAGAGCCCCTCCACTGGTTCACCAGGGATTCCTGGTGGGTGACCCGCAAGAGCGTCCCGGTCGGCATAGGGAACGTCGTCGACATCGAGCACTGGCGGCTCCAGGTACGCGCCGATTCTATGTCCCCGCTCCGGACCTTTGAGCTACGCCGGGAGCCGCTGTCGGAACAGTGGTTGCTGGAGTCAATCAGCGACGACTGAATCAACGACACCAGGCCCCTCCTGCTCTTCCGGGGTGTCGACCAACAACCGCCGCTTGATCTCCCCAGGCAGGAACAGGCCGCCCATCATTCTTTCCCCGCCAGGGACCCGGTTGAGCAGGAAGTCCGGCGGGACAGCCTTCACCATGCGTTCCTCCAGTTGGAGACCACGGGTGGTCTTCGCGGCGAAGATCCGCGAGGTGTCCAGGGGGCGGAACGAGTCAATTGACAACACTGAAGACTCCTTGGTTCCGAAGATCAGTCGGTCGAACTGCTTCACGCCGCTCCAATGCTTCTTGATCCGCGCCCGAATGTCCCATGCCTGGCCGATATAGGCCTGCTTGTAGCGGTCGAGAACCATGACGTAGACACCCTCCACGCCGTCCCACCGAGCCAGGTCGGTGACTGGTTTCAAGTTCTTGTGCTTCTCCAGTAACCCATTGATGGCGTCCAGAAAGTCCTTGCCGGACAGCCGCAGAAAGAAGGCCATGTTGGCGTCGAAGTTCTCCAGCGCCGCCTCCCGCTGCAGCTGGCAGAACTCATCCGAGTAGACCCGGTGGTCCTCGTCCTCGTACATCCAGTCCGCAGCCGCCCACTGCTCATCGGTGTACCAGGTACGGGCAACCCAAGTCGTATTTCTCTTGTTCGGCTGGGCATACTCATCCCGGTCGATTCGGTGGCTGTACTTGCGGTTCAGCAGTGTCTCACCGAAGTGCTTGATGGGGGCGCGGCGCCGGCGGAACGCGTCATAGCCTTCATCGACGTACATGTCCGCAATCCTAATGGCCGATTCGGCTCCCAACTCCCGGAGCAGCGGCTGGTGGAGTCCACTGGCGACGACTGAGTAGCGTTACGGCATGAGAGAGGACATCCCCGCGGCACTGCGTCCGCCAGTATCACTGGCGCTGGCTAAGGGTGCCGACTTGGTCCCGGCGGTTGGGGGCCTGCCAGGCGGCTGCATGTATGAGCCCAAGTGGGATGGATTCCGTTCAGTAATCCTGGCAGGAGCTGATGGGGTGTCCCTCTGGTCCCGGCAGGGCCGGGATTTGTCGAAGTACTTCCCTGATCTCGTTGAGGCCGCGGCCGCCCAACTCCCTCCGGGGTGCGTCTTGGACGGCGAAGCGGTGATCTGGACGGACGACCAACTGGACTTTGACGTGCTGCAGCGGCGCCTGGTGACATCACGGGCCGCGCTGCCCGGACTCATCCAGGAACACCCAGCCTCCTTCGCCGCGTTCGACCTACTGGCCGTCGCAGGACACGACATCAGAGGGCTGCCCCTCGCTGAGCGGCGCGAGCTGTTGGAGCAGCTGGCTGCCGACTGGGAGCCTCCGCTGAACCTCTCGCCCGTTACCACGGACCGCGACGAAGCCCTGAAGTGGTTCGAGGAGCTGTACCATGCAGGGCTGGAAGGTTTAGTCGTCAAGGGCGCCGGGCAGCCTTATCAGGGGGCAGTTCGCCAGTGGATTAAGGTCAAGCGCAGGGAATCCGTGGACGTGGTGTGTGCAGCCGTCATCGGGCCGATCGCCAGGCCGCAGTACATTGTGGTCGGCCTGCCCGTGGAGGGACGCCTGCGGATCGTCGGGCGTTCCGCGCCCCTGGCAGCCAAGGCATCAAGGAAACTGGCAGCCTACCTCCAGCCGCCGGTTGGGGCTCATCCATGGCCTGAAGTCATCACGGAAACCATGCTCAACAGGTTCAGCAAGGACAAGGGGCCAATAGCTCTGACGCTGGTTGAGCCCCTGGTAGTCGAAATATCAGCGGACACCGCCTGGACAGGGAATGCCTTCCGGCATTCGGTCCGATACCAGCGGCCGCGGCCCGAGCTGGCGACGACGGACGTGCAGCTGCCGGACCGGTAACCCGGCAGCTGCCCCCCCCTAAAGGCTCAAGACTGGTCCCAGTCCTGAGCCAGGAGCACGATGAGTCGCGTGAGGTTCACGAGGAAACTCATAAACTCCCAGGGCGCGAGTCGTCGTTTTGACTGTGTCATGTGCGGCCTTCCTTTCCGTTGTGGAAAGAGCCGACCTCCCCAAACTGGCAGCAGCCAGCGTCAGGGCATACCCTAGGTGTGTATTCCTCAATACAACGCCTGCGTGTAGACGGCTCTTTGATCCGGCTGGCTCAGGATTGCTGAAGCCCGCGCCAACGGGCTTCACGCATTTAAGCCAACTGCCTGAGACCTACCGCTTCATACGGTTCGAGCACGATCCGCTGGGAATCAATTTCGGCACGAATGTCGCGGTCTCTCATCAGCACAGCTCCAAATTACCGTATCGGTTATCCACAGGCGCATTTTCCCGTTGTTGCTGTGCACCAGTGGGGCTAAAGTTGCCAACGCTCTGAGGGCTGGCAAGGCTCACCTTGGCGTCCGTCAATTAGCATCCGGCTCGACCAACTCGGGGCCGTTGTTCCGGACACTGTTGACCCTGGTGCTGACGATCCGCGGGACCAGGGTTGGTTCCGGCAAAGAGTCAAGGAGGTGCTGGATGTCGGCCTTATCGGTCAGGCCCGGGTCCAGCCACTCGGCGAACCGGTCGCGCGGGATGATGACGGGGCTCCGGTCGTGCACGTGCCCCAGGGCGTCCTGAGCCGTCGTGGTGAGCACCGTGCAGCTGAGCAGCCAGCGGCCGGGATCGTCCTCCGGCGGGGACGGATCAGCCCACCACTCGTACAGACCGGCGAACCCCAGCAACGGCTCCTTCTCCGAGTACAGGTAGTTCGGGATCTTCTTGCCGCCCTCGGTCTTCTGCCATTCGTAGTAGCCGTCAGCAGGAACAATGGCCCGGCGTTTCACCGCGGCCTTCCGGAACGAGGGCTTCTCCAGGATCGATTCGCTGCGTGCGTTGATCATCTTGGAGCCGATCTTGATGTCCTTGGCCCAGGACGGGACCAGGCCCCAGTGCGCGACCAGCAGGTGCCGCTCGATACTGCCTTCATCCAGCCGCTCGGCAACAATGGGCACCGCCTGGGTGGGCGCCACGTTCCAGCTCGGAGGTGGCGGCGTGCCCTCAACCTCCTTGGCCTCAAAGTGGCTTAGCAGGTCACCGGTGGCCTTGGACATCACGTATCTGCCGCACATGGGCCCATTCTGCCCCAATGATGGCTTGGTCAGCCCTTCAAACCCCTGCTCCACCATTGCGTCCGGAGTTTCCCTGGCGTGCTTGGGCAATGATCTTGGCCTCGTCGGAACCTGCCACGGCCTCCCGGCTCAGGACGTCAAGAGCAGCACGGCCTGCACTCCGCTTCTGCGGGTTTGCGTCCACGCTTGCTTCAATTGCCCACACCACTCGGTCCCACTGGTCGTTGCGACTTACGGCCCTAGTCTCCCGGCGGAGAGCCAGCCGCCACCACATGACGCCGAGGACGGAGGCGGCCAAGAGCACAACCCACGGTCCCACTGCCGCCAGGACCTGCCACCACTCGGGCGGTCCGTACTGTACGTAGATCGGGGTTGGCGTCATGAAGTCAGCCTAGGACCTGCCTGTGACCCTGGCTATCTGCCGCGCTAGTAGTTATCGGTGCGGATGACGATGAGCTGCTGCCCCTCCTGCAGGAGGTCGTCGAGCTTGATGCGCGCCTCCTCGTAGGTGACTCCTTCGACATCGAGGTGGCTGTGGCTGCCGTCGGAATTCAGGAGAGTGCCAGTGATCATCACCCAGAGAGTTTAGTTCCGCCCTTGGGCTGTAGCTCGGCGTGGCGCTTTGAAGCATAGACAGGGGTGCGGTTACCGTGAGGTAAGTTTCTTCCGCCTATCCCCCCATTGGGCGGAGTTACTACTCAGGAAGGCCCCGCTATGCGACTCGTACCGCGGGGCTTTTCGCTACCCGCGAGCAACAGGCGGGCTCCATAGATCCGTACCGACAAAGGGAGAGCGCAGTGGCACAGGGCGACATCGAGACTTACTGGGAAGACGGCTCCTGGAAGAACCGCCGCGAAGGCTCTGAGCGCGCATTCGGGGTCGGCTACGGCACCAAGGATGAGGCTATAGCCGCTGGCCGTGCCGCCGCGCAGACAGACAAAGTCGAGCACGTCATCAAGAACCAGGACGGCACGATCTCGGAGAAGAACAGCTACGGCCACGATCCCCGGAACGTACCGGGCTAACCGCCGTCTCAGCGCGCTCAAGCGTCAGCGGTGCCGCCTAGGATTTTCAGATGACCTTCCGCGCCGCCGTCATGGGCGATTTCCACGGCCATATCCACCATTTCCGCGCCGTGACACGAACCTTGAAGCGCGCCGAGATCGATCTGCTGCTCGGCGTCGGCGATGTGGGGTTCGATTTCCCCGGGGCTTTCCGCGGAAAGACCGAGAAGCGGATGCGCCTCCTCCTGGAGGAGAACGGCGTCGAGTTCATCTGGGCAGTGGGCAACCACGACAATCATGAGTCTTTAAGTTCAAAGCCCTTCAATCCTGATGGCACGCGCCGGATCTCTGACCGCAACAGCAACCTGCCCAACGGCAGGGTTATTGAGCGTGACGGGGTCCGTATCGGCGCCCTGGGCGGTGCCTACAGCGTCGATAAGAAGTGGAGGACCGAGGGCAAGGATTGGTGGCCGCAGGAAGAGCCCACGGCCGAAGAGGCCGAGAAGCTCATCTCCGCGTGCGCGCAAGGGCCGCGGCTCGACATCCTGCTCACTCACGACGTGCCGATGGAGGTGACCGGGCTGAAGGGGCTCCCCGGGCTGCCAAAGCAGGTGATAGAGGAGGCCAATCGAACCCGCGTCCTGCTGCAAGAGACCGCCGCCCAGATCCGGCCGAAGGTGCTGTTCGCCGGCCACTGGCACCAGCGGTTGTGCTCCGAGCTCGTCTGGGATGACGGCAGCAGCACGAGGGTCGAAGTCCTGGCAGCCGAGCAGTCGTGGGCCGGCAATCTTGTCGAGGTGACCGTTAGCGATACCGGTGAGGTTGAGGTCAGCCCGCTGCCGATCAAGGTTTCCTGACTCCCTATACTGACCGGCAGTATTATTGGGCTGCCGGTCAGTATCCAGGCCGGGCTAGGCGTTGGCGGGCAGGGTGACCCGGAAGGGTGTCACGGTGCCGCTTGACACCAGGACCGCGTGTCCACGGTTTTCCTGCGCTGCGGCCTGGGTGAGGGCGTCGTTTACGGCCGCCTCATTTGCTCCCGTCGCAAAGCCGTGGACCACCATGGCAGCCAGGTCGCTGATGCGCATTCCAGGACGGACCGCGATGATGGCGTTGCCCAGGTGCTCCCGCACCGCACCCGGCAGCGTCTCGCAGTCAGGGCGCTGGGTGCTGATGACCAGGTGAACCCCAGCGGAACGGCCCTTACGGATGATCGCCTCCACCAGGTGCCGGATCCTCTCGGTCCGCGCGTTGTGCTCCTGCGCCTCGATGTAGAGGGGGTCTGCCTTGTTGAGCCCCCGCGGGAGGGGCTCGTCGATGACCGTCGGGGCGTACTCATCGATGATGACCAGGATCGGTCGCGCACCCTCGTCGCGCCTGGACAGCCCGGCATCGAGGCCCTCGAGCACCCGGATCGCCTCGTCATGGGTGGCGGCCAGGGTGGCGCGGTCGGCAAAAGCGCGGAAGCCCAAGGCTCGCCTGATGGCGTCGATGATGACGACCTCGAACCCCTGGTCGAGGGCCTGGGTTGCCAGTTGGCGCAGTGCGACGGTCTTCCCAGAGCCGGTGCCTCCGACGACAAGGGTGTGCGCAGAGGCAGCAAGGTCGAGGCTGATGGGGCTCTGGTCTTCGGCGTGTCCGAGGGCGAGGCGGTTAGCGGTCGTGGTGCTCATATATTTGGGTCCGTCCTGTTGTGCTTTGGCTTAGAGGTTTCTAAACCCGGTTGCTTCGCGGCATTGCTACCGCTGAGCGGTGGAACTCTTTGGGTTACGTGCAGCTGCCCTACTTGGTAACGAGGTCCCCCAGGGCAGACAGCGCGTGGGAGACGATCTCAACTGGAGCCAAACTGGCGATGACGTCGATTGGAGTGCCGGGCGCCGCGTACTTGGCCAGTTCCGTCTCATCGGCCGGCGAGAGCCGGATCATGTTGGGAAGCACGGAAGTCATGTCGCCGGCGCCCGTAAAGCAGTCCTCGCCCGGACCCATGAAGGCGGTCGGGTTCACCGACTGGCCCTCGAGGCCGTCGGCGTTGGTGCCCTGGGCGCTGAGGAATTTAACCGGGCCGCCGCTGCAGGTCGAGGTCGGCATGGAGCCGGTGGCGATGAAGGTCGGACCGAGCGGGACATTCGCGCCGATGCTGGCCGGGAAGGCCGCAATCCGGCCCCCGCCCAGGTTGCCGACCGCTACCGACCCGGTGCTTTTGTCGACGAAGATGTGGGTCTTGGAAGCACTCACCTTCACGTCCCGGGACCACACCCAGGCGGTACCTTCGTTGATGTGCGGCCGGAGCAGGGGGTCGGCATTGCTGGGGAGCATCACGCGCGACGGGAGCATCACGCGGATCCACTCACCGCCGATGGCCTGCCCGTTGGGCGCACCTGCCCCTGGAGGCGCAGCGGCCGCCGCCCTGCCGACAACCGGCACAACCTGGTCACGACCAAGGCCGCCGATGCTCTTACCAGAGGGCGCATCGAAGATCTCCACGAAGTCGAAATCGCGGTTGGCGATGGAGACGTTTTCTCCGGTGAAGTGGGCGGAGCCGTCCATGAGCGGCGCCTGGAGGACGGAGAACATATCCGATGCGGGAAGCACCGGTTTGAGGGAGGTGGGACCCGGCGTAGCAGGGAGCTCTGTCGCGTCCTGGGAGCTGCAGCCGGTGAGCAGGGCAGTGGCCAGGACCGCGGTGGAGCCGGCGATTAGAAGCTTTTTCATGTCTATATGGTACACCGTAAACGCAGGGACACCTAGTCGGTGTAAACGCGCCAATGTAGCTCTTGTGACGCACAAGCGATGTCAATGTCGCACAATTGCTTCATGAGTCCGAAGCGGCGGGTCGGGGAGAACCTGATCAATAACCCCCAGCAGGCATCCCGGCGACTGGGCGCTCACCTCAAGAGCCGCCGTATCATCCTGGGTCTATCCCAAGAGCTCGTGGCAGAGCGCGCCAACATTTCCCGATCCACCTTGATGCGACTGGAAGCCGGCACTGGCGGCACAGTAGAGCACCTTCTGATCGTGGCCCTGGTCCTTGGCGTGGTCGACGACCTCATAGAGGCGGTCGACCCCCTTAATACCGACCTCGGAAGGATGCGCGCTCACATGCTGAACCGGCAGCGCGCATCTAAGGCCTAGTCGGCTAGATCCCCAGGCACTTCCCCTGCCCGAGGACCGCTAAGCCCGCCAAGTCGCCGGCCTGGTACCCGTAGACCTCATGGTCTGCAACGGCGGACATCAGCTGCCCGTCGTGGTGGTCCAGACCCACAACATGCCCGAGCTCATGCTCCAAGACCACCTGTTTGAAGCCGTCACCGTAGCGGCTAAGCAGGTCGACATTAAGGTCCACTTCGCCGGTGACATAGCTGGCCGCGGAGGGATCAAACCACGCCGGCACGCTCTGACCCAGCCCCAGCACACTGCCGGTGGCAAAATTCTGATCCTCGTCGGGACCTGCCCATGCGATCAGGACCGGCGCCCAGCGGTCACCATAGTGCTCAGGCTGAAAGGGTTTGCGGGTGAAGCCGGCGGCCTCCGTGGTCTCGCCGTCGTCGATGAACACCAGACCGGTCGCCTTCGATACGGCCGCGATGGCGTCCTTGACAACCTGCTTGCCGCCGGCGGGCTGCGTGGCTGTCCGGGTGACGTAGTGGATGGGCCGGCAGGGGTCGTAGGTGACCGGGGATCCGTCCGGGTTCGTCTGAAGGAAAGAGTATTCATTGCTGGGCTCCGCCAGCGGTGCGGGCGCTCCGAGTGGCTTCGAGGCTTCGATCAGTCCAGGTGTCGGCCGTGAAGGAATTAGCTGCGGAGGACCCGGGGTGACCGCGGCCAGGGCGTTCCGGGATGACTCTGAGACCGCAGTCCGTGCCGCGGCAGTGTCCGCAGCACTTGACGACGCGGTGAAGCCAGTGAGAGCCATGGCCGCCACCAGTGCCAGGACGGTTGCTCCCTGCGCAGTTGTTGCCCGGGAGGCGCGGGGGAATCGGATGGTCTTCATAGCTAGAAACCCAGGCACTTTCCTTGGCCGAGAATGGACAGGCCGGCCAGATCACCGGCTTGGTAGTCATACTTCTGGTGCGTGGCCTTGGAGTTCATCAGTTCATCCCCGTCATCGTCATGCGCCAGCCCCACGAGGTGGCCGAATTCGTGCTTCAGTACGGCCAGCTCGAACTTGTCGCTGTTGGTGGGGTTCGCGCTGAGGTCCGCTTCGCCCGTCTCATAGATCTCGTTGCTGCCATCTAGGCCGAATGACTGGCTGTGCGCCTGGCCTGCATATTTCGGCTGGTCCGCCTGGTCAACCCAGGCAATAAGGACTGGGGCCCACCGGTCGCCGTACCGCTCAGGCTGGAACGCCTTGCGGTGGAAGCCGCCGGGCTCGGTCGTGCTGCCGTCGTCGATGAAGACCAGGCCGGTGGCTTGGGAGACCGCCGCCAGGGCCTCCTTGACGAGCTGCGGGCCGTTCGCGGGCTGCTTGGCGTCGTTGGTGACGTAATGGATCGGTCGGCATGGGTCATAGGTGACGGCGGTGCCGTCCGGGTTCGTCTGCAGGAACTTGTAGCCGTTGCTGGGCTCCGCCAGCGGAGCCGGTGCGCCTAACGGGTGTGGGGCCTCGACCAGGCCGGGTGTCGGCTGGGAAGGTGTCGTCCGTGGAGTGACCGCGGAAAGGGCACTCTGCCCGGCTTGGTATGGGGTTTCGATAACTGCCTGGCCCCCAGGAAAAACGGGAAACACCAGGCCCGCCACAAGCGCGAAAACGGACATCGCGCGGACAGTCTGGCGGCGGGGGTTGATGGCTAGAGACTTGCGCATGCACATACGGTACACTGGAACTACATTTTACGGAAGTCGTACAACCAGCCGCTAAACGGCAAGGAAGGCACCATGCAAGCCCCTATCACCTCGACAATCCTGGCGGTGGCCATCGCGGCCGCCGGCGGCTCCTACGTCCTCGAAGACGGCATCAACAAGGCCCACCTCCACAACCTCACGGCTGATGTCGAAAACTGCCGGCTGGAGTTGACCGCGGACTTTGGCTTCACTGGCGGGCACCGTACCCAGGCCCAGGCCTCCGCCGAGGTGGCTGCCTGCAAGGTCTCCAGTGGGACGCTGCTGACTGTCCGCGTCGCACCGGGCGGATATGACTACTCCATCACCGGGACGTCCGTGGATCTTCCTGGCTACACAGCCACCATGGACACGGCAGCCGGCGGCGGCATTGTGATTGCACCGCCGGCCGCTTAGCCCTAGGCAGCCAGTTCCAGCTCCACCGCCGAGGACTCCCGCAGAGCACACCGTGCTGCGTGCCGCTCCTCTTTGAGGACCTCGAGGTGAGCCTCCATGTCTTTCAGGTGGGCCGCTGCAGCATCCCTGGCAGCCTCCGCCTCCTCCTGCGTCAAGGTCTTCTCCAGGCGGGCTTCCCATGCCTGCTCCATCTGCCGGGTGGCCTCCCAGTGCTTCTCGAGCCGCATGAGCTCCCGCCGATTCCTCGAAGGAAGACCCGTCTTCGGATCCGGCGTCATATCGGCCGGCTTCTGCTTGGCCTTGGCTTTCTCGTAGTCGCTTCGTGCACCCTCTGCCTCTGCCCGGGCGAGGTAGAGCATGAACTGCACCCCTTCGCGAGGCGTCATCGCGAAGTCGCCGGGAAGAGTGCAGGCCAACTCTTCTTCGGCATCCAGGAGAGCGTCCTCAGCATCCTCGACGGCCTGGATGGCCTCTTCGACCGCTACAGCAGCCCGCTCTGCCCGATCGGCAGCCTCGTCACCCCACCGCTTCTCGCCTTTCTGGGCTCGCTCTTCATCGGCCCGGCGGGCTGCCTCGATGTACTCCCGGTCCCGCGCCTGGCGTACTTCCCGCTTTGCGGCCCGCTTCTCGATCCAGTCAACGCGCGCCTTGTAGATAGGCAGCAGTACGTCCCGAAGGAAGGCGTGCCAGCGGGAAAGGACCGGCTCCGCCTCGGCGCGGGATTCAACCGGCGGGGTCTGACGCCAGAAGGCGCTGGCGCCGGCAGCCAGGGCCTTGATCTGGTCCCAGACCTTCCCGGAAGCCCGGGCCTCAGCCCGAGCCTCTGGGCTGTGCGGGAGGCATCGCTTCCCGCCCTCATCCCTGCGTTTGCACATGAACTTTCTCCTGCCTGTTTGTTGGGTGTAGCGGGTTTGCCGTGAGGCGATCTACCAGACGAAGTCATCCACCTGGGAGATCGCGGACTTCCTCACCGGAGCGGCGAACGGGTCGTCCTCGTCCGGATCAGCAGGGCGGGGGACCTTGACGACAGGAGCCGACGTGGCGAAGGGGTCCTCATCGTCCTCGACCTCGGGCAGAGGGCCCCAAGTCGGCGCTGCCGCCGGTGCCGGTTCCTCGTGCTTCGGCTCGGATTCACTTTCGCTGTCCGACGCGATTTCCAGGTCGCCCCACTGCATTTCCATCTCCCCCAGCTCCACGACAACCTCCTCCTCGGCGGGCTCAATCTCCCAAGCTGGCTTCGGGTCGATCGTGGTGTACGCAGCAGGCTCAGCTTCAGCGAGCTCAAGCGGCACTCCCAGCGGGATGCCCATCTCTTCGGCATACACAGCCATGTCGTCCTTCTCAACGAGACCGACACGGAATCCCTGAACCCCGCCACCCTCCAGGTAGGAAAGGGCAAAGCCCTTCGAGCGCCCATCGTTCAGGAGGGAGAGCTCCTCCATGGCGCTGGCTGCAAAAGCCTTCGGGAATACCATCCCCATCGCCTCAGGGGATGGTGGCTTACTGGGGACGACGAGCTGGAGGATAGTGCCTAGGTTTTCTCGAACGTTCCCGCCGAGGTCCGCAGCGTCAGGTCGCTGAGTAGCGATGACAAGGTGGATCCCAACGCTTCGAGCTTGCTTGGCGATCTTCCCCACGTTGCTTCGGATCTTGGCCCTGGCTCCTGCATCGGCTTGCCACTCGAGCATGAGCTCGTGTTTTGAGTCGACCCCGATAGGCTTGTCATCGGGAGTGATGAGAGCAGAGTACTCATCCAGCAGCACAAGCCAAGGCTTGACTGTGCCCCGTGGGAGGTCCATCCAATTCTCCCCCTCGACGGCAGTGATGAGGCCGATCCGTCGCCTGACTTCCGCATAGATTGCATCAAGACCCGCGGCTGCCTCCTCCACGCTCTTGATGAAGATCCCCTTGGTCCACGGCTTGATCCCCAGGAGACCGGCGGCCTCTTTCTGGGGGTCGAAAATCATGACCTCGAAGCCATGCGCCAGGGAGTTGAGAATGATGCCGCGGCAGGCCACGCTCTTTCCCGAGCCCGTGCCGCCGACCACCAGAGAGTGCGGCCCAGCCTGGAGGTCGACGCACACGGTTTCGCCCGTCGAGTTGCGCCCAATGGGGAAGCTGGACCAGTTCTCCGTGTCGATCTCCCGAGGCAGGAAATCCTGGCCGGGAACAACACGCGGCAGCTTGCGAATCTTTCCGCTAATGAGCTCGACCCGTCCGGTCCGGTCGTCCATCTCAACGGTCCAGCCAGAGTGTCCGACCACGGTCCGGGCGACTTCCATCCAGTAGGCCATGGCCTTCATCCGGTCCATCGGCTGGTCAGCCCGAGTGATGATGACGCGTTCCAGGACCCCCTCGCCGTCCTGCACGCCGAAGAGCGGCAGGAGCTCCAGCTCCCAGGACTTTTGCTTGGGGTTTTTCTGCAGGAGCCACTCGCGGATCTCCACCGTCGCGGGCGGGAGCTTCGCGGTCACAGCCGTCCCCAGGGCGAAGTCGTAGCTGAGCATCGTGCGGCCGAAGGCCCCGTGGGTGGTCGCTGAGAGATCTCCGTTTGAAGCTGTGGCCCTGGACTCAAGCGGATACACTGCGGCCCCGGGGCGCATGTTCGGGCGCTTGCCACGGACAGCGACGACCTTCATTTTCTCCTTGTCAAAGGATTCGATCTGCCAGCCTTCGCCGTTTTGAGCCCACAGCCATGCGATGAGCTTGGCGCGCTGCTCGATGGTGTCGGTGTACTCGTGGGGCACATTGACCTTCAGCTCCCCAGCACCATCTGTGTTGACGGGAGCGGGCGCCGGAGTAGCCGGTTCCGTAGCCACGTCTTCAGTACGCAGGGAGGCCAGGTAGGCAGCGGCAGCGTCGAAGGTCAGTCCGTGCTTGAGGAGCAGCTTTTCGCCGTCCTCCGTGTCCCCGCGCCGGTACTTCGCCATCGCAGCCTCGGCCCCGATAGCCTGAGCGGCGCTGAGACCGTCCTGGCTATCAGGGGCAGACGGCTTGCCCTTGAACAAAGTAAACATGGTGTGTCTTCCTTCTAGGAGAAGAGGTCTTCTGCCGTGAACGTCACGGTGGGTACCTGTGCCGATTCTTCTTTTTCGGTCACGGTGTCGATCCGGGCGCCGAAGAGACCTCGGGACTGAGCAATCTCCTTGCGGTGCGCCAGAGTCTTGTCAGAGGCCGGTCGAAGAACGATGCCGGACTCGTCGTTTTCGCCGAACTCCCACCCGCTAGCGATCTGGGCAAGCCTGGCGTCAGCTTCCTCAGGTTGCAGTGATGCCACGGAGAACGGGGTGTTCGTCGCTACGATCTTGCTGCCATCATCCAGTACCGACACGTAATCCCAGTCGGAGGCCGATCCGCCGTACACGTGACGCAGAATGGCAATCGTGTCTGCCCGGGTCGCAGCTTCCTGTTCGCCAGCGAAGATGTTGCGGCCGGCGGCCCTCCAGGCGATGACCATCCACAGGACCCAGGTAACGCCACCGGTGAAGGAGGCAAAACCGGCAACCGGCAGCTTGAAGAGTGACAGGATGCCGAACAGTGCAGTGAGCACCATCAAGGTGCCGGGGATCGCGTACTGGAGGATCTTTGCGTCCCGTTCCTCGGTGTTGAACACCTCGCGCCGGCGGATCTTGGCCACAAAAGCCAGCAACGGACGAACGAGGGGCACCGCGCGCCGACCTAGGGATTCAAAACTCTCGGACACGTTGCCGGTGAGGGCTTTGATCGGGTAGGGCACACCGCGATAGGCGGATCGCCGTCGGGCCGCCACCATGACGGCCAGCGGAAGGTGGGCGAAGCCGATCAGGACCGAGAGCGACAGGGGGATGAAGGGGGTGGCCTGACCGGTCAACAGAACGAACGAGAGAACCAGGTGAAAACCGGCCGACAGGACCGCGGCCGCCTTAGTCAGCAACTTCTTGCTGTTGTCGACTTCCACCTGGGCAGCGATGGCCGCGACGCGGGAAGGCCGGTCCTTGATGAAGCCGAAGACCAACACGAAAGCCAGTGGGACCAGGATGAACACGACCAGCTTAACGGCAATCTGGGCCGCCCCTCCGGCAACTTTGTTCGACACCCCCACGCCTGTACCCATTCCCCACGTCTGTGCCTGCTGTGCTTGCTGGCTCATGAAACCTCTCTCAAGTCCTGGACGCCCCTAGGATGTCCATATGGTGTACCGTATAGGCACACATTAACAGAGTTCCAGCGAAAGTGGTAACCCCTTCCTGGGTGATGTGCGCGGCAGCTGCCAGAACTCTCACCGGTCAGCAAAAAGGCCTCCAAGACAACGTCCTGACGGCCTTCTCGTGGGCACATCTTCCGTGACGAGAGCGGTACCGTTCGCCGGCCGCGCAGCAGGTAGAAAGGGACAAAGACCCTGCTGGGTAGAGGGCTGGGCGCATCCTCTGCAATAAGAGCGGCGCCCGTGTTGCCAGCTCACAAACCCCATGTGTGCGGCGATCTCAAGAAGTGTCACCGCAAACGAAAAAGACCGCCAGGACGTTATCCTGGCGGCCTTCCCGCAGGCACATCTTTGCGACGAGAGCGGTGCCCGTTTGCCGCCCACCCAGCAGGTAGAAAGGGACGAAGACCCTGCCGGGCAGGCGGCTGGGCACATCTTCTGCAAAAGAGTGGCGCCCGTGTTTTCCCGGCTGACAAACATCATGTGTGCGGCGGATCCAAGAAGCGTCACCGCCGGCGCAGCAGCTCTAGTCCAGGATGTAAAAGACCCGGTCGTTCCCGCTGGCGCTCTTGATGGTAGCGGTGCGGATTTCGCCTCGCTCCCCTTTCTTCTTCACGGTTCGCGCGTCGAGGCCGAGTATCTTTCCGGCCTCCACTGCAGAAATCCCGGGCGGCGGCTCCTTCGGCCCGCCCCTCCGTGCTGCGGCCTGCCGCAGGCGCATCAGCTCGTTCCGTTCCTTCTTCTTTGGTCCATGGGTGGAATGAGCGGATGAAGCATTTGCCAGGCCCTCCACCTCTGCGACCTGCTTCCAGGTGGCACCCGCGTCACGGGCTGCATCCACATAGGGTTGCAACTGCTCCTTGGCGTCACCGAAGATCACAGCACGTACCCGCAGTTCGATGAGGGCACGCGTGAGCGGATCCAACGCGTCCGGACTTTCCATTTCGGGGAAAAACTCACGTACGAGTTCTGCCTGGAACTTCCGAGATCGCTCTCGGATGAGCTCTTCGTCAATGGCTTTATTGTGTACCATACGCGCAACTGTACATGACCGGCGGTCCGAATGGCATGTAAGGCTTAGACGCCCAGCTGGAGCAGCGGTACGGCTGCCGCAACGGTCGCGTACCAGCTGGCAGCAATACCGGCCCCAAGAAGGGTCAGCCAGATGCCGGCCGGCACGCCTGTCGTCAGGGCCAGGATGTGCGCGTCCGAAGAATCCAGGTCCTCCGGGTATTTCGTGTGGATGGCCAGGACCTCGCCGAAGCTCCGGAGCGAACCGACAAGAAGGAACGCGCCAAGGATCAGCGCAGCGTGTGCGTTGATCTGTGCGTCATCCACCCATACGAGAGCCAGGGTGGCCGCTGCAGACCCGGCCACGACCGCGGCCCCGAAGAGGTTGCGGATGGCCAGCAGGGACAGCAGCACGAGCACCCCGCCGATGGAGAGCGCCGGCTGCGCCCACCCGGCCAGGGCCGCCCACACCAGCACCCCGCCGACGGCGGCCGGGACCGGATAGCCCCAGAAAACCCACCAGGCGGCAGGTGCTCCAGCGACATCGTAGGTGTGCGTCCGGCCTGAGTGGTCAGAGTGGATCCGAATGCCGGTAACGAAGCGGCCGGTAGAGATTGCCGCGACGGCGTGCCCCAGCTCATGGACCAGGGTCGTGAAGAGGCTGGCGTAATTCCAGAGTGCCGGCAGGCACAGGACGCCGGCGCCCAGGAAGACGATAAAGACCTCCCAGGCGGGAATTGCCGGCACCTGGGCGTGGGCAAAACCGCCGGCGAGCTTTCCTCCCAGGAGGCCCAGAAAATCCGTCGTGGGCTGCATTTCGTCCTTCTATCTGCTGTCGGTCTACAGGAGTGCACCCCGGCATCCGGGGGAGTGGACGTCGGGGTGCGTCGGTGGTTGGCGGGCTAGGCGGCTGTCGGGGCGGGGGAGTGTGTTTCGATTGCCGCCTCTGCTGCGATCAGGATGTCGTTGAGGTGTTCGACGGTCAGCTTGGGATCTTCTTCGGCGACCGTGTCGAGCAGTAGGCGGAGTTCCGGCAGTCTGGACTCGAGTTCGCACACGTAGAACCAGGCGGTGTCGGGGAGCGGTGTGCCAAAGCACTCGGCCTTTACCTGCTCATCGGCGAGCAGGTTTAGCACGGTGAGCAGCCGTTCCGTGGGGTAGCGGGTGGCGATGCTGGTGACGGTCCCTGCCATCTTTTTGTCTCCTTCAGTTCGGTTTAGCGGGATGATCCAAGCTTAAGCAAAATACGTATCCCTGTCTATGCTAAAGGCCAAAAAGCGTAGTGCCGTATACTGCAAGGATGAGCATCGACTTCGACCCGGTCGGCCGCGCCGTTGATTCCGGGCGCCTGCAGGCTGCCCTTGGCTTCAATCGACAGCGCCTGAACGCCTTGGTGAGCACCAGCTACGATCATGGCGTCGGCGCCGCCCTGCCGCGGCCTGTGGGCATCCTGGGCGGCTCAATGGTCTGGGATGCAGAAGAGCTCCAGGAGGCTCTGCCGGCCATCCTGGAAGCCCGCCAGCGCGTGGTGCGGAACGCTCCACGTATCGCCAGGGAGCCGGTGTCCCAGGAGGCCCTGGCCGCATACCGCGAGCACCACAAGGGGGTTCCCCACGTCCTGGGCCTGATGGATGCAGAAATGATCGCGGCGCATTTCAATCTGGGACCAGCCGGCGCACGGTACCCGGGGGAGTGGGCAAGCCGCGGGAAGCTCCTCCCTGAGCCTGCGGGGGTGATCGGAACCAGGCGCGTGTGGGCCGTCGAGGACGTGAAGGGGCGGGAGGATCTGATCCTCAAGCACCTGGCCCGCCGGCGCGAGATTTCGCGCCACTGAGACGCTCCGTCGATGGCCAGGGGTCCGCTTCTTCGCGATAACCCTCGCAGATAGCCCCATATCGCCAAACCCATAAAGGGGAGTGATGTCGATCACAAAAACGGGCTATTTTGGGCCGATTTGCTGCCAATCGGGGAGAGTACGCCCCACTGCCGCACACCTTAAAGGTATGACTACAATTCCTACGGCCAAGATGCGCCGCACCGAACCGCCCGTAACCGCAGCAACCGACACGATCCGCCTCAACTTTCACTCGCTCACCCGAATGGTCCTTCCTCGCGCTATCTGCCAGACATGCTGGCTCAACATCGTCGGGGTGAGCACCGGATCGATCGAGCGTGGAGCGATCGTGGAGGTCGAGCACGACTGCCCGCACAACGTTGAGCCGGACCTCGTCCTCTTCCACGCCCTCGAAGGGCTGCCGCAGGAGGACTACTGGATGATGACCGACCCCTGGAATGACGGAGCACCCGCCTAAGAGCTGGAAGCCAGGAAGTAGAGAAGGACCCTCGCTTGATCCCCATCAGCGAGGGTCCTTCTCCTTGTGCGGGCCCCGTTGCCCGCCGAGGGTCCGGACGCTCCGCAAGGACGTCCGGAAGCTTACTTAGTGGCGTCCGCGCAGCCGGCCGAACGCCTTGCGCCACGGGATCATGACCCACAGGGCAAACGCCACTGCGCAGCCACCAAGCCACTGCAGCTTCGTAGCCACCGAAATGCCGGCGAACCACTGGTTCACGTAGCCGACGTAGGGCACGCCGTACATAACCTTGCCCACGACCTGGCCGGGCACGATGGGCTCATCCGGGATGTTGTTGGCATCGCCCTTTGTGGTGAACCCGGCGACGCCGTTCACTGAGTCAGGCCCGTTGCCCAGGCTGACCGAGGTGATGCGGTGGGTGATGAGGAAGCTGGCGTCACCGCTGACCGGCTGGTAGGTGACCACGTCGCCGACCTTGTAGGACCGGACATCATCCTGGTGCTGAATGATGACGTCGTCACCCGGGAAGTAGACGGGCTGCATGGACTGCGTCAGGACAGTCATCCTCTGCAGGGGCTGGCCCTGGGAGTACTTCGAGACGATCTGCGAGGCAGCTGGGGCGACGCCATCCGCGATGGTGATCGCGAAGAAGGATGCGAGGACCGTTGCGAAGAATATCCAGCAGAAAATCTTGGCTGAGATGTCCACCGCGCGCTGGAAGCGCTGGAAGCGCGAACGCGGCTGCACTCCGGTCATGGTCGGCGTCTCGGCTTCTGGCGCCTCAACGTAGCTGGCAGTGGTCATTGGGGATCTCTTTCGGCTGGTCTTTACGGTACACCATAAATACATATCGAGTCTAAGGCATAAGCCTTCCCTGCGCAACAGGTCGGGTGCATCAGGACTGTTGCAGTGGCTGAACCGGCGGAGGGCAAACAGAAAGGCCCCGGCCGACAAGCCGGGGCCCTTCTACTGGCTGAGGACCTAGCGGGCCTGCTTCATGTGGTAGGTGATCGCGGACAGGTCGGCCTCGGTGCCCTGGACGGTGTTGTCCGTCGAGGAGAGGGCGTAATCGATGATCACAACGCCAAAGAGCTTCGGCGTGCCGTCGGTCAGCGTGCCGTCGTTCAGGTCAGCTTCTCCGCCGTTCAGGGCCGGCTGGTTGAAGTGCACGACCGCGGTCGGTCCAGTGCCGTCCAGTGGAGCCGATGCCAGCGCCTGAGCCGGGTTGAAGGTGGCCGGATCATAGGTCCCCTTGCCCACGTAGACATGTCCGGTGACGCCGGAGCCCGGGGCAGCCAGCGCGTTGGTCAGCGCGCCGCCCACGGGAAGCTCAACGATCAGGTCGGCCTTCAGGTTGTTACCGATCATGGTGACAGCCTGGGCCTGGGCGATCGACATCTGGTCACCAGGGACGGCGCGGAAGGTGGCCAGGTCGATGGGCGTCGGCGCCGCCTTGTCCGAGGAGGTGTCGAAGTAACCCGGCTGGCCGCTCAAGGCGTCTCCGAGCTTACCTCCCTGGATCTTCTCGCCGGGCGTCGTGATCGACTTCTCCCAGTTCGCGTTGGTCACCCCGAGGGCGCCGCCGCCTGTGATCAGGGCGGCGCCGACGCCCAGGGCTGCCAGGCCCAAAAGGAGCTTCTTCTTCTTGGAGCCCTTCTGCTTGGCGGGAACGACAGAACCGGCAACCGGCTCGGCGGGGAATGCGTGCTTGCTCATGTAGGCCTTTCAGCGGATCTTGTAGCGGTTCGGTACTAGTCGTTCCGATGCTGCTCAGCATACATGAAAATGTAAGGGATGCGTTACTTATCGAGGAGCTTTTTCTATGTCCCTCCTAGCCGTTTTTCACCGAAAGCAGAAGACCCCTTCCCGGATGACCGAGAAGGGGTCTGAGCGGGTTACCTGCCTGACTTACCAGGGCCGCCCTGCAGCCGCCAAGACGCCCAACACGAAGTTCCGGTGATCCTCGTCGGCACGCCATTTTCCAGCACCGATGAACCCGCCGTAGCTTCCGCCAAAGAGAGCTTCGGTGCCCATGCTCAACACCTCGTACGCCGCACCGAAGTGCTCGGCGTTCCCCAGGACCGATCCCTCGCCAGAGAAACGCCGATCGTCGTCCATCCGGTCGTACTCACGGCCGATGTAGGTATCCACGAAGCGGTCTTTGCGGACCTGGACCTTGGGGATGGCAGGGTTCCACGTCTCCAGCGGTTCACGCTCCCCGTTGGCCAGGGTGGTGCGCCTGGTAACGAAGGCGCTCTCCAGTCGCAGGATGTCGACCGAGGTGTGCTCGAATCGGTGCGCGAGTTCGTGGACAGCGGTTGCGTAGCCAAGTGGCTTCCCGGCGACGCCCGTCAGCGTGTGGTCCATGACCGTGAGCGTAGGGAGCTCCATCATCTCGAACATAGGCCCTATGGGGCGTCTCCAGACGCTGCCGGGCTCGTACATCTCCCAGCCTTCGCCATCGGGCTTTACTGCAGGATCGCTGGAGGGGCGGCCACGCATCCCGTCATGAACCTCCCAGTAAACCTCCCGGTACCAGGCTTTCCCTTCTTCCGGGTTCCCTTCACCGACAGGGTTGCCGTCCAGGGGTTCATACGAGATCTGCTTGTTGGAGCGCTTACTCGATTCGCTCTGTGTGAGCTGGTAGAAGTCGTCGGCCAAAGGCCGGCTCTTGTCCTCCACCCGCTCGGAGGGGCTGTACGAGGCTTCCTGAGCGCTAGTGGTGAAGACGGCCGGCGCCTCACCGAAGTCGTTGGATTTCGCCAGCCAGTCAGAGGGGTAGACTTGCACGGCATTCTCAAAGAGTTCCCTGGCCGCGTCATCACCGGCGAGACGGCTGAAGGCCATCCGGCCACCCACACTGCGAATCTCGGCAACGGCAGCGCGGTATCCGCCCGCCAAGCGCCCGAGGTCGTCGAGCGTCTGCTCATCCTGCCCGGTGTATACCGTGTTGAACAGGGCTGCTGCAGCTGCTTCTTCTTCTGGGGTGGCATCGTCGGAGAGCGCCACGCGCTCCTCCTCGTCGGCTGCAGCATCAAAGCGCTTCTCCCAGGCGGCCTGAACTTCCTCGGAGGTGATGCCGGCCAGCTCCTCGGCACGCCTGGCAACAAGGGCTCCCAGCGCTACTACCGCCTGCTCTTCCGTCCCGTATATGCGAAGGATCTCGTCGCGTTCCTCTGACTCGTACTTGAGGGCCTCCCCTATCTGGGCGGCCAGGTTTGCGATTTCCATGTCCCTTTCGGGAGCAACACTGACTTCGAGGTATTCAGGGAGATCCTCGGCTTTGGTCCCGGCGTTGACGGCCTCCGTGTAGGCCCTCTGGTATGCCGCGATATACGCGGGGTTGCTGCACTTGCCGTTGCACCGCCGTCCGCCCTTTTCGCTTTGGGCCCTACACATGGGTGACACCCTCAGCCAGGTATTTCAGGACCTCCAGCGGTACCTTGCGGAATTCGACGCGCCCGGGGGCGAAAGCTGCCATCGCAGCGAGGGCCTCGAGGGGAGTCTCCGCACCTGCGGTGACCTCGCAACGCCGGAAGTGGTAGGTCAGGCCGGTGCGTGCAGCCTTTCTGGCCATGTCGCCGAGGTGCTTACCGCCAGGACTGTTGGTGAAGATTTTGTTGCACCAGGCGACACCGTGTCCGTCAATGGAGATGGCAACGACGGGGCCGGTGGGGTATTTGAGTTTTCTGGCCATGAGATTCAGTGACCTTTCTGCTCTGCGCTGTTGCCGGCGAGGAGGGTCTCCAAGGCGGAAAGACCACCTGTGGCCAGGGCTTCAATCGCCGCTTTGTTGAAGTAGCGGTGGCCGCCGTCGGCGTATCGGATGGGCTCAATCGGGAAGCTGCCGCGGTTGAGCCGCTGCTGGAGGGCGCCCCTGGTCATGCCCAGGCAGGCGGCCGCCTCGCCTATGGTCAGGTTCTCTTGCAATGTGTTTGTATACATACAAACAAGGTTAAAGGAAGTCACCGACTACCGCTACTGCAGCCTGGACGGCGCGCCGGCAACGGTTCACGTGAGCTTTGTTTGTACCCGTTCAAGCGCTAGGGTGCGGGGCATGGC
Source organism: Pseudarthrobacter phenanthrenivorans (assembly GCF_000813845.1). GTDB lineage: Bacteria > Actinomycetota > Actinomycetes > Actinomycetales > Micrococcaceae > Arthrobacter > Arthrobacter phenanthrenivorans_B. The sequence continues at coordinate 69,513 of NZ_JWTB01000008.1, forward strand.
TTCTAAAACTCCTCCGCAGATCTGGGCCCTGGACGCTGTACGTCCACTTGCCGAAGACCTCGTCAAACAGGCCCGCGCCGGCCTCAAGACCACCGAGGCGGGCCTTGTGCCGGCCGACGGCCAGGAAGCCCGCCCCGGACTCCTGCAGCCCGCTCTGATGCTGGCCCTGATCGATACCCTGACCGCGGAGCTTGAAGCCGCCGGCCGTGAACTCGTCCAGGAATACTGCGAGAGCCGCAAGGCCGCGGAGGGCCTGTCCGCCCGCAAGGTGATGGAGACTGAGCTAGGCCCCTCGATGGGTATGGCCAGGGCCTCTGTCGCCACTGCATTTGGGTACCAACGCGGGACGGGCCCCCGGCCGAAGCACAGGGACCCGTCCCAGTAGGTTCACCGGCTAGAAGTCGGTGTGCACCTCCATATCCGAGTGCTCGGCGGGATCGAAGTCCTGGTTCTCGCCCTCGAAGGCCGCCAGGCGGAGCGCCCAGAGGCGCTGCTTGCCCGATGGTGTGGCCTTGGAGGGAACGCTCGGCTTCCGGTTGCCCTTGCTGTCCAACACCAGGTGCTGGATGAGGTCCTGTTCCAGCCGCTCGACCGTGGTGCCACAGATCTTGGCCGCTTCGCTGGGGATCAGGACGACGACGTTCTCGCCGAGGTACGTGTGGTACCAACCCAGGAGCTTGACCCTGATTCCATCGGCGGGGATGTAGGCCGCCTTCCAGTTGTCGGCGATCATGCAGGAACCGGAGGCGGTGGCGTCGGCCAGCTTGGCCAGTTGACCTTCGGCTCCGCCGCCTCGGCGGATGACGTCGTTCTGCCAGGCGAAGGCAGCCTTCATGATGAGTTCCCGAGACTGCTGGACGCGAGTTTTGTACTCCTCGGAGCTGATGGCGCCCTCTTCGAATGCGAGGGTCAGGAACAGCTCGATCCCCATCACCGGGGTGGCCGCGACCTCGTAACGGCGGTCGTCCTCGATGCCGGGGAAGTCGATCTGCAAGCCCACCTGAACTTGCTGCCGCATCGTCTCGTGGAACTCGATCCAGTGGTCCAGCTGGGCCTGGCCGCCGTTGACAGGGTAGAGCCCATCGCCGGTGTGGAAGAGCGCGACGCCCTTGACTACCTCCAGGACTGCGAGGCTGTACGCCAAGTTACCCAGAGGGTTCTTTGCGTGGCGCATCGCCACATGGGCATCCTCGGAGGAGGCGAACGAGTTCGCCTTGGTCACCGATGCCAGCAGGAGCCGGTCCATCGAGGATTCGGCGCCGTAGGGGATCGCCTTGCGCTCCATGGTGATCGAGAAGAAGGGGCTGGAAGGGTCGGCCTTCTCAGGGTTCCACTCGCCTGTGTCCTTGTTCTGGACCAGGCGGCTGCGGGCGTAGTCGGCTCCACCGTAGCCGCGGCGGAGCAGCATGTTGATGGCTTTGACGCCGTTTTCGATGGCCGTACGGCCGCCGGCGGACAGGTCCTGGAAGTCGTCGACGAACAGGGGCACCATGTGGCAGCCGGCGCCGAGCTGGCCGACCGCACCGGGAGATGCCTCGAAGTTGGCCATGGAGATCTTGCTGCCCAGGAGGCTGCGGGCCATGTCCATGATGGTCGTCTTGCCGGAGCCCTTGGCGCCGACGCTGCCGTACGTGCCCTTGGGCTTGACGCCGTGGATGGCGGTGATTGCCTGGCCAAGGGGGAGCAGGAAGGCGGTGGGGTCCACGCAGATGTCCCACATATCGAACACGTGGCGGAAGGCTGCCCGCTTGGTCTCCTCGTCGATCTGGTGCGGATCAGGCAGGACGAATCCCGACATGGTCTCCTCGCTGACCTTCGCGCGGAGGTGCGTGATCTTGTCCTCGGGGCCGATGGCGCCCTCGGTGTCCATGAACCGGGTCACCCCGTCCTTGTCGACCTTGAGCCCGGTGCGCTTGACCACGTCGACCAGCTCCTGGGTGGAGACGTTCCGGATGACACGGGTGATCATCTCGATGTCCTTCGTGAACACGCTGAGGTTGGCACCGACACCGGAAGGCAGGCGGTCCAGCCAGCGGCGCGGGTTTTCCAGCTCGGCCGTTGACAAGCCCTCAACCAGGTAGGCCTGCGGGACGCCGTGAACCTTGGTTGTGACCTCCAGGTCGTAGCGCATGACCTGGATCATCTCCGGGCGCAGGTCGTTGAACTCCGCGTAGGAACGGACGATCCGAGCGGCCGCGTGCATGAGGATCCGGCCAGGGAGCTTGGTTGACCCCACCTGGGTCGGAGGGAAGGCGGTCACACCCTCAGTGAAGTCCATGACTGGCATGTCGTTTTCGCCGGCGCGCTGCTGAGCGGTGACGGCCGGCCGGGGCGGCAGCTTGGTCGTGGCATCCTGCATGAGGCGCAGCAGCTTGAGCGACCGGGAGCTGGGGAGCTGGGATGCCAAGTAGTCATCCAGACCGCCGGTCTTGGAGTAGGCCGGAACGTCAGCGACCCGGACCTTACCGCCGGTGCAGGTCTTGAGGTGTGCGACGAGGAGCTTTGCGGCCCTGTACACGTTCGGGTTGCTGGCAACATCCTTGTCAAAGATGATGACCGTGTCGGAGTCCTTGGGGTTCTCCATCTGTTCGGAGTCCATGAGCAGCAGATCCCAGTCCTGGCTGAACTTGCCGTCCTTCACGCTGCCGGTGCAGCCCGGGATCCCCACGAAGAGGACCTCGTCGATGTATCCGCCTGCCACTGCCTGGGAGATTGCGGCCCGAAGCTGGGCCGTTCCCTCGATGACGGCGGTCCTCTTGGCCTTGCCGACCATGTGCATCTGCAACCGGTGCACGAAGGGGCCGTTGGAGGCGCCCTTTGCGAACAGGTACTTGCCCCAGCCGTCCTCCTTGGCGACGCCGACGTCCTCAGGCTTGAGGTCAGGGCGGTACTGGTTGGTGACGTTGCCCCGGATGTCGACGTGCTCGAAGACCAGCCCGGGGAAGATGACGTCGCCGTGCTTCTTGGCGTGAAACTGAAGTTCCTCGGGCAGTCCATCAACGTCCGTAACGGTGTAGGCCTGCGCGTGGTCGGGGTGGATGGCCCGGGCGGCGAAGAACGCTTTGTGCTCCTCGGAGAGGTAGCGGCTCACGGCCTTTTCTGCGACGGCCTCGACGGTCGTGGTGACTTCCTGGACCGGGGCCTGTGCTGCTGCTTCGATGACTGACTCGAGGTCGATGGTGCTCGCGGACATGTTGGTCCTCTTTCTGCGGTAAGCGGTACTGCACTGATGCCCGTGCGCGGCTGTTGCGGAAAGTGAGCGCGTTCCGCAGGGGTCTAGTTGGGAGGTTCGGTGATGCCTCGAGCGGCGATGAGTCCAGCTTCTCATAGATGTTTGTAAATGTCCAAACACTTTTTCGGAACATCGTGTTCCTGTTTTGTTCCGGTTTTTGTTCCAGCCCCGAAAGCCCCTACTTCCCTTTATCTATAAGGATTTTTGTTAGTTAGAAGTAGGTAGGAACAAGCGGAACAGAGATTTTAGGGATTACGCGGGAGAACCCCTTCGTGCAGCTGCTGCGTCATTTGAGGGAGGAGAGTTTTCTCCTTAGTCCCTGTGGAGCGTGTTCCATCTGTTCCAAATGTTCCAATCGCCTGGATCCCAGCGCTGGCGCGGATTTTCACGGTGGGACCCGGAACAAAAACAGGAACACGCCCTGTTCCGGAACTTCCTATGGGGCTGGCTACCTTCAAGTGCAGCGCATCCCTCATTGCCGCCCTGGCACACCGGGCAGCCAGCGGCCGCGGCCGCTGGCTGCCCGGTGTCATGTCCGCCTCAGGGGCGGTGCTCAAGTTGCTCACAGGGTTTCTATGCCGAGCAGATCCCAGCGGGTGTCACTTTCTGCAACAGGGCACGCTTTGCCGGCGGACCTGTGCCATTTTCACTTCCGACCAGGACATGCCGGCCGAGCCCGATGGCTCCGCGAAGATTCCCCACTGCAGGACTACCGAATGGACGCCAACACGTGTTATGATTAATGTCAGTAAGGAACATTAGGGAAAGAGGAACCATGACCACCGAAACGATCATCACCGCCGGCTACTACCGGCCGGACGTCGCAGTGAAGCTCGACATGTTGCGGGACCGCTTCGGTTACTCGGAATCCCAGTTCGCCGGCCTGTACGGCAAGAGCCTGACCCTGGCCGTCGTACGCGGCGGGGAACTGACCGTCCTTGAAGGCCGGCTTGAAGTTATCCTCGGCGGCTACGCCCACTTCCTCCCTAAAGGTTGCCGGACGCCGGAGACCACCCTGCGTGCCTCGGACGTCATCGGCCACGTTGGCGGCTACGGCTACGCCTCCCAGGTCGCCCTGAACACCCAAGGCGAGTTCAACCGCATCACCACCGAAGACGTCCGCGGCTTCCTCGCCAAGCGAGAGATGGTGGAGCAGGAAGACGCAGCCCGCAAGACCGCAGAGGCTATCGCCCGGATCTGCCGTGACGTACAGATCGCCCAGGAAGAGCGGCGCGAAGCTGACGCCAAGATCCTGTCCCTCCTGGAATCGCCGGCAGACCCCGTACAGCTCGCCGCTTAGCCAACAGAAAACGACACCCGTAGAAATGCGGGCGGCATAGAAAGCACGAAACCCGCAAGCCCGACTTACACGCGAACGAAAGAGAGACCGTCGTGACCCAGAACCAGAACCAGAACCGGCCGGAGAAGCTGACCGACCTGCAGAATCACGAGAAGTTCCTCGCGGCATACGAAGCGATGAGCGAAGAGGAGAAGGCCGCACACATCAACCAGCACGAGGCGATCATCGACACAGCCGTGGAAATCTTCGAGATGGCCACCGGGTACTCCGGTGTGGACGTGCGCGTGGAAGGCCACTTCGGCAAAGACGTCCTCATCTACAGGGGACGGTACATCTGGATCAAGCGCGAATTCGGGGTGGACCGCCGCTACCCCGTCGAGGTCCAGCTGGCCCAGGTCGCGCGGGGCCTCGGATTGATCGAGAAGGAATACAAGAACTGGGAGTTCGAGAAGGAACTCCGCGAGCTCCTCGCAACGGCCGACACGAAGAAGAAGGACTAATCATGGCCGAGAGCCAAGACCTTATCCCCCTCGCTGCAGCGGCGATTGCCCTCGGCTACACACCTGCGTCGGCCATCGTGCTTATCTCCAAGGGGCGCTTCCCGGTGCCGGTGCACAAGCAGGGCCGCTACAGCTTTGTGGCCCGTGCCGACGTCGAGGCA
>NZ_JWTB01000080.1 GCF_000813845.1 Pseudarthrobacter phenanthrenivorans
CAGCCAGCGCCGCGTCACGAAAGGCCGCAGCCAGCCTTTGGCCTGCGGGCTTTTCCGCTGTCCGGCCACCCCCAGGCGGCCTGCACCTAGGGGATGCGGATGCTGAAGGTTATCGGTCCAGTACCGTTTCAAGCGCGGCCCCGGCCTGCCGGGCACACCCGCTGATGTGGCGTATGAATGTTGCGGCCGGCCTGGGCAGCACAGTGGCCGAGTCGTAGTCCCTTACCTGGTCCCGGACAGCAGCCTCCAGGGC
>NZ_JWTB01000081.1 GCF_000813845.1 Pseudarthrobacter phenanthrenivorans
CCATCACGGTGGTCAGCCACGGAACAGTCGCCAAAGCCAATGGCTACGCACTGACCGTGACCGACCCGGCGAAGGTCAAGTCCACGGTTAACCTCACCCTCGGTAACGTCTTTACAGCCAACAGCACCCCCGGGAGCATCTGGACCTACTCGGTTGACGCGCAGTACCGGGTACCGGGCAGCACCAATGTCTGGAACAGCTCACCCAAACCGGTCACCGTCACATGCTGACCGTGCAG
>NZ_JWTB01000082.1 GCF_000813845.1 Pseudarthrobacter phenanthrenivorans
CCTATGGAGTCAGCAAGCCCACGAGGGAACGGATCCTTGCCACTGCCGAGAGCATGGGCTACCAGCCAAACCGGATGGCTTCCCGACTGGCAAGCAAGGTCGATGAAACAATTGGCGTCTCCCTCCTGCACCTGCACAACGAAGTTTTTGCTGACATGTTCGATGGCATGCGTGACTCGGCGCGTCGTAACGGCCGGGAGTTGGTCCTCACGGTCGGGTCACCTACAGCGGACC
>NZ_JWTB01000083.1 GCF_000813845.1 Pseudarthrobacter phenanthrenivorans
ACACAGACGCTGTCAGGGAGGGCGTCTACGTGCCTCTGGGCGACGGCGACGTAGATTTCCGCACCATTGCCAGCCAGCTCGGTGCAGCCCATTTCGAGGGTTGGTGGGTTCTGGAACAGGACACAATCCTCACCAATGAGCCAGCGGACAACGAAGGCCCCATCCGGGACGTGCTCCGCAGCTTCCAGTTCCTCCACACCCTTTCCTAGGCCGACGCGATGAGCATCACAGACATCACCTTCCGCACTCGAAAATGGGT
>NZ_JWTB01000009.1 GCF_000813845.1 Pseudarthrobacter phenanthrenivorans
TGGTGGGGCCCACTGTCGTTTCTTACGACGGCGGCAGGCGCATGGGTGCCTAGTCGTCGCCGCGGAGGATGGCCAGCAGGCGGATGATCTCCACGTACAGCCAGACAAGCGTGACGGTCAGGCCGAACGCCGCCGTCCAGGAGAACCGCTGCGGGGCGCCGTTGCGGACGCCCTCCTCAATGCTGGTGAAGTCCATGACCAGCGAGAACGCCGCCAGGCCGATGGCCAGCAGGCCGATGAGGACGCCGACGATGCCGCTCCGCAGGCCGAATGGTTCGTTGGTGACGCCCGTGAGCATCATGACCAGGTTGACCACCGAGAACAGGGCGTAGCCGGCAAGGGCAATCATGAAGAAGCGCATCGCCTTGGGCGTGGCGCGGACCTTGCCGCTCTTGAAGAGCAGCAGGGTGACGGCGAATACCGACAGCGTGCCGATCACTGCCTGCAGGCCGACCCCGGGGTACTGGGTGTCCAGGATCCTGGTCAGGCCGCCGAGGAACAGCCCTTCGAGGGCTGCATAGGCAAGGATCAGGGCCGGTGAGGGCTGCTTCTTGAAGGTATTGACCAGGGCCAGGACAAAGCCGCCCAGGGCTCCGACAATCATGAGCATGGAGGCCAGCGACAGCCCGACCGTGAGGGTGATGGCCGCGCCCACCAGCACTGCACCAAGGCAGGCTGCGGTCTTCATGATGACGTCGTCGAAGGTCATCCGGCCCGTGTCCGCCGGGCCTGCCGACGGCTGGCTGTACATCTGGCGCAGTTGTTCGTCCGTCATGGACTGCGGCTGGGTGCCCCAGCCCTGCTGGCCGTATGGTGCCTGGCCATAAGGCTGTTGGCCGTAAGGGCCCTGGCCGTACGACGCGCCATAGGGAGCCTGCGGGACAGGCGGTGCCTGGGTGGCTCCACGGAAATTCTTTCCGTTGAAGATCGGGTTGCCGCCAAGTGCCATTGCGGGATTCCTCCATGTGGGTGTGGGTGATGGTTGTGTGGTTACGCTACCAATTCCCACGAGGGGCCCGCTGGAGAAGTTCCCAGGGGGCCCGGTTGCAACCGAACCGTGACCGTTTCGTCCGGATCTGCACCGGGCCCCGCCGGGCCGGCTACCCCACGCCCAGGTAGGCCTCCTTGATGGAGGGATCTTCCAGCAGCTCTTTTCCGCTGCCGCTGTGCGTAATTTCGCCGGTTTCCAGCACGAAGGCCCGGTGCGCCCCGGCCAGGGCCTGGTTGGCGTTCTGCTCCACCATCAGGACGGTGGTGCCCTGGTTGTTGATCTCCTTGATGATCCTGAAGATCTGGCGGATGAACTGCGGGGCCAGTCCCATGGACGGCTCGTCCAGCAGCAGCAGCTTCGGGTTGGACATCAGGGCGCGCCCGATGGCCAGCATCTGCTGCTCGCCGCCTGACATGGTTCCGCCAAACTGCTTTTCCCGCTCCTTCAGGCGCGGAAAGAGGTCAAAGACGCGGTCCAGGTCCTTGGCAACACCGCTTCTGTCCTTGCGGCCGAAAGTTCCCATGTCGAGGTTTTCCATCACGGTCATGCCCGGGAAGATCCCGCGGCCCTCGGGGGCCTGGGAAATTCCGTGAACCACCCGGATGTGGGCCTTCATCTTGGTGATGTCCTGCCCGGCGAAAGTGATTTTGCCTTCCGAGCAGTTCAGCAGGCCGGAGATGGTGCGCATGGTGGTGGTCTTGCCGGCGCCGTTGGCGCCGATCAGGGCCACCACCTCGCCTTCCTCCACGGTGAAGGAGATGTCCCGCAGCGCCTGGATCCGGCCGTAGTGGACGGAAACGTTCTCAAGCTCAAGCAACGTCATCTTCGGGCTCTCCTAGGTAGGCGGCAATAACGCGGGGGTCTTCACGGATCTCCCGGGGCAAACCATCCGCGATCTTCTTCCCGAATTCCAGCACGACGATCCGGTCTGTCACTCCCATCACGAGTTTCATGTCGTGCTCAATGAGCAGCACCGTGTAGCCCTCATCCCTGATGGTGCGGATGAGGGCCATCAGTTCTTCCTTCTCCGCCGGGTTGAAGCCGGCAGCGGGCTCATCCAGGCACAGCACCTTCGGATCGGTGGCCAGTGCCCGTGCGATTTCAAGCCTGCGCTGGTACCCGTACGGCAACTGCCGTGAAAGGACATGCGCGTGGGTGCTGATGCCCACGAAATCGAGCAGGGCCATGCCGCGCTCGATGGCAGACTTCTCTTCCCTGATGTGCGTGGGCAGGCGCAGCAATGCCCCGCCGACGCTGGTGCGGTGCCGGGCATCCAGGCCAACCACCACGTTCTCCAGGGCTGTCATTTCCCCGAAAAGGCGGATGTTCTGGAAGGTCCGGGACAGGCCCAGCCGGGTAATCTTGTGCTGCTTGATTCCGTTCAGGACCTGGCCTTCCAGGACCACCTTCCCGCTGGTGGGCTTGTAGACGCCGGTCATCGCATTGAAGCAGGTGGTCTTTCCGGCGCCGTTGGGGCCGATAAGCCCCAGGATCTCACCACGCTTGATGTTGAAGCTGATGTTGTCGAGTGCCACCAGGCCGCCGAACTTGATGGTGAGGTTCTGCACCTCCACGATGTTGTCGCCAACTGCGACCGCGATGTCGCGGTCCGGCGCCACTTTCTCGGCAAGTTCCTGGTCCACCCCGGCCTCGGCCAGGGCCTCGATGTCGATTTCGGGCGCAACAGCCGCGGAACCGTCCTGTGCCGGCTGTTCCTCCACGCTGCTGGAGCCGCTGTGCCTGTCCTCGGAGCTCATGCCTCCGCCCCTCTCTGTGCTGCAGCGCCTGCATCGGGACCTACTGCGGGCTTGTCAGTGTCTTTGGCTCCCGAGGTATCGCGGCTGATGACCCTGTTCATTGCCGTGCGGCCGTACGCAAGCAGGCGCTGGCGTGCCGGGAGCAGCCCCTGGGACCGGAAGATCATGATGAGCACCAGCGCGATCCCGAAGATCAGGTACTTGTACTCGGCGATGGCCGTGAACCTCAGGGGGATGTAGCTGACCAGGGCCCCGCCAAGGATGGCGCCGACCTTGTTGCCGGCGCCGCCAAGGACGACGGCGGCCAGGAACAGGATGGACGTGGTGACGTCGAATTTCTGGTTGTTGACGAAGCCCACCTGGCCGGCGAACAAGGCACCGGACAAGCCGCCGATGGCAGCGCCAATGGCGAAGGCCCAGACCTTGTACTTGAAAGTGGGAACGCCCATGATTTCCGCGGCGTCCTCATCTTCGCGGATGGCGATCCAGGCACGGCCAACACGGCTGCGTTCCAGGTTGCCCACGAGGAGGGTGACGATGATGATGATGGTCAACGTCAGCCAGTACCAGGGCACGCCGTTCGAGTTGGAGAAGATCGGTGTTCCGTCAGGTTCGGTGCCCGGCGGGTGGCCGACGTTCTGGAAGCCCACCTGGCCCTTCATGGCGGGGATGATCGTGGCAAGGATGCGCACGATTTCGCCGAAGCCGAGCGTCACGATGGCAAGGTAGTCGCCCCTGAGGCGCAGGGTTGGCACGCCCAGCACCACGCCGAAGAACATGGTCACGGCCATGGCCACGGGAATGGTCCACAGGTACGGGATGTGCAGGAAGGGCGAGTCCGGGCTGGTCAGCATCGCCGCGCAGTAGGAGCCCACCGCGAAAAAGGCCACGTATCCCAGGTCCAGCAGGCCTGCGTATCCCACCACGACGTTGAGGCCTACGGCGATGAGCGCGAACCGGGCCATGTCAAAGCAGGCCAGGGCGAAGTTGTTGCCGGGCTCCGTGGTGATGATGGGCGGGTTGATCAACGGCAGCAGGTAGGCCAGGACCACCACGATGACCAGGAATGCCCACTGCTGCTGCCGGGACAAGGCATGCCAGCGGTCGGAGAAATATCCGCCTTTGCGCCCCCCTCGCTGCCGGAGCGCGCTCTTGCCTGCGGCTTTCGCTGAGGCTTCGCGTTCCTCCGCCGCCTGTTCCGCGGCTGCTGTCTGCAGCGGCGTCGGGCCGTCGGTCATGCTCATGCTTTGCTCCTTCCAAGGGAGGTTCCCAGGATGCCTTCGGGCCGCAGCAGCAGCACGAGCACCAGCACCACGAACGCCACGACGTCGGTCCACTGCGAGTTGCCGAGCAGGATCTGGCCGTAGTTGCCGATCAGGCCCAGCAGCAGGCCGCCCAGCAGCGCCCCGCGGACGTTTCCGATACCGCCGAGCACCGCCGCTGCGAACGCCTTGATTCCCAGGACAAAGCCGCCGCTGTACTGGACACCGGACGGGATTTTCATGACGTAGAACAAGGCGGCGGCTCCTGCGAGCAGGCCTCCGATGACGAAGGTGGTAATAATGATGCGCTCTTTGTTGACGCCCATCAATGTTGCGGTGTCCGGGTCCTGGGCGACGGCCCGGATGCCGCGGCCCGTGCGGGACTTGCTGATGAACCTGTCGATGCCCACCATCATGATCACGGCCGCGATGATGATGACCAGCTGCTGGCTGTCGATGATGGTGCCGAAGACGTCGAAGATGGGCGTTGGCCGGAACATGGTCAGGGCAAGCTCCGGGCTGGGACCGCGCCACAGGTAGATGAGGTACTGGATGGTGAAGGAAGCACCGATGGCGGTGATCAGGAAGACCAGGCGGGGCGCATTCCGTTGCCGCAGCGGCTTGTACGCGATCCGTTCCAGCAGGAACGCGGTCACGGCAGATGCAACCATCGCCAGGATCAGCGCGAGCAGCAGGTTCAGGATGATGGCCCAGATATCGAGCCTGGGAACGGACGGCCCGAAGCCCAGGCTGCTGAGGGTGAAAAAGACTGCATAACAGCCGACAATGAAGACTTCCGAGTGGGCGAAGTTGATCAGGTTCAGCACGCCGTAAACCAGGGTGTAGCCGAGCGCTACAAGCGCGTAGATCGCCCCGAAGGTAAGGCCGTCAAAGGTTGCGCTCCAGAAGTTCTCGACCAGGGACGGAATGTCGAAGGTGATCCAGTCGTTTTCGGTGGGAAGTAAAGGGACAAGTGAGGGAAGCATGGAAACATCTCGATCCAGTTGAACGCGGCCTTTTGGGCCCGGCCGTGGGACTTGTGTCTAGTGACGTTACGTGGTCCTGGGCTGCTGCCAAGCGAAGAAAAGGCTGTGGGGGCCTGCTGATGCTGGCCCCCACAGCCGTTGCCTCGTGCCGGGCTGCTACTCGCCGATGGGACCGACGGGAACGATCTTCCCGTTTTCCACCTTGTAGCCGTATACGGTCGGAGCCTGGAGCTCGCCCTTGGCATCCCACTTGTAGTGCTTGCTCAGGCCGTCCTTGTCGTATGCCTTAACCCAGGCCAGCAGGTCGGGGCGGCTCTGCTTGCCTGCGTCGATGCCGGACAGGAGAACAGTTGCGGCGTCGTAGCCTTCGATCGAGTACGTTCCGGGTTCTGCACCCTTGGAGATATCCTTGTAAGCCGATGCGAAATCGGTGATCAGCTCACCGGGGATGCAGGGGCAGGTGAAGTACGCGTTGTTGGACGCGTCGCCGGCCTGCTTGATGAACTGGTCATCCTTCACGCCATCGGGTGCCACGAACGTGCCCGTGAAGCCCTTCCCGACCAGCTGCTGGTCGAACGGTGCGCCCTCGGCGTAGTAGCCGGCGTAGAACACCGCATCTGCCTTGGCGTTCATGATCTTTGAGATAACGGCCGAGAAGTCCTTCTGGCCGGTGGTCACCTTCTCCGTGCCCGCCAGTGCGCTGCCGAGGCCGGCGGAGGTGGAGGTGCCCAGGCCAATGCCGTAATCGGAGTCGTCCTGCACGAGGTACACCTTTTTGGCGCCGAGCTTTCCGGTGAGGAACTTGGCGGCCGCCGGACCCTGGACGGCGTCATTGCCGAGGCCCCGGAAGAAGGTGGTCCAACCGTTTTGGGTCAGGCTGGGGTTGGTGGCCGACGGCGTGATGTGGACCAGGCCCTTCTGCTCGAAGATGTTGCCCGTGGCCTTGGACTCACCCGAGAACGGAAGGCCAATGACGCCCACGATGTCCGGCTCGCTCACGAGCTGCGTGACCGGGCCGGTGGCCTTGTTGGGGTCACCTTCGGTATCGAACTTCTTGAACTGGACCTGGCAGCCCGGGTTGGCCTTGTTGTGCTGGTCGATGGCCAGCTGGATGCCGTTGAAGATGTTGACGCCGAGCTGGGCGTTGGGACCGGTCTGGGCGCCGGCGTAGGCAAGCGTGGTGGTTGAGGGGCAGGTAGCCTTGCCGTCGCCGGCCGGTTTCACCGCACCGGCAGGAACATCAACTTTCGAAATGGCGGGGATGTTCACCTTGCTGGACGAGCCCGAGCTTTCGGTGGTGCCGGTGCCCGACTGGTTGGCGCAGGCCGACAGCAGCATGCTGAGTGTGGCTGCTGCCGCCAGCGAGGTGAGGACTTTCTTTCGGTACATTTTGTCTGCCTTCCGAAACAGGGCCATGCGATGCGTGCGGATCAATGGGGCGCTTCGGCGCCCGGAATGGACCAGGAATTCCTGATTCAGCTTCAAGCTAGTGCATAGATGCCAGCGAAACTAAGTGACTGAGGTCACAGCCTTATAACAGTAGTTTTCTGTGGGGAATTAAACGCCGAAAGCCGCCTGCTCACAGGCGGCTCTCGGATGTCCGGGAAGGTGGCGCGGCGGCCGGGACAGGTGTACCCCAGGTGGGACTCGAACCCACAACACGCGGATTTTAAGTCCGCTGCCTCTGCCAATTGGGCTACTGGGGCGCCGGGTCAATGGTACCTGCCCGGGACGCATTGGCTGGAAACGCCGACGGCGGCCGGCCCCGGAGAGGGGACGGCCGCCGTCGGACGCTGTAAAGCTCCGTGGAGCGGGCAAACGCTACTTGGCGTTGGCCGACACCGTTTCCTTGGGAGCGGAAACAGCGGTCGAGCCGGAGCCGCCGGCCGGAGCAGCCGCGGCTGCCGGATTCGGAGCCGGGGTGGCTGCTGCGACGAAGGCGCCGCGCGGGTTGTCCAGGTCCATCAGCTGGGTGGTGTCGCGGCCGGCGAAGAAACCGATGATCCAGTTCAGGATGACGCGGAACTTGCGCTCGAACGTGGGCATGGCCATGCCGTGGTAGCCGCGGTGGGCCAGCCAGGCGAGTCCGCCCTTGAGGCCGATGCGGCCCAGGAGGTTGATGTTGGCAACGCCCTTCCACTCGCCGAAACCGGCCACGGCACCCAGGTTCTTGTGCTTGTAGTCCGTCAGCGGCTTGTCCCAGCGCGAGGCCCACAGGTTCTTGGCGAGGCGCTTGGCCTGGCGCAGGGCGTGCTGGGCGTTGGGGACGCAGGTGCCGTCGGGCAGGCCCTTGCCGGTGAGGTCCGGGACGGCGGCGATGTCGCCGGCTGCCCAGGCGTTCTCAATGATGCCTTCATCGCCGGCGATCCGCAGGTCCGGCAGGACGCGGACGCGGCCACGGGGCTCCAGCGGGAAATCGGTGGAGCGGACCATCGGGTTCGCCTGCACGCCGGCGGTCCAGACGAGGGTGTCCGCCTCGAATTCCTGGGCGGGGGTCTTGTCCGGGAGGTTGATGAGCTTCAGGGTGCCTTCGGCGCTGTCCAGCGAGGTGTTCAGCAGGACTTCGATGCCGCGGCTGCGCAGGTGCTCAACCACCCAGTCGGCCTGCTTGGCGGTGACCTCGGGCATGATCCGGCCCATGGCCTCGACCAGGACGAAGCGGACTTCCTCCTGCTTGATGCGGGGGTTGTTCCGGACCGCGGCGCGGGCGAGGTCTTCCATTTCGGTGATGCATTCGATCCCGGCGAAGCCACCGCCGACCACCACGAAGGTGAGGGCCTTGGCGCGCGCTGCGGGGTCGGTCATGGTGGAGGCAACCTCGATGCGCTCCAGCAGCTTGTTGCGCAGTGCAACAGCTTCCTCAATGGTCTTCAGGCCGATGCCCTTGTCCGCCAGGCCCTTGATCGGGAAGGTGCGGGTGATGGCGCCGGCTGCGAGCACGACGTCAAAGTAGGGAATTTCAAAGTTTTCGCCGCCGTCGGCGGGAGCCACCACAGCCGTGCGGTTTTCGTGGTCGATCGAGGTGACGCGGCCCTGGATCAGCTCCGTCTGCTTGAGGTGCTGGCGGTGGGACACCACTGCGTGGCGGGCTTCGATGTTGCCGCCGGCGACCTCGGGGAGGAAGGGCTGGTAGGTCATGTAGGGCAGCGGATCGACGACGGTGACGATGCCACCGGCGTTTGCGATCTTCTTCTGCAGTTTCAGTGCTACGTACAGGCCGACGTACCCGCCGCCGACGACGAGTACCCTGGGACGGTCCTGGAGCTGTGGGGTGGTTGCCATAGTTTAAGGATAGCGCAGTTTGTGAAAATCTTCACTAACTAGACCGGTGGTCCGTAATCTGCGGATTCCGGCGCGTTTGCACCCGGTCCACCACTCCTGTGTCGGCTTCTTCCCTGGCAAGGGATGGGTTCCGGGCGGCCCTCCGGATCTGGATGGCGGCCGCCGCGATGATCGCCACGAAGAGTGCCCCGAAACCGATCACGACGGCGGCGCCAATGGCACTGTCCCGCTGCGACGGCGCCTTGGCTGCCGGCACCGTGGCTTCGGGCAGCGTCGGTGCCGCGCTGGGCACTGACGTGGCGGTGGGCAGCGGGGTGGCGGGAGCGGCGTTGCCCCGGCGGTGTACCCGGATCCATTCGGCGATGGTGCCGAGCGGGTTTGTTGATACCTCGGGGACGTCGGCCTTGAGCGCTGCCTCGGCGTTGAGGATGCCGTAACCGTACAACGGGTCCTTGCCCGGGGCGCCGGCGTCCTTTGCCGTGGAAACAATTCTGTTGATCACCTGTTCGGCGCTCATGTCCGGCCACCTGGAACGGATCAGTGCGGCGACGCCGGCAACGATCGGCGTGGAACCGGACGTGCCGGCCCACTCCGCGTAGCCGCCCCCGGGCAGCCCGCCCAGGAGGTTTTCGGCAGGAGCGGCCACGCCGATGCTGATGCCCTGGGACGAAGCATCCACACTGGCCAGGTTCTTCCGGTCCAGGCCGGCCACCGTGAGGACGCCGGGGATCGTGGCCGGGGCACCTACCTGGGTATTGCCGCCCACCCGGTTGCCGGCAGCGGCGACGATGACCACGTCCTTTTGCTCGGCGTAGAGGAAGGCGGCGTCCCAGCTTTGCGGCCATTGGGGCGTGGTGCTGCCAAGCGAGATGTTGATGACCTTGGCGCCGTTGTCCACGGCCCAGCGGACTGCTTCGGGAATCTGGTCCTGGTCGCTCTTACCGGAGGGGTTGGGTGAGCCCAGCCAGGTGGAAACGGACATGAGCTGGGCTTCCGGCGCCACGCCCATGATGCCGTCCGGGGGTGTTCCTGCCGGGCTGGGGCTTGGGCTGGCGCTGGCCGGCTGGTGTCCGCGGCCTGCGAGCATGGTGGCCACCAGGGTGCCGTGCTCAGGTTTGGAACCCACGCTCTTCTGGCCGTCCGGCTGGCCTGAGCCGGACGCGTCGTATCCGCCGGCAACCGCGCCCTTGAGATCGGGGTGCTTGGCATCGATTCCGCTGTCGATGACTGCCACCTTCACGCCGGCGCCCTTGGACACTTCCCAGGCCTTGGTGATGCCGGAGTCGGCCAGCCAGTATTCTTTGTCGCGCCATTCGTCAGCCTGGGCGGCGGGCGCGGTAAAGATGCCGGCACATGCGCAGCATGCGGCCAGGAGAACGGACATAACGGCCGCCAGGGCACGGTGCACGGGCGGGGTGGATGCTGGAGTCGGGTGCATGAACCTAGCCGATGCTCAGTGCGATGCCGTCGAGGATATCGTGCTCGCTTGCGGTTGCCCCGGTGATCTTTCCGCCGCTCAGCTCCCCCATCCGCTCCAGGATCCGCCGCCACACCAGTCCCCCGGCGCCGATCACGTCGACGCGGCCGGGGTGCATGTACGGCAGCGCCGCGCGGTTGTCCCGGGTCATTCCCAGCAGGTCGGTGGCGGCGGCGCGGATGTCCGCGATGGGCAGCCCGGTGCCGTGGATGGCTTCCGGGGAGTAGGCGGGCAAGCGGAGCGCATGCGCGGTGATGGTGGTGACGGACCCGGCAACACCGACGACGGCGGTGGCGCGTTCCAGGGGCACCTCGAGCCGGGCTTTTTCCATGGCCGCGTCCACGTCGGCTTCCGCGGCGGCAATCTGTTCGGCGGTGGGAGGGTCGCTTTGAAGGTGCCGTTCGGTCAGTCGGACGCAGCCGACGTCCACGGACTTGGCGGCGGTGACACCGGCTGCGGTGCCCAGGACGAATTCGGTGCTTCCGCCGCCGAGGTCCACCACCAGCACCTGGTGCCCGTCGAGGATGGGCAGGACGCTGCTGGCACCGGCGAAGGACAATGCTGCTTCCTCATTGCCGGAAATAACCTCAGGTTCCACGCCGAGCAAATGCCTGACGCCGTCCACGAAGACATGCCGGTTGCGGGCGTCCCGGCTGGCGGAGGTGGCCACGAAGCGGATCCGTTCCGCCCCGTGCTCCTTGATGAGGCGGGCGTAGTCGGCGGTGGCGGCAAGGGTGCGCTCCAGTGCTTCCGGAGCCAGCTCGCCCGTGGCGTCCACGCCCTGGCCCAGCCGGACCACGCGCATTTCCCGGACGACGTCGGTAAGTGCCGGGCTGCCGTTGCTGCGGTCGATGTCCGCGATCAGGAGCCGGATGGAGTTGGTGCCGCAGTCGATGGCGGCCACACGGGTCATTCCGGGACCTCCGTGGCGGCGGCGGACTTCCGTACCGGGGCGGGCCGGCCAACGATGTCCGGCAGGCCCTGCGGCCCGTGCCGGCTCAGGTCCCGGGAAGGAGCCTCCCCGGTGGTGTCCCAGGCACCGTCGCAGTAGCACTTGTCGGCGGTCCACCACTCGCTGATCATCGCCAAGGCCTGGTCGCCGAGGGGGTTCACGCCGCTGCCTGCGGCCAGGGAGTGACCCACCAGGACGTGCAGGCATTTGACCCGCGTGGGCATCCCGCCGGCCGAGACACCGTCGATTTCCGGAACCGCACCGATCCCGGACCGCTGCCCGATGGCATCGCGGGCGGCCAGGTACTCTTCGTGGGCCCCGCGGTAAGCGGTGGCGAGTGCTGGGTCAGCGGCCAGTTGTTCGTTCATGGTGTTCATGACACCCGCCGCTTCAAGCCTGGAAACCGCGGACGTGATCACCGGGTGGGTCAGGTAGAAGGTGGTGGGGAACGGAGTTCCGTTGCTGAGGCGGGGGGCAGTGGCGGCGACGAGCGGGTTCCCGCAGACGCAGCGCGCCGGAATTTCCACGACGTCGCGGACGGGGCGCCCCAGCTGCCTGCTCAGTACTTCAAGGTCGTGTGCTGTTGGTTGGCGGGACTCATCCCGGGCGGCTGCCGTGTTGTGTTCCACTGTCGCGGGCCGTCCTTCCTGTGCGGTTCAGTCTGTGGCCGCGCGCCTGATGGACTCCCACAGGGAATCCACCCACGGCAGATCGGCGGGGTCTTGTGATGCTGCGGCGGGGCTACTGTTTTGTCCGGCCGGCTCATCGCTGCCAAAAACCCAGTAGCCGGTTTCGCCCGGCATAACCATGTTAATGCGGTCGCGGGCCTGCTGTTTGACGTAATTGGGGTCCTGCCAGCGCGAAACCTGCTGCCGGAGGGCGTCGCCCTCGGCCTGGCGTGCGGCGATATCGGCATTCAGCGCGTCGATTTCGGCTTTTTTGTCGAAGAAGATCTTCACGGTAGGCGCGAGCATGATGGTGATGGCAATCATCACCACGGCCAGCGCCAGCATGCGGCCGGAAAACGCCTTGGCGGGGACGGGGTGGTGCCCGCCGTCGTCCGTCCGTTCGTCCTGCGCCCCGGTCGGGCTGCTGCCCTTCCGCCCCGTGGACGGCTTGGCGTCTTTCTCGTCCTTGGCCTTTCCCGTGGGGGCCTGGCCCGGGGTTCCACGGCCGTGGTTGCCTCGTGCGGGTGCGGTGTTTTGCGCTGCCGTGCCCTTGCCCGGCCGGAAATCCGCCCTGATGACCTCCGCGCCGCCGGAGGATCCGTCGTCGGCCGTTTCCTTGGCTGGACGGGTGGGGGCGACCTTGGGAACTTTGGGGCGGCGGGTAGCCATGACACTCCTGAAACGCAGCCTGCCGGGGCCGCCACGATCTGTGCTGGACGAACAAAGCTGACGAACACTGCTGCTGCAAACAACAGCGGTGGCTATGGTCTTTCAACCATAGCCACCGCGGCGGGGTTTAGGCGGTTACTAGCCCTTGAAACGCGGGAACGCGCTGCGTCCTGCGTAACGTGCGGCGTCGTCCAGTTCCTCTTCGATGCGGAGCAGCTGGTTGTACTTGGCGACGCGCTCGGAGCGGGCGGGAGCACCGGTCTTGATCTGGCCGGCGTTGGTGGCCACGGCGATGTCGGCGATGGTGGTGTCCTCGGTTTCGCCGGAGCGGTGCGAGGTGATGGTGGTGTAGCCGGCGCGCTGGGCCAGGCTGACGGCGTCCAGGGTCTCGGTCAGGGAGCCGATCTGGTTGACCTTGACCAGCAGCGAGTTGGCGGTCCTGGTGTCGATGCCGCGCTGCAGGATGGCGGGGTTGGTGACGAAGAGGTCGTCACCCACCAGCTGGACCTTGTCGCCGATGGTGTCGGTGAGGGTCTTCCAGCCGTCCCAGTCGTTCTCGTCCAGCGGGTCCTCGATGGAGACCAGCGGGTAGGCGTCCACGAGCTCGGCGTAGTAGGCGCTCATCTCGGTGGCGGAGAGGGCCTTGCCTTCGAACTGGTAGGCGCCGTCCTTGTAGAACTCGGAGGAGGCAACGTCAAGGGCCAGGGCGATGTCCTTGCCCGGGGTATAGCCGGCGTTCTTGATGGCTTCCTGGATCAGGTCCAGTGCTGCGCGGTTGGAGGGCAGGTTGGGCGCGAAGCCGCCTTCGTCGCCGAGGCCGGTGGACAGGCCCTTTTCCTTGAGGACGGACTTGAGGTTGTGGTAGACCTCAACGCCCCAGCGCAGGCCCTCGGAGAAGGTTTCGGCGCCGATCGGGACGATCATGAATTCCTGGATGTCGACGTCGGAGTCGGCGTGGGATCCACCGTTGAGGATGTTCATCAGCGGCACGGGCAGGACGTGTGCGTTGGGGCCGCCCAGGTACTTGTACAGGGGCAGGTCGGCCGAGGCGGCGGCCGCGTTGGCGACGGCCAGGGAGACGCCGAGGATGGCGTTGGCGCCCAGCTTGCCCTTGTTGGGGGTGCCGTCCAGGTCCAGCATGGCCTGGTCGATGCTGCGCTGGTCGGTGGCGTCAAAGCCGGTCAGGGCCGGGGCGATCTGGTCGATGACGGCGTCGACGGCCTTCTGCACGCCCTTGCCCAGGTAGCGGCCCTTGTCGCCGTCGCGCAGTTCGACGGCCTCGTGCTCACCGGTGGAAGCACCGGAGGGGACAGCCGCGCGGCCGATCTGGCCGTCGGAGAGCAGGACTTCGACTTCTACGGTGGGGTTGCCGCGGGAATCGAGGATCTCGCGGGCGTGGATGGCATCGATAAGCGCCATGAATTTGCTCCTTATGGGCGATTAACGGGGGGAATCAGGCAGAAAACTCGACGTACTCGTCAGGGACTAGCGTAGTCGAGAGTGCTCCGGGTTACTCAAACGGGTCAAGGCCCGGACGTCATGATGGCGCATGGCGGTCCTGGTAGCGGCGGACGGCGGCCCGCAGGGCACGTTCGGCGTCCATGCCATGGTCCCGGGCGGACCGTACGACGGCGAGGAGCAGGTCTCCGAGCTCCTCCTCGTTTCCAGGGACGGGAGTGGCCGCGGGCAGCCCGAGTCCTGCACGGGCGGCACGGTCCAGCGACTTCCGGGCCTTTGCAAGCGCGGGGAGAGCGTCCGGAATACCTTCAAAGGCGGTGCGGCGCTCCGGCCGTTCGGCGCGCTTGACGGCATCCCACTTCTGTTCAATTTCCTCCACAGTTGCGGGAAAGCTGTCCTGAAGCGAGCCGTCAGACCTGAAGACATGCGGGTTCCGGCGGACCATTTTGGCACCCAGGCCGCGTGCGACGTCGTCGAACGTGAACGCGCCGCGTTCCTCGGCCAGCCGGGCGTGCAGCACCACCTGGAGCAGCACGTCACCCAGCTCCCCCTGGAGTTCGGCGTCCGGGTGGCCTTCCTCGATGGTTTCGGCGACCTCGTAGGCCTCCTCGAGGAGGTATTCCACCAGGGAGCGGTGGGACAGCGCACCCATCCAGGGGCAGTGTTCGCGCAGCTGCCCTATCACCTGAACGAGCCTCTCGACGGGCGGCTGCTCAGCCAAGGTTGGCGTAGGCGTCGTTGATGTACTCCACCAGCGCTTCCTTTTCCTCCAGCGGCAGGAAGGACGCCTCGGCAGCGTTGAGGGTCAGCTCCAGCAGGTCGTCGAGGTCGTAGTCGAAGGTTTCCACCAGCAGGTTGAACTCATCCGTGAGGGTTACGCCGCTCATCAGGCGGTTGTCCGTGTTGATGGTGACGTTGAAGCCCAGCTGGTAGAGCATGTCCAGGGGGTGGCTCTCGATGCCTCCGCCGAATTCGGCAATGGCGCCGGTCTGGAGGTTGGAGGACGGGCAGATTTCCAGGGCGATGCCGCGGTCGCGGACCCAGCTGGAGAGGTCGCCGAGGGTTACAAGGCCCACGGTGTCTCCTGCTTCCTCGTCGTCGTCGAATTCCACCATGATGTCTTCGGCGATGCGGACGCCGTGGCCCAGCCGGAGGGCCCGTCCGTCCACCAGCGCGGACTGGATGCTCTCGAGCCCTGCGGCCTCGCCTGCATGCACGGTGGCCGGGAAGTTGTGCTGGGCGAGGTAGGTAAAGGCGTCCCTGAAGCGGCTGGGCAGGAAGCCGTCCTCGGCCCCGGCGATGTCGAAGCCCACGGCGCCCTTGTTGCGGTGGCGGACGGCCAGTTCGGCGATCTCCTGGCCGCGGTCCGCGTGGCGCATGGCCGTGATCAGCTGGCCCACCTGGATCTCGCGCCCTGACTCGGACACGGCTTCGACGCCGGCTTCGAGGCCTTCCTGCACGGCTTCGACGGCTTCGTCGAGGCTGAGGCCCTTCTGCAGGTGCTGCTCGGGTGCCCAGCGGACCTCGCCGTACACCACGCCGTCATCGGCGAGGTCCTCGACGAATTCCTTCGCCACCCGGAACAGGCCGTCGTAGGTCTGCATGACGGCCACGGTGTGGTCGAAGGTCTCCAGGTACCGGACCAGCGAGCCTGAGTCAGCGGATTCGCGGAACCACTGGCCCAGGGCCACGGGGTCGGTGGACGGGAGCGTGTGGCCCACGGCCTCCGCCAGTTCGATGATGGTGGCCGGACGGAGTCCTCCGTCCAGGTGGTCATGAAGGGAGACCTTGGGCAGGCTCTTCAGGTCAAAATCGATGGCAGGGGCAGCGTCAACAATGGGCTCAGTCACGTTCCCACCTTAGGGTGGGGCGCAGTTCAAAGCCAGCCGTTCACGGCCGGCCGCTACTTGACGGCTGGGCCGGCTTCTGCCGAGGGCACCACCAGGGCCTGGGTGCCGGCCCGGCTGTCCTGGCCGGGGCCGGAGGATTCCCCGTTCCAGCTGTCCGCTTCGGATGCGTCGTGGCGGCCCAGCCGTTTGTGCCACCAGCGCAGCAAATGGTCGATGACCACGCCGAGGACGATGGCAAACACGACGGCGATACCGGCGCTCAGCAGGGGGTTGTGGTGCAGCCACGGGAACGAGCTGGCCAGCAGGCCAATGCCCAGGGAGTACCCCACCCAGGTCACGCAGGCGAAGGCGTCAAAGACGAAGAACCTGCGGTGCGAGAATCCGGTGCTGCCTGCCACGTAATTGACCGCTACCCGGCCCCAGGGAATGTACCGGGCGGTGAAGATCAGTACCGCGCCACGCTTTTCCAGTTCATAGCGGGCCCACGCAAAGACTTTCCGGACCTTGGGGCGGCGCATCCAGCCCCAGCGGTCCAAGCCGATCTTGCGGCCCAGCATGTAGGCCATGTTGTCGCCGCAGATGGCGCCGATCAGGGCGGTGAGGCCGAGGATCCAGAGATTGGGTTCGCCGCTGTGCCGCGAAAAGGCCGCCAGCGCCACAATGAGGGTCTCGCTCGGGACCACCATGGCGAAGCCGTCCACGAAGAAGAACACCAGCAGGATGGGGTAGATCCACCATTGGCCCGCTGCATGGAGCACGGCCTCATTAATAAACTCCACGCGGTGTTGCTCCTGTATGAAAAATGACACAGCCAAAGTGCCGCAGCCAAAGCGGAAATCGTTCCTAAGTGTCCCATGAGGGAGGCGAAGTACGCTACGTCTCCGAGCCGGGAATTACTCCTTGAACGTGCCGGTCACACCTCCGGTTCCCGGATCCGTTCCACCACGTTGGGTTTGCCGCGGAATTTGTTGATGACCAGGTCCACGACGATGCCCAGCGCGACGGCGCAGACGATGGCTATTGCCGCGCCCAGGAGGTGGTTGTCCTCGAACCACTGGCCGAAGAAAAGTCCGATGGCCACGGAGTAGCCGGCCCACAGGGTAGCCGACAGGATGGTCAGGCCGACGAACCGCAGATGGGGATAGTGCGTGACTCCCGCGGTGAGGTTCACCGCCACCCTGCCGATGGGCACGAAGCGGGCCACGAGGATCAGTGATGCCGGGCGCTTCCGCAATTCGCGGCCTGCCCAGCGGAACGCGCTTTGCATCCGCGGTCCGCGCATCCACGCCCACCGGCGGGTTCCGACCCGCCTGCCCAGGAGGTACGCGATGTTGTCCCCCGAAAAGGCACCCGCTGCCGCCACCATGGCCAGGAGCAGCGGGTTGGGTACGTCCGCCGTGGCGGCGACGGCTGCCAGGCCCACCACGACGGACTCGCTGGGAATGGGCGGGAAGAAACCGTCGATGACGCAGCAGGCCAGCACCAGGACCAGCACCCACGGCTGTCCGGCTGCGGCGAGGATGAAGTCGTTGATGGCCTGCATGGGTCGCTACGCTATGCGGTCGATAATGAGCTGCTGGGCAGGCCGGGAGCCTTCCGGGGCGATGACTACGGCGTGTTCCAGGGCTTCCCGGGCACGGGCGAACCGCTCGGGGGTGTCGGTGAGCAGCGTCATCAGCGGCTCCCCAGCGCGGACGGTGGCGCCGGGCTTGGCGTGCATGCGCACCCCGGCCCCTGCCTGGACGGCATCCTCCTTGCGGGCGCGGCCGGCGCCGAGCCGCCACGCAGCCACCCCGACGGACAGGGCGTCCAGTTCCACCAGCACGCCGTCCGCCGGGGCGTAGACCACATCGGATTCTTTGGCGTCGGGAAGGGCGGCCCGGGGGTCGCCGCCCTGCGCGGCGATCATCCGGTTCCAGACGTCCATCGCGCGGCCGTCCTTGAGCGCGGCAGCGGGGTCGGCGTCGTGCACGCCTGCACAGGCGAGCATCTCCCCAGCGAGCCGGACTGTCAGCTCCACCACGTCATCCGGGCCGCCACCGGCCAGGACCTCGAGGGATTCCTCCACTTCGATGGCATTGCCGGCGGTGAGGCCCAACGGAGTGTTCATGTTGGTCAGCAGCGCCACGGTGTTGACCCCGGCGTCCTTGCCGAGCGCCACCATGGTTTCGGCGAGTTCGCGGGCCCGGGCCTCGTCCTTCATGAACGCGCCGCTGCCTACCTTGACGTCCAGGACCAGCGAGCCGGTGCCCTCGGCGATCTTCTTGCTCATGATGGACGACGCGATCAGCGGAATCGCTTCCACGGTGCCCGTGACATCACGCAGCGCGTAGAGCTTCTTGTCAGCCGGTGCCAGCCCGGCTCCGGCAGCACAGATCACCGCCCCCACGTCCTGCAGCTGGGCCAGGATTTCGTCGTTTCTGAGGTTCGCCCGCCAGCCCGGAATGGATTCAAGTTTGTCCAGGGTCCCGCCGGTGTGGCCCAGCCCGCGGCCGGACAGTTGCGGGACGGCGACGCCGAACACCGCCACCAGCGGGGCCAGCGGCAGGGTGATCTTGTCCCCCACGCCTCCCGTGGAGTGTTTGTCCGTGGTGTACTTCAGGCCGCCGTCGGGGCGCCGGAGGCTGGAGAAATCCATCCGCTCGCCGGAAGCAATCATGGCCGCGGTCCAGCGGGCGATTTCGGCGCGGTCCATGCCGTTGAGCAGGATGGCCATGTTCAGGGCGGCCATTTGCTCATCAGCAATGGCTCCGCGGGTATAGGCGTCGATGGTCCAGTCGATCTGTTCGGGGCTCAGCGTCCCCTTGTCCCGCTTGGTGCGGATGATGTCGACGGCGTCGAACGCTTCGGCTTTGTTCTCGGTCACCGGGTCTCCTCCAGGTGTTCGGGACCAAAGGCGTCGGGAAGCACCTGGTCCATGGTTTTGATGCCGGCGGTGGTCATGAGCTGCATGCCCGGGGCCCGGAATTCGTAGAGCAGTTGCCGGCACCGGCCGCAGGGCATGAGGACGTTGCCGGCCCCGTCCACGCAGTAGAAGGCCCGAAGCAGTCCGCCCCCGGTCATCTGCAGGTTTCCCACCAGCGTGCACTCGGCGCAGAGCGTCAGTCCGTAGCTGGCGTTCTCCACGTTGCAGCCGGTGACGATGCGGCCGTCCCCGGTGAGCGCCGCAGCGCCCACCGGAAACTTCGAATACGGGGCGTAGGCGTTCTTCATGGCGGCGACGGCCGCGGACTCCAGCATTTGCCAGTCCACGCCCTGTCCCTGTGAGCCGGCTACCTTGTCCATGGCCGTCATCCCTTGACGTAGGGGATGCCGTCGGCGGCGGGCGGCCTGGACCGTCCCACCAGGCCGGCCACCGCGATGACGGTCAGGGCATACGGCAGCATCGCCATGAACTGGCTGGGCACCGGCGAGCCGATGATGGTGATGATGCTTTGAAGGTTGTCGGCGAATCCGAACAGCAGCGCGGCCAGGAACGCCCCGATCGGGTTCCAGCGCCCGAAGATCATGGCGGCAAGGGCGATATAGCCTCGGCCGCCGGACATGTCCTTGCTGAAGGCGTCCACCGACACAAGGGTAAAGAAGGAACCGCCAATTCCGGCGATCGCGCCGCCCATGAGGACGTTGATGAAGCGGGTCCTGTTGACGTTGATGCCCACGGTGTCCGCCGCCTGCGGGTGCTCGCCGACGGCACGCACCCGCAGGCCCCACTTGGTGTGGAACAACCCCACGTATACGACGATCACGGCCACGTACATGAGGTAGCCGACCAGGGACTGCCGGAACAGGATAGGGCCAATGATCGGGATGTCGGCAAGGAACGGGATATCCACAGCCTGCAGCCGGCCGGGCTTGTTGAGGTGTTCCGGGTCTGCGGTAAGCAGGGTGGAGAACAGGAAGCTGGTGAGGCCACTGATCAGAACGTTGAGCACCACGCCGACGATGATCTGGTTGACAAGGTATTTGATGCTCACCACTGCGAGGACCAGGGACACAAGAGCACCGGCGATGGCAGCAGAGATAAGGCCCACATAGACGTTGCCAGTCACGGTGGCGACTACGGCGGCGGAGAAGGCACCGAGCAGGAGTTGGCCTTCGATGGCGATGTTGACCACGCCGGCCCGTTCACACAGCACTCCCGACAACGAGCCGAATACCAGGGGTACGGCCAGCGTCACGGCGCCGGCCAGGAGGCCGCCGAGGGAAATGGACGGCTCGGGGTCACGGCCGCCTGCGACGATCCAGATCATGAACCCGACGAGGAAGACCACCGCGAAAAGACCCCCCACCCATCCGGGGGTGCGCCGCCGCTGCACGGTCAGGAAGCAGGAGTATGCCGCCAGGGCGACCAGCAGGATCGAGCAGATCCAGCCCAGCGCCATCGACGGTACGGTGACCTTCTCCACCCGTGCCACACCCAGGGCGGCCAGGCCCAAGACGACGACGGCAGCGATGGTTGTAGCGGGAATCCAGCGGTCCACTCCCCCGCCCTCGCGCCGCTGGCTGATCCAGCGGTAGCCGACGTAGGCGGCGGCCGCCAGCGCCACGGCCAGGGTGATCCACGCTGCGGTGGAGGAGGCGTTCGGATCACGCGCTTCGGCGATCCGGAACCCGGCAGATTTTGTGTTGGCCAGGAGCCCGAACAGCACGGTGCCCAGGATGGCGAGCAGGCCCAGGCCAATGCCGGCCTTCCAGCTCACCAGTTCCGTTGTGCCTGCCGGGCGGCCGGCACGGTTGGTTCCGGTTGTCTTGCCGGTTCCCTTTCCGGTGCCTGGCTGTTTGCTGGCGGGAGATTGTGTGGTGGCGCTCATGCTGCCGCTCCGCTCTTGACGCCGCCGGTACGCGAACCTGCGGTTCCACTTGTGGTGGTCTTCTTCTTACGGGGGTTGAGTCCGAATATCGCACGGACCAGCGGCGGTGCTGCAATAAACAGCACGATCAAGGACTGGATGACCAGCACGATGTCGATCGGCGTCTGTGTCTGGGCCTGCATTGCCACGCCCCCGGCGCGGAAGGCGCCGAACAGCAGGCCGGCGAAGAAGGTTCCCCACGGCGTCGAGCGTCCCAGCAGCGCCACCGTGATGGCATCAAAACCGATGGAGGCGGCGACACCGCCGGAAAGGTACTTTTCCGTGCCGGACACCTGGGCCACGCCGGCCAGGCCGGCCAGCGCACCGGCGATCGCCATCACCAGGATGGTACTGCGGGCGACGTTGATGCCGGCGGTGCGGGCCGCGCTGGGGTTCGCGCCGACGGCGCGGAACTCAAAACCGATCGTGGAGCGGTTCAGCAGCCACCAGACAAAGGCGGTGGCCGCTATCGCCATCAGAAAGCCGGCGTGCAGGCGGAATTGCGGTCCGAGCAGTTCGGGGAACAACGCGGTGGAGTCAAGGAACGGTGAGATCGGGTTGGTGGAACCCTTGCGCTGGAAAGCCGGGGTGGTGAGCAGGAACAGCAGCAGGAAGTTGGCGATGTAGTTGAGCATGATGGTCACGATTACCTCGTGCGCGCCGGTGCGTGCCTTCAGCAGGCCGACGACGCCGCCCCAGACCGCGCCGCCGACCAGTCCGGCCAGGATGACGACCAGCAGGTGCAGGCCGATGGGCAGGTGCCAGGCGAAGCCGACGTAGGCGCCGAAGAGCGCACCGAAGATGATCTGCCCTTGGGCACCGATGTTGAACAGGCCGGCGCGGAACGCCAGCGCGACGCCGAGCCCGGCACAGATCAGCGGGGTTGCGACGGTGAGGGTCTCGGTGATCGGGTACAGCTGCGCGGCGAGGTCGGCGCCGGCCCAGTTGAAGATGGATCCCTGCACGAGGGCAGTGTACGGACGGATGACCTCGGTCAGGAGGTCTCCGGGCTGGGCGAAGAAGTAGCCGGCCGTGACGGCGACCTTGGGGTTGGTCACTGCCATCAGGATCCCGCCAAGCACGATGGCAAGCAGCACGGAGAGGAAGGAGACCATGGCGTTGCCGGTGAAGATCTGGTGCAGGACCGATCCGCTGCTGTCCCGGTCATGGTCCCGGCCATGACGCTGGGTGGCTGCGGGAACGGCTGACGGCGGCATTTGGCCACCTGCGGTGTCCAGCACGACGTCTGAGGCGACAGCCTCGGAGGTGGTGCCGCCGGGCACCTGGGTGCCGGCGCTCTCCTGGGCGCCGCTGTGGTTCGTGGCCTGCGGTTCCGGGGTTGTCTTCTCAGACATGGGATTCTCCTTCATGGCCGGCAGGCTCCGAAACCGCCGCTGTGGTCGTGGCGCCGGAGGCATGGGCGGAGGCGCTGGCTTCCGCTTCCGCGGCCGGGACACCCGCCATCATCAGGCCCAGCACGTCCCGGGAGGTGGTGGCGGGTACGATCCCCACGAGCCGGCCGCGGTAGAGCACCGCGATCCGGTCTGCCAGCTGCAGTACTTCATCCAGTTCCGTGGACACGATCATGACCGGCGTTCCGTGGTCACGTTCGGCGATGACGCGCTTATGGACGAACTCAATCGAGCCGACGTCAAGGCCGCGTGTGGGCTGTGAAGCGATGAAGAGGCGCAGCGGGCGTGAAAGTTCGCGGGCCAGCACGACCTTTTGCTGGTTTCCGCCTGAGAGGGTCCCCACCGCTGCCGAGACCGACGGGGTGCGGACGTCGAATTCCTCGACCTTCCTGGCGGCGTTCTCGGCAATCACGCCGGGTTTCATCCCCACACCGCGCGCGAAGGGTGCCTTGTCATAGAGGTCCAGGATCATGTTTTCGGAGATGGTAAACGTGCCCACCAGGCCGTCAAGGGTGCGGTCCTCGGGGACGAAGCCCACGCCGGCACCGAGGACGTTCTTGACGCTCTTTCCCAGCAGTTCAACACCGTCGAGCGTGATGGACCCGGCCACGTGCGGCTGCACGCCTAGAATCGCCTCGGTCAGTTCCGTCTGGCCATTGCCCTGCACTCCGGCGATGGCGAGCACTTCGCCCTTGGCGATGTCGAAGGACAGGTTATCGACCACGTGCTGGCCGTTGTGGTCCGTCACGGTCAGGTTGCGGACCTTGAAGGTCACCTCACCAGTCTTGGCCGGCGCCTTGTCGAGTGTCAGGCTCACGGTGCGGCCCACCATCGCGGACGCCAGTTCGGTGGGGGAAGCCGTAGGGTCGGCCTGCCCGACCACCTTGCCTCGGCGGATGACCGTGATGGTGTCCGAGATGGCTTTGACTTCACGCAGCTTGTGGGAGATGAAGACGATCGACTTACCGTCGCGCTTCAGCTGCCGGATGATGTCCAGGAGTTCATCGGTCTCCTGCGGCGTCAACACGGCAGTGGGTTCGTCGAGGATAAGCACCTCGGCATCACGAACCAGCGCCTTGATGATCTCTACCCGCTGCTGGACCCCGACCGGCAGGTCCTCCACCATGGCGTCGGGGTCGACGTCGAACCCGTATTGGTCCGAGATAAGGCGGATTTTCTCGCGTGTGGCTTCCAGATTGAGCAGACCGGCGGCTTTGGTGGTCTCATTGCCCAGCGCCACATTCTCGGCCACTGAGAAGACAGGGATGAGCATGAAATGCTGGTGAACCATTCCGATGCCGGCGGCCATCGCCTCGCCGGGGTCTTTGAAGACCACAGGCCTGCCATCGACAAGGATTTCGCCCTCGGTCGGATCGTACAGTCCGTAGAGCACGTTCATCAGGGTGGATTTGCCTGCGCCGTTCTCTCCCAGGAGGCAGTGCACCTGCCCCGGTTCGACGACCAAATCGATGTGGTCATTGGCTACCAGGGACCCGAATCGCTTCGTGATCCCTTTCAGTTCGAGTTTCAAAACCCCAACCAATCTGTGTGTGTATGGATCTGCTCCGGCGCGCTGTCGGCGGCAAGGCAGCGGGTAGTCCCAGCCTAGTGTCACGGATGGTTCCTGGGCAGGGCAGCCATGCGGCAAAAAGGGACTGCCGGCATGGTGCTGGCAACCGTACGCTGCCAGCAAAGCAGAACGCGCTGCCCTCCTGCCGGGGTAACGGCGGAAGGGCAGCGCGCCCCGCGGTTCGGTGCTTACTTGGTGGGGCTGGACTTCGACTCGACCTTGACGGTGCCGGAGATGATGTCCTTCTTGAGCTGGTCCAGTTCGCTCTTGAGGTCCGCCGGCACGGCGGAATCGAGATCATGGAATGGAGCCAGGGCCACCCCGCCGTTTGCCAGGGTTCCGATGTACGGGGAGGCGTCGAACTTGCCGTCCTTGTCGTCCTTGATCACCGATTCCACAGCAGTGGCCATGGTCTTCTGGACGGAGGAGAGGATGACGGACTTGTAATCCGGGGCCGTCAGGTAGCCATCCGAGTCAACCCAGATGAGCTTCGCGTCCTTGCCCTTGGACTTTGCGTCGAGAATCGCGCTGCCTGCGCCGCCGCCGACGGGTCCCGCCACAGGGAGGACAATGTCGGCTCCCTGGTCAAGGAAGCCCTGGGTCAGAACCTTGCCCTTGTCCACCTGCTTGAAGTCGCCAACGAAGGTGCCGTCCTGTTTGTCCTTGTCCCAGCCGATGAGCTGGACGCTCTTGCCCTTCTTTTCGTTGTAGTACTTCACGCCGTCGGCGAAGCCGTCCATGAAGATGGTCACGGTCGGGATGTTGATGCCGCCGAAGGTGGCCACTTTGCCGGTCTTGGAGGTGCCGGCGGCGAGGTAGCCCGCCAGGAACGCAGCCTGGGCCGTGTCATAGACGATCGGCTTGACGTTCTTGGGGAAGGTGGGGTCGTTGTAGTCGATGATGGCGAAGTGGCTGTTAGGGTTGGCGGTCGCAATGGACTTGGTGGCGTCGCCGAGCAGGAAGCCTACGGTGACCGTAAGCTTGCAGCCCTGCTGGACCATGGAGCGGAGGTTGGGGTCGTAATCGGTGTCAGCCTTGGACTGGACGTGCTTCTCCTGGATGCCGAGATCCTTAACGGCGCTCTGCAGGCCCTCGTAGCCGGACTGGTTGAACGACTTGTCGTCGAATCCGCCTGAGTCGGACACCATGCACGCTGTGTAATCCGATGCGGTGGCTGAACCTGAGGGGCCGGACGAGGAGGGAGGGGCTCCGCAACCGCTGAGCAGCAAGGCGGACGCACCGAGGGTGGCCACGCCGGCCATTGAACCGCGCTTGAAGCTGGCACGCAGTGATTTCTTCAATTTTCCTCCAGGGATGATGCGAGTGGCGCTACGGGCTGGAATTCAATGAGTGTCCGTTTCGGCGCTGAAATTCTGTTTTCACTGAAGGCACGCAGCACTGCGCCGGAGCGCACTGATGGCACTTACTTTAGTGGCCTGCGCCACGTCCCCATAGCACGGCGGGAGCCCATCCGGGAGATTGTTTACAAGTTGTTACCAAGCAGTAGGGGCACCGCGCCATGCGGTGCCCCTCCTGCTGGTTCGTGGTGCAGCCGGCTACAGCCGGACCAGCATCTTGCCGGTGTTGGCACCGTCCAGGAGGTCCATGAAGGCCTGCGGAGCGTTCTCCAGCCCGTCCACGATCGTCTCGTCGTAACGCACGGTCCCGTCGGCCAGCCAGCCGGCCATCTTCTCCGCGAACTCGGCCGCGTGCTGCCGCTGCCCGCCCACCAGGAAGCCGCGCAGGGTCAGCTGCTTGCCGATGGCCTGCATGAGGTTGTGGGGGGCGGGGGTGGGTTCGGTGGAGTTGTACTGGGCGATGGCGCCGCACATCGCCACGCGGCCCCCGACGTTCAGGACGGCCAGGGCGGCTTCGAGGTGCTCGCCGCCCACGTTGTCGAAGTAGACATCGATGCCGGCCGGGCCGGCCGCCTTCTCCAGTTGCTCGAGGATGGGGCCGTCGTGGTAGTCGAAGGCGGCGTCGAAGCCGAGTTCCAGGAGCCGGGCCACCTTGGCGGGCGAGCCTGCAGAGCCGATGACCCGCGAGGCGCCCATGGCCTTGGCGATCTGGCCTACCAGGGAGCCGACCGCACCTGCGGCGCCGGAGACGAATACGGCGTCCCCCGGCTTGAATTCCGCTACCTTCAACAGGCCGGTGTAGGCCGTCAGCCCGGTCATGCCCAGGGCGCCGAGGAAAGCCGACGCCGGTGCCAAGTCAGTGCGGGCAGGGGTGGCAGCATTGCCGTCCACCACCGCATACTCCCGCCAACCCAGGGAGTGGACGACGACGTCGCCCTCCTGGTGTGCCGACGAACGGGACGCGATCACCTCACCCACCGCACCGCCGTCGAGCGCTTTGCCCACGGCGAAGGGGGCGGAGTAGGACTTGACGTCGTTCATGCGGCCCCGCATGTAGGGGTCCACGGACATGACGAGGTTGCGCACCAGGATCTGGCCGTCTTCAAGTGCGGGCAGCGGGGACTCCGCGAGTTCGAAGTTCTCACCGGACGGGCGCCCTACGGGGCGGGAGGCCAAGCGGATTTCACGGGTGGTGGTGGCAAGGGCGGTGCTCATGCTGCGTACTCCAGGATCTTGAGGTCGACGGCAATGTTGCCGCGCGTGGCGTTCGAATAGGGGCAGACTTCGTGCGCTTTGGCGACGAGGTCTTCAGCCGTGGCCAGGTCCAGTGCCGGCAGGGCGATTTCCAGTTCGGCGGCCAGGCCGAAGCCGGCGCCGCCGTCCAGCTGTCCCAGATGGATCTTCGCTGCCACTGCCGAATCCGTCAGGTCGGCGCCTGCCTTGCGGCCGACAAGGCGCAGGGCCGAGTGGAAGCAGGCGGCGTACCCTGCGGCAAAGAGCTGTTCAGGGTTGGTGCCCTGGCCGCTGCCACCGAGTTCGACCGGGCTGGCGAGGGCCACTGCGAGTTTGCCGTCGTTGCTGCGGGCAGCGCCGTCACGGCCTTCGCCCGAGGCCAGGGCCTCTGCGGTGTAGAGAGTCTTCACGAAAGATATCCGTCCTATTGTTGGGATGGTGCAGTATTCAGGGTTCACAGTGATTCGTGCAGTGCCGCCGTGAGCTTGCCGAGCGTGGTCCGCAGTTGTTCAAGCTCTTCCAGGGAGAGTCCGGCGGCATCGGCCAGCCGCTGCGGAATGGCACTCGCCGGGCCGCTGAGGTTCCGTCCGGCGGGCGTCAGGTGGATCGCAACGCGGCGCTCGTCCTCGCCGGACCGCCGCCGTTCCACCAGCCCCAGCGTTTCCAGCCGTTTGAGCAGCGGCGACAGGGTGCCGGAATCGAGGCCAAGTTCCCCGCCAAGCTCCTTCACGCCCCGGGGTTCGCTTTCCCACAGGACCAGCATCACCAGGTACTGCGGGTACGTGAGTCCCAGCTCATCCAGGACCGGCCGGTAGACGGCGGTGGCGGCGCGGGATGCCGAATAGAGCGCAAAACATACTTGCCGGTCAAGGCGGGGTGCTTCGGTCATGACACAACAGTAACGCACAACTAAGTTGTGCACAACTTACCGCAAGGTCAGGCGCCCTGGGGAGCAGCCGCCGTCGTACTCTTCTTGCCGTGCTGGAACAGCAGTGCCTGGTATCCCCGCCGGGTCGCGGGGATACCAGGCACGGTTGTCAGGAAACCGGGCCCTGCTCCAGGTCGCGGATGGTCCGGAGGGCCGCTGCCGTCAGCACCCGGATGCCCAGGCCGAGGGAGCGCTCGTCCAGGATGTAGTCGCCGCGGTGCAGGTCGTAATCCTCGCCGCCCGGCGTTTTGGTGCCCAGGCGCATCATGGCCCCGGGAAGTTCGGCGAGGAACCATGCAAAGTCCTCCCCACCCATCGACTGCGGCGTCAGCACCACGGCGCTTTCGCCGATCTCGGCCCGCGCTGCAGCCTCGATGATGGCAGTCTCGTGCTCGGAGTTCACCACCGGAGGCACGCCCCTGGTGTGCTCCAGGTGGACGTCCACGCCGTACGGCGCGGCCACCTGGTGGACCACTTCGTCAAGGAGTTCGCCGGCGGCATGCCAGGCATCCCGGTCCAGGCAGCGCATGGTTCCCGCCATGTAGCCGCTGCCGGGTATGGCGTTCGGTGCCGAGCCGGCCGTGATCTGGCCCCAGACCACGGACACGCCGCTGCGGACGTCCACGCGGCGGGACAGGACAGCCGGAACGTTCACGGCGATCTGCGCCAGCGCGAACACCAGGTCCTCGGTGAGGTGCGGGCGGGAAGTGTGGCCGCCGCGGCCTGACAGTTCAATCCGGATGGTGTCCGAGGCGGAGGTGATGGCACCGATGCGCGTTCCCACCTTGCCCACTTCGATGCGCGGATCGCAGTGCAGCGCCAGGATGCGGGGCACTCCGTCGAGCACGCCCTGCTCAATGCAGGAATGCGCACCGCCGGGCATGGTTTCCTCGGCGGGCTGGAAGATGATGCGGACGGTGGCGCCGAGGGGAGATTCCTGGTGCATGCGGTGCAGGACCAGGGCGATGCCCAGCATGGTGGTGGTGTGCACGTCGTGGCCGCAGGCGTGGGTGACGCCGTGGTTCTTGGACGCGAACGGGAGCCCGGTTTCCTCGATAATGGGCAGGGCGTCGATGTCGCCGCGGAGGGCAGTGGCGATAGGCCCCTCCCCCACATCCACCGTCAGGCCGGTGCCGTCCAGGCGGCGGGGGCTCAGCCCTGCGGCCTCCAGCCGCTCGGCGAGCTTGTCGGTGGTGCGGAACTCCTTGAAGGACAGCTCCGGGTGCGCATGCAGGTCCCGCCGGAATTCGATCAGTTCCGGCAGGAGCGGTTCGAGCCACGGAGCCACCAAAGCGGTGGGCTCGGCTTCAGTCGTGTAATTGCGCACTGTTTCACTCTAGCGAGGGTGTTGGGTTAAGCGCCCATTCACTGACGCAGCATTACATCCGGGTCCTGCCGGCAGGTGCCGCGCCGGCAGGACCCACGGGAAAACGGCCGGTCAGAGGACGTCGGTGTCCCCGCTGGCCTTGAGCGCATCCACGGCCGCCTTCACGCGCTGCGAATTCGCCATGGTGGTCACCAACAGGGCGTCCGGGGTGTCGACGATGACCACATCCTCGATGCCGATCAGGGCGATCACCCGCTTGGTGTCCGTAACCACCACGCCGCTTGAGTTCTCGGTGAACACCCGCGCGCCCTCGCCGAGGACGGTAACGTCATCCACTTCCTTGGCGCTGTTCAGGCGGCCCACGGAGGCGAAGTCGCCGACGTCGTCCCAGCGGAAGGTCCCGGGCACGACGGCGACGTCCCCGGCTTCGGCGGCGGGCTCGGCCACTGCATAGTCAATAGCGATCTTCGGGAGGGTGGGCCAGATCCGCGCCGTGACCTCGTCGCGCTGGGGGGTGTCCCAGGCCCGGGCAATTTCCTGCAGGCCCTGGAACAGCTCGGGCTGGTTGGCCTCAAGGTGCTTCAGCATCAGGGACACGGGCGCCACGAACATGCCGGCGTTCCAGACATAGTCACCGCTGTCCACGTACTGCTGGGCCACCACTTCATCGGGCTTTTCAACGAATTCCACGACGTCGTGGGCGCTGGGCGCACCCTCGATGTTCAGCGCCTTGCCGGAGCGGATGTATCCGAAGCCGGTTGACGGGTGGGTGGGCTTGATGCCGATCGTCACGATCTTGCCGGCCGCGGCGGTGTGGATCGCTTCACGGACGGCCTCCTGGAACAGCTGGTCGGGGCTGATCACCTGGTCGGCGGCGAAGGACCCCATGATGGTGTCCGGGTCGCGTTCATGCAGGATCGCCGCGGCGAGGCCAATGGCCGCGCCGGAATCCTTGGGCTCCGACTCAAGGACGAGGTCCGCGTCATGGACCTCGGGGAGCTGGCGGCACACGGCGTCCCGGTGGGCCTGGCCGGTGACCACCAGCATCCGGTTGCCCGCGAGCGGGTGCAGCCGGTCATAGGTGGCGCGCAGCAGGGTGCTGCCCGACCCGGTGAGATCGTGAAGGAACTTGGGAGCTGCTGCACGTGACAGGGGCCAGAGGCGGGTCCCCACTCCGCCTGCCGGAATCACCGCTATGAAACGGTCAAGGGGTGAAGCCGGGCTTGTCACTTTGTCTGTACTCATCACGGCCTACTTTAGCCGACGGGCCGCAACCCTCCCCCTTGGCGGCGCGGAGGGCCCGATTCGCCGCGGGCCTGCACCTAAACAGCCGCAATCATGTGGTGTTCGTCTCATTTCGCCGGAAAATCCGCTCCAGTACTGGGCACCAACAATCACTGAAATTGAATAAGCTGGTAGCGAAGCCTAGATTTAGGCCTGAGCTACGAGTGCTCTCGCAGCAGGCGTTCCCCCCGCATGGATCTCATGCCAGCGCCGCTGTGTTGCAGGGAGGTTTATCAGTGCCGACAAAACCAGCTGGCACCTTGTACCGCGGCCGTGAAGGCATGTGGTCCTGGGTAGGACACCGCATTACCGGTGTAGTGATCTTTTTCTTCTTGTTGGTCCACGTCCTGGACACCTCCTTGGTGCGTGTGTCACCGGAGGCCTACACCGCTGTGATCGGCGCCTACAAGAACCCCCTTATGGCGCTGGGCGAGACCGGCCTCGTTGCCGCCATCGTCTTCCACGCCTTCAACGGCCTGCGGATCATTGCCGTCGACTTCTGGAAGAAGGGCGCCAAGTACCAGCGGCAGATGCTGTGGGCAGTCCTGGCCCTGTGGGTCGTGACCATGGTCGCCTTCTCCATCCGCCACCTGTCCCTCGCCCTCGGAGGTCACTAAGCCATGACTGCAACCATCGAGAGCCCCCGCAGCGGGCGGATCGCTCCCCAGTACCGCCGCAGCAGCGGCTCCAAGGGCAATTTCGAAATGATTGCCTGGCTGTTCATGCGCCTGTCCGGCGTGGTGCTGGTGGTCCTCATCTTCGGCCACCTGTTCGTGAACCTCATGGTGGGCGAAGGCATCCACGCCATCGACTTCGGCTTCGTGGCCGGCAAGTGGGCAGACCCGTTCTGGCAGGTCTGGGACCTGGCCATGCTCTGGCTGGCCATGCTGCATGGCACCAACGGTGTGCGCACCATCATCAATGACTACGCAGAGAAGACGTCCACCCGCCGCTGGCTGAAGACCGTTCTCTACGCTGCCGCCGTCGTCATCATCCTCCTGGGCACCCTGGTCATCTTCACCTTCAACCCGTGCCCCGTGGTGAACGGCGTTGCCCTTCCGGGCGGATTCTGCCCTGCCTAGCACTGGCACACCCCCGGGGCCCGCGGGCTTATCCGCGGGCCCTGTTTTGCGGAGCAGGCAAAGCCGCCCCGTTGTTTCATAGCGAATTTTGAGAGAAAGAGCGTCTGGTATGCAGGTCCATAAGTACGACGTCGTCATCGTCGGTGCCGGTGGCGCTGGCATGCGCGCCGCGATCGAATCCGGTCAGCGCGCGCGCACAGCAGTACTGACCAAGCTCTACCCCACCCGCTCGCACACAGGTGCGGCGCAGGGTGGCATGTGCGCAGCCCTTGCCAACGTCGAGGAAGACAACTGGGAATGGCACACGTTCGACACCGTCAAGGGCGGCGACTACCTGGTTGACCAGGACGCGGCCGAGGTCATGGCCAAGGAAGCCATCGACGCCGTGCTGGACCTGGAAAAGATGGGCCTGCCCTTCAACCGAACCCCGGAAGGCCGGATCGACCAGCGCCGGTTCGGCGGCCACACCCGCGACCACGGCAAGGCTCCGGTCCGCCGTGCATGCTACGCCGCGGACCGCACCGGCCACATGATCCTGCAGACCCTGTACCAAAACTGCGTCAAGCACAACGTTGAGTTCTACAACGAGTACTACGTCCTGGACCTGCTGACGGTCGAAGAGGACGCTGTCCGCGAAGACGGCACGCCCTACAAGCAAAAGCGCGTGGCCGGCGTGGTTTCCTACGACCTCGCCTCCGGTGAACTGCACGTGTTCCAGGCCAAGTCCGTGGTGTTCGCCTCCGGCGGCGCCGGCAAGGTCTTCAAGACCACGTCCAACGCCCACACCCTGACCGGTGACGGCATGGGCATCGCCTTCCGCCGCGGCATTCCCCTGGAGGACATGGAGTTCTTCCAGTTCCACCCCACCGGACTTGCCGGCCTGGGCATCCTGCTCTCCGAGGCCGCCCGCGGTGAAGGCGCCATCCTGCGCAACTCCGAGGGTGAGCGCTTCATGGAGCGCTACGCCCCCACCATCAAGGACCTCGCGCCGCGTGACATCGTGGCCCGTTCCATGGCCAACGAGGTACGCGAAGGCCGCGGCTGCGGCCCGAACAAGGACTACGTCCTCCTGGACCTGACCCACCTGGAGCCGGCGCACATCGATGCCAAGCTTCCGGACATCACCGAGTTCGCCCGCACCTACCTGGGCGTGGAGCCGTACACCGAGCCGGTACCGGTGTTCCCCACCGCCCACTACGCCATGGGCGGCATCCCGACGAACATCGAGACCGAGGTCCTGCAGGACAACGACACCGTTGTTCCTGGCCTCTTCGCCGCCGGTGAAGTTGCCTGCGTTTCCGTCCACGGCTCCAACCGCCTGGGCACCAACTCCCTGCTGGACATCAACGTGTTCGGCAAGCGCGCCGGCATCGCCGCCGCGGAATACGCCAAGAGTGCCCCGTTCGTGGAACTGCCGGAGAACCCGCTGGCCTACACCACAGAACTGCTGGACATTGCCCGCAACGGCAACGGCGACGAGAAGGTGGCGCAGATCCGCAAGGAACTGCAGGACACCATGGACGCCAACATGCAGGTGTTCCGTACGGCGGATACCCTGAACCAGGTGCTGCGGGACATCGCGTCCTTCGAGGAGCGGTACAAGCGCATCAACGTCCAGGACAAGGGCAAGCGTTTCAACCTGGACCTGCTCGAAGCCGTTGAGCTCGGCTTCCTGCTGGAACTGGCCAAGGTCATGACCGTGGCCGCCCTGCACCGCGAGGAATCCCGCGGCGGACACTTCCGCGAGGACTTCCCCGAGCGTGACGACGAGAAATTCATGAAGCACTCCATGGCGTACAAGGATGACCATGCGCCGGCTGACGGATCGGCGGAATCAATCGCCGGCATCCGGCTGGCCACCAAGCCGGTTGTCTTTACCCGCTACGAGCCGATGGTGAGGAAGTACTAAGATGTCCGCTGAAATCGCTGAGCCAGCCTCAAAGGTTGAACTGCCTGCCGGCGTCGGCGGGGGCGGGGAAATCCCCACCTTCGATGTGCACCTTCGGGTCCGCCGGTACAACCCGGAAGTTTCCGCGGAAGCCACCTGGGACGACTTCCACCTGACCATGTACGGCACGGACCGTGTCCTGGACGCCCTGCACAAGGTCAAGTGGGAGACGGACGGAACCCTGTCCTTCCGCCGCTCCTGCGCCCACGGCGTCTGCGGCTCGGACGCCATGCGCATCAACGGCCGCAACCGCCTTGCCTGCAAGACGCTGCTGAAGGACCTGGACACGTCCAAGCCCATCACTGTGGAGCCCATCAAGGGCCTGCCGGTCGAGAAGGACCTCATCGTGGACATGGAACCCTTCTTCCAGTCGTACCGCGAGGTCATGCCGTTCCTCATCAACAAGGGCCACGAGCCCACCCGGGAACGCCTGCAGTCCGCCGAGGACCGGGAGCGCTTTGACGACACCACCAAGTGCATCCTGTGCGCTGCGTGCACGTCCTCCTGCCCCGTGTTCTGGACGGACGGGCAGTACTTCGGACCCGCCGCGATCGTCAACGCCCACCGCTTCATCTTCGATTCCCGTGATGACGCCGGCGACATGCGCCTGGAGATCCTCAACGACAAGGAAGGCGTGTGGCGCTGCCGCACCACCTTCAACTGCTCCGAGGCGTGCCCCCGAGGCATCCAGGTCACCCAGGCCATCGCGGAGGTCAAGCAGGCCATCCTGGCCCGTAAGATCTAGGCAGTTCCACCAACAGTTTCAACGGCCGACGGCGTCGCTCACCACGTGTGGTGGCGGCGCCGTCGTCGTTTCCGTACCAACCGCCAGAGCAACCTGGCCCGTACGCACGAAAGGCGACCGCATGTCCCGCTCCGAGAAAGTGTCCTTCGCCGGTTCCACAGGCGAGATGCTGTCAGGAATCGTCGACCTGCCCGAAGGTCCCGTCAAGGGCTGGGGAGTGTTTTCGCACGGATTCACCCTTGGCAAGGACAGCCCCTCCGCGTCGCGGATGTGCAAGGCACTTGCTGACAGCGGGATCGGGATGCTGCGTTTCGACAACCTCGGCCTTGGCGGATCCGCCGGGGAATGGTCGGCCGGTTCGTTCAGCCACAAAGTGGCAGACACGGTCAAGGCCGCGGAGTTCATGCGCAGCCAGGGCAGGGAGATCTCCCTGCTGGTGGGGCACTCGTTCGGCGGGGCAGCTGTGCTGGCAGCCGCCCGGGACATCCCGGAGCTTGATGCCGTCGCCACGGTGGGAGCACCCTTCTCCCCCAAGCACGTGGCCCACGTCTTCGACGCGGCGCTGGACAGGATCCTCAGTGAGGGCAGCGCGGAGGTGGACCTTGGCGGCAAGCGGGTGGAAATCCGCCGGCACTTCGTGGAGGACCTGGAGAACGCGGACCTTACAGACTGCATCCGTCAGCTGCACAAGCCGCTGATGGTGCTGCACTCCCCCACCGACAACACCGTGGGGATCGAGAATGCCAGCACCATCTTCCAGACGGCCCGCCATCCCCGGAACTTTGTGTCCCTCGAGGGAAGCGACCACCTGCTGACCGGCAAGGGCCAGGCTGCCCGTGCCGCCCGGATCATCGCCGCCTGGGCGGACCAGTACCTGGATGCAGGGCAGTAGCGGGGCTATTTGCCGATGGCAGCCTTGCTCTCGCTGATCCACTGCTCAGCGGCCTGGGCGGGCGTCAGCCGTTTGAAGAGGACCTCGGTGTTAATCCGGGCTGTGATCTCGGAAACAGCTGTGGAGCCGGTGGGCCCGATGTAGGTGGGGGCGAAGTCCATCTTGCCGATCTGGTTGATGTACTCAGCTTCGACCTTCCCCTGCGGGGTCAGCAGGTCCTGGATGGCAGCGCGCATGTCGGCGTTGCCGGGAATGCCCCTGTCGCTTTGGATGATTTTGGCCGCGGCCTGGTTGTTCACCAGGAAGTTCACCAGCTTGGCCGCGGCGTCCGTGTGCTTGCTGCGTGCGGAGATGGTGTAGAACTGCGATGACTGGAGCCAGATTCCCGGCGTGGGCTTTTCGCCGGGGAGCTTGAGCAACTTCAAGTCAGCGCCGGAGGCTTTGCTGAGGGCCGTCAGTGAATTGCTCCACGTGAGCATCATCCCCGCCTTCCCCATACCCATGAGCGTCTGCTCTGTGCTGACGTTTAGCTTTTCCACAGTTTCGGACGCGCTTGGGGCAGCTCCGGAGTCACTGAGCTTGAGGGAATAGTCGAAGTAGTCCTGCACCGTCTCCTTGCCCAGCCCCAGTTGCCCGTCCTGGGTGTAGAGGGATTCGCCACGCTGGCGGGCAAAGGCATCCAGGGAGTCATGGGTGAGGACGGTGGCCGTTCCGTACGTCCCCTGGGGGCTCTTCGCCGTGATGTCTGCTGCAGTCCTCGCAAAGTCCTCCCAGCTCCAGTTGTTGTCGTCCGGCAGCGGGACCCCGGCTGCAGAGAAGACAGCGGGGTTGACCACGATCGCCAGCGCGTTGGCGCCCGTGGAGACCCCGTACTGCTTGCCCTTGACCTGCCCGTTTTCCAGCGCCCCCTGGTCAATTTTCGAGAGGTCGAGCGAGCCCGACACCTTCGACAAATCCAGGAGAGCCCCACGGTTGGCGTACTCGGCCGGATAGGCGCCGCCCATGGTGATGACGTCGGGCGCATCGTTGGCGGCCATCTGGGTGGCGAGCTTATCGAAATAGCCGCCGATATCGCCGTATTCCGGTTTCACCTTGATGTTGGGGTTGGCCGCCTCGAACTCCGCGATGGCTTTGTTGGTCAGCTCGGCCCGACCGGCGTTTCCCCACCAGGAGAACCTGATTTCCACCGGCCCGTCTTCCGCGGTATTCCCCGAAGGGCTGGAACAGCCGGCGGTAACGGCCAGGATGGCGGTGGCCGAAAGGATGGCAATGGAGGTGCGAATGCGGCGGATAGCTTGGCTCGTCATCGGGCAGGCCTCTTCCTTTGCGAATGAGAAAGCGTTTTCGTGAAACGTATCAACACCGTTTTGTCATCGTCAAGGGTCCGGTGCTTGTTGCTTTGATCCAGGGAGGTGCCCGAAAGATTTCGTGCGGCTGGACGCAGGCCCCACGTCTTGACAGAGCATCCAGCCGACCCAAGGATAGAGTGCTGAAAGCGGTTTCTCAGCCGCCGCCCCTATCCGACTATCAGGAGAGCATGCACCGTGCACAGCCGCAGGAGCATCCCACCGCACGGGGCAACTTCCCCGGAAGGCCCGGAACCCATCGACCGGCACGCCCTGGTGCGGCGCCATAACGTCCTGCAGGAGAGCCTCGACCCACGCAGTCCCGTCTCCGTCGGCAACGGTGAATTCGCATTCACGATGGACCTCACGGGGCTGCAGACCCTGCCGGCGGAGTACCCGGTGGGCGCACGGGACGGACTTCCTCCTGGCACCCTGCTGGGCACCCAGTCCACCTGGGGATGGCACTCCATTCCTGGCGGCGATGATTACAGCCTCGCCGGCTCAACGGTCATCTATAACTCGCCCCGCGGACCAGTTCCGTACGTGGACATGGTGGGCGGGATAGTGAACGACCGGGAAACCGGCACGACGGCAGCGGAAACGTGGTTGCGTGCCAACCCGCACCGGCTGGACCTGGGCCGCATCGGATTCCAGATGGCGAAGGACCAGTCCAGCCGGAGCATCAGCGCCTCGGAGCTCTCCGACGCCAGTCAAATACTCGATCTCTGGACCGGGACTGTCACCAGCAGGTTCACCCTTGCCGCTCATCCCGTCACCGTGACCACCGCTTGCCATCCGCATCGTGATGAACTGGGCGTCCGGGTGGAGTCCGGCGCCTTGCGGCAGGGCCTGGCCATCGCCCTCGACTTTCCGTACGGTTCGGAGGCGTGGCATGATGCTGCCGCCTGGGACCAACCCGGAGCGCACACCACTTCCCTTCATGGACCCCATAGTTCAACGTTCCACCCCGGCGTGACCAGCTGGACCATTCAGCGCGAACTCGATGATTCCCGGTACCAGGTGGTGCTCACCGGCCCTGGCCTGAGGGTGGAGCAGACGGAGACACACCGGATCCTGGTACGTCCCGGCACGGATTGCGGCCGGGACTTCCTGGACCTGTCCATTGCATTCATGCCGGCGCCGGCCGGCGATGGCACTCCCCCGGGCCCCGCCGTCGAACATTCCGCCCGCGACGGCGCGCTGCCCGGCAGTACCGTAGCGGCCGCATCGCGTGCCCACTGGCCCCGCTTTTGGGCATCCGGGGGTGCGATCGAACTGGCCGGCACCGCAGATCCGCGGGCCCGTGAACTGGAGCGCCGGATCGTGCTCTCCCAGTACGTCACCGCCGTCAACTGCTCAGGATCGCTGCCGCCGCAGGAAACAGGTCTCGTCTGCAATTCCTGGCGGGGGCGCTTCCATCTCGAGATGCACTGGTGGCATGCTGCCCACTTTGCGCTGTGGGACCGGGTGGAACTCCTGCTGCCCTCCCTGCGGTGGTATGGATCGGTGCTGGAGAGTTCACGGCAGACGGCAAAGGCGCAGGGTTTCGACGGCGCCCGCTGGCCAAAGCAGGTAGGTCCGGACGGCAGGGAGAGCCCCAGCCCGATCGGGACGTTCCTGATCTGGCAGCAGCCCCATCCCATCCACTTGGCGGAACTGGTGTATCGGGCCAATCCCACGCCTGAGGTGCTGGCTGAGTTCGCGGAGGTGGTATTCGAGTCGGCGGCGTTCATGGCCAGCTTCGCGCACCCCACCGCAAGGGGCTTCGAACTGGGGCCACCCCTCATTCCGGCGCAGGAAAGTTACGGATCCCTGCGGGCGTCCGTCAGCAACCCCACGTTCGAATTGGCTTACTGGCAATGGGCCCTCCGGGCCGCTTCTGCCTGGCGGGAACGGCTGGGACTGGAACCGGTCCCGTCCTGGGCGGCGGTTGCGGATGGGCTGGTACGGCCGCGCGTGATTGATGGAGTCTATGCGGCCATGGACGTGGCGCCCTTTACCATCAGGACCGATCACCCCTCCATGCTTTGCGCGCTCGGTGTCCTTCCGCTGACGGACCTGATCGACGAATCCACCATGCGCGCCACCCTCGATGATGTCCTGGCCGATTGGGACTGGGACAGTACCTGGGGCTGGGACTACCCTGTGATGGCCATGACGGCAGCGCGCCTGGGCGACCCGGAGGCTGCAGTGGACGCGCTCCTGCTCGGTGCAGCAAAGAATACGGTCCTGCCCAATGGGCA
The DNA here is from genome assembly GCF_000813845.1 of Pseudarthrobacter phenanthrenivorans. GTDB lineage: Bacteria > Actinomycetota > Actinomycetes > Actinomycetales > Micrococcaceae > Arthrobacter > Arthrobacter phenanthrenivorans_B. Next base: position 37,571 of record NZ_JWTB01000009.1, read on the forward strand.
TAACCGTCAAACGGATTCGTTGCCTTTGTATTTGCCCGGCAACGGGGGGCTGCTCGCTGCTGCAGCGCTGATGGCGGCAGGGTGGGATGGCGGGCCGGGAAGGCATGCGCCCGGCTTCCCGGCCGACTGGACGGTGGCCTGCGAAGGCCTCATCCGCGCCCCCTGACGTTCGCTGCGTTCGCTGGCCCCGGCCGTTGCAGCAGGCCCTTGTGGGATTAGGTCTGGGGCGTCGCCCGCCGGGCACCCAGGATGGTTTTGCGCGGAGCACCGCCGGACTCCAGGTCCGCCTCGCGGACCGCCGCCCAGCCCGCCGAGACAAGGTAGACCTGGCTGACCAGGTTGAACCAGATCAGCAGGCCGATGATGATGGCGAACGACGCGAGGATCGGGTTGCGGCTGGCACCGGCCAACAGCTCGGTGCTGAAGATTTGCAGGACCGTGGTGCCGACCGCCGCCAGGACGGTGCCTTCCAGCAATGCCTGCCGGGACAGCTTGAGGCCGGCCGCCAAGCGGTACATGATCAGCGCCGTAACCCAGTTCAGGACCAGCGGTACAACGATCTTGACGGAGGTGGTCAGGGGCCCTGCCACGGCATCGCTCAGATGCAGCAATCCCACCACCCAGCCCGCCAGGGTGCCGAAGACAAGGGAAGCGCCCGCGCTGATCACCAGGGCAAGCCCAAGGAGCAGAAGCGTTCCGGCATCGCGCAGTTTCACCAGGATGGGGTTGGCCACGAGCGGCGGAAGTTGCAGGACGCCGCGCAGGCCGTCCCTCATTCCGTTGATCCAGCCCAGCGACGTGACGATGGTGACCACGGCCGCTATCACCGCCGTCCAGCCGAGGCTGCCGGGGTTTAGGAGGTCTTTCGGGTCCACCAAGCCGTCCCCGTTGCCGACCTTGAGGAGGCCGGGGGCGCTTTGCGCCACCGTGGCCACAATCGTGTCAAGGAGGGCCGGCTGCCCGCTGAGGACCAGCCCGGCAATCGAAAAACCCGTGGTCAGCAGGCCGGTGATGGAGAAAAACATCCGGAAGCCGATGCCCGCGCTCAACAGGGGTCCGTGCTGCAGGTTGTAGTGCTGGAATGCCCGCATGGGGCGAAAGGTGTTGAGCTTTGCCAGCAGCCATTGGATCAGTGCCATAACGCCGGGCACCGCGCCGCCGCCGGCTCTCCTGGCCTTTCCCCATTCCATGCGCTTCTGGATGACGGCCAGCTTCAGCTGGGCGTGCTCGGTGGGCAGCGGTTGCCGCTCAGCGGCCTTCGTTGGTGGTGTCCGCGGCAGCGTCCGTGCAGCTGGTGCCGGCGTGGTTGTCAGTTTCGGTCCCAAAGTCCAGCTCTTCCCGTAGCTGCCAGATGCCGTCGGCATCATGCTCATAGAGTCCCATGCTAACCACGGGGAAGGTGGCCTTGTAGTTCTTCAGCACCGTTTCGGCCTCATCCAGGCTTTCCGGTGCCACATCGTGGGCGATCGTGACGTGGGGATGGTAGGCGAAGGGCAGGTCGCGCTCCAGCGGACCCCGCTGAAGCTTGTTGTGCAGGTCGACGCAATCCTGGAAGCCGGCTTCGACGTTAATGAACACCACGGGCGACACCGGCCGGAATGTCCCCGTCCCGGCGATGGTCACCATGAACGGGCTCTGGCAGCGGGCCACCTCGCGGACGTGCTGGCGGGTGGCTTCCCAGTCACTGGTGGGGGTGGTGGTGACCAGCGTGATGTGCGCCGGCACCACCTCGGCGAGGGGGTCGCCGAAGGAGGCCCGCCAGCGCTGCAGTTCCTCTGCAATCTCGGCGGGAAAGCCCAGGATGACGCCCACACTGATCTCGTCGCTGCGGTCCACGTCCTGCTCCGCCGCCGCATTCCGGCCGGTCTGTTCACCGAAGCGGCCCGCTGCGGTCCGCTCGACCTGGCGCGCAGGGCGGGCACCTCCCCTGGCGGTGGCGTTTCCCGACGACATGGCGCTAGCGGACCCCTGCGAGGCTGAGGGACGGCAGGAAACCCATGCGCTCATACACCTGGCCAAGGGTTACGGAAGCGATCTCGCGCGCCCGTTCCGCGCCCAGGGCCAGCAGCCGGTCAAGCTCGGCGGGGTCGCCCATGAGTTCGTTGGTCCGGTTCCGCAGCGGCGTGATGAAGTCCACCACCACCTCGGCCAGATCCACCTTGAGGTGGCCGTACATCTTGCCCTGGTACTCGGCTTCGAGCTCCGCCACCGTCTTGCCCGTGAGGGATGAGTAGATGGTGAGCAGGTTGGACACCCCGGGCTTTTCCTCGGGATCGAAGCGGATGTCAGTGCCGGCGTCGGTCACCGCGGACTTGATGCGCTTGGCCGCGATCTTGGGATCCTCCAGCAGCTGGATGGCACCGTTGGGCGACTCGCCCGTCTTGGACATCTTGGCGCTGGGGTTTTGGAGGTCGTAGATCTTGGCGCTTTCCTTGACGATCGTGGCCTCGGGAACCGTGAACGTGTGGCCGAACCGGGTGTTGAACCGCTGTGCCAGGTTCCGGGTCAGCTCCAGGTGCTGCCGCTGGTCCTCGCCCACGGGGACAAGGTCGCTCTGGTACAGGAGGATGTCCGCGGCCATCAGCGTGGGGTACGCGAAGAGACCCAACGTGGCGGAGTCTGCGCCGGACTTCTGGGTCTTGTCCTTGAACTGGGTCATCCGTGAGGCTTCACCGAACCCGGTGATGCAGTTCAGCGCCCAAGCGAGCTGGGCGTGCTCAGGGACATGGGACTGCACGAAGAAGATGCTCTTGTCGGGATCGATCCCGGCGGCGATGTACTGGGCCGCCACGATGCGGGTGCGCTTGGCCAGCTCTGCGGGATCGAAGTCGACGGTGATGGCGTGCAGGTCCGGGATGAAGAAGACGGCGTCGTACTCGGCCTGCATGTCCACCCAGTTGCGCACTGCTCCGATGTAGTTGCCCAGGTGCAGGGAATCGGCGGTGGGCTTGGCGCCGGAGAGGATGCGCTTCTTGGCGGTGGGGGAAGTCTGGGTGGTCATGGAAAAACTTTCGGGGCTTAGAGCTGGTAGTCCACTACCAGCGGGGCGTGATCGGAGAAGCGGGTATCCCAGGTCGCTGCACGGTCGACGACTGCCGAGATGGCGGAGGACGCGAGTTCGGGGGTGGCCAGGTGGTAGTCGATGCGCCAGCCGGTGTCGTTGTCGAAGGCCTTGCCGCGCCAGGACCACCAGGTGTAGGGGCCGTCAACATCCCCGGCCAGGTTCCGGTGCACGTCGTGCCAGCCGATGTCTTCGCCAAAGAACCGGTCAAAGTAGGCGCGTTCCTCCGGCAGGTGCCCCGCCTTCTTGAGGTTGCCCTTTGAGTTCCTGATGTCCCGGGGCGTGTGGGCAACATTGAGGTCCCCCACCACCAGGGCGTGGTCGCTGTGCTTGGTCAGCTCCGGGAGCCTGGTGGTCATGACGTCAAGGAACCGGAACTTGTCATCCTGTTTGGGGGTCCCTACTTCGCCGGAGTGCACGTAGGCGCTGGCGACGGTGAGCTGGACCGGGTTCCCGGCGGCATCGGGGAAGCGGAAGTCCGCTTCGACCCAGCGCCCGGCGGTGGCGAAGTAGTCATCACCGATGCCGTTCCTGGTGGCGAGGGGCTCCTGCCGTGACGCAATGGCGACGCCGGCCCGGCCTTTCGCTTCAGCCTCGGCGTGCAGGATGTGCCAGTCGTCCCCCAGCAGCTGCCGGACGACGGCGTCGGGCGCACGGACTTCCTGCAGGCAGAGGATGTCCACTTCGCGCGGCTCCAGCCAGGCCGCCATCCCGTTTTTGTAGGCAGCCCGGAGGCCGTTTACGTTGACGGATGCGATGCGAAGGTGGTCCTTCTTCAATGCCGAGCTCACCCGCTCCACTCTAGTCGATGATGGTTCCGGTCACCGGCTCTCCGCTTCCACCGGACGACTTGATCATGTCCCGGGCGTTGGTGGCCGTGATCTCGATGGTTTCGAGTGCGCGGTTGATGGTGTCCTGGTTGGCGGCGGCACCCTTGGCGCGCTCCTCCTCCACCACACGGACCTGGACCTGGACGATCTTGAAGGAATGGTCCAGCTTCAGGTCGCGCACCTCATCGGCCTGTGAGCGTTCGTAGAGGACGCGGGTGCCGCCATGGTCGGCGGAAGCGTGCGACGGCGCGCGGCCGGCTGCCGTGTTGAAGGCATCGTGGGCTTCGGACAGCTTGGCGCCGGCCTTCCGGGCAGCCTTCTGGATACTGAAGACCACGAAGAGCGCCAATGCCAGCCAAAAGGCGGCGATGACGGCGACTACCCAGCCCACCACGTCGTTCTGGTTTGCGGCGAAGATCACGGCCACCACGAACGCCGTCACCAGGACCATCAGGCCGGGCCCGCTGATCCGGAACATCGAAAAGCCGCCCCTGGCGGGTTTGGAGGATGACGTGGAGCTGCCCAAAGTTCGCATGCAGCCATTGTCTCAAACGGCGGGCTGTGCTTCCGCCTCCTTCCACCCCCGGCGAACGGCCCGGCGGCCGGCGGTCACTTCTGCCGCCGTTCTCCGCTGCGCAGGACCTCCAGGCGTTGCCGGAATTCCGTCTCGTCGACCTCGCCGCGGGCATAGCGCTCACGCAGCACGCCTTCGGCGCCCTGGCCGGCGGCCCAGTGCTGGTTCCTGCGCCAGGTCCGGCGGGCCACGAAGATGAACAGCGCTATGACCAGGATCCAGAACAGGGGGATCAACAGGAACCACGGTGCAAAGGCGCCATGCCACGGCCCGTAGACGACCGTATCGGCCGGCACCTGCGAGGCGGCAGACATTGCTGCCGCGGAGATTGCGGTGGTAACGGAAGTGAACATTTCATTCTCCAGACTCTTTTGACCGGCCGCGGTTTCGGCCTTGTATCGAGTCTTGTTGGCGGAGCCTGCGGGCGCGTCCGGCGGCAGGAGTCACCTGGAACCGGCCCCGTACTCCCCAGGGGGTCCGGCGGGTGCACCGACCACCAGTCAGCCTGCCCACCCCGGCCGGACCAGGCCGGATTCATAGGCAAGCACCACCAGCTGGGCCCTGTCCCGCACCATCAGCTTCGCCATGATCCGGGAGACGTGCGTTTTTGCCGTGAGTGGTGTGATGAACAACCGCTCCGCAATCTCGGCGTTGTTCAACCCCTCCCCCACAAGCTGGAGGACTTCCCGCTCACGGTCCGTGATGCGGTCCAGCGCCACAGGCCGTTCGGCGGCGCGGGAGTGCCGTGCCAACTGGGCCATGATCCGCCGGGTCACCGACGGCGAAAGGAGCGCGTCGCCGTCGTGCACGATGCGGACCGCGCGCAAAAGCTCCGCGGGCTCGGTGTCCTTGACCAGGAAACCGGCGGCGCCTGCCCGCACAGCCTCCGCAATGTACTCGTCGAGCTCGAAAGTGGTGAGCATTACCACGCGGGTTCCGGACAGCGCAGGATCGGAGAGGATCTGCCTGGTCGCGTCAAGGCCGTCACCATCGGGCATGCGGATGTCCATCAGGACGACGTCCGGACGGTACTGGCGGGCCAGGCGTACAGTCTCACGCCCGGTGCCGCATTCAGCCACGACCTTCATATCCGGCTCCGCGTCCAGTAGGGCCCGGAAGCCTGCCCGGATGAGATTCTGGTCGTCTGCCAGCAGGATGCTGATCACTGCGGATCCACCCGTGGATGCCCGTCCAGCGGGAGGACCGCCCGGACCCGCCAGCCTGTGCCGGACGGCGCGGGTCCCAGCTCAAGCCGGCCTGCCAAAGCCGCCACACGCTCCCGCATGCCGGTGATGCCGTTACCTTCGGGGGCTGTGGCCGCCCCGGCGCCGTCGTCGTCGATGGTCACCACCAGTTCTGCTCCTGCCGCATTGATGGAGACTCCGGCCGTCTGCGCCCCGGAATGCCGGACGGCGTTGGTCAGTGCCTCCTGGGTGATCCGGTAGGCCGCTTCCTGCACTGCACCGGGAGCGGAGTCCGCAGCCGGATCGGCCTGCAGCCTGAGGTCCAGCCCGGCGCGCCGCGCGTTTTCCACGAGCTCCGTAACCTGGCCGAGGCCGGGCCGGCGGGTGGGGCTCAGCGGAGCGTCCTCCCGGAGCACGCCGAGCAGCTGCCGGACTTCAGCCAGTGATTCTTTGCTGGCTGCCTTGATGGTCTCCAGGGCAGGCCTGAACTGGGCCGGGTCCTTCTCGCCCAGATGCAGGGCCACCGAGGCCCGCACGTTGATCAGGGACAGCGAGTGCGCCACCACGTCGTGGATGTCCCGCGCCAGAGCCAGCCGGTACTCGTCGCGGGCAGCCTGCTCGGCGGCGGCCTGCTGCCGGTACCGTTCGGCGACGCGTTCGCCACGAAGCCGCACGCCTTCTCCGATCAGGACCAGGATGGCCAGCCATGAGGACCCGGCAAATGCGCGGATGAACGTCCCCTCGTCGCCGCTGCGGGCTGCGCCGAGAAACAGCACCAGTGTTCCCAGTGCCGCCACGGACCAGGCAACCGTCCTTTTCCCGGCCGCCGCGGTGAGGATCAATGCGACGGCAAGGGACAGGACCACAGGGCCCCACGCGTAGCCCAAGGCAAGGTAGCCCGCAGTCGCGGCAGCGGCAACGGGCAGCATCACCAGGGGTGCGCGCCGGCGGAACGCCAGCGCAGCCGGGCCCAGCAGCAGCAGGACCAGTGCCACGGCATCAAGGGGTGGGTGGCCCGGCTGCCGCGACGAAGCGAACGCCGACCCGGCGACTTGGATCACGGCGACCACCACAACGATGGCGGCGGTAGGCGGTCCCCGGAAACGGCGCTGCATGCTCCGAGCCTATGCCCGCCGGCGTTGAAAGTCGCCGGATGGCCGGCGTAGTGACCGTACTCCCCCGGGAGTACGGTGCGTGCCGTTCCGGCCCAGGTTAAAGAGGCCGACGGCGGCACCGCGCCTTCCATGCGGAAGGTGCCGTGCCGCCGTCGTACTTCCTTGTGCCCCGGCCCGCTGTTCAGGTGCTCAGTACAGGAACCCGGTGCCGGGGCCCTGCCCAGCGGCGGGCTATGCGTCCACGCCGGCTGCGCGCTCAGCAGCCTCCACCACGTTGGTCATGAGCAGCGCGACGGTCATGGGGCCCACACCACCGGGGTTCGGCGAGATCCAGCCGGCCACTTCCGCGGCAGCCGGATCGATGTCGCCGTAGACCTTGCTCTTGCCCGTCTCCGGGTCGGTCTCGCGGGTAACCCCCACATCCAGCAGGGCCGCCCCGGGCTTCACGTCGCCGGCCTTGACGATGTGCTTCACACCCGCCGCGCCCACGATGACGTCCGCCTGGCGGAGCAGCTCCGACAGGTTGGTGGTGCCGGTGTGGGTCAGGGTCACGGTGGCGTTGACGTCCCGCCGCGTAAGCAGCAGGCCGATCGAGCGGCCGATGGTGACACCGCGTCCCACCACCACAACATGCTTGCCGGCCAGGCTGTACCCGTTGCGTTCGAGGAGCTCGATGACCCCGCGGGGGGTGCAAGGCAGCGGGGTGGTGATCTTGTGGTTGACGTTCAGCACCAGCCGGCCGAGGTTGGTGGGGTGCAGGCCGTCGGCGTCCTTGGCGGGATCGATCCGTTCCAGGATGGCATCGGTGTCAAGGTGCTTGGGCAGCGGCAGCTGCACAATGTAGCCGTGGCAGGCGGGATCCGCATTGAGTTCGTCAATGAGGGCCTCCACCTGTTCCTGGGTGGCGTCCGCCGGGAGCTCGCGCTGGATGGAGTTCATCCCGATCTGCACGGACTGCTTGTGCTTCATCGAGACATACAGCTGCGAGGCGGGGTCGGCGCCCACCAGCACAGTGGCGATGCCGGGAGTGACGCCCTTGGCCTTGAGTGCGGCCACGCGTTCGGTCAACTCGGCCTTGATGGCGGCGGCGGTGGCCTTGCCGTCAAGGATCTGTGCGGTTGTGGTTTCAGTCATCGGTTACCACTGCTCGTGCTGGGGGTAGAGCGGGAAGTTGGCTGCCAGCTTGTCCACGCGTGCCTGCAGGGCCTCGACGTCGGCGCTGTTGCCGGCCTTGAGTGCGGTGGCGATGATCTCGGCCACCTCGGTGAATTCGGCCGCACCAAAGCCGCGGGTGGCAAGTGCCGGGGTGCCGATGCGCAGGCCGGAGGTGACCATCGGCGGGCGGGGGTCGAACGGCACCGCGTTGCGGTTGACGGTGATGCCCACGGAGTGCAGGAGGTCCTCGGCCTGCTGGCCGTCAAGCTGCGAGTTGCGCAGGTCCACCAGGACCAGGTGCACGTCGGTGCCGCCGGTGAGGACCGAGACGCCGGCCTCGGCGACGTCGGCCTGGTTCAGGCGGTCGGCGATGATCCTGGCGCCTTCCAGGACGCGCTCCTGGCGCTCCTTGAATTCCTGCGTGCCGGCAATCTTGAAGGCCACGGCCTTGGCGGCGATCACATGCATCAGCGGCCCGCCCTGCTGGCCCGGGAAGACGTTGGAGTTCAGCTTCTTGGCCCACTGTTCCTTGGCCAGGATCACGCCCGAGCGGGGACCGGCCAGGGTCTTGTGCACGGTGGAGGTGACGACGTCGGAGTACGGCACCGGACTCGGGTGCAGTCCGGCGGCAACCAGGCCGGCGAAGTGTGCCATGTCGGTCCAGAGCAGCGCACCCACTTCATCGGCGATGGAGCGGAAGGCGGCGAAGTCCAGGTGGCGCGGGTAGGCGGACCAGCCGGCGATGATCACCTGGGGCTTTTCCTTGATGGCCTGCTCGCGGAGCTTGTCCATGTCCACCCGGAAGGTGTCCTCTTCCACCTGGTAGGCAGCCACGTCGTAGAGCTTGCCGGAGAAGTTCAGCTTCATGCCGTGCGTCAGGTGGCCGCCGTGAGCCAGGGACAGGCCCAGGATCTTGTCGCCGGGGGTGATCATGGCGGAGAGTGCGGCGGCGTTGGCCTGCGCGCCGGAGTGCGGCTGGACGTTGGCGTACTCGGCGCCGAACAGTGCCTTGACCCGGTCGATGGCCAGCTGCTCTGCAACGTCGACGTACTCGCAGCCGCCGTAGTAGCGGCGGCCCGGGTAGCCCTCGGCGTACTTGTTGGTCAGGACGGAGCCCTGGGCCTCCATGACCGCGCGGGGTGCGAAGTTCTCGGATGCAATCATTTCCAGGGTGCCGCGCTGGCGGCCGAGCTCCTGCTCGAGGACTGCGGCGATTTCGGGGTCGAGTTCGGCCAGCGGCTGATTGCTGACTTCGGTGGTTGAGGTGGCTGTAGTAGTCACGAAGAACTCCTGGCTAGGGATACGGGCACTGCTTAGGTCAGGCTACCGGCTGGCGCGTTTTCGCACCGCGTTGATGACAGGGCGTGAAAACACGGCACGGCGCTGCTGTGCTGACGCGGGCGCAGCCCCAATTTCCGGCAAAACATGACCCTCGGCCCAGGCGTACGATCCGTGGTCTTCGTGATTGCCGCTCCCTGGTGGTTCGCCACCCAACGCCAGTTGCGACCCTTCCAGCCTACCAAAACCGCAGCCCGCCGCGCGGGTAGGCTATTACGCGTGAATGAACAGCTGCTGAACCAAGCGTACGTAGTAACCCTGTCCTGCCCGGACCGCCCCGGCATTGTCCATGCCGTGGCCGGAGCCCTGCTGGTGGCGGGATGCAACATCACGGATTCGCAGCAGTACGGCAGCCCGGCAACCGGCAACTTCTTCATGCGCGTGGAGGTGACCACGCCAGCGGCGAAGTCGGAGCTGCGGGCCGCGCTGGAGCCCGTGGCGGAAGCATTCTCCATGCAGTGGAACCTTAATACTGTGGGCGACAAGGTCCGCACCCTGGTGATGGCCAGCACCTCGGCCCACTGCCTCAACGACCTGTTGTTCCAGCAGCGCTCCGGGACCCTGCCGGTCGAGATCCCAGCCATTGTGTCCAACCACCAGGACCTGGCCGGACTCGCCGAGTTCTATGGCATCCCGTTCCACTACATCCCGGTGACCAAGGACACCAAGGAGCAGGCGGAGGACAAGCTGCGGGCCATCATCGCCGAGCACGACATTGAACTGACCGTCCTGGCCCGCTACATGCAGATTCTCTCCGACGAGCTCTGCACCGACCTGACCGGCAAGGCGATCAACATCCACCACTCGTTCCTGCCGTCCTTCAAGGGCGCCAAGCCGTACCACCAGGCGCACGCCCGGGGTGTGAAGCTGATCGGTGCCACGGCACACTACGTGACCGCTGCCCTGGACGAGGGCCCGATCATCGAACAGGAAGTCATCCGGGTGGACCATGCCCGCACGCCGGAGCAGTTCGTGCAGATGGGCCGCGACGTGGAAGGCCGCACCCTGGTGCAGGCCGTGCAGTGGCACGCCGAACACCGGGTGCTCCTGGACGGCAACCGCACGGTGGTCTTCAACTAGCTTCGGCACAGCATCACCGGCTCAGGGTCCTCCGCACCGCCCGCCCACCTAAGGGCAACAGTCTTAATGCGCGCGGGACCGGCGGCCGGGCAGGGGTGGCTTAGGGTGAACCCATGGCTCCTCTTTACCCTTTTGCCGGGAACTCCCCGGCCGTCCATGAAACAGCGTTTGTCGCACCCTCAGCGTCCATCATCGGGCAGGCAACCCTGGACCAGGAATCCAGCGCCTTCTACGGCGTCTCCGTCCGGGCCGACACCGCGGCCATCACGGTGGGCGCCGGAAGCAACCTGCAGGACAACGTGGTGCTGCACGCGGACCCCGGCTTCCCCTGCACGGTGGGCCGGGGTGTCAGCGTGGGGCACGCCGCCGTCGTGCATGGCTGCACAGTGGAGGACGACTGCCTGATCGGCATGGGCGCGACCGTCCTTAATGGGGCGGTGATCGGCGCCGGCTCGCTGGTGGCGGCCGGCGCCGTGGTGCTCGAGGGCACTGTGGTCCCGCCCCGCTCCCTGGTGGCGGGCGTGCCTGCCAAGGTGCGGCGCGAGCTCACCGAGGAGGAGTTCGACGGCGCCCGCGCCAACGCGGAGCGGTACGTGGAGCTCGCGGCGCAGCACCGCGGGCTCCACGCTTAGTCGAGGCTGACCGGGCCGAACTCGTCCAGGAGATCGCCGGGACCCGGGTTGCCAGGCGCGGATGAGCCGCCCAGGTGCTTCACCACGCCCCATACGGCGTTCAGGCCCGTCGTGACGGCGCCTTCGGCCCAGCCTGCGGTGAAGGAGACGTCGTCGCCGGCCAGGAAGATGCCGCGCTGGGACTCCGGGAGTTTGTCCTGCTTGAAGTGGCTGAACAGCCGCTGCTGGTAGCGGTAGTGCCCGGGCAGGTTGGCCTTGAAGGCGCCCATGAAGTTGGGGTCCGCCTCCCAGGACACCGTGATGGGCTGGCCCACGATGTGCCCGGCGATGTCCACGCCGGGATAGATCTGCTCGAGCGAGTGCAGCATCAGTTCCACGCGCTCGTCCGCGTCCAGGGCCAGCCATTTCAGCGCGTCGTCGTTCCAGGTGTAGGACAGCAGGATGACGGCGGGCTGGTCCGGGCCGTTGTCCAGCAGGTAGGTGGCGCGGTTGAGCCTGTCGGTCAGGGTCATGGAAAGGACCTCGTTGCCCGTTTCCGGATCGATGTCCTTCCAGAACGGGCGGTCCACCATGACGAAGGTCTTGGAGGACTGCATGTAGTGCGATTTCTCCATGGCGGTCCACAGCTCGGCCGGGAACAGCGCTTCCTCGGTGTGGATGCGGGTGGACAGCAGCCACGACTGGCACGTTGTCACCACGGCCGGGTAGCTGGCCTCGCGGCCCCACCGTTCACGGACCCGCAGGTTTCCGTCCGGGTCCCGGCTGATCTTTCCCACCGCGCCGCGGGGCGAGCCCGAGTGAAGCGAGGCCAGCGAGGTGCCGGCGGGCCAGTGGACCAGGTCCGACGGCGCGTGCTGCCACAGTGCCTCGGGCAGCCGCTGCGCTCCCCCGCGGATGAGCCGGTGCTGGTCGTCGGCGTCGGTGTAGACCACACGGAGGATTTCCAGGATCGAGTTGGGGAAGTCGGTGTCCCAGCCGCCGGTGCCGAACCCCACCTGGCCGAAGGCCTCCCGGTGGGCGAACCCTGCCTTCTTGAAGGAGTCGCTGGCAGCGATGAAGCCGTAGAACGTCTGCTCGTCCATAAGCGGCAGCAGTTCGTTCCACAGGTCCTTGATCCGGGCCATGTCCCGGGCACGGATGGCATCCTGCATCTCCACGAACTTGGCGCCGTCGTTGACCGCCGCCTTCCAGGCGTCGGCCACCTCGCGGAAGAACGGCGGAAGGTCGCTGGGCTTTTCCGCATAGTGCTTCTTCCCGGCCAGCTCGATCACCGTGCTGGAGGTGGCTTCGGCCAACGGGTTGGGGAAGTCCTGGGTCTCAAGCCCCAGCAGGTCCACGTAGTGGTAGAAGGCCTTGCCTGACACCGGGAACCGCATGCCGCCAAGATCGGCCACCACACCGGGGGCAGCGGGGAAGGCTGCGGTGCGGAGCCTGCCGCCGATCTGGTCCGCTTCATAGACCACGGGCCGCAGGCCGAGCTTCATCAGTTCGTAGGCAGTCACCAGGCCGGAAAGCCCGGCGCCGATAACGGCCACTTCCGTGCCGTGCAGCTCCGGCGGGACGGTTCCCAGTCCGTCCGGATGCGCCAGGTAATGGTCGTAGCTGAACGGGAAGTCGGGGTTCAGCATGGTGATGGGCGCAGCGTGTGCGCCGGCCTCCCGGCCGGAGGCTTCGACCGGCCGGGTGGAAGTGCTGGAGGGGTCAAAGGCAGGCAGTTCGGTGGCGGTGGTCATGAGAGTTCTGCTTTCACAGGTTCCTGGCTCGGGGCCTTGGCGGTCAGTTCACGGTAGTCGAGCTCGCTGAGAGCCGCTACCTTCGAGTTCCGGCGTCCATAGCCGAAGTAGATGGCGATCCCCACCAGCATCCAGGCACCAAACACAAGCCAGGTGTCGGCGCCGAGGTTCGCCATGAGGTAGGCGCACATCAGCGTCCCCAGCACGGGGGTGGCGGGGTACAGCGGCACCCGGAAGCTGCGCGTCAGGTCGGGGCGGTTGCGGCGCAGGTAGATGACCGCGACGTTGACCAGTGCGAAGGCAAAAAGGGTCCCGATGCTGGTGGCGTCGGCCAGGGCGCCGAGCGGGACCAGGCCTGCGGTCAGGGCGACGGCGATGCCCACCACAAGGGTGCCTGCGGCCGGGGTGCCGGTACGGGGTGAGACGCGGCTGAAGACCGCCGGCACCAGTCCGTCCCGGGACATCGACATGAGGATGCGGGTCTGCCCGTAAAGGACGGTGAGCACGATGCTGGCAATGGCGAGGACTGCGCCCACGGAGAAGACCAGGGCAATCCACGGCTGGTGCGTGGTCTCCTCGAGGATCTGGACCAGCGCGGCTTCGGTTCCGTCGAACCAGCCCCAGGGGCGGGCACCGATGGCAGCGACGGCCACCAGGACGTAGATGCTGGTCACGATCACCATGGACAGCAGGATGGCGCGGGGCAGGTCGCGCTTGGGGTTCCGGGCTTCCTCGCCGGCGGTGGACGCGGCATCGAACCCGATGTAGGAGAAGAACACCCTGGACGCGGCGGCGGATACGCCTGCGGCCCCCATGGGCATGAGCGGCTCGAAGTTTCCGGCGTTGAAGGCGGTAAAGGCCACGGCGCAGAAGAACAGCAGGATGCCTATTTTTACGACGACGATGGCCGTATTGATCCAGGCGCTCTCGCGGGCACCGCGGACCAGCAGGATGGTGGCGAGCACGACAATGGCCATCGCCGGTACGTTCACCAGGCCGCCGTCGCCCGGAGGCTGGGACATCGCGTCGGGAAGTACCTGCCCGAACGCGGCGAGCGTCTCGTTGACGTACTGGCCCGCGCCCACCGCCACGGCGGCCACAGAGACGGCGTATTCGAGGACGAGGCACCAGCCGCAGATCCAGGCCATGCCCTCGCCCATGGTGGCGTAGGAATAGGAGTAGCTCGAGCCCGCGGCAGGAACCAGTCCCGCCATTTCGGCGTACGACACCGCGGAGAGCAGCGCCGCCAGGCCGGCGATGACGAACGAAATCCAGATGGCAGGCCCGGCCAGCGGAACTGATTCGCCGAGGATCACCAGGATGCCCGTCCCCAGGGTGGCACCCACACTGATCATGGTCAGGTGCAGGACGCCGAAGCTGCGCACCAGGCGGGCACCGCCACCGGCGCCTTCGGCTTCGCTGACCATTTGTCCAATCGGCTTGCGCCGCAGCAGCTGCGCCCGGAGGCCGGGCCGTCCGATGCTTGGCGCAATGGGTTTTTCGGTGGTCACAGGCACAGTCACCGTTGACGTCCCTTCAGAGTAGTTGTCGGTTTCCCCTCACCAAGGGTGGCATGTGAGCCAACTCTCAACACGGTGCAAAATGACTTATAGTGATCCACCATGAGACTTTATGCACAATCGCAGCGGATCCGGCAAACCGGCAAGTGCTGCCGCCGGGCCGGGAGCCCTGCGTCCCGGCAGGCGGCAGCCGGTCCACGCCGGGCCCGGCCATGACGGCTGATGCCACGGAGTCCGGACGGCTGAGCTTCGTCACCCTCCAGCAGTTCCTCGACCAGCTGCCGCCCGTGCTGAAGACCCTTCACGACGGCGGCAGCGACGGCCGGCTCCTGCGCTGGGTTGAGCCCAGCGAACTGGAGGACCCCACTCCCTATCTGCCGGAGGGCGAGTTCCTGCTCACCGCGGGCCTCCCGTTCCTTGGCGCCGGCGGTTCGCCCGCCCACGTGGACGCCTACGTGCAGCGGCTGGTCCAGGCCAAGGTGGCGGCCCTGGGCTTCGGGGTCCGGCCCTACTTCGATGCCGTTCCCGACGTGGTTGTGGAGGCGTGCCGGCGGCACAACCTCACCTTGTTCGAGGTCCCGGAATCCCTTCCGTTCGCGGCGATCGGACTGCAGTTCTCACAGCTGCTGGAAACCGACAACGCCCGGGTCTTCCGGCAGTTGGCGGAGACCAACCGCCAACTCATGCGTGCCGTCCTCTCCCCCAAACCGGAGCACGAACTGCTGGCCGCACTGGTGCAGCGCGTTCCGGTCTGGGCCGTGATGGTGGGCGCGGACGGCCGGGTCCGGGCACGCGGTACCGGCGCCGGCGGCAGCACCGCCGTCGACCTGGCCATGCTGGCGCCCATGCTGGAACGGCTGCTGTCCGGCCACGGACCGCGCGTGGAAATGGACGGCTTTGACCAGCCCGGGTCCGCACTGGTGGTGGGCCACCCGCTGCGCAGCACCAGGGACGCAAACCTGGGAGCGCTGATCCTGGGCTCGGACGTCCCGCTGACGCCCGCGCAGAACAACGTGGTCCAGTCCGCCGTCGGACTCCTTGAGCTCTTGGTGCGGCAGCGCACCAGCGGGTCGCTGGCCCCCGGCCAGCTGGCAACGGCCGTGCTGCTGCACCCCGGGAGCCTCACCAACGGCGGCACCAAACATGTCAACGCCCTCAAGGACCTGCTGGCCCAAAGCCTGTCCTCCACCCGATCGGCACCCATGCGCGTGGTGCAGGGCATCAAGGTCGAGGCGCCGGAATGGCCCGCGGGGGAAAGCCCCGTCAGGGAACTGCTGCAGTGGCGGCGCATGTTCGACACCAAGCTGGTGGAGATCACGGACTACGGCTTCGCGGCCGTGACCCGGCTCAAGGTGGACGACGCCCTGCTGGCAGACGTCGAGAAGCTTGGCTGGCGCCTGGTGGTCGGCGAACCGACCGAGCTGGCCAGCCTTCCCGCCGCCTACCAGCGCGCCACGTCCCTGCGCGGCCAGGTTCAGAGGAGCGGACAAAGCGTCCGGGCAGAGGAGGTGCCATGGTCCGTGGCGGGCCTGTTGGGCCGTGAGGCCGGAACGCTTCTGGCGCAACGGCTCCTGCAGCCGGTCCTGGAGCTCGAACCGGAGCGGCGCGATCCCCTGCTGGCGGTCCTTCGGGGCTGGCTGGGCGAAAACGGCAGCTGGGACAGCTCGGCCAAACGCCTGGGCCTTCACCGGAACAGCGTGCGCCGGCAGATCGGCGTCCTCGGCGAACTCCTGCAGATGGACCTGAACCAGGCACAGGTGCGGGCCGAACTGTGGATTGCGCTCCACTACGCCGACGTGCTGACCGGCGGCGCACCGGCATAGCGGGGCCTAAGACGTGCTGTCCACCACCCGGCCCGGTGCCCCCGGCAGGCCTGCCTCCCATTCCCGGTAGAGGTCCGGCCGGCGCTCGCGCAGGTAAGGCACGTCCTTGCGTGCCCGCCGGACGCCGGCGGCGTCAAGCTTGGCGAACAGCAGGTCAGGATCCGTCCCGCCCTGGGCGAGGAGTCCGCCGTCGGGTCCTGCCACCACGCTTCCGCCGCCGAACGTGTAGACGTCCTCATGCCCGCAGTGGTTGGCATAGGCGATATTGAGCTGGCTCTCCAGCGCCCGCGCACGGACAAGCACCTGGGGTACGGCGTGGAAACCGGTGGACAGGGCGGTGGGCACCAGGAGCAGTTCCGCGCCCCGGGCCGCCGCTGCCCGGGCGGTCTCGGGAAACTCGATGTCGTAACAGATCAGCAGGGAAGTCCGGAGGCCCTGGAAATCCACGACGGCGGGAGGTTGCGCTGCTGCGATGAACGCCGCGCGTTCCTCGTCACCAAAGAGATGCACCTTGGCGTAGCTCAGAAGCTCTGCGCCGGAGGCATCCACCAGGCTTGCCGATATATGCCATGCCGGCTCGCCGCCCGCCTCATCCTTGCCGGCGCTGCGGGCCGCGCCGGTAAGGGCCGGCAGGCTGTACACGAGCGCGATGCCGTTCCGGCGGGCGATGCCGGCGAGGTGTTCGCGGATACCGGGAAGCCGGGCCGGGTCCAATTCGGCCCGCAGCCTGGCCGGGGCATACCCGCAAGGAAACAGTTCGGGGGTGAGGAGTACGTTGGCACCTTCCTGCGCAGCCCGGCGCGCGGCATCATCCATTGTCCGGAGATTGGCCTCGACGTCCAGGACCACGGCGTTCGCCTGCAGGACGGACAGCAGCATCGTTACCACCTTCTGTTGGCCGGTCCGCGGAACGGGCGCACCGGAGCGTTCTCACTTCCAGCGTAGTCAGCACTCCGGCAGGCCTCCGGGTCTTTTGGACCCGGCAACCCTCCGGCCGGGTCGGAATGCACGGCGCGGTCCGGTATGCCCGTCTCCACGTTCAGTGAATGTCCATCCATTCGCCTAATGCGTTAACTTCTTGACTACAAGAGCAGCGATAGGGCAATCTTCTTAGCATGTCCCCAACCCCGCGCTCAACGAGGAGCAAACCCAAGAATCCGGGCTCCCAGTCCGCCCTCCGGCAACTGAACCAGCAGCGGATCATCGAGACTTTGATGGGCGGCCCGTCGACGCAGGCGGAGCTCGCCCGGCAGACGGGACTGTCCACCGCCACCGTCTCGAACATCGTCAAGATCATGCTCGATTCCGGTCTGGCGTCAACAGAGCCCATCACCAGTTCGGGGCGACGGGCCCTGAACGTCAGGCTGAACAGCAACGGGGCCGTGGCAGTCGGGATCGACTTCGGCCGGCGGCACCTGCGGGTGGTCCTCGCCTCATTGAGCTACCACGTCATTGCGGAGGAGTCGGTAATGCTCCCCCTGGGCCACCAGGCGGACGACGGCATCCAGGCCGCCGTGGCCCTGCTGGAGAAGCTGCTGCGGGAAAGCGGGGTGGAACGCTCCTCCGTCGTCGGGGCCGGCGTCGGCATTCCGGGGCCCATCGACCGGCGGACGGGAACGGTCGCCCAAGGCGCCATCCTCCCGGAGTGGGTAGGCATCAACATCCTTCAGCACCTTGAGGAAACCTTGAGAATCCCCGTGTTTGTTGACAACGACGCCAACCTGGGCGCCTGGTCGGAGGTGACCTGGGGGCAGCATTCGGGGGTCAGCAACCTGCTGTTCCTGAAGATCGGATCGGGCATCGGCGCCGGCCTGATCCTCAACGGCGCCCCCTATTACGGCAACGTTGGCATCACCGGCGAGATCGGGCATGCCACCATCCACGAACAGGGCCTGGTGTGCCGCTGCGGCAACCGCGGATGCCTCGAAACCATCGCCTCAACCACCACCATGATCGAACTCCTCAGCCGCGGCGAGGACCGCCCCATGACCCCCGCCGATATCGTCCGCAAGGCGTTGAACCGGGATTCAGCCACGCTGCGCGTGGTGGACGACGCCGGCCTTGCGGTAGGGCGTGCGCTGGGCAATGTAGCCAACCTGATCAATCCAGAGGTGATCGTGGTTGGCGGCCCTCTGGCAGGGCTGGGAAACATCCTGCTGGACCCCATCCGGAGGGGTTTGATCCGGCATGCGGTGCCCGTGATCGGCGAGACCACAACCCTTGCCATGTCCTCGCTGGGCGACCGCGCGGAGGCCCTCGGAGCAGCCGCGCTGGTCTTCCAGCACGCGGGAATCCGCAAGCCGTAGACCAATTCGTTACCCGGCAATTGCGTTAAAGACTTGACGACAACAGCTGTGATCCAGTTTACTTTTGGTTCAGACGGCCCTGCGCTTTGCCGGCCGGACAAAGAAGTCATTGCATTGGAGGGTTAGGGCTCATGACGTCCCAGACCACGCAAACGGACCCGGTCATCCTTGAGATGCGGTCCATCACCAAGGAATTCCCCGGCGTTAAGGCCTTGTCGAACGTAAGCCTTCGGGTGAAGGCGGGCGAGATCCATGCGATCTGCGGCGAAAATGGCGCCGGCAAGTCCACCCTCATGAAGGTCCTGTCGGGCGTGTACCCCTACGGAAGCTACGACGGCGACATCGTCTACCAGGGGCAGGTCCAGCAGTTCAAGGACATCCGGGCCAGCGAGCACGCCGGCATCGTGATCATCCACCAGGAACTGGCCCTGATCCCCGAACTGTCCATCATGGAAAACATCTTCCTGGGCAATGAACCCACCAAGCGGGGCGTCATCGACTGGGCCGAGGCCCGGCTGCGTTCCCTGGACCTGCTGGCACGCGTGGGGCTCCGCGACGATCCGGACACCCCCATCAAGGAAATCGGCGTCGGCAAGCAGCAGCTGGTGGAAATCGCCAAGGCGCTGAACAAGTCCGTGAAGATCCTCATCCTGGACGAGCCCACCGCCGCGCTGAACGAGTCCGACTCCCAGCACCTGCTGGACCTGATGCTCGGCCTGAAGGCCAAGGGCATCACCTGCATCATCATTTCCCACAAGCTCAACGAGATCGAGCAGATCGCCGATTCCATCACCATCATCCGCGACGGCAAGTCCATCGAGACCCTGGACGTCAAGAAGGACGGCGTGGACGAGGACCGGATCATCAAGGGCATGGTGGGCCGCACCCTGGAGTCCCGTTTCCCCGACCACACCCCCAAAATCGGCGAGGTGTTCTTCGAGGTCAAGAACTGGACCGTGGGCCACCCGAACATCCCGGACCGGCTGGTCTGCAAGAACTCCAGCTTTTACGTCCGCCGCGGCGAGATCGTCGGTTTCGCCGGCCTCATGGGCGCCGGCCGCACCGAGCTGGCCCGCTCCGTCTTCGGCCGCTCATACGGGCGGTTCATTGACGGGCACATCTACAAGGACGGCAAGGAAGTGGTCCTCAAAAACGTCCGCCATGCCATCGACGCCGGATTGGGCTACGTGACGGAGGACCGCAAGTCGCTCGGCCTGAACCTGCTCGATGACATCAAGACCACCACGGTCTCGGCAGCCCTGAAGAAGATCAGCCGCAACTCCGTAGTTGACCCCAACCAGGAGTTCACGGTGGCTGAGCAGTACCGCAAGTCGCTGCGCACCAAGACGCCGTCCGTCGAGGAAGGGGTGGCCAAGCTCTCCGGCGGCAACCAGCAGAAGGTGGTCCTGGCCAAATGGATGTTCACCGACCCGGACCTGCTGATCCTGGATGAGCCCACCAGAGGCATCGACGTCGGAGCCAAGTACGAGATCTACGGCATCATCCAGCAGCTGGCCAACCAGGGCAAGGGAGTCATTGTTATTTCCTCCGAGTTGCCTGAGCTCCTGGGACTGTCCGACCGCATCTACACCATCTTCGAAGGCGCCATCACCGGTGTCCTGACCAAAGAAGAGGCCAGCCAGGAAAGCCTGATGAAGCTGATGACCTCCGCCACCCGAAAAGCCGCCTGACCCTCTGGCCCATCCAGAACCTTCCGGACACAAGGACTGACACCATGAACGCCCTCAAAAAGCTGTTTGGCGGAAACACCCGCCAATTCGGCATGATCTTCGCCCTCGTGGCCCTGATCATTTTCTTCCAGTTCGCCACCGAAGGCCGGACCCTTACCCCCGGCAACGTCATCAACCTCTTCAACGGCAACTCCTACATCCTGATCCTGGCCATCGGCATGGTGCTGGTGATCATCGCAGGCCACATCGACCTCTCGGTCGGTTCGGTCGCCGCATTCGTCGGGGTTACCGTCGCCCTTGCCATCCGCGACTGGGGCATCCCCTGGTGGGCCGGTGTCCTGCTGGGACTGGTCCTGGGCGCGGTCATCGGCGCCTGGCAAGGCTGGTGGACCGCTTATGTGGGCATCCCTGCCTTCATCGTGACCCTGGCCGGCATGCTCCTCTTCCGCGGATTCAACCAGTTCGTCGGCAAGTCCAACACAATCCCCGTGCCCAGCGACTTCCAGTACCTCGGCTCCGGTTACCTTCCCGAGGTCGGACCGAACACCGGCTACAACAACCTGACGCTGCTGCTGGGCATCGCCATCGCGGTCTTCGTCGTTGTGGGCGAGCTGCGCTCACGGGCCCGTGCCAAGGCGCTGGGCGCCGAGGTACCGGAAATGTGGGTCACCGTGCTGAAGCTGGTCCTCATCTGCGCCGCCATCCTCTATGCCACGTACCTCTTCGCCACCGGCCGTCCGGGCACCTCCTTCCCGATCCCGGGCCTGATCCTGGCTGTCCTGGTCCTCATCTACGGCTTCATCTCCTCCCGCACCATCCTGGGCCGCCACGTCTACGCCGTGGGTGGCAACCGGCACGCTGCCGAGCTGTCCGGTGTCCAGTCGAAGAAGGTCAACTTCCTGGTCATGATGAACATGTCCATCCTGGCCGGCCTTGCGGGCATGATCTTCGTGGGCCGCTCCACCGCCTCGGGTCCGTTCGACGGCGTCGGCTGGGAACTTGACGCGATCGCCGCAGTCTTCATTGGCGGCGCGGCAGTGACAGGCGGCGTGGGCACCGTCGTCGGCTCCATCATCGGTGGCCTGGTGATGGCGGTACTCAACAACGGCCTGCAGCTCCTGGGCGTCGGCGCCGACCTGACCCAGATCATCAAGGGCCTGGTCCTGCTGATCGCGGTCGCCTTCGACGTCTACAACAAGTCCCAGGGCAAGCGCTCGATCATCGGCATGCTGACCCGGAACATGAACCGTCCCACTGCGGGTCCCAGCAACCCCATCCAGCCCGACGAAACCACCTCCACCAAGGAAGCGATCGCCAGGGAAGCCTGAAGTTTGCAGCCTGAATACTGTTCCATCACACAAAGAAAGAGAACCAACAATGCGAATGTTTGGTAAAGCAGGAAAGGCCGCAGCGGTTGCTGCCATCGCAGCACTGGCGCTGACGGGCTGTGGCCGCTCGGACAGCGGCAGCTCGGGCGGAGCCAGCGGAGGGGCCGGAGGATTCGACCAGAACTCCTCCATCGGTGTCGCCCTTCCGCAGAAGACCAGTGAGAACTGGGTCCTGGCCGAGAAGCTCTTCAACGACGGGCTCAACGGTGCCGGGTTCAAGGCTGACGTCCAGTTCGCCAACGGCGGCGTGTCGGAGCAGCAGAACCAGATCAGTGCCATGGTCACCAAGGGTGCCAAGGTCATCATCGTGGGCGCCATCGACGGTTCCCAGCTGGGTACCCAGCTCAAGCAGGCCAAGGACGCCGGCGCCACCGTCATCGCCTACGACCGGCTTCTGCTGAACACGGACAACGTCGACTACTACGTGGCCTACGACAACTTCAAGGTCGGTGTCCTTCAGGGCCAGGCCCTGCTGGACGGGCTCAAGGCCAAGAAGCCGTCCGGCCCGTACAACATCGAACTGTTCGCCGGTTCCCCTGACGATGCCAACGCCAAGGTCTTCTTCAACGGCGCCATGAGCGTCCTGAAGCCCAAGATCGATGACGGCACCCTCAAGGTCGTGTCGGGCCAGAGCAGTTTCGAGCAGGCCGTGACCCAGGGCTGGAAGGCTGAAAACGCCCAGCGCCGCATGGACACGCTGCTCAGCGGCAACTACACGTCCGCGAACCTGGATGGCGTTCTGTCCCCCAACGACACCCTGGCCCGCGCGGTACTGACCTCCGTCAAGGCCGCCGGCAAGCCGATCCCGGTCGTCACCGGACAGGACTCAGAGGTTGAGTCGGTCAAGTCGATCATGGCGGGCGAGCAGTACTCCACCATTAACAAGGACACCCGCAAGCTCGTCGAGCACGCCATCACCATGGTGAAGGATCTGCAGGCCGGCAAGAAGCCTGAGGTCAACGACGACAAGTCCTACAACAACGGCAACAAGGTTGTTCCCGCCTACCTGCTGGAGCCGGTCATCGTGACCTCCGCCAACGTCAAGACGGCCTACACGGACGATCCGGTACTCGGCCCGATCACCAAGTAGCACCTTCCCTTACAGAACAGCCCGGTCCCCTCATGGGGTCCGGGCTGTTCCCTTTAAGCGGGCTTTCCTGCTCCTGTTACTGCTTCACGGTCAGTACTCCCGGCCCGGTGAACTGCACGGCATGGTTCTTGACCGCCTGCGGCGTGGTGAACGCTTTGTAGCCGTAGACATCCGCCGGGTTCCAGCCCACGTCCGTAGTGAATTCCCAGCCCGTCCAGTCGGGAGCGGGCGAGCCGCTTGCCGCGGCTTCGGCGAGCGCCGTTTCCCGGTGCTGTTCGAAGGAGGCCCTGGCGATCGCATCGAGGTCCGCCGGCTGGCCGTTGAACCAGGAGCCCGTGTCGCTGAAGCGATGGCCGTTGTAACTGCTGACCATGATCGACGGGTCGGCGCCGGGCCCGGTCAATTCGAAGGCATTGCGTTCGGAGAAGATCCGGGACTCGTAGCCGGCTCCCAGGAAGTAGCTGCTCCCGCCCTGGGCTTCGCTGGTGAGCGGGTAGTAGGGATCATCGGTGCTCCCCGTGAAGTAGTTGTTAACCACGTGCACCTGGCCGAACCGGACGCGGGGCGCACGTTGCTGCAGGTTTTCGAAGTAGTTGCCGATGTAGCTAACCCGCAGCTTGCCACCATCCTTGTCCACGTGTTCATCGCCGGAACCAAGCAGCATGGTCTTGTCATGGTTGGAAAGCCTGCTGTTGGAAATCGTCACGAAATCCGTGCCGTCCTTGAGGTCCAACAGGCCGTCGTGCCGGTTGGCCGGTTTGCCGTTGGGACCCAGCGGCGCCTCACTGTCCGGGAAGCGGCCATCGGACAGACGCACGTGGTCGATCCAGAGATGGTCGGACGTAACAGAGGAAACAGCATCGAACCGTGCGTTCCAAGCACCGTTTCCATCGTCGGGTGACCAAGTCGTGAAGTAGTCGACCGGAGCCTCAACGCTCAGGTTCCGGAGCACGACGTTCGTGGCGCTTAGGATCACGATATTGGCGCCCACGAAGCCTGAGTCCGGGCCCAGCCCGATCACGGTGGTGTTGCTGGGGATGCTGACCTCGATCTGTCGCTTCATGTTGTTGCTTCCGGTCTGCCGCAACTGCCGCTGCTTCTTGCAGTAGTCGAAGGTCTGGTCGCTCCACACCTTGCCGTCCGGACCGAAGCAGGAGATGTACTTGGCAATGTCGTAGCCTGCTGCGTAGTCCTGCTCGCCGAGGATGCGCCCGTCCAGTGCCTGGTTTCCGTCGATGGTTCCCTTGACGTAGATGACCTTGGGTGCAGTGGGCTGGCCGTTATTGGCCAGGGCCGCTTTCAGTTCACTGAGCGTGCCTACCTCGTAGCGGCTTCCGGCGGGTGCGCCGGCGCCGCCGTCTGTGCCGCGTCCGACGGCGGCCCAGCCGGTAGGTGCCGGGTCGTCGGCTTTGATGACCCCACCTCCCGTCGGGGCAGGGCTGGCCGGGGCCGGAGCCGCCAAAACAAGCCCGGCGGCGAGAGCAGTGGCCACGGAGACTGCGATCGCACCACTGCGGCGCAATCGTCGGTTTGCAGGTGATGGTGCGGGAGACTTCGTTTCGGACTTCATCGGCCTAATTTCCGGCATGCCAAACAGACCACATGCCTTGGTATGTGCTGGATCGGTTGGAAAACTGCGATCGCTCAGAAAACGCTTTCCCGAGCTGACGGTTCATTTTTACGTGGCTCATGACAAACCTGTCAAGAGTCCTTCACAGGACAAACACAGGTACGGCCGGATCACTGCACAGGATCTCCGGCGAAGGTTGATCCGAAGCCGGCCCTCCGCGCCGGCACCTGAGTCTTAGGAGTAACGTGAGCGTCCTTGCCCGGAGTGTAGGTAACGCCTTCAGAAACAAGGTCCGCACCGCAGCGGTTGTCGCGGTGCTGGCCGTCGCCATTGGCCTAGCATTGGCGATGCTCGTGGCCAACCAGGCGGTGGGGGCCAAAGTCCAGGAGCTGAATGCCTCCGTGGGCACCGTCCTGACCGTCAACCCCGCTGGTGGGCAGGGTTTCGAAGGCGGTGGCGAGCCCCTCACGGCGGACCAGGCAGCCACGGCTGCCGGCGTGCCCAACGTCAGTGCCGTCGTCGGGACCTCATCCCTGCGGCTCCGCAATGCGGCTGAACAAGCGGCGCAGGCGGCGGCCGGCCAGGCAGGCCAGGCAGGACAGGGTGGACCCGGAGGCCAGTCCGCAACCACCCTGACCACCAGCCTCACCGCGGCTGTGGAAGCCGGCACCCTGGGCAACCGCAACCAGCAGGCCAATGGCACCGCCGGTACCTCCGGCAGCACCGGAACCACGCAGCGCGTCAGATCGCTCCCCATCACCGCCACCGGTGTTGGCGCCGAAGTGGACACCACGGGCAAGGCCCTGAACATCACCCGGGGCTCCGGGCTCGGCGACTACACCGCTGCATCCACCGGCGCCCTGCTGGGCACGACCCTTGCCGAAAAGAACAACCTCACGATCGGGTCCGCCTTCACCATCAACGATCAGACCTACACCGTCTCCGGTTTGTTCGACGCCGGCACCGCCTTTGGCAACAACGCGCTCTACGTCACGCTCCCCACCGCCCAGGCCCTCGCCGGAACACCGGGTGAGCTGTCCAGCATGATCGTCACGGTCAACTCCATGGACAACGTCGCCACCACCAAGACTGCCCTCCAGTCGGCGCTCGGCACCGACAAGGCCGACGTCACCCAGGGACAGAACCTGCAGACGGCGGTCAGCTCCCTGGACAGCGTCAAGAACATCTCCTTCATCGCCTTCATCGCAGCCCTTGGAACAGCCGGCCTGATCATCCTGCTGATCATGGTGATGCTGGTCCGCGAGCGCCGCCGCGAGATCGGGGTCCTGAAGGCGATCGGCGCACCCAACCGCACCATCGGCCTGCAGTTCGTCCTCGAGGCCCTGGTCCTGGCGGCCCTGGGCAGCGCGGTGGGCGCCGCCATTGCGTCCTTTGCCAGCGGCAGCATCGCCTCCGCCCTGATCAGCAGCAACACCACCACGACACCCACCGCAGGGCGGGGCGTCCCGGGTGCCGGCGGAGGATTCCCCGGCGGGCAGGGCGGACCCTTCGGCGGCGCCTCCCAGTTGCTGAATTCCGTCACGGCAAGCGCCTCCCCCGGCGTGATCGCCGGAGGCATCGCCGCTTTCTTTGGCGTTGCCATCATCGGAGCCCTGGTTCCCGCGCTGCTCACAGCGCGTATCCGTCCCATCGAAGTCCTGCGAGGAGAATAGCCATGATTGAAGTAAAGAATTTGGTCCGCACCTTCAACTCCGGTGACCGCACCATCAAGCCCGTCAACGATGTCAGTTTCACCCTGGAGCAGGGCACGCTGGCCTCCATTGTGGGAAAGAGCGGCAGCGGCAAGAGCACGCTACTGTCCCTGCTGGGCGCCCTGGACAAGCCCACGAGCGGCGACGTCGGGGTGGATGGGGTCAGCCTGGCCAGTCTTCCGGACGGCAGGCTGACGGAGTACCGCCGCCGGGACATCGGTTTCGTGTTCCAGCAGTTCAACCTGATCCCCAACCTCTCCGCCGTGGACAACGTCATGCTGCCCATGGAGTTCGCCGGGGTCCGCAAGGCCGCCCGGCTGCAGCGCGCCAAGGACCTGCTGGAACAGGTCCAGCTTGATCCGTCCAAGCACGACCGGCGGATCAACAGGCTCTCCGGCGGCGAGCAGCAGCGCGTTGCCATTGCACGGGCCCTGGCCAACGAGCCCAAGCTCATCCTGGCCGACGAGCCCACCGGCAACCTGGACGAGCAGACGGGCGACCACATTATCGAGCTCCTGAGCTCCCTGAGCCGGGACCACAACACCACCATCCTCGTGGTCACCCATGACAGGGTCCTTGCCAACAAGACAGACCGCCGCTTCCGCCTTCAGCAGGGGAAACTGACCGAAGAACCGGTCCGGAGCCGAAACACCGTGGCGGCCACGGCCTGACGCAGCGGGTCCTTCGGCGGGGGAAGCGCACAGCGGCTCCTCCCGCCGTCGGCCTCTTCCCCTTACCCCACACCACCCGGGGTGCGCAGTTCACGGCCGCCCCTGCGGGGCTGTGACAGGATTGCTGCTATGACTGCCCCCATCGCCACGCCATGGCTGTCCAGCCAGCCCAACCAGGACCCCCGGTCCGCCACCGGAGCTCCCTTGCGTTGGGGAATCATCGCAACAGGCAGCATCGCCCGGGCCGTCTCGCAGGATCTCGCGCTGCTTGACGACGCCGATCTGTACGCGGTCAGTTCCAGGACCCAGGACACGGCGGACGCGTTCGCCGTCGCCTACGACTTTGCCAAGGCCTATGGGGACGACGGCGGGGTGCCCGGCTACCAGCGGCTGCTCGCCGACGACGCCGTGGATGTTGTCTACGTCGCCACACCGCACGCCCAGCACCACGAAATCGTCCTGGCCGCCCTCAATGCTGGCAAGCACGTGCTCTGCGAGAAGGCGTTCACCATCAATGCCCGGGAGGCAGCGGAGCTCATCGAGCTTGCGCGCAGCAAAAAGCTGTTCCTGATGGAGGCTGTGTGGAGCCGCTTCCTGCCGTCCATGCAGCGCGCATTCCAGATCGCAGCCTCCGGTGAACTGGGCGACATCCACTGGATCACCGCAGACCTCGGATTCCCGGCGCCGTACTCCCCCACGGCCAGGCTGTGGGCCCGGAAGGATGGTGGAGGGGCCTTGCTGGACCTGTCCGTTTACCCGCTCCTCTGGGCGCTCGGGACACTCGGGTTCCCGCAGACCGTGAGCGCCACCGGCTTTGTCAATGACGACGGCGTGGATGCGCAGAATGCCATGACGCTCGGCTACGGCCATGCCGCCCAGGTCCAGCTGACGTCATCGCTCCTGGCCCACGGTCCGCGCACCGCCACCGTGTCCGGAAGCCTGGGTTTCCTGCAGAGTATCGGCTCCATCAACAACCCGCGGGAGCTGGTCATCGCCACGGGCTGGGACGAGCGCCGGACGGAAACGTTCGACGTGGTGGGCAAAGGTTACGCGTATGAGCTGCGGGAAGTGACGCGCTGTGTGCAGCAGGGCCTGACCGAAAGCCCTGTCATGCCGCTGGAGGATACCTTGAACACCATGCGCCTTTTCGACGGGGTGCGCGCCCAGCTTGGCGTGAGCTACCCCAACGACAGCCATTAGCGGAGGCTAAGGGAAGGACGACGGCGGCGGCGCGGCTTTAATCAGGGTGGTCACGCATGTGACTGGCCGCCGTACACAGTGACAGCTACGGCACGGGTGCCGTCAATTTGTAAAATCCTTTGAGCGAACTCTGGACTTCCGGTAAGAATCGGTTTTACCCTTTAGACAGCATCGATTGCGCCGGTCACTGGGGGGTGGTACGCATGGCTCGACTAAGTTCGCCGTGGAGTGCCCTGCGCCCAGTGCTCCTTGCCGGCGCCGCGGCCGTCACCTGGCTCACGCTTTCGTCGACCGCAGCTTCCGCCGATGCGGGCCATGACTCCTCCTCACTTCTGGGCAGTGTCGCCAATCCCGTTTCGACGCTGTCGCAAAACGTTGTGGAGGCCATCTCCCCGGTGCCAACCGGATCCTCCACCGATCCTGCGGCAGCACCCGGGCTGGCACAGCCCGTGGCAGCCCAGGTTTCCGGGCTGGCGGACGGTCTTATCGCTTCGGTTCCCGTCGTGGGCCAGGTTGTTCCGGTTGAAACTGTTTCCACGGTCACCGCTCCCCTCGCCGAACTCGCCGACGAGGTGACCATCGGGCTCGTGGACGCTGTTGCCGAACCGGCAGCCGAGGCGTTGCCGGTCCTGGAACCGGTTCTTCAGCCGGTATCGGATGTCTTGACAGGCACTGACCAACTGCCCGTTCCGCTTCCCGGAGTGCCGGTCGCGACCGCGCCGGCGGAAGTTCCCGTCGCGGCTTTGCCAGTTTCCGCAGAGGCCGCTCCCGCGGCTCCTGCACTGGACCGGACGGCCGTGCCAACGGCCTCGGAAGCGGATCAGGCTGCAGCGCCTGCCGGGGCAACCGAACGTATCGGCTCCGGCTTGGCAGTCCTGCCCAGTGCGCCTCTTGCAGTCACGGCCGGGGTACGGTCAGCCGTCGCCGAAACCTCAGGCTCTGTTTCAGAAGAACCTGTTGGTCCTGCCGACCCTGCACCGCTGCCTGCCCAGGCCCCTCCGGCCCCGGCCTCCGGCACAGGCGCCGGTGGATCCTCGAGCGGGTCCTCCGGTGCGCCGGCCTGGCTCAGCCCGTTTGACTTTGGTCTTGAACGTCCCGGCACTCTGCCAGCCGCGGACCCCTCTGAGCATGCTCCTGCGCCGGTGTCTTTCGATCCCGGTTCTTCTCCCGATTAGTTGAAGCCCCCTGCCCTTCCCGGGGCAGCACGTGGCTCTACGGGCAGCTGACCAGCGCCCGCACAATTCAACTTTCAGGAGAATCATCATGAACTGCACCCTTCGCAGGGGGCTGCTCAGCACCCTCTTTGCCGGTGGCCTTCTGGCCTTCGGCACCGCTGCCGCCAATGCAGCGGATACCACCAGCGGGACGGACCTTTCCGCCTCCGCCCTCATCTCGGCGGCGGCACCCGCTGACTCGATGTCGTTGGGCCTGCTGGGTGACCCAACGCCGGCAAGCTCAACGGATGTCGCCGCCGCAGTGGACGTGAACCTCGGCCTCGGCACCGTCACCGACGGCACCGGGACAGGGACCGCAGTCACGGACGGCACGACGGCGGACCTCGCCGTGGATGCAGCCGTGACTCTCGGGCTGGGCGGCACCACCGCAGACCCGACGGCCGCCGACCTGGCAGCCGCCGCGGACATCAACCTCGGCCTCGGCACCGTCACCGACGGCACCACAGGCACCGCAGTCACGGACGGCACGACGGCCGACCTCGCCGCGGATGCAGCCGTGAACCTTGGCCTGGGCGGCACCACCACAGACCCAACGGCCGCCGACCTGGCAGCC